>NZ_VFNP01000001.1:1329347-1994020 GCF_006715635.1 Streptomyces sp. SLBN-118
GATGGCGTGACGTACGGGACGAGCAGCGCTACTCGGCTGTGCCGTCCAGGTGCGGCAGGAAGTGGTCGAGGCGGTCCCGCTTGGTCCACAGATAGGACCGGTTCTCGGCGCGCGGCGGTATCAGCAGGGGCACCAGTTCGGCGATCTTGATGCCGTGCCGCAGCAGCGCCTCGCGCTTGAGCGGGTTGTTCGACAGCAGCCGTACCGACTGGACGCCGAGATCGTGCAGGATCTCGGCTGCCGACCCGTAGTCGCGGGCGTCGACCGGAAGCCCGAGGGCAATGTTCGCCTCGACCGTGTCAAGGCCCTCCGCCTGGAGCTTCATCGCCTGGAGCTTGGCCAGCAGGCCGATTCCGCGCCCCTCGTGGCCCCGGAGGTAGACGAGGATGCCGTGCCCTTCCTGCACGATGGCGTCCAGCGCTGCGGACAGCTGGTCGCCGCACTCGCAGTGCTTGGAACCGAAGACATCTCCGGTCAGACACTCCGAATGCACGCGGGTAAGTGCTCCTTCCCGCTCGACATCGCCGAATACCAGCACCATTTGTTCATCACCGCTATTGCGGTCCAGGTAGCCGATGGCGATGAAATCGCCGTGCACGGTGGACAGTTGGACATCCACCACTCGTTCGACACCTGATGGACGAACACTTCCGTGGAACGCGCCATCAATTTCTGTCATGGGTCCGATCTTATCTGGCAGACTGCGGGTGATGTGAGAGTAAAACACGAAGGGTACAACTGGGCGCCCGATTCATCACGTTCGACCACGGGCGCCCAGAGCGAACAACGAAAGGCCGGAAAGACATGAGCGGTTCGGGAACACCACAGCAGGCACCGGGTGTGTTGCCGTTGCACTCGACGGAGGACGTGCGGGCCGGCGGGGCAGGTGTGGCCGTCCTTCCGATCGGCAGCTTCGAGCAGCACGGTCCGTACCTGCCTCTGGTGACCGACACGGTCATCGCCTGCACCATCGCCCGGGAGGTCGCCGCAGCTCATCCGGTCCTCCACCTTCCTCCGCTGACCGTCTCCTGCTCCCACGAGCACGCCGCCTGGCCGGGCACGGTCAGTATTTCCGCCGCCACTCTCAGCGCGGTCGTACGGGACATCGCCGACTCCCTGAGCCGCTCCGGTATCGGCGCCCTGATTCTGCTCAACGGGCACGGCGGAAATTACGTACTGCGCAATGTCGTTCAGGAATCCGAGAGCAGCGGCATACCAATGGCGCTTTTCCCGGGCACGGCGGACTGGGACGCCGCACGGGCCAGAGCCGGTGTACAGACTCCCTCGCACAGCGATATGCACGCGGGGGAAGTGGAGACATCCATCCTGCTGCACGCCCACCCCGAACTCGTCCGCCCCGGGTATGAGACATCCGATTTCCTCGCCGACGACCGTAAGCATCTCCTCACTCTCGGTATGAAGGCCCTCACGGACTCCGGTGTCATCGGCCGTCCTTCAATGGCATCCGCCGATAAGGGAAAGGATCTGCTGGCCTCCCTGGTCGAATCCTTCGGTGAGTACCTCTCCCTGCTTTCCGGTCGGGGGACGCGATGAGCGGCCTCGGTGGTGTGCTGGATGCGGTCGAGGCCTGGAAGCGGCTGCGAGCCGTCCGGTCCGAGGCGGACGCACAGGCCGCGGGACTGGCCCGGGACCCTCATGGCGGCCGGCGCTGGACGCAGGGCGCCACGCCCGAGGCCGAGTGGCTCGCGGAGCGCTATCTGCCGCTGTGCCTGGCCGGTCCGCGCGTTGCGTTCGCGCAGCTCGGGCAGAGCCTGGACGGGTTCATCGCGACCCGTACCGGCGACGCCGACTTTGTCACCGGCGAGGAGGACCGCAGCCATCTGCACCATCTGCGGGCGCTGTCCGACGCAGTGGTCGTCGGTGCGGGCACAGCTGTCGCCGACAATCCTCAACTGACCGTGCGCGCCTGCGCGGGGACCAACCCGGTGCGCGTCGTCCTCGATCCGCGCGGCCGGGTGCCACTGGGGCGCCAGGTGTTCACCGATGGGTCAGCCCCCACTCTGTGGGTCGTGGGCGCCGACAGCGGCCGTGACCAGTCCGTCCCCGACGGTGTCGAGGTTCTGACCCTGCCGGACCAGGATGCGTTCGCCCCGCGGCGCCTGCTGGACACGCTCGCGCGGCGCGGCCTTGGCCGGGTGCTGATCGAGGGCGGCGGCGTCACCGTGTCGCGCTTCCTTCACGAGCAGGCGCTGGACCGGCTCTACGTCACCGTGGCGCCGGTCCTGATCGGCGACGGCATTCCCGGCCTGCGCTTCGCCGGAGAGCCCGTGATGCGCGAAGCGCTTCGCCCACCGGTCCGACGTGTCTTCCTCGGTGAGGACACGCTCTTCGAACTCGACCTGCGGGCGGCCAAGACGGGCGAGCCAGGGGCCGACGAGCACGCCGGCACCGGGCAGGCTCGCGGCGAAGGTGAGCACTCCGTAGACCACGGCGACGGTCAGGCCCTGGGCGGCGCCCAGTCCCGCGGCACCGAAGGCCCAGGCGGTGACGCCTTCCCTGGGTCCCCAGCCACCGACGTTCAGCGGCAGCGCCATGGCGAGCAGAGCCAGCACCATCAGGGGGGCCAACTGGGCGAACGGAGCAGTTGATCCCGCTGCCCGGGCGGCGAGAAGGAACATGCCGAGATGCCCCGCCAGCACCGCGACGGACGAGACCACCACTCCCGGCCAGCTGGCGCGGGCGAGCAGTCCGAGGCGTGCTTCGGCCAGCGCGGTGCGGGTCGCCCGGTGCCAGCGCGAGGTGCCGGGCTTCCCGCGGAGCCGGACAGCGAGGGTGATCATCAGCGCGCCCGCCACGGCGACGGCCAGAGCAAGAGTCGGCAGCGTCGCCAGGTGGCGGGCCGCTGTCAGAGCCGGGGAAGGCTGAACAAGCAGCACCACCCCGCCGACGGCGATCAGGACGACCTGCCCGGCGGTCCGTTCGAGGACGACCGCGCGGACACCCCGGCCGATGTCACCGGTGTTGTGGCCGTGCCGCACCGCGCGGTGCACATCGCCGAGCACGCCACCGGGCAGCGCCGCGTTCAGGAACAGGGCCCGGTAGTAGTCGCCGACGGCCCGGCCGAGCGGCAGCCGGATGTCCAGGCCACGGGCCACCAGACGCCAGCGCCAGGCGCTGAACACGGTGGTGAGCAGACCCAGTCCGAGGGCGGCCAGGAGGGTGGGGCCGTCGATCCTCGCCAGCCCGTCCACGAAGGCACCGGTGCCAAGACGCCACACCAGCACGGCCAGGATGCCCGCTCCGGCGAGCGTTCCCAGGCGAGCCTTCGTCCCCCCTCTCATGACGTCCTGCCCGTCGCGCGAGGCAGTGCCAGCAGATCGGTGTGCTGCACCACCACCGTCAACTCGCCCGCCGCGCACTGCGCCAGGCGGCGGCGCAGATACTCCTTGGCGCGCAGTGCCAGGGACGGGCTCTGCTCGCAGGCCGCGCCGACCCAGCCGCGCAGCCACTGCGCCACCAGCACCGACTCGTCGGCGCCGAGCCGCCACGGGCTGGCCTGCATCCGTACCGTCGCTCCCTGACGCATGAACGCTTCGGCAGCGACCGTGACGGCCTCGGGCCCCAGCAGACCGCTGCGCTGCTGGTGTTCGTTGAAGGCGTCGGCGATCTGGTCGTCCAGCGGCTCGGCCGGTGTCAGCTCGACCCGCCCCACCACGGACAGCGCCAGCAACGCGGGGCAGCCCGCCCCCGCGCACGCCCTGGCAAGCGCATCCACCTCGTCCCGGGTGAGGACGTCCAGAAGAGCGGAGGCCGTCACCAGCGAGGCACCGGCCAGGAGGTCCGCCGTCACGTGGGCGATGTCGCCCCGCTCCGTGGTGACCGTGACGGGACTGCCGTCGGCAGCCGTACGAGGCGTGTGAGCGGCCGCCAGGTCGAGCAGACCGGGGTCGTGGTCGTGCAGGATCCAGTACTGCGGGCCGGGGAGCCGGGGCGCGAGCCAGCGCCCCATGGAACCGGTGCCGCAACCGAGATCGCGGATCACAAGACCGCCGGACTCCCGGCCCACGAGCCGTTCTCGCAGCGGGTCGAGGAGTTCGGCCGCACGGGCGGCGGCGTCGGCGCCCTCGCGCAGCTCAAGCCACTCGGGTGCGTAACGAGGTGCGTCGGTGCTGCTCACGCGGCCCTCCGGGGGTCGATGCGGAGTTGTTCCAGCGCCCCGGCCAGATTCCGGGCCGTGGTCTGCCACCCGTCCAGCGCGGCGCGCCGGGCGCCGGCGGCCGCCTTCAGCCGACGGCGCAGCGCCGAGTCGCCGAACCAGCGGCGCAGCGCCGTTGCGAGTACCGCGGAGTCCTCCGACCGTACGAGCAGGCCCGGCACAGTCCCGTCGGGCGCGCGCCCCACGGCCTCCGGGAGTCCGCCGACGACCGTGGCCAGTACGGGAATGCCGCGGGCGAGCGCTTCGGTCACGGCCATGCCGTACGTCTCCGCGTACGAGGCGAGTACCAGCAGGTCGGCATCGGCGTAGGTCGCGTCCAGCTCCGCGCCGCTCTGCGGCCCGACGAGGTGAACCCGGCCGTCGAGGCCCGACTTCTCGACCAGTGCGCGCAGTTGGGCGACGTATGCGGGGTCCTGGCGGAGGCCACCGGCGCATACGAGCGTCCAGGGCAGGTCCGCGACCTCGGCCAGGGCCTCCACCAGCCGCAGCTGCCCCTTGCGCGGGGTCACCGAGGCGACGCAGAGCAGCCGCGAAGCGCCGTCGGTACCGGCCGCCAGGGGCCCGATGTCGGCGCCGGGGGCGGCGACATGGACCCGGGCGGGTTCGAGCCCGTGGTGGGCCACAAGCCTGCGGGCCGCCCAGTCGCTGGTCGCCACGACCGCGGCCACGGAACGCAGGGTTCGGCGCTCCAGAGCGTCGAGCTCCACCACCCGCTGCGGGGCGAGCCCTGTCTCGTCGCCCAGCGGCAGGTGCACCAGCACCGCGATACGCAGCCGTCCGGTCTCGGGGACCACGATGTCGGGGACGGCGCACGCGACGAGTCCGTCGAGGAGGACCACGGCACCGTCCGCGGCCCCGGCCAGGATCCGGGCCAGTTCCGCCCGGGCGTCCGCTCCCGGCTGCGGCCAGGTGCCCGCGACGGCGTGCTCGCGGACCTGCCAGCCGATGCCGGGCAGTTCCCGGCACAGGCGGCGGTCGTAGACGTTGCCGCCGCTGGGCGCGGCCGGATCGTCGACGGCGCCCGGCATGACGATGTGCACGGAGCGGTTCATAGCGAACGCTCGTAACTCGCCCAGGCGACATGCGATTCGTGCAGCGTGACCGTGATCCCGGCCAGGCCGCGGGCACCTTCGCCCAGAGCCCCCGCGTGCACCCGGTCCGCGAGCCGGTCGGCGATGACCTTGGCCAGGAACTCCGTACTGGTGTTGATGCCGGCGAAGTCGGGGTCGTCGTCGAGATTGCGGTAGTTCAGCTCGCCGGTGACGGTGCCGAGTTCCTGGGTGGCCAGTCCGATGTCGACGACGATGTTGTCGGCGTCCAGTTCGGGGCGGCGGAAGGTGGCGTCCACGAGGAAGGTGGCACCGTGCAGGCGCTGGGCAGGTCCGAAGACCTCCCCGCTGAAGCTGTGAGCGATCATGATGTGATCACGAACGGTGATGCTGAACAAAGGACGACCCTCCAGGTGCGCTGGCACATCTGACCTGTAGTACGGCCGATCGGTCCGCCCTGTTCAGCGGTCGTACCGTACGCGCAGACACAACCCCGGAAGATCGCCGGAAGCAAGCCTCCCCAGCGCGTCGGGCAACTCGTCGAAAGCACACTCTGCGGTGATCAGCGCATCGAAGGCGGGGTCGGCGAGCAGGTCCAGCGCGAGCGCGAGCCGATCGGCGAAGGTCCGGCGAGAACCCCTGGCCGGGGACACCGTGCCGACCTGGCTGCTGCGCACCACGAGGCGGCGGGAGTGGAAGGCCTCCCCCAGCGGCAGGCTGACGCGCCGGTCTCCGTACCAGCTCAGTTCGAGGACCGTTCCCTCCGGGGCGAGGAGTTCCAGCGAGCGCGCGAGTCCGTCCTCGGTGGCGCTGGCGTGGACGACGAGATCGCAGTCACCGGCTGCCTCCTCGGGCAGCGCGAAGTCGACGCCGAGCGCCCCGGCGACGTCCGCCCGCGCGGGATTGGCGTCGACGAGCTGGACTCGGACTGCGGGGAACCGGGCGAGTACGGCGGCGACAGAGGCCCCGACCATGCCCGCGCCCACGACGGCGATACGGTCGCCGAGCATCGGCGCCGCGTCCCACACGGCGTTCACGGCCGTCTCGACCGTCCCGGCCAACACCGCCCGCGCGGCGGGAACGGTGTCCGGCACCGGAGTCACGGCCTTCGCGGGGACGACGAACCGCGTCTGGTGCGGATAGAGGGAGAAGACCGTACGGCCGAGCAGCTCCCGCGGCCCCTCCTCCACCAGCCCCACATTGAGATAGCCGTACTTGACGGGCGCGGGGAACTCGCCTTCCTGGAACGGCGCCCGCATCACGCCGTACTGGTTCTCCGGCACACCTCCGCGGAAGACCAGTGTCTCCGTGCCGCGGCTCACCCCGGAGAAGAGCGTGCGCACCAGCACCTCGTCGGCGGCGGGTACCGGCAGGGCGACCTCCCGGATCTCGCCGTGGCCGGGAGAACGGAGCCAGAAGGCACGTGCGACGCGCTGCATCGGCAACCTCCTGAACGATCGCGCGGTATTTAACGTACTGATCACCAAGCCGCGGCCACGGTACGCGGGAATGATCGAATCTGTCACTCACCCGGAGGGTGCGCACGGTGGCCTTGAACAACACGTACGACATGAGGCCGCTGCGGCAGGAGACGGCCGCGGGTACGGGCGCACAGCTTGCCATGAGGCCGCGGCACGAGACCGCTGTGGGAGCGGGAGCACAGCTCGCCCTGCTCGCTCTGCTCGGCACGGCGATCGGCCTGGGGCCCGCGGGCTGGCTGACGGGCCTGGCCTTCGGGGTCGCCACCTGGGCCGCGCTGACCCGCGCCCTGCGCCGTTCGTGGCTCGAATCCTTCGGACCGGCCAACCGCGTCACTCTTGCGCGGGCGACCCTCGTGGGCGGTGTGACCGCGCTGGTCGCGGACTCCTTCGAAAGCCCGCCGCCGGTCACGGTCCTGGTCGCCCTCACCGCGGTCGCCCTGATCCTCGACGCGGTCGACGGCAAAGTCGCCCGCCACACCGGATCGGCGTCCCCGCTGGGGGCACGCTTCGACATGGAAGTCGACGCCTTCCTGATCCTGGTGCTCAGCGTCTATGTCTCCATGTCCCTGGGCCCGTGGGTACTGCTGATCGGCACCATGCGCTACGCCTTCGTCGCGGCGGCCCGGGTCCTGCCGTGGCTGAACGGAGCCCTGCCGCCGAGCACGGCCCGCAAGACGGTGGCCGCGCTCCAGGGGATCATCCTCCTGGTGGTCGGCGCCGGGATCCTGCCGGTCGTGCCGGCTTCCGGGGCGGTCCTTGTGGCACTGGCGCTGCTGATGTGGTCCTTCGGACGGGACATCAGGTGGCTGTGGCGGGTACGGGACGGGGAAGCGACAACGGAAGTCCGCCGGTCGCCCGACCTGTCCCCCGCCTCCGACCGCCCGCAGACGCTTCAGACTCCCGCGAACTCGATGAACTCGACCCAAGCGGCCTGAGACACCGCGAGCCGCGGTCCGTCCTTCGCCTTGGAGTCGCGGACGTGGACGGCGTCCGGGCGGCAGGCAACCTCCACGCAGTCGTCACCCTCGGAACCGCTGTGGGAAGACTTGTACCAGTGCAGGGCGACCTCCACGCAGCTGTCACCCTGGGAACCGCTGTGGCTGCTCTTGAACCAGTTGAGCTCGTCGTTGGTGCTCATAGCGCTCCTCGCATCCGCTTCAACAGGTCCTCCGAGTCCGCCGGGGACAGGGCCTGTGAGCGCATCTTGGCATAGCGCATCTGCATCACGCTGACCGCTTTCGGGTCGGAGTTCAGCTGACCGGTCTTCTGCCCCTCCGAGTAGCCAAGCCACTTGTTGTCGGGCGTCTCCAGAAGCCGCATCGGGCCGTCCGAACCGGCGTGATGAGGCTGCCGCAGCGGCATGACCTGCAGCTCGACGTTCCACAACTCGGCGCAGGCGATGAGGTGGTCGAGGAGTTCCCGTGTGACGCCCTCACCGCCGGTGTGCCGCAGCAGCACCGCCTCCTCGACGATGAAGCTGAACGCGATCGGCGGCGTACGGACCAGCAGCTCCTGCCGCTCCGTACGCGCCGCGATCCGCTCCTCGACCTCCGCCTGGGTGGGCGGCGGCGGGACGTTCAGCATCACGGCACGCGCGTACGCCTGAGTCTGCAACAGGCCAGGAACCACCCGGCATTCGTACGTGCAGAGGCTGACGGCCGCCGACTCCAGTTGGGCCCAGAGCCGGAACCACGCGGCCAGACCCGGCCGTCGCGACACATGCTGGGCCACCGCCCGCAGCACCCCGAACGAGTCCAGGGCCTCCTCCGCCCGCTCGACGAAGTCGCCGGGCGGCATGCGGCGCCCCTGCTCGATCGAGGCGACGCAGGCATGCGAGTAGCAGACCAGCGGCGCGAGCTGCTCCTGTGTGAGCGAGGCCCGTTCACGGAAGACCTTGAGGACGGCTCCGAACGCTTTGAGGCTGTCGGACTGTTCGGGTGCACTGCTGTTCGCCATGGGCGGCGACCCCCTTGTCGCGCTTGTCGCACTCGTTGCACCTGTACAACGACCCCATGCTCACGTGGGGTTACTCGTACGGTCCAGCGGGCGAGCTCGTACGGGACAACGCGTACGAGCCGAGGAGTTTCGGGTGGTTCGCCCTATCCGTTGCTGGATGTGTCCGAAAACTAGGCAGGAGACTTTTCAACAGGTACGTTTCGCTCCCGGAGTTGCACTGCGTAGCGCCCCCGACACGGGGAAGGGAGCGGCCATCATGCGAGGAAGCGGTCCTCCCCTGCGCACTGAGCCACTGAGATCGGGCGGCCTCGCCGACTCGGTGTACGAGACGGCCGAGCGGGACCCGTCCCTGGTGCAGCTCTCCCGGCTGACCGGCCCACGGCCGGAGACCTGGGAACCTGTCAGCGCACAGCGGTTCCGTGACGACGTGATGGCGGTGGCCAAGGGGTTCCTGGCGAACGGCATCCGCTTCGGCGACCGGGTCGCGCTCATGTCCCGTACCCGGTACGAGTGGACGCTCCTGGCGTATGCCCTGTGGTCCATCGGCGTCGAGATCGTTCCCGTCTACCCCACCTCGTCCATCGAGCAGGTGCGCTGGATCCTCTACGACGCCCAGGTCCGGGCCGTCGTGGTCGAGCACGAGAACCATGCGATGACCGTGGCGGCGGCCACTGACGCCGATTCCCGGCTGTCCGCGATCTGGCAGATGGACCTGGGCTGTGTGGAATCCCTGATCGGTCAGGGCATCGGCGTGGAAGACGAATTGATCCACCGTCACCGCGCCGCCGTGATGTCCGACCAGGTCGCCGCTGTCAGCTACACCTCCGGAACCACCGGCACCCCCAAGGGCTGCCTCGTCACGCACGCCAATCTGGCCGCGGAGTGCGACACCCTCCTCGAAGGCTGGGGCGGGATCATCGCCGAGCCCGGTGTGCAGCCGTCGATCCTCAACTTCCTTCCCGTCGCGCACATTTACGGGCTGATGGTCGTCGTCTGCTGTCTTCGCGGCGGTGTCCGGCTCGGTCACCAGCCCGATCTGGCGCCCGAGTCGCTGCTTCCGGCCCTGACCGAGTTCCGGCCGACGTTCCTGTTCGCGGTCCCGTACATCTTCGAGAAGATCTTCTACAGGGCCCGCCGCGCCGCCGAGGAGGCGGGACGCGTCAGTCTCTTCGACAAGGCCGCCGCCGTCGCGGTGCGCTACGCCGAAGCCGCGGAATGCCACGCCATGGGCACGGGCCACGGCCCGAGCCCGTCGCTGAAGGTTCTGCACTCCGTGTATGACCGCCTGGTGTACGGCAAGCTGCGCGAGGTGCTGGGCGGCCAGGTGCGCAACGCGGTGTCCGGCGGCTCGACACTCCGCAGGGAGTTGGGGCTGTTCTTCGCGGGCACCGGCATCACCGTCTACGACGGTTACGGCCTCACCGAGACCTCCGGCGCGATCACGGCCCAGCCTCCGGGGGCGGTGCGATTCGGCACCGTGGGCCGCCCGATCCCCGGCTCGTCGGTGCACATCGCGGACGACGGCGAGGTGTGGGTACGCGGCGCCACGGTCTTCGCGGGGTATCTCAACAACCCGAAGGCCACCGAGGCTGTCCTGCGCGACGGCTGGTTCGCCACCGGGGACACGGGCCACCTCGACGGCGAGGGCTACCTCGTCATCACGGGCCGCAAGAAGGACATCATCATCACCAGCGGTGGCAAGAGCGTGGCCCCGCTTCCCCTGGAGGAACAGCTGCGCCACCACCCACTGATCTCGCAGTGCCTGATCGTGGGCGACGACCAGCCCTACGTCGCGGCACTGATCACGGTGGACCCGGAGGCGCTGGCGCACTGGCAGAGCCTCAAGGGCAAGCAGCCGGCGGACGTCTCCGCGATGACGGACGACGAGGAACTACGAGCCCAGATCCAGCGCGCGGTCTCGCGGGCGAACACCAGCGTCTCGCGGGCGGAGTCCATCCGGGCCTTCCGCATCCTGCCGAACGAGTTCAGCCTGGACGACGGCCTGATGACGCCGACGCTGAAGCTCAAGAGGCGGGCGATCGCGGGGGCGTACGCGGCGGACATCGAGGCGCTGTACATGCGCTGAGGGTGGTGTGGCTGCAGTTGGGCGGCCTCACTCCTGGGCAGACGAGGTTCAGGGGTTCAGAAGTGCGCGGAACCGGACAAAATCATGATTCGAGGGTTGGCTCACCGGTCCCGCTGGAGCCGCTGCTCACGGTGCTGATCAAGCGTCACAGGTAACGGTTTGACCAGCCCACTTCAAGCCACTACTTTCTCCGCACCGGCTTGCTCCAAGAGGACAGGCCCAAGCGCGGTCCTTTGGGGGGACGCTGTGAACTGGTACGTGGATGTACTCAAGAAGTACGCGGTATTCGGCGGGCGTGCGCGTCGGCAGGAATACTGGATGTTCGCCCTTTTCAACATCATCATCAGCGCCGTACTGGCGGTCCTCGACAACGTGCTCGGCACGAGCTTCCTCCAGCTGATCTACGCGGTCGGCGTGCTCCTTCCGGCCCTCGGCGTCACGATCCGCCGACTGCACGACACGGACCGCTCCGGCTGGTGGGTCCTCATCGCGCTGATCCCGCTGGTGGGCTTCATCATCCTGATCGTCTTCCTGGCCACCGAGGGCAAGCCGAACGAGAACGCGTACGGCCCGAACCCGAAGGCCGTCGCGGCATTCTGACGCTGACGCGCCGGCCGGCGGGACCGCTCCCTGCCGGCCGGTGACGCCACCGTCCGCTCGATTGCCCGTCAGCTCCGGCTGACGGGCAATCGTCGTTGTGCGCGGGACTGGACGAAGGCGCCCCGCCTTTTCTTTGGTTCTCGGCTTGCCTGCTCAGATGCGGGCGTCCAGGCTTCGGACCATGTCGGGGATTTGTCGGCGCCCTGTGATGCCGAGTTTACGGAATCCGCTGGTGAGGTGGTTCTCCACCGTGCGCTGTGTGATGAAGAGCTGCTGAGCGATTTCACGGTTCGTCAGGCCGCGTGCTGCCAGGACTGCGACCCGGCGTTCACTGGTGGTCAGGGCCTGGATTCCGACCACGCGGCTGGTGCGTGGCCGTGCCCCGAACTTACGTAGTCTGTCGAGGGCCTGGGTGCTCAGTCCTGCCGCTCCGCAGTGCTGGGCGAGGCGG
Organism: Streptomyces sp. SLBN-118; assembly: GCF_006715635.1. NCBI lineage: Bacteria > Bacillati > Actinomycetota > Actinomycetes > Kitasatosporales > Streptomycetaceae > Streptomyces > Streptomyces sp. SLBN-118. Next base: position 1,341,148 of record NZ_VFNP01000001.1, read on the forward strand.
AGCCCGCGGCGGGCCAGGTCGCGCGCAATCCGGGTGTGACCGGCTTCGAACCTCAGGGTGGCGAGTGCGACGAGCGAGCGAGCCTGCTCCACAGCGGCCCCGGCCTGGTCCAGCAGGTCCACGGACTCTCCCAGAAGGCGCTGTCCGTGCCGGCCACGCGCTGCAAGACCGGCGGCACGCAGCGAGATGCCGAGAGCCCGAGGCGCGCCGAAGGTACGCGCCTGCTCGACCTCCTGCTGTGCGAGGAGTTCGGCTGGACGTTGGTCGCCCATGGCCAAGTATGTGACAGCTGCCAGGGAACGCCAGGGCAGGACGGCGGGGTTGTCCCGGTGCCAGGCACTCTGGCGTCGTCCGCACTCGGTGAGGTCCTGCAGGGCGGCCTCGAGATGGCCGCGTGCGAGGAAGAGCCGTGCGCGGGCCTCCAGGAGATGGGTCCAGTGCCAGTCCGGCTCGAGGCGGGTGCAGTCGGGGCGGGCGAGGAGTTCCGCCGCTTCGTCGGTCTGTTCGGTTTCCACCAGGGCACGTGTCAGGGTGGCGGTCGCCAGGGCGAGCCTGCTGTCTCCGCGGGAGGAGGAGAAAAGGTTGAGGCAGTCGCGGCCGAGGTCGATTGCCGTGTGCAAGTCGCCGGACCGGTACGCGAACTCGCTCTGGCTCATCGCCACCAGGATCCGGGATGACGCACGGTTCTCCTGAGTGTCGTCGGCGAGGCGGTCGACGAACGGGGCTGCTTCCTTCCCTTGGTCGCACCAGGTCATGGACAGTACGGCGTGTCCGGCGGCCGTGGTCATCACTCCCCGGGGCAGTTCGCCCTCCAGTGCCCGGCGCGCCTGAGCAGCCACGGCGGCGGCATCCGTGTTCTGCCCGAGGGCAGCGCCTGCCCGGACGGCTGCCGCCCCTCGCCTGACCACGGGATCGTGCGGATTCCTCGCCTCGAAGTGGTCAGCAGCCTGGGATACATAGGGGCGCTTTGCCGGATCGTCCAGGTCGATCAGCAGACGCTGGAGGTGCAGGTGTGCCACCAGGTCGGGATCCGGGTGGGATGCTCCCGCCGAGGCAAAGGTACGAATTTCGCGATCGAGCAGCTCAACAGCCTGGCATCCCCGGCGGCAACGCGTCAGGGCGTCGGCAAGGACTGTCACCGCCTCGCCCCGTTGCGCCGCGTGGCCGGGAAGAAGGCTGAGGGACTCGGTGAGATGACGGACCGCGGCTGCTGGGTGACGGCCGGCTTCGACGTGGCCCAGCTCCGCGAGAACGATCGCGCGGTCGTCGTCCGTCAGCGGTTCTCGCAGAGCCCTGCGCAAGTAGTCGGCGGCGAGGCCAACTTCTCCACGCACTGTGGCCATTCGGGCAGCGGCACGCAGAACGCTGAGGACCCACGGCAGGCCGGTCGGTTCGGTGGTCAGGAGGTACCCGGCGGTCTCTTCCGGTGGCGCATCCTGGTCGTGCAATTCACGTGCTCTCTGGTACTGCGGGTTTGACCGCTCGCACGGCTCGCGCATGATGATGACGATTTTCCCCGTGTTTCGGTGATCGGATTCCTCGTGTCGCGCGGCCGCGGGACACGGTGCCCCCGATCCCCCGCGGGTGCCGCGTCCTTGAGCGTCCCCCTTGGCTGGAATCCGGCGCTCCTCCACCCTCGTTGGCCGGCCGGGATACGGGCAGGCGGGAAGTACGTGTGTCACTACCCGCTCCGCGGCTACGCACCCGCTGCGTAACCGTGTCGTAGTGTCGTCGCCTCGGGCGCCGTTGATCCCAGCCCTCATGAGGTCCAAAGGGCAGACGGCGGACGGCGGTTGATCTCACGGTGATTCCGTGATGCCCAGGAGTCTCTGATTCGGAATCCTTGATCGGACGACATGCCGGGTGCTCGCAGTCCGGCAGGCGTCCGCTGAAACGCACGCTTCACGCGTCGGCGGCTGCCCTGTCTCGCCCGACTCGAGGACACTGAATGGTACGACCGAAACATCGTTCGCGGCGACGCAGATCCCTGCTGACGTCTCTGCTCATGCTCGCCCTGGTTCCCAGCGCGGCGCTGATCCTCCTCTGGGCCGCGAATGCGTACCGGTCACTCACTGAGGGCCTGGACCTGAGCAGACAGGCGGAGTTGGGGCGTTCTCTTGACCCCAAGCTGGACACCGTGCGCTGGAATCTGGAGACAGAGTTGCGTATCAGCGTGACACGGCTGGCCGATCCGCGTACGTCCCTCGGAGCTCTGGAATCACAGCGGAACATGACCGACAACTCCATAAAGAAGCTCGGCGATCTGGAGCACCGACTCCAGCAGGCCCCGGAGAAAGTCCGAACCGCCCAAATGCCCTTCGCCGTTGCGCTGAGGGACTTTCCGCTGCAGCAGCTCCGCACGCAGATCAATCAGCGTTCCGCAGCAACGTCAACGGTGATGGAGTCTTTCACCTACCTCATCAATAAGCAGGTGACCTCCGCGTTCCAGGCCCGGCAGGTACCGCAGGGACCACTCGTGTCGCAGGCTCAGCCGCTGTCGATGCTCATCATCACCTCACAGGCCCTGCACCTCGAAGACACCCTGATGTCCCAAGGGCTGCCTTCCGGCACCATGAGCCCGGATCAACGAGTGGCGTTCATGACGCCACTGGGCCTGCAGAGGTCGATGCTGAACTACCTGGCAAGCATCCAGTCACCCGCGGAACAGAGCGAGCTGGCGCGGATAACCAACACCGCCGCATGGAAGAGAATGGCGGCAGTCGAGAATGCCGTCGTCGCCGCCCGTACGGATGCCCGAGGCGGCATGATGCTGTCCCCCGGTACTGCACAGTGGAGGTCCGACCTCAATCAGCTGGAGGCGGGTCTGGAGGACCTCATCCGGGCACGCACCGCACGGCTGCTCTCGGCGCAGGCCGACACTGCCGCCACGATACTGCGCCGCGACATCGCGGCAGCCCTTGCCGGGCTCGCGGCTGTAATCGTCTCTGCAACGCTCTCATGGCGGGTGTCCCGCTCCTTGCTGCACCGCATGGCCGGACTCCGCGCCGCCACGCTGGATCTCGCGACGCAACGACTGCCCGCCATCGTCGCCCGGTTGAACCGCGGTGAAACAGTCGACGTCGAAGCCGAAGCGCTCGATCTGGACTACGGCACCGACCAGGTCGGCCAGGTCGCCGAAGCGTTCAATGCTGTCCAGCGCACCGGAATCCGAAGCGCTGTGGAACTCGCTGACACCCGCCGGGGCTTGCAGAAGGCGATTGTGCTCAGCGCTCGCCGCAGCCAGAGTCTCGTCAATGGCCAGCTTGCCCTTCTGGACGAGCTCGAGCGCAAGTACCAGGATCCGGAAGTGCTCACCGACCTCTACCAGCTCGACTCACAGACCAGCCAGCTGCGCCGGTACGAGGAGAACCTGCTGATCATCGGCGGTGCCTGGCCGGGACGCCGGGGGAACCAGCCCGTGCTCCTGTCGGACGTGCTGCGCAGCGCCGTGGGCGAGGTCTCCCAGTACCAGAGAATCACCGTGAGCGCTGACGACAGTGTCCGTCTGATCGGCCCCGCTGTTGCCGCCGTCGTACACCTGATGGCTGAGCTGATGGAGAACGCCGCGAAGTTTTCGCCGCCTTTCTACCCTGTGTCCGTCAGGGTCGACACAGTCCTCAAGGGTGTATCCGTCGAAATCGAGGACCGCGGTATTGGCATGGCCGAAACGGAGTACGCGGATGCCAACCTCAGGCTGGCCCAACCTCCGGTGTCCGACGTGCTCTCCATCGGGCAAGACGCCCGGCTCGGCCTGCTCGTCATCACCCATCTCGCCGTCCGCCTCGGCATCACGGTGACCTTGCGACCGTCCGCGTTCGGCGGCACCTCCGCGGTGGTACTGATTCCCCAGGGGCTGCTGGTCCGTAACACGGAACTGGTCCACGGCACGGAGCACAGCAACCGGCCCGAAGCGCCGGCGGCCGACGCAGTTCCCCCCGACCACCTGCGTCGTTCAGGGCAGTTCTGGCCTTTCGACGGGCAACGCGCCGCCGCCGTTCCGGCCGCAGCCACCTCGGACGCGCCCGCCGGGCCCACCCAAAACGACAGGGCGCCAGGAGAACCCCCACCTTTGCCGCAACGCACTCCTCAGGCCAGCATGGCTCAGGAATTGGGTCTCGTCCCCACACCACATCCCCACCCCCCGGAGCCGCCCGGGCAGCCCCCCTCACCAGAACGGGCCGCACACACCCTGTCGGCTTTCCAACGCGGTACCGCACATGCCAGACGCTCCAGCCCCGGCAGCAGCCGTACGTGACGGCCGGTGAAGTTCATTGCATTCGCAGCCGGAACCACTTCCACCGCCCGGAGAAAAGCACCACATGGCCAAGCATTCCGCACCCAGCGACTACACCCCGCTGGACCTGCTGCTGACCCACCTCGCCGACCAAGTAGCCGACGTCCGCCACGTCCTCGTTGTCTCCCAGGACGGTATGGTCGTCAGCAGGTCCACGTCCCTGGCCCGGCCGGATGCCGAACGTCTGGCCGCCACGGTGTCGGGTCTGATGAGCCTGGGGCGCAGCGTCTGCGCCGGCTTCGACGGCGAAGCGGTCGTCCAGACACTGATCGAGATGCGGCAGGGCTACCTCATCATCACCTCGGCCGGTGGCGGCGCCTACTTGACCGTCCTGAGCACTTCCAGAGCCGACGTCGGCGTGGTCGCGTTCGAAATGAACCTGATCGTCACGCGGATCGGCAAACACCTCGGCACCCCGCCTCGTCGCCCTGAGGCCGCCACCGACTCATCCGGCGGTGCACCCCCCACATGAGTTACCACTCCCGCGCCCGGGTCGTCCATCCGACACTGCGGCCATGCGCAGCGCACCGCTCTCCCGCACCGGAGAGGCCGACGCGATGAGCCGATCCGGGCGCCTCGTACGGCTCTTCGCCCTCACAGCGGGCCGGGCCCGGCCCAGCCGCGATGTCTTCGCCCTGATCACCCAGGTGACTGCGGTGGACGAGCGGACGGCCTCGCCGAACGTCACGCTGCAGCCGGAACACCTGCGCATCCTGCGCGTCTGCCCCACCCCCACGGCAGTCGTCGAAGTCGCCGCCCGTGTCGACCTCCCCGTCTCCGTCGTCACCGTCATGCTCTCCGACCTGCTGGAGGCAGGAAGGATCACCACGCAACCGCCCGCCCACGTCGCCCCATACGCGACTACCGGCCCGGACATCACACTGCTGCAGAGAGTGAGGGAAGGTCTTGCCAGGATCTGACACCGCCCCCGACCTCGTGAAGATCCTCATATCAGGGGGCTTCGGCGTCGGGAAGACCACCACGGTTGCGTCCGTCAGCGAGATCAATCCGCTGCGTACCGAGGAGGTGCTCACCGCACCGAGTTCGGGCACAGACGACCTCACCGGCATCGAGCACAAGACGTCCACCACGGTCGCGCTGGACTTCGGGCGTATCACACTCAGTCCCGATCTGGTGCTCTACCTGTTCGGCACTCCCGGACAGCAACGCTTCTGGTTCATGTGGAACGACCTGGCCATGGGGGCCCTCGGCGGCGTCGTCCTGGTCGACACCCGACGGCTGGAAACCAGTTTCGCCGCGATCGACTTCTTCGAAAACCGCGCCATTCCCTTCATCGTCGCCGTCAACTGCTTCCACGGCCAACAGCCCTACAGTGCCGCCCAGATCCGCGCCGCTCTCTCCCTCCAGCCCACGACCCAACTGTGCCTGTTCGACGCTCGCGACCGCGCCTCATGCCGTGACGTCCTGATGGCCCTGATGGACCAGGCCATCGCCAGGCTCACCATCGCGACCGACGCCACCGGCATTGCCGGGCGCACGGTGGCTCGGAAGCCTGGCCTGCCGTGACCCGACGTCATACCGAATGATCTTTTGATCGGGCTGCTGATCTGCGCCGGCCGCTCAGCGCTTCTCGCAAGGACGGAGCGCGCCGATTGGCTGCCTCCAGTGCCGGCCGACTTGGCCTGCATTCCTTGGTCGGACCTGGGGATTGGCTGAGCCGTTGGTCACGTGGTTGGTCACGCCACTGCGCGGAAATGCAGAAAACCCCTGATGAACAGGGGTATCAGCTGGTGTCCGAGGGGGGACTTGAACCCCCACGCCCGATAAAGGGCACTAGCACCTCAAGCTAGCGCGTCTGCCATTCCGCCACCCGGACAAGGTGACCGCGTTCTCCCGCGGCGACAGGGACAACAATACCAGGGGTTTCAGGTCGTTCTCACCTGCATTTCCCGTGGTCAGTGCGGTGCAGCAGTAGCCGCCGAACGCTCACAGCACCCATCCCGGACGACCTTCACAGTATGCATACAGTTGAGCACTCTCCGCGCTAACTCATGCGCAGGAAATGCGCATGCTCGCGGCCTTGTTGTTGCCGATGATGCTGTCGGTGGAGCGGCGGACGAGCAGGTGGTGGGCGAAGCCGTCGGCGGGCTGCCGGCCGGACAGAGTGACGTCGAACCAGGTCCAGTCGTAGCACCGCTGCCCCTTGGAGCCCTCACCCAGGCTGCGGCGCTCCAACGTTTTCCCGGCGCGGGGCGGGCGGGCCTTCGAGGAGGATCTGGAATGCGTCGCGGGCCGCCGTCGGAACCAGCTGCTACCCCTCGGCGGAGGCCAACGCCCTTGTACAGCCGCGTCCGTGACGCACTCCACACGGTCACAGCCATTTTTAAATAGGCATGCAGCATGCGCGTTTGCTAGCGTCCGGAGTGTGCGACTGACAAAGTTCACCGACCTGGCATTGCGTTCCGTCATGCGCCTGGCGGTCTCCACCGTTGACTACCCTGTGACCACGCGCGACGTGGCGGAAACCATGGACGTTCGATACACGCACGTCGCGAAGGCAATCACACGCCTCCAGCACCTGGGCGTGGTCGAAGCCCGGCGAGGCCGCGGCGGCGGACTGGCACTGACCGACCTCGGACGGCGGGCCTCAGTCGGCTGGCTGATACGAGAACTTGAGGGTGAGGGCGAGGTCGTCGCCTGCGACGACGACCCACCGTGCCCACTGCGCGGGGCCTGCCGCCTGCGACGGGCGCTGCGCGACGCCCAGGAGGCGTTCTACGCCACGCTCGACCCGCTGACCGTGAACGACCTGGTGGCCTCGCCCACCGGACCGGTGCTGGTCGGACTCGTCGGCCGGCCACCGGAGTAATCCACGCAAACCAAGGGGGGCGGTTCCCCGCGCCCTTAAATGCGAAGATCATCTACTGATTAAGGAGTCGCTGTGCTCTCCGAGCAGTCCACCCCCGTTGTCCGAGCCACGCTGCCGGTGATCGGCGCCGCCATCGGGGACATCACCGAGCTGTTCTACCGGAAGCTGTTCGATGCCCAACCCGAGCTGCTGCGGGACTTGTTCAACCGGGGCAACCAGGCCAACGGGCATCAGCAGCAGGCGCTGGCCGGATCCATCGCGGCGTTCGCGGGCATACTGCTGGAGAGCCCCGACTCCCGCCCGGACGCGATGCTCGCTCGCATCGCACACAAGCACGCCTCCCTCGGCATCACCTCCGACCAGTACAAGATCATCCACCGTCACCTCTTCGGAGCGATAGCCGATGTGCTGGGCGACGCCGTCACCCCCGAGGTCGCCGCGGCGTGGGACGAGGTCTACTGGCTGATGGCCAACGCGCTGATCGCCATCGAGGCCCGTCTCTACCAGGAGGCCGGCGCCGCCGAGGGCGACATCTGGCACAGCATGGAGATCACCGAGCGACGTCAGGAGACACCCGACGTGGTCTCGTTGGGTCTGCGGCGCGCCGACGGCCGCCCCACGGAGCCCTTCCGGCCGGGCCAGTACGTCAGCGTCCAGGTCGAACTGCCCGACGGCGCCCGGCAGATCCGCCAGTACAGCCTGTCCGCCGCCCCGGGCCGCCCGCACTGGCGTATCACCGTCAAGCGCGTGCGGAACGATGTGAATCCGGACGGTGAAGTCTCGTCCTGGCTCCACGAGCACGCGCGGCCGGGCGACACTCTCACCGTGTCCGCCCCGTTCGGCGACCTGGTCCTGCCAGAGGGTGACGGCCCGCTGCTCCTGGCGTCCGCCGGTATCGGCAGCACACCCATGCTGGCCATGCTCGACCATCTCGCCTCCAGCGGCTCGGCCCGCCCGGTGACCGTGGTCCACGCCGACCGCTCCCCAGCCGACCACGCGCACCGCGACGAGCAGCGCACCCTGGCGCTGGCGCTCCCGGACGCGCGGCTCCACCTGTGGTACGAGGAGCCCGGCGACCAGGCACCGGACGCGTCGACCGGCCGGGCCGACCTCACCGCACTGGAACTCCACCCGGCCTTGACCGCCTACCTGTGCGGCCCGCTGCCCTTCATGCGCGGGGTCCGCGACGACCTACTGCGCCTCGGCGTGCCTGCGGGAATGATCCACTACGAGGTCTTCGGACCGGACCTCTGGCTGGGGCGACAGTAGGGCCGTGTCCACCGAGACGGTCTGAATGGCGCGACGGGCCAGAGCAGATGGCCGAGGGGAAAGACAGCGACAGAAGGCGGCCACCCGAACCGGGCCCCGCGCAGAAAACGAAAGGGCAAACCGCATGCATGCCACCTCGGCCGCCGTAGCCGTCGCCGCCACTTTCGTCTGGCTCGGGATGGTGCTCGCCATCTCCTTCCTGGAGGCGCCGCTGAAGTTCCGCGCCCCCGACGTGACGGTAAGGATCGGGCTCGGCATCGGCCGCCTCGTCTTCCGAGCGCTCAACCGCGTCGAGGCCGTGCTGGCGACCGTCGTAGTCGCGGCGGTCGCCGGCGGCGATCCCCCGGTGGCCGTGGCGGTCCTGGCGGCCATCCCCGTCGTGCTGCTGGCGGTGCAGCTCACCGCTGTCCGCCCCGTCCTCAACCGCCGGTCCGACCGGGTGATGGCGGGGAAGGAAGTCCCGCGCTCCCACGCCCATTTGGTCTACGTGGCCTGCGAGTCGGCCAAGGCGGTCACGCTGCTCGTACTGGGCACCGTCACGCTTCATGGCTGATGAATCCATCAGAATCAACCGCAGAGGCCGGATGCAACGCACTGAGCCGAAGTGCTCGTGCGGATCGGTCACCGAGCCGGGCGGCTGAAACTTCGGCGGCGGATGCGGGCCTACGGGAACGGTGCCGCCACTTGGTGAGCTCGACTCACGTCCTGGAGAAGCCGAAAAAGCAGGTGGACTGTGCGTAGTGGTGTACGTGTTTTCCCCCTTTCTTGCTGTATGGGTACGTGTGCAACGTGAGGTGTCCCCTCCCTTCACCTCCGGATGACGGCCATGGAACCCTCGAAGTCACTCTCCCCACCAGACCGGAAACCGACGTACACCACCGTCGACGACGGTACGGCGGACGGCCCGCGGAATACGGACCACACTTCATGTCGGCTCGCCCACCGACCGGAGGCAGTCGGCCGCGCTCGCCGAATCGTCGGGGCGATGCTGGGCAACTGGCAGGTCGGTGAGGACGCAGCCACCTCCGTGCTGCTTGTGGTGTCCGAGCTGGTGACCAACGCTGTCGAGCACGCGTGTCCGCCGTTGGCCGTGCATCTCCACCTGCATCGTGAGCATGCGGGTCTGCGGGTGTGGGTCGGAGTCACCGACGGCGGCCCGGCCGAGCGCCACGGGAATTGGGCAGCGACCTGCGCCGCCGACGAACGCGGGCGGGGGCTGTGCATCATCGACGCTCTGGCCACCTCCCACGGCAGCCGTACCCACTGGGGTGGCACAACCCACTGGGCCCGCCTGTCTGTGCGGCAACACGCTCCAATCCCAGGTTTGAGCCCGTGAGCTCTGATGTTGGTGACGCCCTTCGTTTCGATCATGCGGCATGCCGCCGTGGCACCGGTGGGGCTGTCTGTCCGCTGTCGCTGCGCTCAGCGCACCGCGGCCCCCGGAGGTAACGCTCAGCGCTTCCTCGTACACGGAATGGAGTCGGACGCGTCTGCGGGTGGCCAAGCCGGGCTGGGACTGCGCAACCTCGGTCGGGAGTGGGGCCCTCCTTGGCAACGGCGAAAACATAGGTACCGGCATACGCAGTTTCCCGGTCGCCTTCCCCGAGACCCAAGCGTCCCATTTGAGTACTACAACTTTCGAACGTGATCGAAGGTACCCAAATGTGTTCCCACACCAGCCCATGCCCCTCCTGGGACGCACCAGACCACGACGCAGCCCGCGTGGTGGCCTTCCACCCCGACCAGGGATGGTTCCTGCTCTGCAACGGTGTGGTGCTCTTCGACGACACCCGTGAAGTCCTCCCGAACCGCTCCATCATCCCGCCGCAGCGGGTCCCACCGGACAGGATCCCGTCATGAACTCCACCCCGCACTGCCACACGTCACCTGTTCCGCTTGTATCCCTACTGCTGAAACGGGTGAAGGCGATCGCCACGCCGGCCAAGAGCTTTGCCCGGCATCTGCGCGGAGGAGTTGGGTCCGGACAGCCGGGAGAAGGCGGCACATGGAATACACGCTGAACCACAGCTCAGCCGACCGGACGGCGATGTACCTGCGTTGCTACCCCTATGACACCTCACAAATGGCAACCCACCAGAAAAAGCTGCTCAGGCAGGCCCGTCGGCTCGGGCTGGCCGAGCCGGTCCTCTACCTGGACAACGGCGTCCGTTCATTCGGCCCTCGGCCCGCTCTCGAACAATTCCTCCAACGCAGCGCCGACGGCGTCTACAAGGTGCTGTTGGTAACAGGACTGTTCGTGTTCTCCATCCACGACAACGAAGCCCGCGCCCTGGCTGAAGGAATCCGCAGCTTCGGATGCGAGATTGTGGAACTGCCGTCCCCCACCAGGTTCCCCGCGACAGGAGTCAATGGTGCTGACCTGCACTGACCCTGCATGGGAAAAGTGGACAGGCAAGACCATCACCTTGCCCGACGGTATCCGCGCAACCGTCCGGATGGCCCGTCGTGGACGTACGGCGGACACGCTCTGGGTTGTCGATACCCGCGGAACCATGCACCAGGTCAGCTCACGCCGACTCTGCCCGGCACACCACCACGATCGCGGACCCGTCCGCTGAGCGGGCCCCCGGATCCGGTGGACCGCGACTTCGTCGCTGCGGCGCCGAACCGGTGCTGGATGGCAGACTTCACACGCCTCGCGATCTGGGCCGGCACCGGCTACCTCGCCTTCGTCATCGACACCTTCTCCCGCCGCACCTTGGGCTGGTCCGCAGCCACAACCAATCCCACCGAACTCGTCCTGGCCGCAGTGGAAGATGAGTCTGTGGCAGCGCGATCGGGAACGCAGAAGACAGCAGCCCGGAACAGCCCATCCATCACAGCGACGCGGGCAGCCGGTACACCTCGTTCAAGCTCGCCACCCACCTGGACGGCGAGGGCATCGTGGCGCCCATCGGCTCGGTCGGCGACGCCCACGACAACGCCTTGATGGAGTCCACAATCGGCCTGTTTACGTCGGGCGCCACCACCGTAGGGCTCACAGACGGGCACTCGCCCGCCGTGCCGGGGGGACAAGCACAGCGGGCGAGCGGAGGAGGGGCCGCTCCACGGGACAAGCCTGCCGGGCCGTTCGCTCGAGGCATCACGGAATCTCCGTGAGAAACCGGGCAGGAGGGGCACCGGGACGGTGTTCGCGGCCACGACCGGGTCGCGCACCGCATCGATCCGTACTGATGCCTAACGCCCGAACCGACCTGGCCTCCAGGAACGCGGCTGCGCGGAATGCGTCCCAGGGAACGGCATGCAGACCCGGGCCCGGCAAGCGGCATCACGCTCACGCCGCAGCGTCGGCGAAGGGCCCTCCTTGGCAACGGCGAAAACATAGGTACCGGCATACGCAGTTTCCCGGTCGCCTTCCCCGAGACCCAAGCGTCCCATTTGAGTACTACAACTTTCGAACGTGATCGAAGGTACCCAAATGTGTTCCCACACCAGCCCATGCCCCTCCTGGGACGCACCAGACCACGACGCAGCCCGCGTGGTGGCCTTCCACCCCGACCAGGGATGGTTCCTGCTCTGCAACGGTGTGGTGCTCTTCGACGACACCCGTGAAGTGTCCCGAACCGGCACGCCCCTGGTAGGCCGGCTGACAACTCGACATGTGTCATCCCTGGCCCATTCGGGGCCCAGCCGCCGCCTCGCTGTGGCCCGAACCGGGTCACGCCACTGCCAGCCGCCTCAACCCCGGGGCAAGCTCGCACCCTCGCACCCGCTCACCTGCCGCTGCCTTGCACTTCCCGCTGCTATGGGCTTGCACCCCGCGACTGCCTCGTCCGAGTACGCTCACGACCGAGAGGATCCCCGTCATGCGAACCACAAGACCCCGCCCTCGACCGCCCGCCGCCTATCTGCGCTACTACCCCCAGAACCCATCAGCGGCCAACCGGGACCGTATCGCGCTGCGCAGCTTCGCCGCTCGCCTGGGGCTGCCCACCCCGGTCCTCTATCTCGACAACGGCTGCCCCGCCACAGGATTGCGGCCTGAGCTGGAAAGGCTCATCACCGCGGTGATGAAGGGCAACCATCGCCTGCTCGTGGTGCCCGGGCTGTGGGTGTTCTCGCCCGAGGACGACCAAGCCCGCCTCACAGTCCGCATGCTCTCCGCAGCCGGGTGCTTGCGGATCTTCGAGCTCCCCGACCGTGCCCGGAGGCCCGTGGTTCCTGGCCCCGCAAGCCTTCGCATCCCGTGCCAGAAGAGACCCGGCCTCTGAACGCGCGAGAGGAGCGACCGGTCTGCTGGAGGCGATCGTTATCTTGGGTTGTCAAATGAACTTGCAGGTCAGTGGGGGCAGAGGCGTGCAGGCAAGTAAGTCACGTTCTACGGCCTAATTGATGGTCTGATTGGGTGGGAAGGGGCGGCGACGGCGACGGACGGTGGCTTCCGTGGCGTGTGGGGCGGTGACGGTGCAGTCCTTCGGGATGGCGCGGATGGCGATGGCGACCCCGCTGGTGATCTGACAGCGGCGGCCGATGGCAACACCTGGACCGATGCTGATGTTGTTGCCGGTCTGAGTTTCGTCGCCGATGACCGCCCCGAACTGGGGCGTTCCGCAGCGGTAGAGGCCGAGGCCCGTGCGGATGATGACCTCGCGGTCGGGCTTGCGCATGTCGGTGGTCATGTTGATGGCGGCCACGGTGACCTTGGCCGAGAGGTGGGCTCGGGTGCCGATGATCGTCCGGTTCACGCCGATTCGGTGCCCTTGGACGGCGTCCTCTCCCATGAATGCTGCGGTTACTTCGCAGTTGAAGCCGACTTGGGCGCCGGCGCACAGGACGCTGCCCTTGCGGACGGTGGTGAACTCGTGGACCTTGACGTCCGGGCCGATGATCACGTCGTCTCCGATGATCGCCGTGGGGTGGATGTATGCGCTCGGGTGGATGCGCTGGTCTTCGCTGAGCAGAGTCAGAGCCTCGCGCTGGAGGCCCCGCCACTTGGTCAGAAGCCGTATCGCAACCGAACGTGATCGTTTGATTTCTGCTGGTCAGGCATGGTGTCGCTCGGACTGAGGCAGGGATGCGGCGTCGTGTGTCCGCTTTCATGGCCGAGAGGTGCGCGGTGGCGTCGGTGCTGGGAATGCTGGAGGAGCGGGAGGCGACTGCCCGTGTGCGGGTGGAAGGGCTGCGGGACGAAGTCGCCCGGCTGGCTGGGATGTTGGAGGCCGCCGAGATCGAGCTGGACCGGCGGGTGATCGCGCGGGAGGAACTGGTCGAGGCCCTGGCTGTCTCCGCGGCCGAGTCAACTGCCGTGACCGAGGTCGAGGCTGAGCAGGAAACCGCCCCCTCGCCCGTGCCGGGCTCGACGGTGCCGTCCTGGCGGGACGGGTTGCCGGTGACGGTGCTGGCGCCGGATTACCAGCGGCTTCTGGGGGTGCTGGAGGAGGGGCGGTCAGCGGCGAGTTTCTGCCGGCAGGTTGACCGGGTCGCCGGTGTAGCCGCCGTCGGCCCAGACGAGGGTGATGTCGCGGTGCATGCGGCGCACCCGGTCAGCAGGCCCGCGGCGGCGTCCCGATCGCCGATGTTCGCAGCGGTGACCGCCACGATCAGGAGCAGGCCGAGGCAGTCGGTCACGATGTGCCGCTTTCGCCCGGGCACCTTCTTCCCGCCGTCGTAGCCGCGTGAGGCGGCCGGCACCGTCGCAGCGGCCCGCACCGACTGCGCGTCGATGACCCCGGCCGTGGGCTCGGCCTCACGGCCCTCGCACTCCCTCACCCGTCCACGCAGCCGGTCGTGGAACTCGGTGATCAGCCCGTGCTCGCGCCAGCGGCGGAAGAAGCCGTAGACCCGGCCCCAGTCGGGGAAGTCCGCGGGCATCGCCCGCCACGAGATCCCGCCCGCGACCAGGTAACGGATCGCGTCCAGCATCTGGCGGTTGGCAGTAGCCCTCGGGCTGTCCGCCCCGCCCCTGGAGCCAGGCCGGCACCGGCAGCAACGGCCGGATGGCCGCCCACTCCGCGTCCGTCATGTGCCCGGCATCATCGGCAGTACCGGCTGGGACCGGTCCAGCGCCTGGATCTGGCTCTTCTCGTCCACGCAGAGCACGACCGCCTTCTCGGGCGGGTGGTGGTACAGGCCGACAACGTCGACGACCTTGGCGACGAACTGCGGATCGGTGGACAGCTTGAAGGAGTCCTGCAGGTGGGGCTTGAGGTCGAACCGCTTCCAGATTCGCCCGATCGTCGACTTCGACAGGCCAGTGCGCTGGGCCATCGAGGCCCGTGACCAGTGCGTGTCCTGGCCCGGGACCGACTCCAGGGTGGCCACGACGACCTCCTCGACCTGGTCGAGGAGGATCGAAGGCGGCCGGCCCGAGCGCGGCTCGTCCTGCAGGCCATCGAGGCGTTTGGCGATGAACCGGGCCCGCCAGCGGCCCACGGTCGACCTGTCGATGCCGAGGTCGGCCGCGGCCTGCTGGTTCGTCCCGCCCTCCGCGCAGCGCAGCACGATCTTGGCCCGTAACGCGAGGAACTGGGCGGTCTTGGCCTGCCGAGCCCACTGCTGCAACTGTCCGCGCTCAGCATCGTCGAGGATGAGGTCGGCCTTCGGCCGACCAATCCAGCCGGCGCCCTCAAGCCCAGCCATCCGCTCTGCAGCGAATGCCCGACGCCACTTGCCGACCGTCTTGGCCTGGACACCGACGAGCCGTGCGACACCCGCGTTTGACATGCCGTCAGCACACGCCAGGATGATGCGGGCCTTCTCGGCCGAGCGCCGGTGCGGCATTTTCGTCCGGCGCACCAACTCGGCGCGCTCGGCCTCGGACAACGCGATCACCACAGCGGAAGGACCCGAATGCGACATGACGACAGGGTACTTACTAACCATCAGGATTTCTGGCGCATCACACTAGGTACTGAAACAGGTAATTACCCAGTGTTCTCCAGGGCCGGCGCGTGGCCACGATGGGCAGGCAGGACAAAAGCTCTACTGTCGCTGTCGCGCGACCGGCACCCGGCTGGCGCGACGTCACGCTGTCAGTGGCGTGACGAGAACCGTTTCAACCCGCTTTGACCTATTTATCGTCAACATGTTACGGCCTGAAATGTCTGGACGCTCCCCAGAGGGTGCGTCCCAGGGCGATTGCAAAGTCCTTTGATCGCGCATCGGCGCAGGCCAGTTGAGGCCGAGGAGGGCCAGTGGCCGCTCGTAGGGGCGGAGGGCCGTCGCGCGGAGTCCGGCGGCGATGTTGGTGGGCCGGCGGTGCGGAGCTGGTTGATGGCGAAGCTGCGCAGGGTGGCCATGTCCTCCGAGCTGTGCCCGGTGCGGATCTTGGAGGCGTCTTCGTGGAAGGTGGTGTCGCGGACGAAGTGGAGTCTGTTTTCGATCACCCAGTGTGCTCTCAAGATCGTTGCGATCCTTTCGCGGGACGCTTGTCGGCTGGTGAGGTCGGTGATCATGTAGGCGGTCTCGCGGCTCTGCTTGCCGGTCTTGGTGTCGGTGCGGTGGCGGACGGCCTTGGCGACCTGGGCGGCGTGGGGGAAGTCGACGCCGAGGTCGGTGACGGTCAGGGCCTGCACGACCCGGGTCTCCTTACGTCCATGGCCCGTAGTGCGGTCGTAGAACTTCGCCGTCGCCTCCTGCCAGAGCAGGGTCCGCATCTGCTCGTAGAGGTTCTTCTGGTTCCGCTTCACGGTGAAGGCGTAGTGCGCCCTCTTGACGTCGACGAGGAAGCGGGCGTGCTCGCGCTGGGTGTGCAGTGCGTCGCCGGTCACGGTGACTCCTCGCAGGTCATAGGGGTCCAGGAGGGCGGCGAAGCAGGTGATTTCGTTGGTCTTTTCCGGAACCCTGAGCTGGGTGACGGTCATGCCGGTGCCCGTCATCGCGGCCAGCAGGTGGGCGGCCGGGGTGGCGCCCAGGCGCGAGCCGCGGGCGCTCTTGCCGTCCAGGGCGAGGGTGTCACATCCGGCCGGGTCGTGGCCGAGGAGGTCGGCCAGGCCGCCGGGGCAGGTGTCCTTGACGACCCGGCGGATCGTCGCACCGCTGGGCGGGATACGCACGGCCAGGGCGGTCACGGTACGGGCACCGAGCCGGGCCAGGACATCCTGCGGGGCCTCGGCCGCCCACTCGCTGATCACTACGTATCTCGTCGCACCGGTCACCACGGCGGAGCAGGCGATCAGCAGCACTGCCACGAAGGGGTGACGCTTCCCGCGCCGGCACCGCGGATCGGCCAGCGTCGCCAGCCGCTCGGCCAGCGGACCCGTCGCACAGTGCTGACGGCTGGGCGACTTGACCAGACAGACAGTGGCAGACCGACGGCACATCGAAGCTCCGTTGCGGGACGGCGACTTGGCAAGGTCACCTCCACAACGGAGCTTCGTTGCGTCCGATCGCGCACCCGACCAGCATCGTCATACCGCCGTGACCTGCACATCCGAGAGATCACCACAATTTTGCAATCGCCGTGGCGGTCATGCCCCCAGTATCGGTGCGCCCACTGACAACGGGGGCCGGTCGCACTTTGGAGTTCCTTGAGAGTCGAGCCGGTCCCATGTCCACACGCGAGTGGCGCCCCTGACCCTGTTGCCCAGGACCTGGGGGACCAACCGACCGAACGAACCGGACTGTCAAGGAGTTTTGAGCGTGGAGACATTGGCACGGTGGTGCTATCGGCACCGGCTGTTGGTCCTGTTGCTGTGGGTGGGGGCGCTGTTCGGCCTGGGTTTCTCGGCGTCGACGGCGGGCACGGACTACGCGAACGTCTTCTCCCTTCCCGGCACGGACTCCAAGCGGGCGTACGACCTGATGGAGAAGGCGTTCCCGGACAGCTCGGGCGACACCGACACGGTGGTGTGGAAGGTCGGCTCGGGCTCGGTGAAGGACCAGGACGTACGGTCCCGGATCCAGTCGGCGCTGGAGAAGATCGCGGGGATGAAGGGCGTCGGCGACGTCACCGACCCCTACTCGGGCCCCCGGGGCGCGGCGCAGATCAGCAGTGACGGACGGATCGCGTATGCGCAGATCACGTTCGCGGACCAGGCGAACGCCGTACCCAAGGACCTCGTCCAGGACGTCGTCGACACCGCGCAGGCCGCCGAACGCGGCGGTCTCCAAGTGGAGCTCGGCGGCCAGGCGATCCAACGGGTGCAGGAGCTGCCGACGGGCCTTGCGGAGATGGTCGGCATCGTGGCCGCCGCCGTCGTGCTGTTCCTGGCCTTCTGCTCGCTCTTCGCGATGCTGCTGCCGATCGGCGTGGCCGTCTTCGGTGTGGGCACGGGCCTGTTCTCCACCCAGCTGCTCGGCCACACCACGGACATCCCCGACCTGGCGCCGCTGCTCGCTACCCTGATCGGGCTCGGCGTCGGCATCGACTACGCGCTGTTCATCGTCACCCGGCACCGGCGCGGCATCCTGCGCGGCGTGGACCCGCAGCAGTCGGCGGTCACCGCCCTCAACACCTCCGGCCGCGCGGTGCTGTTCGCGGGCGGCACTGTGTGCATCGCGCTCGCCGGAATGCTGGTGACGAACCTGCGCTTCCTGGACGGCGTGGTGATCGGCACCTCCCTCACGGTGGTGCTGAGCGTGCTCGCGGCGACCACGCTCCTGCCGGCCCTGCTCGGCTTCCTCGGCCCCCGGGTGCTCAGCCGCCGTCAGCGCCGCCGGCTCGCCGCACAGGGCCCCGAGCAGGAGCGGGCGAGCGGACTCGCGGCGCGCTGGTCGACGGGCGTACAGAAGCGCCCCCGTACGATCGCCGCGCTCGCCGTGGTCCTCATGGCCGCGCTCGCCCTCCCGGTGCTGTCGCTACGGCTGGGCGCGACGGACCAGGGCAACGACGACGCGTCGACGACCACGAGGAAGGCGTACGACCTGCTCGCGGAGGGCTTCGGCCCCGGCTTCAACGGCCCGCTCCAGGTGGTGACGTCCGGCGGCGACACGACAACCCTGGTGAAGGACCTCGAGGCGACGTCTGGGGTGGCCCGGGTGGCACCGCTGCCCCCCGCCCAGGGCGTCACCGTCATCCAGGTGGTCCCGACGACCTCACCGCAGTCGAAGCAGACGGACGACCTGATCGACGTCCTGCGGGACGAAGTGATCCCGAAAGCGGGCGTGCAGGCGCACGTGGGCGGTGTGACGGCGGTGTCGAAGGACTTCGCGACGGTCACCGGCGACCGCCTCCCGTACTTCATCGCGACCATCGTCGGCCTGGGCTTCCTGCTCCTGCTGATCGCCTTCCGCTCCCTGGTGGTGCCGCTGACGGCAGCGGTGATGAACCTGATCGCGGCGGCGGCCTCCTTCGGCGTCCTCGTCGCGATCTTCCAGTGGGGCTGGGGCCTGGAACTGCTCGGCCTCGGCAAGGAGGGCCCGATCAACGCCTTCCTGCCGGTCATCATGCTGTCCCTGCTCTTCGGCCTGTCGATGGACTACCAGGTGTTCCTGGTGAGCCGGATGCACGAGGAGTGGGTCCACACGAAGGACAACGCGCGCGCGGTGCGGGTCGGTCTTGCCGAGACCAGCCGTGTCATCAACTCCGCGGCCCTGATCATGGTCTGTGTGTTCCTGGCGTTCGTGCTCAGCGGCGACTCGGGCGCGGCGACGGCGGGCGTGGGCCTGGCGGTCGCGGTGGCCCTGGACGCGTTCATCCTGCGTACGGCGCTGGTGCCGGCGGCGATGCATCTGCTGGGCGGCGCGAACTGGTGGCTGCCGGGGTGGCTGGAGAAGCGGCTGCCGCACCTTGCGGTGGAGCCCAAGGAAGAGGCCGAGGAACCGGCTGAACTGGAGAGCGGCCCCGCCTCGGTGGTCCACGGCTACGTCCGCACGGCGGACGGCGACCCCGTCGAGCACGCCGCGGTGACCCTGCTCTCGAAGTCCGGCCGCCAACTGGACCGCGTGACGTCCCTGGCCGACGGCTCGTACATCGTGTCGGTACCGGCGCCGGGTTCCTATGTGCTGGCGGTGACGGCGGGCTCGTACGGCTCAAGGGCCAGGCATGTGGCGGTGGCGGAGGGGCCGGTGGTGTACGACGTGGAGCTGGCGGAGGGGGAGGTGGACGCGGTCAATTAGCCTCCGACCGGCCCCCGGCAGTAGCTGGTATCCGGGCGGCCGGGGCCGGGCGGCGCCCCGTCCGTGTCGGATCCGGTCTCCCACGTGAGGCGGAGCTGCTCTGCGGCATCGGTGGCTTGGCGAAGACCCGCCTGGTAGGCCGGTTCCCAGGCCGTGCGGTCGTTCAGGTCTGAGCCAAAGGCGCGTATCGATGCCGGATCGGGCTCGATGGTTACCACTGTGTGCACCCCGGCGACCGCCAGCTCCTGGTGGAGCAACTCGCGGGGGAACAGGTGCGCTTGTGGGTCGATCACGACGAGCGTGCGGGCTCCGGCTGCAAGTCCGGGATTGGTCGCCGACCGCAGGGAGCCGTCCATGTATCGGCGGCCGTTGATGCTGATCGGTGGTAGATGCCCGGGAAGGCCGTGCCTGCCGCCACGGCCGAGGGCAGCGGTGCGCCACTGGCACGGTCGAAGACCTCCTTCTCGCCGGTCTCAGCGTCCAGCACAGTAATGAGCAGCTTCCGGTCCGGCCACTGGTCTGCGCCGGCCGTGGCGCGCATCCGGGCAATATGTGCCTGCTCGGGGCCGGTCTCGGCGGCGAGCGCGATCTGGCCCACTCGGCGCCGCGCCTCGGCTGGGTTCGAGGCGGCATTGCCGAGCACGGCGAACGCCTCGCCCAGTCGACGCCCGTCCACCTGGGGCGGGGTGCCGTCGGAGTCGGCGGGGCGCACAGGAGTGGCGAGCAGGCTGGGTCCTGACCGGTGGCCAGCACTGCGCCGATGATCGCGCCGGTCGAGGTGCCGACGATCAGATCGGCTCCGCAACGGGGCTCGCTGATGCCCGCACCAGCTGTTTTCCGGCGACACATGATCTGCGGCGGCACAGGCACGCGGAGCGTTAACTCGCGTGACTCACCCCTCAGCAGTCGTGCTGCTTGGCGGCCCAGGCCGCGAGTTGTGCGCGTGAAGCGAGGCCGAGCTTGCCCAGGATGCGCATCACGTGGCCCTCGGCGGTGCGCGTGGAGATCACCAGTCGGGCGGCGACGTCCCTGTTGGTCATGCCCTGGCTGACCAGTTCGGCAACCTCTCGCTCCCTGACGGTCAGTGACGCCCAGATCGTCTTCCCGTCCGACGGCGGAGGCTCGGCGTCACGCTTCTCGTCAAGGGCAAAGGCAACGGCCTGCTCCAGGGTGAGCTTCGTGCCGGCCTGGAAAGCGGTTGTGAAACCGTCCTTGCCCAGCTCCTGCCGCAGCAGCACCTCGCAGGCGTCATGCCCTGGCTTGATGTGTCCCCATCTGGACAGATCGCAACCGGACAACTGCGATACGGCCTGAGCCGCGCCCAGCAAGGTGGCGGACCTGTCGTACCGGTCCCCTGCTGCGGCACACCAGCCCAGCAGCTCGAGGCTCTGGGCTATGCCCCACCGCCCGCCACACTGCAGCTTCTCACGCATCGACTGGCGGATCAGCGTGACTGCGCGCCGCATATTTCCGCTGCGGTACTCCTCCAACCCCACCACCCACAGAGCATGGTTGAGGGACCACTTCGCGTCGTGTGTCTCGCACAGGGACAGGCATCGTTGGGCGTGGGTGCTGGTGGCCGGGTCGTCGAGGTTGAAGCAGACCATGGCCAGCAGGTATGAGGCAGTCGCGACGCTGTCGGGGTCATCGGCGGCCTGGTGGAGACTGATGGCCTCCTCCAGCAGGCCGGCAGCGGAGGCGAACTTCCCCCGGAACATGGAGATCATCCCGGCCAGGGTCACGCGTGCACGGGCCAAGGCCGGTTCATCGCCCAAGTGTTGTACCGTTTCGTGGCTTTCTTCCATCCGCCTGCGAGCGGTGTCCGGGTCGCCTTGCAGCAGGGCGAGCGTCCCGTCGACGAGCAGCGCTCTCGCTCCGGCCGGGCTGGGGAAGGGAGCCAGGGCGAGGCCCTGGGCGATCCAGTGCCGTGCCTCGCTCAGGGAGCCGAAGTCGAGCCAGTGGCCAAGCCGGAGGCTCCACAACGAGGCAGCCATCCGCAGCCCTGACTCTGCCCGATCGGGCTTGGACATGCAGAGCTCCAACGCGGCGCGCATGTTGGCTTGTTCCGTCTGGAACCACGCCAGCCACGACATCTGGCGGGAGCCGAACCAGTCCGCCTCAGCCAGGTCAGCCTTCTTCCGGTACCAGTGGAAGTGCCGCTCGACGAGCATGCGTTCCTCACCGCAGTGGGCCAGATGTTCGCGTCCGTACTGGCGGAATGTCGTCGGCAGCCAGTAGCGCATCTGCGTGCCGCGCTCCTCGCAGGTGACGATGGACTTGTCCACCAGCGCCGACAGAAGGTCGAGCACGTCGCGTCGTTCGAGGCCCTGCCCGCGGCACACTGCTTCGGCCGCCTCCAGGTCGAAGCCGTCGCAGAACACAGACAGGCGTGCCCACAGCAGCCGCTCGGAGGGCGTGCACAGATCGAAGCTCCAGTCGATGAGGGCACGCAGTGTGCGCTGCCGCTGGGCAGCGCTCCGCGATCCCTTGGTGAGGAGGTCGAAGCGTTCGTCCATACGCGCGAGGATGCCTTCCACCGACAGGGACCTCAGCCGTGCCGCTGCCAGTTCGATAGCCAGCGGGATCCCGTCCAACTGGTGGCAGATCCGGGCGACCGCCAGGGCCTTTTCGGGGGTGAGTACGAAGTCCGGGCACACCGAGACAGCCCGTTCTGCGAACAGCGTCACTGCCTCTGAGCGCTCTCCTGCCTGAGGAGGGACATCACTCGGCTCGGGCGCCGACAGAGGTGGCACGACCATTGCCTGCTCACCTCCCAGGCCCAGCACCTGGCGGCTGGTCGCCAGCACCCGAAGCCCAGGAGCCGCGGCAAGGAGGGTGCTGACCAGCCGGGCGCATGCGTCGAGCAGGTGCTCGCAATTGTCCAGGACCAGAAGCAGCCGTAGGTCCGCCACGTACTCCGCCAGTGAAACTTCCGGCTCACGTGCTGACGCATTGCCCAGCCTGAGTTCGTCAGCCACGGCTCGGGCAAGCCGATCACCGTCCTCCAGGCCCGCCAGCTGCACGAGTCGCACCCCGCCGGGGAAGGAGCGCTGTACTTCCGCGGCGACCCGCAACGCCAGCCGGGTCTTGCCAATGCCGCCCGGGCCGGTCAGCGTCACCAGCCGACTGTGACCCAGCAACTTCTTGGCGGCGGCCACCTCTTGGCGGCGGCCGACGAAGCTGGTCACCTGGGCGGGCAGGGCGCCAGCCGCTTGGAAAGAAGCTCCCGGGCTCACCACGACGGCTCGCCTCCGGGGAACGGGCGGCCGCGCCGCCCGGCCACAGCCGCCTGCCTCTGTCCGGCCCTCAGGCCGTGCGTGGATGACGGGTACCAGTGCTCAATGCGTCCTTGCCCAGCCCCGTCCCCTCGACGTGGCTTGCTCGGTTGGTTGGCCACCTGCGGGCGCGGGCCGCCGCCAGGCACCTGCTCGGGACGGCAGAGGAGGGGAACGGACAGGCGGACCCGGTCGGTGCCATGATGCCAAGCGCTGTGGCGGTGGGCGATTTCCCGTCCGTCCGCCGGACAACAGCGCGAGCAGGCCCCAGCGAGCGGGCGGCGACGGGTCGTGCCGAACCTGGTCACGGCAGTGTCTCCGGCAGTGGTCACGGCGGTTTCTCCTCAGCGAGCGTGGCGCCGGGCGGCCCTCCCCGCCGGGGCCGGTGGGCGGCTTCCAGGAGGCCGGTGAGACCGATGCGTTCGTGCAGATTCCCCCAGCACAGCCTGCGGGCGGTGGTGATCTCGTGCACCGGTCGCAGTGCGAGTCCGGCCAAGTACCAGCCGAGCCGTACGGCCAGGAGGACCAGCAGGGCGAGCGCGTTGCCTGAAACGGTGAGCGGTTGCTGCAGCATGGCGTCCTTGAGCCGTGCGGCGGTTTGGGCAACCTCCGGCGGCATCGCCGCCGCCTGCGGCGGTGCCTGGCCTGATGAGGTCACGGTTGCGGAGGAGCCGGGGGGCTGAGCCCGAGATGTCTGAGAGACGACACCGCTCACGGCAGTGGACACGGTCCGCCCGACTCGCTGTTCGAACGACAGGTGGATGACGGCGATCATGTGGCGGTCGAACAAGGTCAGGGCTGATACCGCCAGCCCAGCGGCGGTTGTCATCGTGCCGTGTGACAGATCCCCCTTTAGTGCCAGGCGTGCTTGTGCAGCCACAGAGTCGGCGTCGGCTCCTGATCCGAGGGCGAGGGCGAGGTGTGCGCGGACGGCAACTGCCCCTCGTGGCGGCCACGGGCTCGCTCAAGCTCGCCACCTCCAGTACGGCAAGGGCTTGGGCGACATGGGGTCGCCTTGCCGGATCGCCCAGGTCGATCAGCAGAGGCTGGACGTACTCGGTGAGATGGCTGACCGCGGCTGCTGGGTGACTGCCGGCCTCGGCACGGCCCAACTCCGCGAGCACTACGGCCCGGTCGCCTTCCGGCAGAGGTTCCCGCAGGGCTCGGCGCAGGTAGCGGACCGCCGCACCGGGTTCGTCGGGCCCCGTGGCCGCGCGGGCGGCGGCGCGCAGTATGCCGAGGACCCACGGCATACCGGTCGGCTCGGCGGTGAGGAGGTGTCCGGCGGTCTCCTCAGGCGGCGAATCCTGGTCGTGCAGCAGACGGGGGGCCTGAAAGCGCGGGCACGACCGCTCGCTCGGCTCGAGAACGGTGATGGCGGTTCCCCCTGTACGGAATTGATCACCTTCATCGCCGGCACACGGTCGAGCGTGGGACACGGTCCACCGTCCCCCTGGGTACGGCAAACTTGCGCGTCCCTGAGGGCTGGTCCGGCTCTCGTCCACCCTCGCTGCCGTGCTGGGTACTTGGACAGGGCAGAAATACGTATATCGCCACTGCCTCTGCGGGTACATACCCCCCACTTGAGCCATCGTGGTGGCCACTGCTGCTGTCATGGTGCTCGTGCAGCGGGCGGACCAAGGCTTCGGTCCAGACAGCATGGTCTTTCGGAACGGGCGTTCTACCCGACGCCGTGGAAGCTCTTCGATGAGCAGTCCCCGGCCGGAGATCGCATCCGCACCTGCCTCCGGGTTCGCCGGGTTGCCGGCGCCGGCCACCGCCGCGATCGACCACTTCGAGTAAATGTGCTGCCCCATCAGCGTCTTCGGTCCCGGTCGCGTGATGTCGACCCAGGAGGCGAGGGGCGGGGGGCCGAGAGAGGCCGGGCGGGCCGAGTAGGGAGACATGGCCGGAGCTTTCAGGCTGTGGAAGGAATCCGGTGCCGCCTCAGGTGGCGGGTGACAAGGTCCCGGACTCGGGGCGGGCCGCGAAGAGGCTTTGTCATGTCTTGTATAGGCTCCCGCCGGAGCCATGTGCAATAGATTCGCCTAAGAAATCTCATAAAATCCAGTAACTTGACTCGCACTCTAACGTTCCTTGTGTGACCTAAGGGCTGTCCCGCAATACCCGGCGGATGAGCGCGCGGCGTCAGATGCGGTGCATCGCAAGGCGGAGAGTCGTCCTCATACTGGGCGTATTCGGGCGATTCGACAACGCAGCGAGGTGCCGTAGCTGTCGTCGCGCGCCCGGCGGGTATTGCGGGACAGCCCTTAGGGGCTGGAGGCGGCCCTCAGGGCGCCGCGCACTCGGCAGTCCCACACGCATCCAAACGCGCCCATACCGGGCCCAGAGCGTCCATGGCCTCCTGGTAGACCTGATAGGCATCCTCGAGCACGGCACTCCGGTCAGCGGCCGGCTCATGCCGCCTGAGCAGGGCGGCACCGGCGCGTGGGGCGGCGCCGCCGTCAATGAGCCCGACAGCGGTCGCGGCCAGTAGCCCCCGTTACCTCTTTCGTGACTCCGCAACGGGGCGTCCGGCCTTCGGGCCCGGCCAGTGCCCGAGAGCCCAGCAGACTGACCGCAGCGACGAGGCCGGACACCGATCCTCCAGTTTCAGGGCAAAGCGCAGCAAGTTCTCGTTCTCATGTGCGGGCCTGGCCGCACATGTCCGCGGCATGCCATCGCCTTCAATGTGTTGTGCCGGAAGTTCCGGCGTGCGTACTGCGCTCTTCCCATGATCAGAAGTTGGCCGCTGCGGCCGTAGCAATTACCTCGGCGACGCGTGCGGGCTGGGAGACCAGCACGGCGTGGCTCGCAGGTACGGACGTGGTGGCTGCCCCGATACGCTCGGCCATCCACCGCTGGGCCTCGGGCAACAGGGCCCTGTCGTTCTCGGCCACCACGTACCAGGACGGGATCGTGAGCCAGGCCGGCTCTCCCGAGGCCGTGGAGAAGCATGACTCCGCGGCCGGCTTCTGCACGCTGGCCAGCACAGCGGCGCGGGAGGGATGGACGTCTGCAGCAAACAGCCGACCGTACTGGTCGGGGTCGATCCACTGCCGGCCCTGTTCATCGACGCAGACCGCTTTGCCGACGGTGGACGGGTAGCGGGACATGATGTCATTGCCGTTCTCACCCTTGTGAGGGGCGAAGGCCGCTATGTAAACCAGGGCGGACACATTTGGGGTGCCCTGCGCTGCGTTGGTGATAATGGCGCCGCCGTATGACCAGCCGGCCAGAACGACGGGCCCCGGCAGCCGGTCCACAATCTGCCGGGTGTACGCCACGTCAGCCCCCACAGAGGTCAGCGGCAGCTGCACAGCGTGGACCCGGTGCCCGGCCGCGTGCAGGAGCGGGATCACCTCGCTCCAACTCGACCCGTCGGCCCACAGTCCGTGTACCACCACAATGTCTGTCACGACAATCAATCCTTGTACTCGGATCCGTATCCACCCTGCTGTGCACGCCGGGTTTAGCTTTCGAGAGTCGAGACTGTCGGACTCGGAGCCGTCCCGCGATCACGGAATTCCCGTGAGATTTCCGTGCGGCCGTCCCACGTGTTCTCCCGGACGGAGATACGACGTAGCAGCCTGCATCAAATCCTGGTACCTGCCCTGGCCGCCGGCTGGGCAAATGGGCTCAACCGCCCAACACAGGTACCCGAACACGTAGTTCGACGATCCTGGGTGATGGCCGAATTTCCAGCTGAACAAGGACGGCGATGGATCCGCCGGACCGCCTTGGCATGAGTCGAGTCCGGCCCTTTCGGCCCGGCGAGCGCGGGAGGCCCGGGGACGGCGCGGCCACGTCAACGACGGCAAGCAGGCTCCACATGCGGGTCTACCCGCCCACCGCGGCATGATTCACTCAGCAGCTTCAGCGCGCGTCGGACGCCTCTGCTTGCGTGGCCATCCCTGTGGCAGATGGCTCGTCAGGGCGCTGGGGGCCGATGAGGCGGGCCAGCAGGAGGGCGATGTCGTCGCTGCGCCGCGGTGCCGGCTTGACCCCGGCAAGGAGTTTGTCCGCCAGGACCTCGAGGTCGGCTGTCGCGGCCCCTGCCAGCCCTGCCAGAAAGTCTTCGATGGCCACTCCGATGTCTCCCCCCGCGGCTTCAAGGAGCCCGTCGGTGGTGACCGCCAGCACGCTGCCGGGTCGGATGGGGATCTGCTCGCTCGGGTACTGGGCCTGCGGGTCGACACCGAGCGGGAGGCCACCAGCGATTTCGAGGAGGCGCGGTGGCTCACCCGGAGCGATCAGGGCAGGTGCCAGATGGCCCGCCGTGCAGGCCTCGAGCGTCCCCTCGGCAGGGCGGATCAGCAGATAGCAACAGGTGGCGAGCATCGCCCGGTCCGGGTCCGGGCTGAACTCGACCAGCAGCCGATTCGTCCGTGCCAGAACGCCCGCGGGACCGTGACCCTCACAGGCATAAGCATGAATGGCCGTGCGGAGCTTGCCCATCAGCGAGGCAGCATGCACGCTGTGGCCCTGGACGTCGCCGATCACCAGTGCCACCGCGCCGTCGGGAAGGCGGATGGCGTCGTACCAGTCACCGCCGATCCACATGCCCGACGTGGCCGCCTGGTAGCGCGCGGCGATCGTCAAACCGGGGGCCGACAGCGGCCCTTGGGGCAGGATTCCGCGCTGCAGGTCCAAGGCCAGAGCGTGCTGCGACTCGTACATCCTCGCCCGCTCCAGGGACTGGGCGAGCAGTCCGGCGAGGGCAACGAGCAGCGCCCGCTCCTCGGGACCGAACTCCTGGGGCGAAGGGAACCCCATCAGGCAGACCCCGATCGGCCCTTGGGAATCCGCCATGGGAATCGCCGCCCACGCCCGGCTGCGTGATCCTTCGGCGGCCTGCTGCGCCTGCTGCGGGTATGCGGCAGCCCGGTCGGCGACGGAAGCGACGAACACCGGGGCATGGCGCGCAAGGGCGTCCTGCAACAGAGAGCACGCGCCTGTGTCCGCATCGCATAGGACAGCCAGTTCCTCCTCCTGATAGCCGCAGGAGGCCACGACCGACAGCCGATCGCACTGGGACGCCACCACGGCGAGCCCGCTCGCGCCGAAGTCCTGCAACCCCACCTGAGTGGCCGCCATGATGTCCTTGACTGTCACGGCGGCGGCCAACGAGGCGGTGAGCTGCTGCATCCGCCGATTGCGGGTCGCACTGTCGCGGAGCCGTCGCTTCTCGGCTTCCTGACGCTCATGAGCGGCCGTGGTGTCCATCACCACCCCGACCATCCTCGTCGGAACTCCCGCCGCATCGGAGAGCACACGCCCGCGGGCCTCCAGCGAGCGCCAGCCACCCTCACCCGCCGGGATCCGGTAGGCGATCTGGTAGTTGCCACCGGCCTCCGCCATCGACTGCAGCGCACCCATGAACTCGGGCAGATCGGATTCCGGAATCCTCGACAGGAAGGTGTCGAGATGAGCGGGGCTGTCCTCGGGCAGGCCGTGAAGGCGGAAGGTGGGCGGATCACAGTCGATCTCTCCGGTGGCGACGTCCCAGCAGAAGAACCCGGCCTGGACCGGGCCTGCGCTCGGCTGGAACGGAGAGTTCGACGGCTGGTGATCCGTGCCGGCGTCCTTGGCACCGTGCCCTTCCGTCCGCCGGTCCGGGGCGGGCAGCGCGGAAGTAGTGCCCCCTGCGATGCCCTTGCCGGCGCTGGGCCCGGACTGCAATCCGACCTCTGTCACCGGGCACTCCCCGTTGTAGGCAACGACGTCTCATGAGAGTCGTATGACGAGGTATCAGCGTAGAACCGCGATGCCCGCCGTACGGAGACGTGATCAGCCGGGCACCTGAAAGGGTGACGCTGTCGCAGGAACTGGACCTTCTCCCCAAGCATGTCCCGAGGGCGGAACGTGCGGACCGGGGGGAGTTGGGCATCGATGGTCGACGTCTCCGTCAGCCAGCGTGCCGGACCCGCGCCGGTGGCGCATGACCGAAGGAAGGGCGTCAACACGGTGGCGAACCACTCCGGGAGTGAGGAGCGCGGGCCAGGTTGTGCAGGTGCCTCTTTACGCCGGGGTATTGCCTCCGCCGGGGACCCGATCAAGGGTTCGCGCTCCGATAATCATACCCAGCGAACGGTCGGGGCGACGGTGTGCCCGAGTCTTCGCCACTGTAGTCCGCACAAAGTCAACTGGATAAGGAGAGCGCCGTGCAAGAATTCTCGTTCGATCTCCCCTTCCCCTCGCGGATCAGCCAAGACGTCGAATCGGCAGCGGCTCACCATATGGCCTGGATTCAGGAGCATAGACTACTGGGCCATGAATCCCTGCGCGAGTACTACCGATGGGACGTGCCCGGCGTTGCTGCCCGCTTCTGGCCACATGCGAGCGGAGCAGACCTGGAGTTGGGGACGGATATCGCAGGCTGGTTCCTCTTGGTAGATGACCAGTTCGACGGCCCGCTGGGAATACAGCCCGACAGAGTCGCACAGATCATCCAGCAACTCATCGATGTCGTGCACTCACCTCCCGGGGCGACGCCGAAGGGGGATCCCACCCCCGCGGCACGCGGGCTGGCCTCGATCTGGTCTCGCCAGGTCCGCGGTATGTCCGCATCCTGGCAGCGGCGGTCGTCCCGGAACTGGGAAGACTTCCTCAACGCCTACACCAGCGAGACCATCAACCGCCAAAGCGGTATCGTGCCCGACGTCAATACATACCTCAGCCTGCGCCACAAGGCAGGGCTGGAAAATGTACTGATCGACTACGCCGAACGCATCGGTCATTACGAATTACCTGAGGCCGTCTTCTCCATGCCGGAAATCCAGAAGATGCACAATGCGACGGTCCAGGTCGTCAACATCATTCAGGACGCGTTCTCCGTGGCCAAGGAAGAAGCCAGAGGCGACTTCCACAATCTGGTGATCGTGCTGCAGCATCACCGACACTATTCACGACGGGAAGCCCTCGCGGAGACCCAATCGATAGTACGCCGCCACACCGACGAATTCCTGCACCTCAAATCTGAGCTCCCGGCACTTTTCGATGCCGATGCCCTTCCCCTGCCCGACCGGGAGAACGCTTACTTGTTCGTCGATGACCTCCAGGCGCAGATGAGAGCCTGTCACGACTGGTGCCGTGCCTCCGACCGCTACTCCCGAGTGATCCGCGCGCGGCCTGACCAGCCCACCTATCTCGAGGAGATGCACATGGAAGGCCTCGGCTGACGCCAAGAGTGCGCGGGCACCTGATCACACCACCTCGGGTTGTCCGCCGGCTCGTCCTCACGCCGCCAGACCGGGTGGCGTGAGCTCGGTGTCAGCCCTCACGTGGACCGCCTTCTCGGTCAGTTCGCGGTACGCGGACCACAGCCGCGGCTCCGGCTCGGCGGTCACCGGGCGTTCTCCAGAGCGGTGCGCGCGGCACCGCCGCGCGCTTCGGGGCCGGCTCAAGGACGGTCGACTCCTCGGCCACCGGCGCCTCGGGAGGCGGGCCGTCCGTCGTCGGCCGCGCGGGTGCCCGCTTCTCGGCAGTCGCCACGGCCCCCTGACGCCGCGTCGGGGTGCGCGGTCCGTGCACGCGGGGCCGGGCCGACCTGGCGGTGGTCGTCCAGGTGCGGGAGCGCGCCGGTCACGGCTTCCGTACCGTCCATCTCCTCGACGACCCGTACGCAGCCGTACTGCCCCTCGGTCATCCGCTCGCCGGCAAAGAGGTCATCGACCTGAACGAGCTCGCAGGCGAGCAGCGGGTCGGCAGCGAACCGTCCGGCCCCTGCCTCGAGCCGGTGATCGACTCCTGCGCGGCGGCCGGCTTCAGCCCCGACTTCGTCATCCAGAGCGAGGACTACGCCACCGCGCAGGGATTCGTCGCGGCCGGTCTCGGTGTCGGTCTGATGCCGAGGCTGGGGCTGCGCAACCGGCATCCCGGCGTCGTCGTGCGCCCGGTCCGCAACCCCGAGCCTGTCCGTGTGATCTCGGCCGCCGCACGGGAGACCGCCCTCGAACAGCCCGCCCTGCGCGGCCTGTTGGACGCGCTGCGGGACGCGGCCGCCACCGCCGGCCCGTCCGATGGATCCGCGGCGGACTGACCGCGGCCCGTTCGGCGCGGGCCTGCGGCGAGGGCTGCAGGGGCACATGTCAGGCGGTGCGAGCGGAGTCGGCAGCGGGTATGGCAGCCAGGGTCACGACGCTGGAGAAGATCTCCCGGTCGTGCTGCCGTGCCCTGATCCGGACCCGGTCGGAGTCCACCGTCCACTCCGTCTGAAGCCGGCAGGGGGCGTACATCTCGGCGTACTTCACGAAGTCGCAGTCCATGCCGGTGACGGCCATCGGCCGCGGGGGCCGTGGCCAGGGCGGCCTAGCGGGCGGGCTCCAGGAGCAGCATGCCCGGGGCGTGGTCGACAAGGTGGTCGAAGAGGATGGGGTGGGTTGTGTCGACACGCAACTGCCAGCGGTCGGGTCGGTCGGTGGCAGCGAGCACCACGTCCTCGAAGCGGTCGCGGCCGAATGGCGTGAGGCATGCCGGCGGCGGCAGCAAGAGCAGACGCACACGGTTGTAACGGCCAGGAGACCCGGTGCCACTTCATCGCTGGCGAGGCCCGGCTACCCAGCAGCCGTTGCCGTCGGAACGCTGCTTGTGCGCCACGTTGCGCCCTTTTGTAGACCGCCCTGTCGAAACGGGGCGGCCGGCCGCCCCGGCTGCCCCGCCTGGCCGGTTGCGGATCTGGTCGGCTCGCTCGGCAATGGTGTGGGCGGTGCCCCGAAGCCGAAGCCAGGCCCGGATGGCTTTGGAGCTGTAGTCCTTGTCGCCGATGATGTGGGACGGCCTTGTCCGGGGCCGGACGGGACCGATGCGAGGCACCCGTATTGCGTCCATGACCGCGGTGAACCGGGTGCAGTCGTTGGTGTTTCTGCCGGCGACGACGAAGGCCAGCGGCCGCCCGACAGCGTCGCAGGCCAGGTGGATCTTGCTGGTCATTCCGCCTCTGGAGCGGCCGAGTGCCGGGCTGCGGAGCCCCCCTTTTCGGCACCGGCTGTGTGCTGGTGGGCTCGCACGATCGAGGAGTCGACCGACACCAGCCAGTCGATGTCTCCGGCCGCGTCGGCCTTCGCCTGTGCAGTGCGGAACATCCGATCGAAGGTGCCGTCCCTGGCCCAGCGGCGGAAACGAGTATGCAACTGCGTAGTCGTGCTCAGGCTGTTGGGGTCGGGGGCTGTGACAATGGGGAGCCGAGAGGGAGGGAACTCCGGTGTCCATGATCGCAGGCCGTACAGCGAACACGCTCCCTGCTTCGTCGGCGCTTGCCCGCGCCTGCGTCGCCGTGGTCGTCGTCGGGGTCGCTGTCTCCGCGTGGGAGCCGTACGACCGGATGACCTGGCTGCTGGAAGTGGTGTGGGTGCTGATCGGACTGCCGCTGGCCGTTCTGTTCTGGCGGCGTTTCCCACTGACGGGCCTTCTTTGCTGTCTGCTCGCCGTGCACGCACTGGTGCTGGCGGTGGGCGGGCACTACACGTATGCCCGGGTGCCGCTGGGAGGGTGGCTACAGGACACCCTGGGGCTTGCCCGGAATCCGTACGACCGGTTCGGGCACCTGATGCAGGGCTTTGTACCGGCCATCGGGGTACGCGAGTTGCTGAGCCGGACCTCACCCCTTCGCGGGAGCCGTTGGCTGGCGCCACTCACGGTCTGCAGCTGCCTGGCCTTCAGCGCGGGCTTTGAGATGTTCGAATGGGCGACGGCGGTCATTGGCGGCCATGCGGCGGACGACTTCCTGGCCACGCAGGGCGATGTGTGGGACACCCAGTGGGACATGTTCTGCGCACTGATCGGCGCTACGGTCGCGCTGCTGCTGCTCAGCAGGTGGCATGACCGGCAGTTGGCGCGGCTGGCCGGCTGACCCGAGGAACCAGTCCCCGCCGGCGCTGTCGGCGGCCACCCAGCCGAAGGGCACCGTCGCCCGGCGGCAGCGTTCGATCATGCGGCGGCCCAACTCCACAATTTTGGGCAGCCCCTGCGACTGCCTCGACACCTGCACACCCCCGCGGCCGCACGACCAGGAGGCGACCGCAGGAATGATCACGCCGGACCCATCACACCCGGCGCAGTGAATTGAGAAACGGAGTCCTTGTGCGGCGGTCAAAGGCGGTGGTGTAACTCTCGATGGTCGCATGCGCCCGGACCAGCTTGCCGGTCGCGTCACGGCCGGCCAGGTAGTCGGTCGCGGCACTGGCGGCGAGGGTGTTCAGCAGGGCCGTACCGATCGAACCGCCCACCTGCTGCATGGCGTTGACGGTCGCCGAGGCGACACGCGCGTCCTCGGCCGCGACCCCACCAGTGGCCAGCTGCATGGCCGGCGGAATGACCAGGCCCAGGCCCAGACCGATGACGACCAGCTGCGGCAGCACCGCGCTCAGGTAGTGGGAGCCGACGCCGATGCCGGTCAGCCAGGCCATGCCGGCCGTGGCCACGGCGAAGCCCAGCGGGATGACCGCCTTCGAGCCGATGCGGGGAAGCAGGACGGTGGTGCCGAGCTGCGCCATCACCATCAGCGCGCCCACCATCGGCAGGAACGCCACGCCCGTTTTCGTAGGGCTGAAACCGAGGTTGAGCTGCAGGTAGTAGGTGAGGAAGAGGAACACGCCGAACATGCCCGCGCCGGCGATCAACACCGCGAGGAACGAGGCCGCCCGGTTGCGGTCGAGCAGGATCCGCAGCGGCAGCAGCGGGTGTTCCGCTCGGTTCTGCCACCAGGCGAAGGCCGCCAGGAGCAGACCGCCCGCGATCAGGAAGCCCCAGGTCAGCGGCGAGCCCCAGTCATGAGTCTCGGCGTGGGAGAAGCCGTTGACCAGCGAGAAGAGGCCGGTGGCGACGAGGATCGTGCCGGGTACGTCCAGCTTGGAGCCGGCAGCGTCGCCGTGGTTACTCAGCAGGATGCTCGGCGAGCGTGCCCTGTCCTTCGCGAGCACATCCGGATGCTGGCGGCCGAGTTGTTCGTCCTCGGACACGACAATGTCGCGGTCGCCAAGCAATCACGTGTCAGCGTGAGGTCGATACAGCGTGGCACCAGGCGTGACACCTGTCGCACTGCCATTCTCACCTCGTCAGGTCGCCCACCTGCACGAACATAGGCAGCCGAGCATCTGCGGTGGCTGTGACGTTGTTCAGCGGCCCCGGCATGTCGGCTTCCAGCGGCCCCAGTTGGTGAGGGTTCTGTAGCTTCCCGACATCCTGAAGTGGCCCCGGGAATTGGCTTGTGCCGGGACCAGCCGCGGCGCGGTCAGCTCCGCGTGGTTGAGAGCGGCATGGCGTCGGCCCATTCCCCGAAAGCGCCGGCATCGTCGACTTCCCGTTGCAGCAGGGCGAACAACGGACTCAGGTCCGTGCCCGGGAGGTACGTCGATGGCCACGAAGTGCTCCCCGCGCCATTCGCTGAGTAGCCCGGATTCCTTGATCGAGTTCTTGACGAGGTGGATGCGGGCCATCACCGCTTCCGACAACGCCCGCGGCGCCCCGCGGCTCAGCCGGGGGTAGTCCTCCGGGAACAGGCCGACCTGCGGCGCACTGCCACTGCGCATCCGTGAGCTCATGTCGCCGCACCACAAAGCGCACATGCTCAGCCCAGGCGCTGGTCGCCCCACCGCAAGAGCCATCATAAACGCCTCAGACATCGTCGCGGAGTACCGGGCGCAGGGTCTCGATCACCGTGGGATCTTCGATGGTGGAAGGGAGTTCGGGGTCGTGGCCGTCGGCGATGTCGCGCATGGTGCGGCGCAGGATCTTTCCCGATCGCGTCTTGGGCAGCGCGGCGACCACGTCGACCTGGCGCAGCGCCGCCACGGGGCCGATCGTCTCCCTTACTGCGGTGACGAGTTCCGCGGCGACTTCGGGCGCGTCGCGGTCAAGGCCGGATTTGAGCACGACGAATCCGCGTGGCACCTGTCCCTTGAGCGGGTCGGCCACGCCGACGACTGCGCACTCGGCGACATCCGGGTGGGCGGCGAGCACTTCCTCCATCGCGCCGGTGGACAGCCGGTGTCCGGCGACGTTGATCACGTCGTCGATGCGGCCCATGATGTAGACGTAGCCGTCCTCGTCCTTGCGGCCGCCGTCGCCGGTGAGGTAGTAGCCGCTGTACGCGGACAGGTACGAGCGCACATACCTCTCGTCGTCCTGCCACAGCGTGGGCAGCGTTCCGGGTGGCAGCGGCAGCCGGATGGCCACCGCGCCGTCGGTGCCAGGGGGCTCTTCGCTGCCCGCTTGGTCGAGGATGCGTACGTCGTACCCGGGCATCGGCACCGTGGGTGAGCCTGCCTTGATCGGGTGTGGCTCAACGCCCATGGGATTGGCGACGATCGGCCATCCGGTCTCGGTCTGCCACCAGTTGTCGACCACGGGCACACCGAGCAGGTCGGTCGCCCAGCGGTGGGTCTCCGGGTCCAGACGTTCGCCGGCCAGGAACAAGTGGCGCAGCGATCCGATGTCGTGGGCGGGGAGAAGTGCTCCGTGCGGGTCCTCCTTCTTCACTGCGCGGATTGCGGTGGGCGCGGTGAACAGTGCGGTTACGCGGTGTTCGGCGATCACCCGCCACAGCGCACCGGCGTCCGGCGTGCCCACGGGCTTGCCTTCGTAGAGCACGGTGGTGCAGCCGGTGATCAGGGGGGCGTAGACGATGTAGGAGTGGCCGACGACCCAGCCGACGTCGGAGGCCGCCCAGAAGACTTCGCCGGGGTGGGTGTCGTAGATGTTCTCCAGGGACCATTGCAGCGCGACCGCGTGGCCGCCGTTGTCGCGCACGACGCCTTTGGGGCGGCCGGTGGTGCCGGAGGTGTAGAGGATGTAGAGCGGGTCGGTGGCGCCCACGGGGACGCAGTCCACCGGCTTGGCTGTCGCCAGGGCCTGGTCCCAGTCGAGATCACGGTCGGTCAGGTCGGCCATGGATTGTGGCCGCCGGCGGATGATGCAGTGCTCCGGCTGGTGCTCGGCCAGGGCGAGGGCGGCGTCCAGCAGGGGCTTGTACGGCACGACGCGGGTCGGTTCGATGCCGCACGATGCGGCGATGACGACTTTGGGGCGGGCGTCGTCGATGCGCACGGCGAGCTCGTGCGCGGCGAATCCGCCGAAGACGACCGAGTGGACGGCGCCGATGCGGGCACAGGCGAGCATGGCGACGACCGCTTCGGGAATCATCGGCATATAGATCGCGACGCGGTCGCCCTTGGCCACACCGAGTCCGGCCAGGACTCCGGCGAACTGCGCGACCTGGTCACGCAACTCCCGAAAGGTGAAAGACACCTTGCTGCCGGTGACCGGACTGTCGTAGACCAGGGCGAGTTGTTCGCCGCGCCCGGCGTCGACATGGCGGTCCAGTGCGTTGTGGCACGTGTTCAATTGCCCGTCGGGGAACCACCGGTACAGCGGAGCCTGTGACTCGTCGAGGGCACGGGTCGGCGCCACGGCCCAGTCGATGGCACGGGCGGCGTCCAGCCAGAAGCCTTCCGGATCCTCCAGACTGCGCCGGTACTCGGCCGCATAGCCGCCCTGCTTCGGCGTCTGCGTCATGTCAATGGTCCTCTCCTCGTTCCGTTTGCGGACTGGAAGATGTGGACCGCCCCACGCCCGTTCCGTGCGGGCAGTGCCACGGTCAATCCCTCGCAATCCTTCCGTCCGGCGCCCGGGTAGGTCATAAGCCATTCTTCCGCGGTCGCCGAACGCAGCAACGCAGATGGCGAGAAGTGGCAAAACGAGCCGTTTGGCGAGGTCAGCCGCCGGACCATTGCAGGGTCGGCGGTCTTGAGCCGAGCCCATGGTGCCGACCGTTCCCTTGAGGGCTCGCCGGCCACGCTCGGGCCATCACAACCGGCGGTACAGCGTGTATCCGCAACGATGCACACCGTAACGCTACCGTCGGCTGCGTGAGTGATCGCAGCTATCCACGACCCCACGTCCTGACGCCCCTGCGCGAGCATCTGCGGGACACCTTCTGGTTCGCGCCGACCGCGGGACTGGTCTGCGTTCTCGTGCTGTGGGGGGCGGCCGCGGAGCTGGACACATGGATCGTCTCCTCTCTGCAGGACCAGCAGGAGTACGAGGCCATCGACGACCTCATCGCGTTCGCCGACGATGCCAAGACCATCGTCGCCACGATCAGCTCGGCGATGATGACCTTCATCGGTGTCGTCTTCAGGCGGCAAGGGGTCGTCAGGACGGCGGCGGGCCCAGGAGCGTCACCGGCGGGAGGTACGCCGAGGTGTCCTGGCCGGGCAGGAACGCGTCATCGGCCAGCCTGCCACGGTGCAGCGGCACAGCCCCGCGGTCGATCGCCTCGGCCACATGGTCGCCCAGTTCCTTGGCCTTCGCCGCGTTGATCAGCGGGCCGAAGTCAAGGTTCGGCAGCGGGTCGGTGGCCCTCTCGACGGCGAGGGGGTGTCCCGTACGGATGGAGCGTACGGCGGGGAGACAGGCCGCCAGGAAGTCGGCGAACAGCTCGCGCTGGACCACGAATCGCGGGTATGCGGTGCAGCGCTGCTTGCCGTAGTCGAAGAGCTTGGGGATCACGGCGGTGAGTGCGTCCCAGTCGCTGAAGTTCCACAGGCCCCAGTGTTCAGGCCCTCCTGCTCCAGGATGTGCCGCTTGCCGAGGTCGGCGACGGCGGTGGCGATACGGGCCCCGGTGTCACGGCCGCCGACGAAGGAGACGCAGCCGATCTCCGGGGCGCGCACCAGCGCTTCGGAGAGCTGGCCGCCGCTGCCGCTGACCAGGGTGAGCGGGATGCCCTCGCGGGCGGCGAGCGCGGAGGCCAGGGTGAGGCAGGCGACGCCACCGTCGGTCGGGGTCTTGGCGATGACCGCGTTGCCCGCGAGCGCCTGCACCAGCATGGCGTGGACCAGCACGGACATCGGGTAGTTCCAGCTGGCGATGTTGGAGACAGGGCCGGGCAGCGGTGTGCGGCCCTGAAGCATCGGCTCGATGCCGTCGACGTACCAGCGCACTCCGTCGATCGCACGGTCCACGTCGGCCTGGGCGAGCCGCCACGGTTTGCCGATCTCCCAGACCAGCAACAGGGCGAGCAGCTCTCGGTGTTCGGTCAGGGCGTCGAGTGCGGCACCGACACGGGCCCTGCGCTCTTCGAGGGGGACGTGCCGCCAGGCGCGGTGCTGGTCCAGCGAGGCGCGTACCGCCTGCTGGGCTGTCTCGGCGTCGAGTCGCGGCGGGCCCGCGATGGGGCTGCCGTCGACGGGGCTGGTCGCGGGCAGGGCGCTGCCGTCGGCCTGCCACTGCGCAGACCAGAGGTTGAGCACACGCTCGTCCCGGAAGGCCTCGGGGGCGACGGCGAGAGCGCGCTGCCAGGCGTCGGACCAGGCTGTGCCGGGCTTGAGGATGAGAGTGGATGCTGCAGGGAGGGTGGGTGCCATGAGGGTGGTCTCCGCTCGAAAGGGGGCGGGAGGGGCCGGTCGGTGGGCCATGAGTGTGTGGCACGCACTCGGCGTCATGGGGCGGTGACGCCAACGGGACCATGGAGTGCGGGACTGCGTCAACGCGGCCGCGTCACGACGTCAGCGGGACGTCAACGGGACTATGTGGCCGTGTCAGCGGGACGCGCGAGGCCGTTCGAGGACCAGGCGCGAGGTCACGGTGGGGGTCACTCCGACACGTACCCCTGCCGCTTCGAGCACCTCCTCTTGGTGTACGCCGCTGCGCGCCCCCTCGGCCTCACCTCCGATCTCCCGCTGTCCCCGAGGAGCACGGTGAGTTCCGGTTCGGGTCCTGTTCGAAGGCGGCGAGACCGTCGATGGGCCCGGTGCCGACGACTGGGTAGACGCCGACGCCGGCTGCGGACGAGAAACCTATGTCCCGCAACTCGTACATGAGTTGACGGCTGAGCGTGCCGGACTGGAGACGAATCCGATGCGGCCGGGCTTTGATGTCGGCGGGATGATGTCGGCGTCGGACCTGCCGGGCTGATCAGACCCAGGCAATTGGGGGCGATGACCTCGGTGCCGCGCTGTGCGGCGTGGGCCTGCAAGATCAGCGCCTCACATATGCGGGCGCACATATGGTGCCCGGTACATGATCGTGTGCTCCTATTGAAGGGACGGGTTTGGGCAAAGGCCGTGCGGGTGCCTGTGATGAACGAGCAGATACCGATCGAGGAGCTGATCAGCGGGGCTGCCCGGGACGCCGGTGGTTGGCTGGGGGAACTGCCGGTGGCATTGCTGGCCACCAGTGCCGACGGGACGATCGTCCGCTGGAACCGTGCCGCGCAGGAGCTGCTCGGTTACGAGCCGCCGCAGGTGGTGGGCCGCCACATCGCTGACCTCCTCCACCCCGGAGCCGACCGTAGCCTGGGGCGCTCATTGTGGGAGACCGCGGCGACCGGCCGGGGTGTGATGGGCACGGTGACGGCCTGGCACCGTGAAGGGCACCCGTTGGAACTGGAAATCTGGGCGTGCCCGGTGCCCGGCCGGCAGCGCGAAGCCTCCACGGTGCTGGTCTTCGCCGCCGATGCGCATGGGGTACGCCGCATCCGTGGGTCGTCGGCGGTGTGGGAGGGGCTGTTTGCGCGCTCGCCGGTCGGTATCGCGGTCTTCGACACGCAGTTGCGCTTCCTTCAGGTGAATTCAGCGCTTGAGGCCATGAACGGTCTTCCGGAGTCCGCTCACGTGGGACGACGCCTGGTTGAGGTGCTCCCGGCGGTGAACGCGGGCGAGATGGAGGAACCGATGCGCCGGTCCCTGGACACGGGAGAGCCGATCCTGGACCGCCGCCGTACCGGCCGTACGCCGGCCGACCCGCACCATGACCGCGTGTGGTCCTGCTCGTACGTCCGCGTGGAGGACCCGGCCGGCCAGCCGGTCGGTGTGATCGCCTCGATCCTCGACATCACCGAACAGCAGCAGGATCACGCGGAAGCTGAAGCGAGCCGCCGCAGGCTCGCCCTGCTCAATGAGGCCAGCCTCCGCATCGGTGCCAGCCTGGAGCTGGAGCGCACCGCCCAGGAACTTGCCGAGCTCGCCGTCCCCCGCCTCGCGGACGCCGTCACCGTCGATGTCCTGGACTCCCTCGCCGGCAGCGACGAACTCGGCACGGGGCTTATAGGCGGCGTCGCCCTGCGGCGCCTGGGCAAGGCACCGCTGACCGGCTCACAGGTCGCCGACATACTCGCTCCGCTCGGCAGAACTCTGACGTTCCCCGCGTCCGCCCCCTACACCCAGGCGCTCATCGGCCGGCAGCCGTTCCTGATAGCTCACTTCGACGAACGGGCCATCGCCCCCGCAGCGCGCCACTCCGCCAAGCCCGCACAGCTGCTCCGGATCGGCGTGCACTCCTTCATGATGGCGCCGCTCGTCGCACGGGGCGTGGTGCTGGGCGTGGCCTCGTTCTACCGCTCCCGCCCCGTAGGCCCATTCTTGCCCGACGACGTCACTCTCGCCGACGAGCTGTGTGCCCTGGCGGCGATCAACGTCGACAACGCGCGCCTCTACCACCGCGAGCACGAGACCGCAGTGGTCCTCCAGCGCAGCATGCTGCCGCAGCACATCACCTCGCCGCCCGGCATCGAGGTGGCCCACCGCTACCTGCCCGCCAGCGACGTCAACGAGGTCGGCGGCGACTGGTACGACGTCCTGGCCCTGCCCGACGGCAAGGCCGCACTGCTGATCGGTGACGTGATGGGTCACGGCATCGCCGCCGCTGCGGTGATGGGACGGCTGTCCTCCACCGTACGAGCCCTGGGGCGCCTTGATCTTTCCCCCATCGACGTGTTGCGGCAGCTGGAATCCGTCCTCGCCGACCTCAGCGAGCCGATGCTCGCCACGTTCCTTTATGCCGTCTGCGACCCGGCCACCGGGCTCTGCAGCATCACCCGGGCCGGACACCCGCCACCGGCCCTCGTGGAGCCGGACGGCACCGTCCGCCTGCTGGACGTCCCGCCGGGCGCCCCTTTGGGGGTCGGCGGAACGGACTTCACCACCATCGAGATCACCACGCAGCCGGGGAGCCTCCTGGTCCTCTACACCGACGGACTGGTCGAAGCCCGCAACCGCGACATCGACGAGCGGCTGGACGAACTGACTCGCCTCCTCGCCCAGCCCGCACAGCCCGCACAGCCCGGACAGCCACTGGATCACCTGTGCGACGCGCTGATCAGCCACCTCTCCCCAACCGCCGCCGACGACGACATCGCCCTGCTCATCGCCCGCATCGGCACGAACCTTCCGGACAGCTGAGGGCAGCGCCCCACCGGCGAGACAGAGGTGCCTCCTCAAAAGTGCCCTGTCTCCAGAGCCCCCAGCCGCACCTCGGTGCGGTACAGCCCACGTGTCTGATCGCTGAAGCGCTCGTACGGTCCACCGAATGACGCCTTGAAGGCAAGAAAGGCCTGTTCACTGCTCCACCGGTCGACAACGAGATATCGATCCGCGGTCTCATCGACGCGACGAAACAGATCAGTTCCCAAGTAACCGGGCGATTTTCCGAACAAGTCCGCCCAGTCGCCGGCTGAGCCGTAGACACGCTCAAATTCCGAATGGCGAGTCGCATCGACTTCGTACTCGTACATCAGCACGTACATTTCGCACCCTCAGGCCTGACACGGACGGCGAGGTCTCGGCTTCCGCAAGCCATGCACAGCACGCCGGAAGCATCCCTTCGTGCCAGACGGGAAGTGGCGGCTGTTTGCCTGGTGACTGCCGCTGCGGTCCGGCAATGCCCTGGCAGCTGAACAGCCAAGTCGTACGGAACTCTACCCCGCGGTGCGAGCCGCCGCGCGATTCCGCCACCTCGGTGCGGCGACGACCGGGCCCCGCATCCGCCCAGGGCCCTCGAACTCGCCTGCTGGATCGACTGCCTCCGACGGCCCAGAAAGCCAAACCCCTGGCGGGGCGCGTCTGCTACGGAGTGAGACTGGCTCGGACGAAACGGAATGCGGCCGCCGGGTCCGTGGCACGGGTGACCGTCCGGCCGACGACGACATGCGAGGCGCCAGCAATGATCGCCGCACGCGGCGTCCCGGGGCGGGCGTGCTCGGCCGGGGATTCGCCAGGCAGTGTGACTCCCGGAGTGACGATCACGGCGTCGGGACCCAGGGCGCTGCGCAAGGCCGCGACGTCCGGCGGCGAGGCGATCACGCCATGGCAGCCGGCCTTCCGCGATTGTCGCAATCCAAGGCGACGATGATCTGGCTGGTCGGATCCACGGCGTTATTGTGCCGCCACCCCCACCAGGGCCATCACCAGGGCCGCCAACATGACCCGTTGATCGTTTCCTGTCACAGCAAGGGCGGCAAGATCAACCCTCGTTGTCGCGCGGGGTAATGCGGAAAGCAAAGGGAACAGTCCCGGGGTCCAGCGCAGTCACACCCCCGTCCACGGTCAGTACAGCGCCGTTGACGAAGGACGCAGCCGGGGACAGCAGCCAGGCGATGGCCTCGGCGACCTCACGAGGCTCCCCGGGACGGCGTGCCGGCAGCAGCCGGGTGGCCTCCTCATATGCTCCGTCGACCTCACCCGAGGCCAATCCAAAGTCCTCGGCGAACCGGGCCATGCGGCGGTCGGCCATCTCCGTGCGCACCCAACTGGGGCAAACGGTGTTGGCCCGCAAGCCCTGAGGCCCGTAGTCCACAGACAGCGAACGGCACAACTGCAGCAGTGCCGCCTTGGACGTTGCGTAGGCGGCGTTGCCCACCCCGTTACGCAGGGCAGAGACCGAAGCGACCGCGACGACGGATCCTCGGGCCCGGAGCAAGTGCGGCAATGCCGCCCGCATCAGAAGGAAGGGGCCGGTGAGATTGATACGAAGCACTGCATCCCAGTCTTCATCGGACAACTCCCCCACACCCCCGCTGCGTCCCACTCCCGCATTGACGACCAACCCATCGAGTCGACCGAATCGCGCGACGGCGGTTTCGACGAGGCGGAGAACAGCGTCCGGGTCGGCGGTATCAGCCGGGCAGGCCAGGGCTCCGGTTTCCCTGGCGACGCGGTGCAAAGGCTCCTGTCGTCGCCCGGAGATGACAACGTCGTGCCCGGCCGCCCGAAGCAGCCGTGCAGTTGCCGCACCAATCCCCGTTCCTCCCCCGGTCACGACCACAACACGCTGATCCGGCACGAGCGTTCGGCCTCCTGTCACTATCGAAGCGGGTGACTTGATTCCTTCTCTCCCCAAAGGGAGGGGATTCCTGCCTCACGTCGGCTGGGGACCGGCGGTCCGAAAGCCAGTCCGGGGCGTCCTCGGAGGTACCCGGTGATCTTGTGTGGCTGCGGATCAGCGAGGCAGAGCCAGTGTGACTGACTCGGCTGCATCAAACCGAAGTTGAACTCTGCGCCTACGGGCAGGCCAACGGCGAACCCCGGATCCGGTGCGCGGCTACGTTCGGCCCCTTTGGGCCACGAAGCCCTGGACTACTCAGTGATTACGGATCGACAGGCGCTACAGGGCCACGAAGAGCCGCGCGGGCGCCAGGGCATCAGCCCGGCGCTTGTCCGCGAGGAACTCAGTTCGAGTGCGGCCGACCGTCTCGGACCCATGTCACCACAACCAGGGCTGCGGTGACGTACATCAGGACGCTGAAGGTGGCTACGGACTCGACGTACTGCTCGTAGCCGTCTGCGCGCAGCTGAAGCGCAAGGGAACCAAGCGCAGTCCCAAGCGCTGCGGTACCGGCGGCCATGGCGACGAACGGGGCCTTCGTCATTGGTGCTTCCTCCGGCCTCGGCCGGGGGCGGTCGCCTGGGATGTCATCGGGGCCGCGGCGCAGGCCGGGCCCGC
The DNA here is from genome assembly GCF_006715635.1 of Streptomyces sp. SLBN-118. Lineage (NCBI taxonomy): Bacteria > Bacillati > Actinomycetota > Actinomycetes > Kitasatosporales > Streptomycetaceae > Streptomyces > Streptomyces sp. SLBN-118. The sequence continues at coordinate 1,384,553 of NZ_VFNP01000001.1, forward strand.
GGCGGCGCCGATGAGGCCGGCGGCGGTCGCACCGGCGGCGACGCCGAGCATGCCTCGTCTGCTGAGCCTGTGGGCGAGCTCGGGGTCGCTGTTGGCGGCGGAGCGGCTCATGTGGATAACTCCTCGTTGTCAGTGGCGTCTGCTTCAGTGGAGTCCAGCGAGGTGAAGCAGCAGGGACTTCACGTCGGTCGCTTTCACGCGGCCGCTTACACCGCGGGGGGTGGAGCACACAATGAGCGGACCTTCTTCGTCGCTCGTGGGGAGGCGGCCATGGCTGCCGCGAATAGGTGAGGGGTCCAGGGGCACGACAGCGAGGCGGTAGCGCATACCGAGCTTCTTGCGGGCGATCGCCTTCGCCGCCCTGACGCGTACGTAGGGGTCGAGCGGGTCCATGAACAGTTCGGCGGGGTCGTAGCCCGGTTTGCGGTGGATCTCGACGAGCTGCGCGAAGTCGGGGGCACGGGTTTCGTCGAGCCAGTAGTAGTACGTGAACCAGGCATCCGGTTCGGCGACGGCGACGAGTTCGCCGGACCGGGGATGGTCCAGGCCGTGGGTCTTCTTGCCTTCGTCGTCGAGGATTTGCTCGATGCCGGGCAGGTCCGCGAGGGCTCGGCGGGTGGCGTCGAGGTCCTCGGGGCGGCGGACGTAGATGTGGGCGAGCTGGTGGTCGGCCACGGCGAAGGCACGGGAGGCCATCGGGTCGAGGTACTCCATGCCGTCCTGCGTGTGGACCTCGAGCAGGCCCGCGCGGCGCAGGGCCCGGTTGATGTCGACGGGGCGGCTGACCGGGGTGATGCCGTACTCGGACAGCGCCACCACCGTGCGGCCCTCCCGCCGGGCGTCCTCCAGCAGCGGGGCGAGGGCGGCGTCCAGGTCGGTGGCGGCCTGGTGGGAGCGGGGGTCGTCGGGTCCGTAGCGCTGCAGGTCGTAGTCGAGGTGGGGGAGGTAGCACAGGGTCAGGTCGGGGTGGCGGGTGCGCATGATGTGCCGGGTGGCGTCGATGATCCACTGGCTGGAGACCAGGTCGGCGCCCGGGCCCCAGAAGTGGAAGAGGGGGAAGGTGCCGAGTGTGTGGGTGAGTTCGTCGTGCAGGGCGGGGGGTCGGGTGTAGCAGTCGGGTTCCTTGCGGCCGTCGGCGTAGTAGACGGGGCGTGGGGTGACGGTGATGTCGGTGTCGGCACCCATGGCGTACCACCAGCAGATGTTGGCGACGGTGTAGCCGGGGTGGGTGCGGCGGGCGGCGTCCCAGAGTTTGTCGCCGCCGACCAGCCCGTTGTGCTGGCGCCACAGCAGTACCTCGCCGAGTTCGCGGAAGTACCAGCCGTTGCCGACGACGCCGTGCTCGGCGGGCAGCGCACCGGTGAGGAAGGTGGACTGCGCGGCGCAGGTGACGGCGGGCAGCACCGTGGAAAGGGGGGCCTGGGAGCCGTTTCGGGCGAGGGCTTGGAGGTTGGGCATGTTTGCCAGCAGCTGTGGGGTGAGGCCGACGACGTCCAGTACCAGCAGGGGGGTGGGCGTGGGCTGTTCGGCGTCGGTCATGGGAGTTCCTTGAGTCCGAGGTTGGCCAACAGGCCGCGGGCCAGGGCGAGTTCGGCTGCAATGCCGTCGGCGAGCTGGGTGCGGCTACGGGGGCGCAGCTCGGGCGGCAGGGCCTGCCAGGTGTAGGTCTCGACCTCGAGGTGGCGGGTGAGCGGGACCGGACCGCCGACCAGCCGGGTCAGCGTGTCCTGGAGCACAGGGAGGGTGGAGGTGAGCGGAGGGGCGGGCGGGGCGTGCAGCGGGACATGGAAATGCGCGCGCCAGGGGGCGGTCTCGGGCAGCGCCGGGCCCGCCAGGGCTTCGTCGAGGTCGTCCGTGCCCCGCAGGCCGGCCGCGGTGCGGGTACGGGTCTGATGCAGGAAACGCGGCTCGGCGAAGGCTGCCAACGCGGCCCGCACGTCGGGGAGGTGGGGTTGTTCGGCATGGAGCGCGGCGGACAGCTGCGCCTTGGGGATGGTGATGCCCGCTGCGGTGAGTGCGGTCAGGGCGGTACGTGGTTCTTCGAAGGAGGTGGCGAGGTGGCAGGTGTCGATGCAGATGCCGATGCGGGGGGAAGCGATCACGGCAAGGGGACGTATGGCGTCCGCGGTGGTCTCGACGATGCAGCCGGGCTCCGGCTCCAGTCCGATGCGTATCGACTTCCCGGTCAGCTCCTCCAGAGCGTCCAGGCGCTCGGCGAGGGTGGCCAGTGCGGCGTGCGCGGCCTCGGCGGCCGCATCGCCGAAGGGGGTACGCCAGGCCAGCGGGAGGGTGGAGATGGTGCCCTCGGTGACATCGTCCGGCAGCAGGGAGGCGAGAAGGCGGGCCAGGTCGGTGGTGTGGGCGAGCCGTTCGGGATCGGCCCAGTCCGGCTTGTAGACCCGGTACTTGACCTCCTCGGCGCCGAAGCCTTCATAGGGAAAGCCGTTGAGGGTGACGACTTCCAGGCCGCGGCGGTCGAGTTCGGCGCACAGTCTCCGCAGTGCCGCCGGGTCGGTGACCAGGGAGCGGGCGGCGTCCTTGGCGAGCCACAGGCCGATTCCGAGACGGTCACGACCCAGGCGTCTGCGTACCGGCTCGCAGTGGCGGCGCAGTTGGGCGATGACGCCGTCAAGGGTCTCCGCGGGGTGGACATTGGTGCAGTAGGACAGGTGGACAGTGGTGCCGTCGGGGTGGCGGAACCGCATGCGCCGGCCTCCTCATTCCCCGCCGCGGAGGATGGAGTTGCCCTCGTGCAGGGACTCCGGTTCGGGGATGTCGAGCTGGAGGCGGCCGCTGAGGCCGTAGAAGGCGACGGGGTTGCGCCACAGGACCTGGTCGACGTCGTCCCCGGTGAAGCCTGCGGCGAGCATGGCCTCGCCGACCTTGCGGGTTTTGAGCGGGTCGCTCTTGCCCCAGTCGGCGGCCGAGTTGACCAGCACCTTCTCCGTTCCGTACGCCTTGAGGATCGCGACCATCCGGTCCTCGTCCATCTTGGTGTCCGGGTAGATGGAGAAGCCGAGCCAGCAGCCACTGTCAGTGGCGTGCTTTACGGTCGTCTCATTGAGGTGGTCGAGCAGAACGCGGTCCGTGGGCAGCGCGGATTCGCGGATGACGTCCACCGTGCGGTGGAGGCCCGCGAGCTTGTCGCGGTGCGGGGTGTGGACGAGGGCGGGCAGGTCGTGGTCGGCGGCGAGTTGCAGCTGGGCGGCGAGTGCGGTGTCTTCGGCCGGGGTCATCGAGTCGTAGCCGATCTCGCCGACGGCGACAACGGAATCCTTGACGAGATAGCGGGGCAGCTCCTTCAGAACGGGGGTACAGCGGGGGTCGTTCGCTTCCTTGGGATTGAGGGCGATCGTGCAGTGGTGGGCGATGCCGTACTGGGATGCGCGGAAGGGCTCCCAGCCGAGCAGGGCGTCGAAATAGTCGAAGAAGGAGGCGGGCGAGGTGCGGGGCTGGCCCAGCCAGAAGGACGGTTCGACCAGGGCCCGCACACCTGCGGCGTGCATCGCCTGATAGTCGTCGGTGGTGCGGGAGGTCATATGGATATGGGGGTCGAAGATGCGCATCAGAACTCCTCGGACTGCTCGCCGGTCAAGGTCAGCACGCGATTGAGGTCGGGGGGCACGGCGCGGCCGGCGGCGGTGCGCTCGGCGGCGTAGTCGGCGAGCATCCTGGCCAGCTCGTCGTCGCCCGCGGTACGTCGTTCCAGGCAGGCGACGGCGTCGACGGGGACGCCGGTGAACAGGCACTTGAGGACGGCGTGGCGCCAGGCATGCTGATCGAGGTGCTCGGCTGCGTACGGGCCCACCGCTGCGGCGACCAGCCGGGTGTCGTTGGTACGCAGCGCGTCCTCGACAAGTGTGAGGGCGGAGGGACCTTCGAGGAGGTGGTGCAGGGCGAGGAGCACGGCACGGCGTTCGGCGGCAGTGCCCTGCCGGTAGAGGCGGGCGAGGGTGGCGCTGTCGGCGCGGGCCTCGACGAGGAGCAGGGTGCGTACGGAGTCTGCGAAGTGCGGGCCGCAGGCCCGGCCGGCTGAGGCGAAGCGGAGCTCCCAGAGGGGTACGGCGTGGGGGGACGGCTCAGTCGGGGGCCTGACGGCGGGGGCGGGTGGGGCCTCGGCAGCTCCGGCGACGTCGGCGGCCCCAGCGGCCTCAGCGGCGTCGGCGGCCTCGGCGAGGGCTTCGTCGAGCCAGGCGCGGGCGTCGTCGGGGAGCAGGGTGTCGAGTTCCTTGTGGGTCGGCGTCACGATGCCGGTGCTCCCTTCAGTGGGGTCTGCGATCGGAGGAAGTCGATGGAGGCGCGGGCGAGTTCGGGTCCCGCGTGGGAGTGGCGGGGCAGTTCGACGACGGTGAGTCCCTGGTAGCCGGTGGAGGCGAGGGCTTCGAGTACGGGCGGGAAGTCGATCTCCCCATCCCCGAAGGGGAGGTGTTCATGGACGCCGCGGCGCATGTCCTCGATCTGGACATGGCGCAGCCAGGGGGCGGCGTCGCGTACGCAGTCGGCGGGCGGGGCCGGTTCGAGGCACTGGCAGTGGCCGATGTCGAGGGTGAGCCCGAGGGGTTCGGGGTCGCCGAGGATGCCGCGAAGGTGGTGGAAGTCGGCCAGGGTGGCCAGGAGATGGCCGGGCTCGGGCTCGATGGCGAGCGGCACCCCGGCCTCGTCCGCGGCGGCCAGGACCGGGGTGAGCGCGTCGGCCAGCCGTTTCCATGCCGTCTCGTCGTCGACCCCGGGTGGGGCGATGCCGCTGAAGCAGTGCACGGCATGGGCGCCGAGGTCGGCGGCGACCTGCACGGCGGTGGTGAGCAGGGCGGTACGGGCTGAGCGGCCGTCGGGGTCCGGGTCGAGGAGGGAGGGGCCGTGTTTGCGGCGGGGGTCGAGGACATAGCGGGCGCCGGTCTCCACCGTGACGCCCAGTCCTAACTGGGCCAGTTTGTCGGCTACTTGACTGGTGCGGGCGGACAGGTTCGGGGCGAGTGGGTCCAGGTGCATATGGTCGAGGGTGAGTCCGACACCGTCGTATCCGAGGTCCGCGAGGAGGGCGAGGACGTCGCCCAGGCGGAGGTCGGTGAGGCCGTTGGTGCCGTAGCCGAAGTGCAGGCTCATGTGACGCTGACCTTCCGTGCGAGATTGCGGGCGAGCGGGACGAGTGCCATCACCGCGAGGGCCGTGGCACCGGCGCCGGTGCGGGCGGCGAGGGTCGCCTGGAGAGGGATCATGGCCCGGATGCCGCCGCCGACGGCCCGCTGGGTGAGCGGCGGGGAGGGGTTGAGTGCGGCGTGGAGGAGGGGCTTGGCGGCGGTGCGGACGTAGGCGGCGGCGAGTGCGGTGCTGGCGAGCCGGGCCGTGGTGAGCGTCGCCTGCGGGGCGGGGGGTCGGGGTGACGGGCGGGGGCTCTCCCCTGCCCCGCCCCTTCCCGAAGCCGCGGGCAAGCCCTCAGGCCACTCGGCGGGGACGGGCAGCGCGGGCAGCTCCCGCCCTCGCACCCGCCCCCGCCCGGCACGCGCGCTTGTCGGCGCGTCCGGGCCGTGTGGAACACCGGCCGCGAGGGCGCCGAGCCCGAGCGTCGCCGCAAGCGCGACGAGGGGTGCGACTGTCGAGCCGCCCTGCGCCTCGTGACGCGAGACGGTCGTGACCGCGTACGTGTGCGCCGCGAGGACCGCGGCGGACGGCACCGCGGCGAGAACCCCCGGTCGGCCAACGCCCGCCGCGTACGCGCCCCGCAGCACGCCGGGGACCCCCGCCCCGCCGACGCCGGCGCCGGAGCCGGCGCCCGGCCGGGCCGCGCCCGAACTAGTCGCCACCGCGCCCAGCACCAGGTCCAGCCCCCGCGCCGCCGCCATCGCCGCCGGGCCGCCTGCCGTGTGCTTGAAGTAGAGGTCGTACGACCAGACCGTCGCCGACAATGCCGACGCCACGGCCAATGCCGGGCGGCCCGCGCGGGACGCCAGCACCAGGCCCGCACCCGTCAGCGCGCCGGCGGCCCCGAGCGCCGCCGCAGGACTGACGCGGCCCGACGGGATCGGCCGATGCGGTCGCTCCACCGCATCCTCCTCCCTGTCCGCCCAGTCGTTCAGCGCCATCCCCGCCTCGTACAGGCACAGCGAGCTGCCGACGGCGAGCAGAGTCCGGCCATTCGCTCGCACGCCCGCCGCCGCCGCGCCCGCAAGCGCATCGCCCGGCACCGTGAACAGCGCCGACACCCGCAGCAGTTCCGCCCAGGCCCGCCAGGTCACCGCGCCTCCCGCAGTCGGCCCGCGAAGGACAGCAGCGTCTCGAACTGTTCACCCAGCGCCGCCGGACCCCCGTCCGGATCCTTGAAGTAGAAGCCCAGCTCCGGCAGGGGGCCCGCGAGGCCGACCTCATGCGCCCGCGCCACCAGTCGCGCCAGATCCAGAACCAACGGGGCCGCCAGTGCCGAGTCGCAGCCCTGCCAGATCGTCTGGAGGACCATCCGCGAGCCCAGGAAACCCTCGAACGCGATGTGGTCCCAGGCCGTCTTCCAGTCGCCGAGCGCCGGGACGTCGTCGATATGGACCTCGCCCTCGGGCACCATGCCCAGGGTGTCGTTGAGAACCCGGTTCTTGCCCGCGTTCTTCGCGGCCGCCGCGCCCGGGTCGGCCAGCGCCGCTCCGTCCCCGCCGCCCAGCAGGTTCGTACCCGACCACGCCCGTACCGTCAGGGCGCGCTGTACGAACATCGGGGCGAGCACGGAACGGAGCAGTGTCTGGCCCGTCTTGCCGTCGCGGCCCGCGTGGGGAAGTCCACGTGTCACGGCGACGTCGGTGAGGGCGGCGGTGCGCAGCCCGGTGGAGGGGGTGAAGTTGACGAAGGGGCACCCTGCCCGCAGGGCCGCGGCGGCGTAGAGCGAGCTGGGCGGCAGCCGCAGCGCATCGGGTTCGGGCACCGGCTCGGTGGAGGAGACGTTGACGACGACGACCCGGGCCAGCCGCCGCCGGGCCCGGAAGTCACTCATGTCCGCGGCGAAAGCGGCGATCAGTTCCTCGTCGGTCCGCGAGTCGTCGGACTGCGGCCCACCGGGACGTATCTCCGTGTCCGCGGCGGCCAGTTCACCCTGTACGGCTGCGGTGAGGCTGTGCGGCAGCACTCCGCCGGCGGCAAGCGCCTCGGCCCGTTTGGGCAGCGGGCAGTGTTCGGTGTCGTGGCCGCCGAAGACCAGCGACGCGAGGGGAGGCAGCCCCGATCCGGCGAATGGTGCGGTTTCCGTGACCATGCCGCTCGGGGGATGGAGTCCGGCGGTGATCGCCGCGCACCCCGCGACGGCCGTGGTGGCCACGGAACCGCGCGCTCCCACGAACCAGACTCCGGTGCGTGTCGTGCGGTCATTCCCGTTCGTCACGGGCTGCCTCCCTGCCTTTCGGTGTGGTGGAGGACGGCGGGCGGGGGGTACGGCGCCTCCCCGCCCGCCGTCGTCTGGCGGGATGCGCCTATGTGGGCAGTTCCCTGAGCTGGATGTCGCGGAAGGACACCTGATCGTCGGCGCCATGATTCTGGAGGCCGATATAGCCTTCCTTGAGGCTGCGGGCCGGGTCGGTGTTGGTGAAGTCGTTGATCTTCACGCCATTGAGGAAGATCTGCAGCCGCTCCCCCTGGACCCGGATCTCGTAGCTGTTCCACTGGCCGGGCGGCCGCAGGGCGCGGTCACGGGCCGCGAGGTCGGCCGACTTGAAGCCGTAAACGGCGCCCGTCGTGCGGTCGGGCGCATCGGTGGCGTCGATCTGCACCTCATAGCCGTTGTTCACTGCCGACCAGGGGTCGTCGGAGGCCGGGAAGCCCACGAAGACCCCGGAATTGTCGTCACCGTCCAGCTTCCAGTCGAGCTTGACCGAGTAGGACTTCAGCTCCTTGGCCTGGTACCAGAGCATGCCCATGCCGCCCTCGGTGCGCAGTTCACCGTCGACGACAGTGAACTTTCCGGGCCCTGCCTGCTTCCAGCCGTCCAAGGTCTTTCCGTTGAAGATCGGCCGGTATCCGGTGTTCGGCCTGCAGTCGGCCCTGACCTGCCCTGCTGCGTAGCGCAGTCCGCCGAGCAGGTGCTGTCGGAAGGCCGGTTCGGCGTAGGACTCCTTGGTGTGGCCGCCTCCCGTGTAGAAGGCGCGGCCGCCCTGGTAGGTCTGGCACCAGGCGATGGGGTGGTCGCCCTTCATGGTGCCGCCCTGGTACGTGGTTTCGTCGAGGGTGGCCAGGACCCGCGCCTGCTCACGGGGGTTGGCGCGGTAGTTGTACCACTCGTCGGTGCGGTCCCAGGCGCTGTCGAGGTGGCTGGTCGCCGGATGGGTGTGGTCCTCGACCCGCACGGTCGCGGGCTGGATCTGCGGGTGCGACTGGAAGTACGCGCCGACGAGCCCGCCGTAGAAGGCCCAGTCGTACTCGGTGTCGGCCGCGGCGTGCACGCCCATGTAGCCGCCGCCTGCGGCGACATAGCTCTCGAACGCCTTCTGCTGGTCGGCGCCCAGGACATCCCCCGTGGTGGACAGGAACACGACGGCGTCATAACGGGCGAGGTTGCTGGTGGTGAACTGTGCCGCCTCCTCGGTGGCGTCGACGGTGATATTGCTGCTCGCGCCGAGTTCGCTCAGGGCTGCGATGCCGGTCGGGATGGAGTCGTGGCGGAAGCCGGCGGTCTTGGAGAAGACCAGCACACGCTTGGCGGTCCGGTCGAGGGGCGTGTTGGAGATTTCGAAGTCGTCCACGTCGTACAGCGCTCCCTGTCCGCCCTTGAACACCAGGAACAGTTCGGTGGTCTTCCTCGGTACGGCCCTCAGCGGGACGTCGACGTCCTGGAAGGTCTCCCAGCTGCCGGTGACGGGCACGGGTGTGGAACCGAGGATCGGACCGCTCGCCGATCCGGTGCGCACCTCAAGGAAGCCGCCCGCTCCACCCGAGGAGATCCGGGCAGTGAGCTTGGTGGAGCCGGTGAGGTTGTAGGGCTTGAAGGCGATCCAGTCGCCGTTGTCGATGTCGCCGACCGTCTTGCCGCCGTGAGCGGGGGCCTTGTCGTGGAGCTTGATGCCCGATGAGGTGGTGAAGTGCTCGGCCTGCCGGTGGCGGGGCTGGAGCTGGGCCTGGTCGTGGCTGGTGAGCGCGGCCTGGCCGCCGCCTCCGCCGTCGGTGTATTCGGCGTCGAAGACCCCGAAGATATTGGCGTTGGGGTCGTGGCCGCCGTCGGCGGATGTCTTGATGGTGCCGGTGCAGCCGTTGGCCGAGGTGACGGGGTGGCCGTGGCTGTCATGGCCGAGGACGTATGTCACCTTCACTTTGGCGCAGTCGATGGTCCCGTCCTCGGGGTCGGTGACCCTGACCTTGAAGGGGATCTCGTCGCCGAAGCTGAACAGCTGTCCCTCGGCGGGAAGTTGCAAGGTCACCTTGGGCGCGGTGTTGCCGACCACGACATGGACGCCGGCGGAGCCGGTGCGGCCGCTGGGGTCCATGGCGGTGACGGTCGCGGTGTAGGTGCCGTTCTTCTTGTACGTGTGCGTGGGGCCGGCCTCGGTGGATGTGCCGCCGTCGCCGAAGTCCCAGACGTAGGTGAGTGCGTCGCCGTCGGCGTCGCTCGTGCCGGCCGAGGAGAAGCCGACCCGCAGTGGGGTCTTGCCGGAGGTCTTGGTGGCGGTCGCTGCGGCGACCGGGGAGCGTCCGCCGGTCGCGTTCTCGATGCGGTAGAGGCCGGAGTTCTCGTCACCGCCGAACCAGGCGGTGCCGTAGTCGAGCACATACAGCGCACCATCGGGGCCGAAGGCCATGTCCATGACCTGGGTGCCGGTCCACGGGACCGGGTTGATGGCCTGGACCGCGCCGTCCTCGCCCTGCTCGATCCGCTTGATCCAGCGGCGGCCGAACTCACCGGCGAAGAAGTCTCCGTCGTACGCCGCGGGGAACTTGACCGGGGAGGTGGATGCGGCGTCGTAGCGGTAGACGGGTCCGCCCATCGGGGACTCGGAGCCGCTGCCGAACTCCGGCACGGAACCACCGTCGTAAGGAATCCAGGCCGGCTGCGCGGGCGGCAGGTCGACCAGGCCGGTGTTGTACGGCGACTCGTTCTTGGGCGCCGCGCAGTCGAAGGTCGCTCCGGATGTCTTTGTCGCGAAGTCGTAGTCGACGTACGGGTTGTTCTTGCCGGTGCAGAAGGGCCAGCCGAAGTTGCCGGGCTTGGTGATCCGGGCGAACTCGACCTGTCCTCCGGGGCCGCGTTCGGGGTCGGCCGCGCCCGCGTCGGGCCCGTAGTCGCCGACGTAGACGATGCCGGTCTTCTTGTCGACGCTGAGCCGGAAGGGGTTGCGAAAGCCCATGGCGTAGATCTCGGGACGGGTCTTGGCGGTGCCGGGCGCGAAGAGGTTGCCGTCGGGGACGGAGTGGCTCGCGTCGTCCTTGACCTTGATACGCAGGATCTTGCCGCGCAGGTCGTTGGTGTTTCCCGAGGTGCGGCGTGCGTCGTACGCGGGGTTGCGTCCCGGGCGTTCGTCGATCGGGGTGTACCCGTCGGAGGCGAAGGGGTTGGAGTCGTCGCCGGTCGACAGATAGAGGTTGCCCTGCGCGTCGAAGTCGATGTCGCCGCCGACGTGGCAGCAGATGCCACGGGTCGCGGGAATGTCGATGATCTTCTTCTCGCTGGCGTTGTCGAGGGTTCCGTCCGCCCTGAGCACGAAGCGCGAGAGCCGGTTGACGCCGTCGAACTTCGCCAACTCCTCGGCGGTGCCCTCATTGGGGGCGTCGCCCGCGGGGGTGTTCAGCGGGGGCGCGTAGTAGAGGTAGACGAAGCGGTTCTCGCGGAACTTGGGGTCGAGACCGATGCCTTGGAGGCCTTCCTCGTCGTGCGAGTAGACGGGGATGGTGCCGACGAGGCGGGTGTTGCCCGCGCTGTCGGTCATCCGCAGCTCGCCGTTGCGGGAGGTGTGCAGCACGCTGCGGTCGGGCAGGACCGCCAGCGACATGGGTTCGCCGGTCTCCTCAGCACCCTTGGCGAGAGTGACCTGCTGGAATTCCTCGGCGGCCGGGGCCGGGTCGGCGGCGGATGCGGTCTGCGGCGCGGTGAGGGCGAGCGAGCCGGCGGTGAGAAGGCCGCCGGTGAGGAGTGCGAGTGCCTTGCGGGCTCTGTGCCGTTTCCTGTGCACGGATGTCCTCCGGGATAGCCGGTCGAACGGGCTGCTGTGGCCTGCCCCCAGTCGCGGGGCGGGCCTGTCCTGGAACCGGAGTGCGCCGTCACACCGGGGAAATCACCTATGTCGTGTACACATCATGGGACGGTAGTCGGGTTCGTCCGGGACGGAAAGCCCTTGTGCAGTAAGGAAGTTCAACTTCTTCCCTCCGCAGGACAAAGACCTGCCTGAGCACCTTGGGCCGGCCCGGCGGCGTACGCGCCGCCGGGCTCTCAGCTGCCGCAATGTGCCGTACAGCGTCAGTCGTTGGCTCCGAATGCCGCGTCGAAGGATGCGGTGGGCGGGTCGAAATCGAACCGCTTCAGGTGAGCGAGCGCGTGTGGAGCACCCGTCAGGCGGCCCATTCCGGCGTCCTCCCACTCCACCGACACGGGACCGTCGTAGCCGATCGAGCGGAGCATCCGGAAGACGTCCTCCCAGGGGACGTCACCGTGCCCGGCCGAGACGAAGTCCCAGCCGCGCCGCGGATCTCCCCACGGCAGATGGGAGCCGAGTCTCCCGTTGCGGCCGTCGAGACGCTTGCGCGCCTCCTTGCAGTCGACGTGGTAGATCCGGTCCCGGAAGTCGTACAGGAAGCCGACCGGGTCCAGGTCCTGCCATACGAAGTGGCTCGGGTCGAAGTTGAGCCCGAAGGCGGGCCGGCTGCCGACGGCGTCCAGAGCCCGCCGGGTGGTCCAGTAGTCGTACGCGATCTCGCCGGGATGCACCTCGTGCGCGAAGCGGACGCCCTCCGTGTCGAAGACGTCGAGAATCGGGTTCCAGCGCTCGGCGAAGTCCTCGTAGCCCCGCTCGATCATCCGCTCGGGCACCGGCGGGAACATCGCCACCAGGTGCCAGATGGAGGATCCGGTGAAACCGATGACGGTCCGCACCCCGAAGGCCGCAGCGGCCCGCGCGGTGTCCTTGATCTCGGCTGCGGCCCGCTGCCTTACGCCTTCGGCCCCGCCGTCGCCCCAGATACGGGCGGGCAGGATGGCCTGGTGGCGTTCGTCGATGATGCTGTCACAGACCGCCTGACCGACCAGATGGTTGGAGATCGCCCAGCACGTGAGGCCGTACTTCTCCAGTAGCGCGTGGCGCCCGTCGAGGTACGAGGGGTCGGCGAGGGCCTTGTCGACCTCGAAGTGATCGCCCCAGCAGGCGAGTTCGAGGCCGTCGTAGCCGAAGTCGCGGGCGAGTCGGCAGACCTCCTCCAGCGGCAGATCAGCCCACTGGCCGGTGAAAAGCGTGAACGGGCGGGGCATGCGACCTCCTAGGCCTGTGTTCGAGCGGATGTCATGGATGTCGCGGATGTCGGTACGGGGGTGTAGACGGCGTTCTTCTCGGCGCTCTCCTCCACCGCCGCGAGCACCCGCTGCACCTGCAGCCCATCCGCGAACGACGGCGCCGGGTCGCTGCCCGCCGCGATCGCCTCGACCAGATCGCGGGCCTGGTGGGTGAAGGTGTGCTCGTAGCCGAGCGCATGGCCGGGCGGCCACCACGCCGCCAGATACGGATGGTCCGGCTCGGTGACCAGGATGCGCTTGAAGCCGGAGGATGCGGCGGGCTCGGTGTGTTCGTGGAAGAACAGCTCGTTCAGCCGCTCCAGGTCGAAGGCGAGCGAGCCGAGCTCGCCGTTGATCTCCAGTCGCAGGGCGTTCTTGCGTCCCGACGCCATCCGGGTGGCCTCGAAGGAGGCGAGGGCCCCCGACGCGAGGCGCCCGGTGAACACCGCCGCGTCGTCCACGGTGACCGGCCCCCGCCCAGCCCCGCCCGGCGCGGAAAGACCGGTCGACGCCCCCGCGAGCAGCGGGCGTTCGCGCACGAACGTCTCCGCGAGCGCCGAGACTCCCACCAGCAGCTCCCCCGCCAGATACTGCGCAAGATCCACGATGTGCGCCCCCAGATCGCCGAGCGCTCCGGAGCCCGCGTGCTCGCGCCTGAGCCGCCAGGTGAGGGGGAACTCCGGGTCGACCAGCCAGTCCTGGAGATAGGTGAAGCGCACATGCCGCAGGGCGCCGAGCCTGCCGTCGGCGATCAGCCGGCGAGCGTACGCGATCGCGGGCACCCGCCGGTAGTTGAAGCCGACCATCGCCAACTGACCGTGTTGCCTGGCTCGTTCGGCTGCCGCGACCATCGTCTCGGCCTCGGCCACCGAGTTGGCCAGTGGCTTCTCGCACAGGACGTGCTTACCCGCCACCAGCGCCGCGACGGCGATCTCCGCATGGCTGTCCCCCGGCGTGCAGATGTCGACCAGCTGCACGTCGTCGCGGGTCACGAGGTCGCGCCAGTCCGTCTCCGCCGCCGCCCAGCCGTGCCGGTCGGCGGCGGCTCGCACGGCCGTCGCGTCACGGCCGGCGATCGCGGCGAGGACCGGCCGCAGCGGCAGGTCGAAGACGCGGCCGGCGGTGCGCCACCCCTGTGAATGGGCGGCGCCCATGAACGCGTATCCGACCATGCCGACGCCGAGCGCAGGGCGACCAGCGCCCGGCGGACCGACGGGTGCCGGGACGGCGGCCTCACTGTCCCTCTGTTCCATACGGGTTCCTCCTCCTCGGTTGCTCGGTGGGGCGGGCAGGCCGGTCAGCTGAACCCCGTGGGCAGGTACTCCTCGACGTTCTCCTTGGTCACGACGGCGGAGTACAGGGTGATCGAGGCGGGGATCTCCAGTTCCGACATGCCGCTCACGCCCTTCGCCTGGCCCAGCGCGCGGGCGAGGTCGATGGCGGACGCGGCCATGGTCGGCGGATACAGGACGGTGGCCTTCAGGACGCTGTTGTCGGCCTTGATGGCGTCCATCGCGGACTTGGCACCGGCGCCGCCGACCATGAGGAAGTCCTTGCGGCCCGCCTGCGCGATCGCGCGCAGTGCGCCCACGCCCTGGTCGTCGTCGTGGTTCCACAGAGCGTCGAACCGGCTCTGGGCCTGGAGGAGTTGTGCCATCTTCGCCTGCCCGGACTCGACGGTGAACTCGGCCGCCTGGCGGGCCACCTTCTTGATGTTGGGGTAGTTCTTCAAGGCGTCGTCGAAGCCCTGGGTGCGCTGCTTGGTAAGCTCCAGGTTGTCGAGTCCGGCCAGCTCTACGACCTTGGCGTTCGGCTTGTCCTTGAGCTGCTCGCCGATGTAGTTGCCGGCGTTGAGGCCCATGCCGTAGTTGTCGCCGCCGATCCAGCAGCGGTACGCCTGCGGGGAGGCGAAGATCCGGTCCAGGTTGATGACGGGGATGCCCGCCTTCATGGCCTGCAGGCCGATCTGGGTGAGGGCCTTGCCGTCGGCGGGGAGGATGACGAGGACGTCGACCTTCTTGTTGATCAGGGTCTGGACCTGGCCGATCTGGGCGGCGGTGTCGTTGGAGCCCTCGGTGATTTCCAGCTTCACCTCGGAGTACTTCTTCGCACGCGACTTGGCGTTCTCATTGATCGCGTTGAGCCAGCCGTGGTCGGCCTGCGGTCCGGCGAAGCCGATGGTGACGGCCTTGCCCGGCTTGTCGTCCGCCGCGGGCACGTTGTTGGTGGCCGCCTCCGACTTCTTGGGCTCATTGCTGGTGCAGGCGGACAGCAGCGCGCCGGCGGAGACGGCGGCCGTGCCGAAGAGCAGTCCTCTGCGGCTGTGGGCTGGGATGTGTGGCATGACGGATCAACCCTTCGGCTGGGCGGGGCGGCAGATGGGGGAAGTGGGTGTGACCGGGGTCAGTGTTCTGAGCCGCGCAGGGTGCGGTTCTGCACCAGGACGGCGGCGACGATGATCGCGCCCTTCGCGATCTGCTGGACGGCGCTCTCCAGGTTGTTGAGGGCGAAGATGTTGGTGATCGTGGTGAAGACGAGGACGCCAAGCACCGAGCCGACGATGGTGCCCCTGCCGCCGCTGAGCAGCGTGCCGCCGATGATCGCCGCGGCGATGGCGTCGAGTTCGTAGAGATTGCCGTTGGTGTTCTGTCCCGAACCGGCCAGGACGATCAGCATGAACGCGGCGATGCCGCAGCACAGTCCGGAGAGCAGATAGAGGTAGAGCCGCTGGCGGCGTACGTCGATACCGGCGAGGCGGGCGGCTTCCGCGTTACCGCCGACTGCGACGGTGCGCCGTCCGAAGGTGGTGCGGTTCAGCAGCAGCCAGCCGACGACCGTGACCGCCGCGAAGACGAGGACGAGGGGCGGGATGCCGAGGATGTACGCGTCCTTGATACCGAGGTCCAGCACGGAGTTGACGGTGACCATCTGGGTCTTGCCGTCGGTGATCTGCAGGGCGAGACCGCGGGCCGATGCGAGCATCGCGAGGGTCGCGATGAACGGCACCATCCCGCCGTACGCGATGAGCAGACCGTTCACCAGACCGCAGCCCAGGCCGACGACCACGGCGGTGAAGAGGATGCCCGCGAAGCCGTACTCCTGCGTCGCCACCGTTGTCGCCCACACCGACGCGAGGGCCACGATCGCGCCGACCGACAGGTCGATGCCTCCGCTGGTGATCACAAAGGTCATGCCGACGGTGACGACACCGATGATCGACGCCTGGGTGAGGACGAGCTGAAGATTGCTGGTGGCGAGGAACGCGTCGGGCTTGGTGATGCCGCCGACCACGATCAGTACGGCAAGGACGCCGAGCAGCGACAGATTGCGGACGTCCGTGCGCAGTCCCAGAGGTCGACGCCAACCTCCCGCTGCCGGTGCGGACTTGGTGGTGGGTATCGGCGCGTCCTGCCGCGCCGGAGATGCCGGCTGCGTCATGCCGTGGGGCTCCCTTCCATCACAAGGTCGAGTACGCGGTGCTCGTCCAGCTCCCGGGCGTCGGCCCTGTGCACGACGCTTCCCTCGCGGAGCACCAGCACCCGGTCGGCGAGGCCGAGGACTTCGGGCACCTCGCTCGATACGAGAAGTACGGCGAGCCCTTCGTCGGCCAGCCGGCGGATCACGGCATACAGATCGGCGCGCGCGCCGACGTCGACGCCGCGGGTGGGCTCGTCGAGGAGCAGCACCCGGCAGCCGCGCAGCAGCCAGCGGGCGAGCACGGCCTTTTGCTGGTTGCCGCCGGAGAGGGTGCGGATCGGTGCGTCGGGGTTGTCGGGGCGCAGGGAGAGTTCCCTGGTCGCCTGCTGTGCCACTGCCCGTTCCGCACGGCGGTCGAGCCAGCCGCCGCGGGAGAAGCGGGAGAGGGAGGAGACGGAGACATTGCGGGTGACGGACTCCTGCATCAGCAGGCCCTGCGCCTTGCGCTCCTCGGGGGCGAGCCCGATTCCGGCGCGCACGGCGGCACGGACGCTTCCGGGGCGCAGCACGTTGCCGTCGACGAGGACGCGTCCGGCGCTGGGCTTGCGGGCGCCGTAGATCGTCTCCAGGATCTCGGAGCGTCCGGAGCCCACGAGTCCGGCGAGTCCGACGATCTCTCCCGGTCGCAGTTCGAGGTCGAGGGGCGCGAACTCCCCTTCCCCGGCGAGTCCTTCGACCTTCAGGACCGGCTGCCGGTCCGCGGCGTGTGCCGCGTGGGGCCGGTCGGGGAAGAGATATTCGACGGTCCGGCCGGTCATCATGGCAACGATGTCGTGGGTGGGAGTGTCCCGTGCGGGCAGTCCGACGGCGACCGCCCGGCCGTCCTTGAGGACGGTCACCCGGTCGCCGATGCGGCGGATCTCTTCGAGACGGTGGGAGATGTAGACCACGGCGACTCCGGCGGCGGTCAGATTGCCGACGATACGGAAGAGATTGTCGACCTCGTCCGGGTCGAGGGCGGCGGACGGCTCGTCCATCACGATCAGGCGTACGTCGTGGGAGAGCGCGCGGGCCATCGAGACGATCTGCTGCTGGGCGGCGGAAAGGTCGCCGACGATACGGCCCGGGTCGATCTCGGGGTGGCCAAGTCGCTTGAGAATCACGGCTGTTGCGGACCTGGCTTCCTTGCCTCGCACGACAAAACCGGCGGAGGTCGGTTCGTGTCCGAGGAAGACGTTCTCGGCGACGGAGAGTCCTTCGACGAGGTCGAGCTCCTGGTAGATGGTGGCGATACCGAGCCGCATGGCGGCGATGGGCGAGGGGAGGGAGACCTTCCCGCCACGCCAGGTGATCTCTCCGCCGTCGGGCTGATGGGCTCCGGCGAGCACCTTGATGAGGGTTGATTTACCGGCGCCGTTCTGGCCGAGGAGGCAGTGGACCTCGCCGGCCTGAACCTCCAGTTCCACTCCCTCGAGCGCGCGGACGCCGGGGAACCATTTGGTGATGCCGGACATGGTGAGCAGGGGTGGTTCTGGTGCCATGACTATCCCCTCGGCGGGTGCGGCCGGTGAGCGGGCAGGGCGGTTCCAGGTGCACGTGCGGGTCGTACCTACCGGCCGGGTCGATAGGGGCGGATCAGGCCGGTGAGAACAGGTGGTCGCTGATGAGCCGGGCCGCGCCGATCACTCCGGCGGTCGGCCCCAACTCGCCCAGGACGATGGGGAGATTGCCGGTTGCCAGGGGCAGCGACTGGCGGTAGACCTGGGTGCGCACGCTCGCCAGGAGCGTATGGCCGAGGCCGGTCACCCCGCCGCCGATGACCACGAGCCCCGGGTTGAAGAAACTGACCAGTCCGGCGATGACCTGGCCGACGCGGTTGCCGCCCTCACGGATGAGTTCGAGCGAGGTGGTGTCTCCCGCGGCAGCGGCGGCCGCGACGTCGATCGCCGTGAGCCGGCCCGCCCCCTCCAGCCTGGCGGCGAGCTCGTCCGACCGGCCGGTGCGGGCCGCATCCTCGGCGTCCCGGGCGAGCGCGGCACCGCTGAAGTAGGCCTCCAGGCAGCCCTTGTTCCCGCAGGCGCAGCCGCGGCCGTCGGGTTCGACCTGGATATGGCCGATGTCGCCGGCGCTGCCCGTCGTACCGCGGTAGACCTCGCCGCCGACGACGATGCCGCAGCCGATGCCCGTGCCGATCTTGATGCAGAGGAAGTCGCCCACGGAGCGCGCGACGCCCGCGTGCTGCTCCCCCATCGCCATCAGGTTCACATCGTTGTCGACCATGACCGGGCAGCCGAGTTCCTGGCTGAGCGCCTCGCGGACGGGGAAGCCGTCCCATCCGGGCATGATCGGCGGCGCGACCGGCACGCCTTCCGGGAAACGGACCGGCCCGGGGACGCCGATGCCCGCGCCGTCAAAGCCCTCGGCCAGTCCGGATGCCTTGAGCTTCGCCGCCATCGACAGCACCTGCTCGAAGACGGCGACCGGGCCCTCGCGGACATCCATGGGGTGGTTGAGGTGGCCGAGCACTTCGAGCTCGGCGCTGGTGACGGCCACGTCGACGGAGGTGGCGCCGATGTCGACGCCGAGGAAGCGCAGCGCGGGGGCGAGCCGGATGTTGTGGGAGCGACGCCCGCCGCGGGATGCGGCGAGACCGTCCGCGACGACGAGCCCGGTCTCGAGCAGCCGGTCGACCTCGACGGCGAGCTTGGAACGGGACAGATCCACCTGGTCGCCCAGCTGGGCACGGGAGTTGGGCCCGCCGTCGCGCAATAGCCGGAGCAGTCGCGCCTGGTGCGCGTTCGCGGGTCGAGCCGTCATGCGTCTCACGTGCCCCTCCCCGCCGATTCGGCCGCGTTCGTTGTTCTTTCGAGGGGAACGTAGCAGCGCTTTGCCCAACTGGGAAGAACTTGCGCGGGGTTCGGGTGCAACTTTCCCCACACTCGGGACAAAGATCTGATCGCCGTCGATCGAGTCCTGGAGACTCAGGACGGAGGCGGGAGCCGAGGCCGTTCCGGGCGTGGGCCGAGGCACACGCCTCGGCCTTCGCCTGAACGGGCGTTGCTCGCCTACGACCCCTGACGAACGGTCTGGATTCGCGCGGTCGCGGTCGCCACAGCCACCGGCCTGCCGTCAGGACCTATGAGCTCACCGGCGAGAAAGCAGACATCCTTGCCGCGCTGCACAATCCGCCCCCGCCCCGTGAGCCGGCCGGGGCGGGCAGGGCGGAGGAACTGGACATGAAGATCGACAGTCGGCGCGAACTGGTTCTCCGGCAGCGTCGCGACCAGCGCCGGGCCCAGAGTGTCATCGAGCATCGCGGCCAAGAACCCGCCCTGGATCACACCGACAGGGTTCGCGAACTGATCGCCCGCCAAAAACGCGACCTCGATCGTCCCCTGCTCCGGATCCACCTCCACCAGCTCCCAGCCGAGAAGCACCGCCGCAGGTGGCGGTGGGACCCGCCCCGCCTGCACATCCCAGAACAAGCCGCGCCTATGCGTATCCATCTCCATGAGGCACATTGAACAGGCAGCAACTGACAGCCCCCCGGCAGCTGCCTCGTGCCTACGCGTGGGCACGGTTCTCTGCGGCAGTCCTGCGGACAACATCCCGGTCCCCCGCCCGGCCATCGACGGCTACCGGCCTCCCCGACCCGCCCCGCGCGACGCGCCGCGGCCCGCCTCGCGCCGCGCGCACGGGGTGGATCGTCAGAAGCCCGCCGAGCCCCGCCACGGCGCAATCCGCGTCACGTCCGGCCGGATTCGAGCAGCTCTTCCAGCCGGTCGATGAAGACCCGCTGGCCCGTCACCAGCTTCTCCCTGGCCTCGTCCAGGCCGAACCACTCCGCCCGGTCGATCTCCGGGAACTCCTGGATACGGCCGGAGCCCCGCGGCCATTCCATGGTGAAAGTTCCGGGCACCACGAGGTCCGTGTCGAGGTCGCCCTCCAGCACCCACGCGGTGACAATCTTTCCGCTGGTCTGGCGGGCATCACCGAGCGGCTGCCACTCACCCTCGGGCGGCGCCAGGCCCAGTTCCTCCTCGAACTCCCGCCGGGCGGCGGCCATCGGCTCCTCCTCCGGGAGGTACTCCCCCTTCGGCACGGACCATGCCGCGGTGTCACGCCCCTGCCAGAACGGCCCTCCCATATGGCCGAGGAGCACCTCGATGCCAGGACTCCGCCTGCGATACAGCAGCAGGCCCGCGCTTCGCTTCGCCACCATGCCGTTCAGTGTGCCCCGCTCACGGGCAGCGGATGACCTGACCCGCGTACGAGAGGTTGCCGCCGAAGCCGAAGAGCAGCACCGGGTCGCCCGACTCGATCTCCCCGCGCTCGACGAGTTTGGAGAACGCCATGGGGATCGAGGCGGCGGAGGTGTTCCCGGACTCCACCACATCGCGGGCGATGACGGCGTTGACCGCGCCGATCTTCTGGGCGACAGGCTCGATGATCCGGAGGTTCGCCTGGTGGAGGACGACCGCAGCCAGTTCCTCGGGGGTGACGCCCGCCCGCTCGCAGACCTTGCGGGCGATGGGCGGGAGCTGGGTGGTGGCCCAGCGGTAGACGGACTGGCCCTCCTGCGCGAAACGGGACGGGGTGCCCTCGATCCGTACGGCGTGGCCCATCTCGGGCACCGAGCCCCACAGCACCGGTCCGATCTCCGGTTCCGCGCTCGTCTCGATGACTGCCGCGCCTGCGCCATCGCCGACGAGCACGCAGGTGGAGCGGTCGCTCCAGTCGACGATGTCCGCCATCTTGTCGGCGCCGATGACCAGTGCGCGGGTGGCGGCTCCGGCACGTACGGCATGGTCGGCCGTGGCGAGCGCGTGGGTGAAGCCGGCGCAGACGACATTGAGGTCCATGACGGCGGGCGAGCCCATGCCGAGGCGGGCTGCGACGCGGGCGGCCATGTTGGGCGAGCGGTCGATCGCGGTGGAGGTGGCGACCAGTACAAGGTCAATGTCGGCGGGCGTGAGACCGGCGGAGGCGAGCGCCTTCGCGGCGGCGTGCGCGGCCAGCTCGTCGACCGGCTCGTCGGGTCCCCCCACATGCCGGGTCTCGATCCCGACGCGGCTGCGGATCCACTCGTCGCTGGTGTCGACCACCTTCGCCAGGTCGGCGTTGGTGAGCACCTTTGCGGGCTGGTAGTGGCCGAGCGCGACGATGCGTGAGCCGGTCATGAGCGGTTCCCCCTGGGTGCGGACAGTGGAATCACCCAGTCTTGGCGGCTACCACCCGGTACGACGGCAGGTGATCCCACAGGATTCGGGGGCCGGAATTTGGAGCCTTCCGAAGGGTGCTGAGTCGCTTGACTGCCGGGAACGGCCACGAAAAGTCCGGCGCCGAGCGCGTCCAGCAGGAAGTGCGGCACCAGGAACTGCTCACCCCGCTTGTGCAGGAGAATGAGATCGTCCAGGTCACCTCGCCGCACGACCGTACAGAATCGGAATTGATCGCCATGGGACGGGTCACCGAGCGCCGCCGCACCATCCGCATCAGGGACGGCGCTGTCTCGTCCCGCCCGGACACCCTCGTGGCCGAGGAGCCGCTGGAGATCCGTCTCAACGGCAAACCGCTCGCCATCACCATGCGCACCCCGGGCGACGACTTCGCACTCGCCGCGGGTTTCCTGGTCAGCGAGGGTGTGCTCGGGTCCGCGGACGAGTTGCAGTCGATCGTGTACTGCGCCGGGGCCGCGGTGGGGGCACCCCCAGCGGTAGCTGGGGGAGGCACCAACACCTACAACGTGGTGGACGTGCAGCTCGCGTCCGGTGTGCCCGTGCCCGACATCACCCTTGAGCGCAACGTCTACACCGCGTCCTCCTGCGGTCTGTGCGGCAAGGCCAGCCTCGACGCCGTACGCACCACGGCCCGCTTCCCGATCGCCGACACTCCCCCGCTCCGCGTCGAGCCCTCACTGCTCGCCGGCCTCCCCGACCGGCTGCGGGCAGCACAGCGGGTCTTCGACCGGACCGGGGGTCTGCACGCGGCGGCGCTGTTCTCCGAGGAGGGCGAGCTGCTCGACATACGGGAGGACGTCGGCCGGCACAACGCCGTCGACAAACTCGTCGGCCGGGCCCTCCAGGACGGGAGGCTGCCGCTGTCCCGGGTGATCCTGCTGGTGTCGGGGCGGGCATCGTTCGAGCTGGCGCAGAAGGCGGTCATGGCCGGAATCCCGGTGCTGGCCGCTGTCTCCGCGCCGTCCTCGCTCGCCGTCGACCTGGCCGCCGAAACGGGCCTGACCCTGGTCGGTTTTCTGCGCGGCGCCAATATGAACGTCTACGCGGGCGACGAGCGGATCGCCCTGGGCACCGGGGTCTGAGGCGCCCGCGCCGCACGGGATGAGGACCCGGCCGATGGGGAGCGCCCAGGCCGGGTCCTTCCGTATGTTCGTCGTCAGCGGTGCGGTAACGGCGACGGCTGAGCGAAGAGTTCGTGAATGCGGGTGGCTGGATTGGGTCGTTCGAGCCGGGCGGGCCGTGGGCGTGCTGACCTCAGTCGGAGGTGGCGGTGGCCGACTCGGGGCTTTCGTGACGTGGAGGGATACGGACGGCGATGAGTGCCACATCGTCATTGCTGGCCTCTGCGAGGCCGCTGAGCAATTCGTCGCAGAAGGACTCGAGGGGTTCCTGGGCGAGAGCGGCGGCGTGCTGGCGCAGCCGGGCACCGCCGCGGTCGAGGTCTTCTGCACGTCGTTCGATGAGGCCGTCGGTGTAGAACAGGACGGTCGAGTTCCACGGCAGGACTTCGGTGGCGTCAGAGCGTCGCTGGGTGGGTTCCACCCCCAGCAGCATGCTGCGGCCCTCGGTCAGGAATCGCGTGTCACCTTCCGCGGTGATCAACAGCGGAGTGGGATGGCCGGCGGCGGCGTACTGCAGCTTCCACGGCTGGGCCTCGGCGGGCTTCTCCACCAGTGCGTAGATGCAGGTCAGGGTCCGGTGAGGGTAGAGAATGCCGATGGCCGCGTCCAGTCGGCCCAGGATCTTGCCCGGTGGCTCTTTACGGTCGGCGGCGATGCCGCGCAGCATGTTGCGCATATGGCTCATGGCCACGGTGGCTTGCAGGTCGTGGCCTGCGACGTCCCCGATGATGAGGGTCATGGCACCGCCGGGCAGCACGAACGAGTCGTACCAGTCGCCACCGACCTGGTTGGTGGCCAGTGCGGGCTGGTAGCGGGCGGCCAACTCGAGAGGGCCGTCGATGGGCAGATCGGGCAGCAGGGAGCGTTGGATGCGCTCCCCTGTGTGCTGTACCTCGCCATGCAAACGTGCGTTCTCGACAGCGAGCGCGACGCGGTGGGCCAGGTCCTCCGCCAGCGGAAGACTGTCCTCTCCCAGCCCGCCGGTGGCCTCTGTGCGAGCCAGGGTGAGGGCGCCCAGCACCTGGCGGCGGGCCCGCAGCGGTGCGATCACCACCGTGTCGGCTCCCAGGTGGTCGAACAGTTCCAGCTCCCTGGCATGCAGTGGATCGGCCGCGCCCGCAGGGGCGGTGAACGTCGTGACGAGCAGTGGCCCGGCACCGCGCAGCGCTCGGGCCACCGAGGCGGCCGATTTCTCGGCGGGTGGCAGCTCACCCTCGTACAGCCCCGGTGACAGCAGATCCGGCTCACGGTGCTCGACCACCTGGCGGCACAGGCGGCCGCGTTCGTCGAGCAGATCCACCGCGCACCAGTCCGCGAGACCCGGAACCACCGTGCGGCACAGGCGTCGCAGACCCTCGTCGATGTCGAGGGTGCTGGCCAGCGCTTCAGAGGCGTTGGTCAGCAGCGTCAGCCGGTCCAGGGCATGCTGCACTGCCCGGTCCACGTCATGGACGGCCTCGGTTCGCTCGTCGTGGCTGTGCGGCTTCGAAGCCATGCGCGTGCACCTCTTCCGGGGGCCTGACTCCATGCTGCAACGCAGGGGTCAGGCACGGCGCGAGGTGCGGGCGCGGCGGCGGGTTTCCGCCGGGGCCGGGATCGTCTGAAGTTCGAGCGTGGCCGGGAGTTCCGCGAGGCCGGGGCCGCCGGCCCGTGCCCAGGCCAGGACGTCGTCCGTCGCGTCGTCGTCGAGCGCCCAGCCGATCCAGGCGGCGCGGGCCCCTCGGCGACGGCCCTCCGTGGAGGGCTGGACCACGATCACATTCGCCTGGCCGCAGGGGCCGAGGCATTCGCTCGTACGCACCGCGAGCCGCCCGCCGGAGTCCGCGGCTGCGGCGCGCAGCCGCGCCAACTGGCCCTCGTGGTCGGTACCGGGGTTCTTGCCGGGGTCGCCGCAGCAGCACCCGCGGCATACGACCAGGGTGCAGGGGCGGGAGCCGTAGGGGCGGATCGCGTACGTCGTCACGTGGCGATCTTGTCAGTCAGGGAGGGGGGCGGGGGCTGGGGGTACGGGGTTGTCCGGTGCGGAGGGTGGCCGTCTGGGGTGCGGGGTGCCCGGTGCCGCGGAGGTGGGCGCCCGGGTCCGCTCCGGGGTGGAGCCGGGACTGCATGATTTACGGCGCGTCTCTGCCATGCCGTTGAGAGCGGGCGTCCCCGCGCCACACATCACGCTCTACGTCCCGACCCCACCCGCTCCGCGGCCCCTTGCCGGGCTCGGCAGTTGGTCGCGCCGCGAAGCCGACCGCCGGGCCACGTACGTGGGTGCCAGGCTGCGCCGCGAAGCCGGCGCTTGGGGGATGCCGGGGCGCCAGCCCCCACTTTCCCTTGCACCTTGAGGGTCTGGGGGCTTGCCCTCAGTCCCTTGAAGGGGCGGGGGTGGGATCAGCCGCGCCGCGCCGCCGCCGCGCAGTCAAGGGGTTCGGGGCGCAGCCCCGGTTTCGGGATGGGGGTACCTCCCACGGCCGCCAGGCCGTAGGGGGAGGGCGGGGTGGGGGAAAGGCACCGCGGTCACCGCCGCGTCCCGCGCCCGGCGCTTCGCCAGCACCGCGCACACCATCAGCTGCATCTGGTGGAAAAGCATCAACGGCAGTACCGCCACACTCGCCTGCGCCCCGAACAGCACGCTCGCCATCGGCAGCCCCGCCGCCAGGCTCTTCTTCGAGCCCGCGAACTGGATCGTGATCCGGTCCTCCCGGCCGAAGCCGAGCCGCTTCGCGCCGTACCAGGTCAGCGCGAGCATCGCCGCAAGTAGCAGCGCCTCGACCAGGAGCAGCGCGCCCAGGCGCAGGGGCGTCACCTGGTGCCAGACGCCGGCGACCATGCCTTCACTGAAGGCCGTGTAGACGACGAGCAGGATCGCGGCCCGGTCGACATGGCCGAGCGCCTGCTTGTGGCGGATCAGGAAGCCACCGATCCACCGCCTGAGCAACTGCCCTGCCAGGAACGGCACCAGCAGTTGCAGGACGATCTTCACGAGGGCGTCCGCGGAGAAGCCGCCCCCGGTGCCGCCGAGCAGGAGGGCCGCGAGGAGCGGGGTCAGGACGATGCCCGCGAGGCTGGAGAAGGAGCCCGCGCAGATCGCCGCGGGGACGTTGCCGCGGGCGATGGACGTGAAGGCGATCGAGGACTGGATCGTCGACGGGACGAGGCAGAGGAAGAGCAGGCCGCTGTAGAGCTGTGGGGTGAGCACGAGCGGTTCGAGGCCTCGGGCGGCGAGACCGAGGAGCGGGAAGGCCAGGAAGGTCGCGCCGAGGACCGTCAGGTGGAGTCGCCAGTGCCGCAGGCCGTCGAGGGCCTCGCGCGTGGACAGTCGCGCGCCGTACAGGAAGAAGAGCAGGGCGACCGCTCCGGTCGACGCTCCCCCAGCGATTTCAGCCGCTCCTCCCGACGCCGGGAGCAGCGCCGCGAGGGCGACCGTCCCGAGCAGCGCCAGGATGTACGGGTCGAACGGCAGCCAGGACGGCAGCTGCAACGTGCGGCGGCTCATGTACTCCACTTGCTCTCGGTCCGGGGTGTTCTTCTCCATGCTCCTCCCGATGGAGGTGATCGGGAATCCCGTATACCGCTCTGACTGTCATCACGGATCACGATGACGCGTTAACCTCGGAAGGTGTACGACCCGGCTCAGCTGCGTACCTTCCTCGCCGTCGCCCAGACCCTGAGTTTCACCCAGGCCGCCCGTCGGCTCGGTCTGCGTCAGTCGACGGTGAGCCAGCATGTGCGGCGGCTGGAGGACGCGACCGGGCGCCCGTTGTTCACGCGGGACACGCACAGCGTGGAGCTCACCGAGGACGGCGAGGCGATGCTCGGTTTCGCCCGGACGATCCTTCAGGCACACGAGCGCGCGTCCGCGTTCTTCGCGGGAACGCGGCTGCGCGGGCGGCTGCGTTTCGGGGTGTCGGAGGACTTCGTACTGACACGGCTCCCGGAGATCCTTCAGGCGTTCCGGCGCGATCACCCGGGGGTCGATCTGGAGCTGACGGTCGAGCTGTCGGGCACCTTGCACGAGCGGCTGGAGGCGGGCCGGCTCGATCTCGTGCTGGCCAAGCGACGCGCGGGTGACACGCATGGCGAGCTGGTCTGGCAGGACACGCTGACCTGGATCGGCGCCCCGCAGTTGCGGCTGGATCCGGACCGCCCGGTGCCGTTGATCGTCTTTCCGCCGCCGGGGATCACGCGTGCCCGGGCGCTGGAGGTCCTTGAGGCCGACGGCCGCGCCTGGCACATCACCTGTACGAGTACGAGTCTGAGCGGACTGATCGCCGCCGCGCGGGCCGGGCTCGGCGTGATGGCCCACACCCGCGGGCTGATTCCGCCCGGCCTGGTTCCGGTTCCGGCCCGTGCGGGTCTGCCCGAGCTCGGCGATGTGGACTTCGTCCTGCTGCACGGCCGCCGCGCGGGAGCGGGCCGCGAGGCGCGGGGCGCGGCGGACGCTCTGGCGGCGTCGATCCTCGCGGGCGGGGACCGGCTGCACCGCGGGCGGTGACAGCGGGCTCACCAGGGCGGCGGTGTCGTGATCTTCGGTACGATCGCGATCGCCCGGCTCACCACACAGGCGGCGCAGGCGACACAGGTTCAGACCAAGGCTCGTATCCGTAGAGCGACGGTGATCGCACCGTACAGATTCGGTGGAGATTCCCGTCCGGCGTACTTACCGGGCGGTCAGAATGGCGCAGGAGCCTGCACCATGTTGCCGGACATCTGCGCCTGACCTGTGGTGATGCCATTTCGTCCACAGTTCGTGAAGCCTCTCCCGCCCCGCCGCAGTGTGGGGTACCGTCACGGCGCTGTGCGGGGAGCGCCACGAGGAGCAGGCCATTGCGCGAGTTCACTGTCCCACCCATGGCCGCGGCGCCTCAGGTAGGCGGACTTGCGGACGCGGTCTTCGACCATGCCGAGGACGATCCCCAGCGGGTCGCCCTCGGTCGCAAGGACGCGGCGGGCACCTGGCAGGACATGAGCTCCGCGCAGTTCCGCGACGAGGTGCTGGCCCTGTCCAAGGGGCTGCTCGCGCACGGCGTGCGGTTCGGGGACCGCGTCGCGATCATGTGCCGTACGCGCTACGAGTGGACGCTCTTCGACTTCGCGCTGTGGACCGTCGGCGCCCAGTCGGTGCCCGTCTACCCCACCTCCTCCGCCGAGCAGGTCTTCTGGATGCTGCACGACTCCGAGGTCTCGGCCTGCATGGTCGAGCACGAGGACCACGCCATGACCATCGGCTCGGTGATCGACCGGCTGCCTCAGCTGAAACGGCTGTGGCAGCTGGACGCCGGGGCCGTCGCCGAACTGATGGAGGCGGGCGTGCACATCGACGACGAGGTGGTCCACCGGCACAGACGTGCGGTCACTCCCGACTCGATCGCCACCGTCATCTACACCTCCGGCACCACCGGCCGCCCCAAGGGCTGTGTGATCACCCACGCCAACTTCATGTTCGAAACCGACACCCTGATCCAGCGCTGGGAGCCGGTCTTCCACTCCAAACCCGGCGACGAGGCCTCGACCCTGCTCTTTCTGCCACTCGCCCATGTCTTCGGGCGGATGGTCGAGATCGCGGCGGTGCGCGGCCGGGTCAAGCTCGGCCATCAGCCGGTGCTGCAGGCGAGCGCGCTGCTGCCGGACCTGGCGGCGTTCCGGCCGACGTTCATCCTGGCCGTGCCGTACATCTTCGAGAAGGTCTTCAACGCCGCGCGCCGCAGGGCGGAGGCCGACGGGAAGACGGGCCCGTTCGACAAGGCCGTCGAGGTCGCGGTGCGATACGCGGAAGCCATGGAGCACCGTGCCTTCGGGCTCGGCCCGGGACCGTCGGCGGGGCTGCGCATGCAGCACCAGTTCTTCGAGAAGGTCGTGTACGGGAAGGTCCGCGACGCGATGGGCGGCCGGGTACGGCACGCGATGTCCGGCGGCTCCGGCATGAACCGGCGGCTCGGGCTCTTCTTCGAGGGCGCGGGCGTCACCGTCTTCGAGGGGTACGGGCTCACCGAGTCGACCGCGGCGGCAACAGCGAACCCGCCGGAGCGCACGCGCTACGGCACGGTCGGCCAGCCGATCCCCGGCACCACGGTGCACATCGCCGAGGACGGCGAGGTGTGGCTGCACGGAGCGCACATCTTCGGCGGTTATCTCGGCGACCCGAAGTCCACCGACGCCGTGCTGAACGACGGCTGGCTGGCCACGGGCGACCTCGGGGCACTCGACGAGGACGGCTACCTGACCATCACCGGCCGCAAGAAGGAAATCCTGGTGACCTCGGGCGGCAAGAGTGTCTCGCCCGTGGGTCTGGAGGAGCGGGTGCGCAACCATCCCCTGGTGGCGCAGTGCATCGTCGTCGGCAACGACCGTCCGTACATCGCCGCGCTGGTCACCGTGGACCAGGAGGCCGTCGACCACTGGCTCGCCATGCAGAACAAGGCGCCACTGCCGCCCGCCGAGCTGGTGCGCGACCCGGAACTGGAGATGGAGATCCGCCGGGCCGTGGTGGCCGCCAACACCCTGGTGTCCAAGGCCGAGTCGATCCGTACGTTCCGGATCCTGGCACACCCCTTCAGCGAGGAGCACGGGCTGCTCACCCCCTCGCTGAAGCTCAAGCGGAAGGCGATCGAGGCGGCGTACTCGGTCGAGGTGGACGCGCTGTACGAGTGAGGTGAACTGCCCGGCGTGGAGCAGCAGTTCCACGCCGGGCAGCGGACCCGCTGTCCAGGCCGATGCCGTCCGTCCTCGCTGAGCAAGGGCTGGCGCGGGTGTTCCAGATCGGCGCGGGCGGGGCCCTGGAGGCTGAGTGCGCCGAGGAGCAGCGCGCCCCCAAGCACCGGCCGGGCGAAGTAGGTTCCCGAGGGGAAGCGGACGACTCCCCCGCCCGACGCGTTGGCGGCGGTGATGGCCTTGTTGATGGCCGCGGTGTCGTTGGTGGAGCCGTTGCCCACCGCTCCGTGGTCACGGACGTTGAATCCGGCCGCGCCGGGTGCGGGTGCCGTAGCGGCCGCGAGCTGCGGCGTTTGGGGCCGGGCTCCCGCCGGGGGGGCGACGCCCAGCGCCAGCGCGAAGCCCAGTAAGGCGGTGGCTGCGGTTCTCCGTAAGCGCTTCTTGGTCGTCCTCCTCAGACGAGCTGGTAGCCGCGCAGATTGGTGAGGAGCATGTGACAGTTCTGAAGCGAGCCCGAACTGTCGCCGAGGGAGCGGTAGATGCCCCACTTGGGGCGCACCCGGTCCGCGAGGAAGGTGTCGACGCCCGACTTCGACTTGTCGACCACCGTCGTGCCGCCGCTCTTGAGGACCCAGCGGACCGAACCCGACGTACCGCTGCCGATCTTGATCTGGAAGTCGACATCGGTCCACTTGTTGTGCAGCGGCTCCAGGTTCGTCCGGCCGACGAGGACATCGCCCTCGATGACCCTGAGCTCGATGGTCTGTACGCCGTTGACGCGGCGCAGCGACTGCACGACGATCGGCGACGATCCGGTGCCGGGCTGCTTCATCTGCATGATGTGCGTGAAGCTCGTGGTCGCCTTCAGCGTGCTGGGGATGTACATCGAGTACGTGACGCGCCAGGTCTGGCCGGACTTCCATTGGAGGTAGGAGCTGCCGTTGCGGCAGCCGGTGACCTCGTGGCGCTGTCGGTCCCTCATGGTGTCCCGGTCCACCGTGTGCATGGTGAACCGGAAGTGGTCCCCCTCGGCGGCGATGTGCGGCGCGCCCGCCGGGTGGGAGCCCGCCCGGTCGTCCTCGATCGTCTCGAAAGCCTTGAGCCTGTCGCGGCTCGCCGACGGCGACCAGCGCAGCTGCCAGGAGGCGGCGCTGGCGGGGAGGGCGGGCATGCCGACCGCGGCGGCACCGCCCAGCGCGGCGCCCAGGACGGTTCTTCTGGTGGGGGTCATCTGCTGTCACCTGGCCCGGAGTTGATCGTTCATGATGAGAAAGGCGCCGAGACCGTGGAAGCCATTGGTCTTCCGGTCGCGGTTGATGCTGTAGTCCCCGACATTCGTCCCGAGGGAGATGTCGGTGAGATTGGTGCGGCCGTCGCCGCCGGTCTCGTCCGTTCACATGAGTGTCCGACGTTCAGCTATGTGCCATAGGGTTGCGTCTTGGTGAGGCGTGGTCAATGGTCCGGACCGATAAGGTCGGATCTGTATCAGGCCAACTTCGGCGTCGGGAATGCGTCCCCCAAGGTGGTCGTTGACCATGGGAGTACCAACCGACGACGTAAGGATCGACCGCTCGTGAGCAAGGTCCCCACCCTCACCCTCAACAATGGCGTCGCGATGCCGCAGCTCGGCTTCGGTGTCTGGCAGGTACCCGACGACGAGGCGGCGAAGGCGGTTGGCACGGCTCTGGAAGCCGGCTACCGCAGCATCGACACAGCGGCCATCTACGAGAACGAAGAGGGCACCGGACGTGCCGTGGCCGCATCCGGGATCGCCCGCGACGAACTGTTCATCACGACGAAGCTGTGGAACAGCTCGTCCGAGAAATGGACGCGTGACGCCGTCCTGCGTGAATTCGACGCCTCGCTGAAGAAGCTGGGCCTCGACCACGTCGACCTCTACCTGATCCACTGGCCGCGCGCGATGCGCGAGGACTACCTCACGATCTGGAAGACGTTCACCGAGATCGAGCAGAGCGGCCGAGCGAAGGCGGTCGGTGTCTCCAACTTCAAGGCGCCGCAGCTCAGTCGCCTCATCGAGGACTCCGGCGTCGTCCCGGCCGTCAACCAGGTCGAGCTGCACCCGCAGCTCCAGCAGGCGGAGCTGCGCGCCTTCCACGCCGAGCACGGCATCCGCACCGAGGCATGGTCCCCGCTGGGCCAGGGCAAGGGCCTCCTCGAAGTCCCGACGGTCGTCGCCATCGCGCAGAAGCACGACAGGACGTCCGCCCAGGTGGTGCTGCGCTGGCACCTGCAGACGGGGAACGTGGTCATTCCCAAGTCGGTCACTCCGTCGCGTATCGCCGAGAACTTCGATGTGTTCGGCTTCGAGCTGGACGACGAGGACATGCAGGCCATGGCGGCCCTGGACGAGGGCAGGCGGCTGGGCCCCGACCCGGACGGCTTCGACTGGAACTGACGTCCCCGATCAACGCAAGGGGCGCGCCCCGGTTGCCGAACAGCGGCCGGGGGCACGCCCGTTGGCGGCCAGGGCAGGGGTCGGCTCCCGCCGACGGACCCCCTGATGAGATACGACTTGCTGTCGAACCACGCACTGAGCAGCGAGTACAGGAGGCGGCACGTGTCACGTCCGGTCACCATCGTCACAGGAGGCAGCCGGGGTATCGGCGCAGCGACATGCGTCCGGCTGGCGGCCGACGGCCACGACCTGGCCCTGGCGTACGTCAGCAACAGTGCCGCGGCGGACGAGGTCGCCACCGCTGTACGTGCGGCCGGCGCCCGCTGCGTCACGGTGAAGGCGGACACATCCGACGAGGCCGACGTGGAGCGGGTGTTCGACACCGCCGCGCGCGAACTCGGCCCGGTGACAGGCCT
The DNA here is from genome assembly GCF_006715635.1 of Streptomyces sp. SLBN-118. Taxonomy (NCBI): domain Bacteria; kingdom Bacillati; phylum Actinomycetota; class Actinomycetes; order Kitasatosporales; family Streptomycetaceae; genus Streptomyces; species Streptomyces sp. SLBN-118. The sequence continues at coordinate 1,416,241 of NZ_VFNP01000001.1, forward strand.
GGTCAACAATGCCGGAGTGACCGGCCCGCTCGGCAGACTCACCGACACCCGCACCTCGGACCTGCGCCGCGTGGTCGAGGTGAACCTCCTGGGCTACCTGCTGTGCTGTCGGCGGGCCGCCCGCGACATGGCGGCGCTCGGCTCCGGCGCCATCGTCAACATCTCCTCCGCGGCCGCGACGCTGGGCAGCCCCGGCGAGTACGTTCACTACGCCGCGACCAAGGCGGCCACCGACGCCCTGACCGTAGGACTGGCCAAGGAGCTCGGCGCGGACGGCATCCGGGTCAACGCGGTCGCGCCCGGAGTCATCTACACAGACATGCACGCCACCATGGGCGACCCCGACCGCCCCGCCAAAGCGGCCGCCACGATCCCACTCGGCCGCCCGGGCGAACCGGAGGAAATCGCCGCGGCGGTCGCCTGGCTGATGTCGCCGGAAGCCTCGTACACGACGGGCACGGTTGTGAGGGTCTCGGGCGGCCGGTGACCGACATCGTGTCCGAACTGGTGGATCGCGTGGACGAGCGGGACCGCGAGCTGGGCGTGGTCGACCGAGGTGACGCCATCCGCAATCGGTGGCTGCACCGGGTGGCGACCGTCGTGTGCCGCGACGCTTCGGGCCGGATCCTCATGCACCGGCGACCGGCGAACACCTCGCGCTTCCCGGGCCAGTACAACTGGCTGCTCGGCGGAGCGGTGGAAGCGGGCGAGTCCTACGCGGAAGCCGCCGCAAGGGAACTCGCCGAAGAAGCCGGGATACGAGCCCCGGTCCGGTTCGCCTTCAAGTTCCTCTGTCAGGGCGTGATCAGCCCGTACTGGCTCGGTGTGCACGAGGCCGTGATCGAGGGCGAGGTGAGGCCGGATCCACGGGAGATCGCGTGGTACGACTGGCTGCCCGAACCCGCGCTGCGGGAGGCACTGGATCAGTGGCCTTTCGTTCCCGACTGCCGAGACGCTTTCGCAAGGTACACCGCACCGCCCGGACGGCTGCCTTCCAGCGGGGATGCGATTGCTCCGTAATGCAACCAAAGGCCGCTCCGCGGCGAGCGCGTCGATTCCTCATATTTACGCCCCATATGCCTAGGGTTGGTGCTCCGCAGTCCCCTTCCCCCTGGAGAGATCCAATGGAGCGTTTCAAACGTGCGTCGGTGACCGGAATCGCGACAGCCGCCGTGCTGGCCGGTTCGGTCGGAGTGGCCATGGCCGTCGTCTCCCCCGCGCCAACCGCGACGGGCACCGGCCGTGACAACGCGAGACCGGCCCACGAAGTCCCGACGCTGACGGCGAGAGCCACGACCGACGGCGTCCAGGCCTGGCAGGAGTTCCGGGTGTACGGCAAGGCCAAGAATCTGCCTCCGGGGACCCGGGTGACGCTGCAGCAGAAGCAGAACGGCAGGTGGGTCACCCTGCCCGCCTCCATGAACCTCACGCACCGGTCGACCTACAAGATGCGGGTCTACCTCGGTCTCAAGGGCCGCAACACGCTCCGGATCGTCGGCGGAGGCACCGTTTCGCCGCCCCTCAAGGTGCGGGTGCACTGAGTCCCCACGGCTCGAACGACAAGCGAAGCCCTCGCCGCCGTCAGGCGTCCGGCGAGGGCTTCGCCCACCCCTCTCGTCCTGAATCAGTCCCGGCGTGCCGTGTGCACCGTGCGCGCGGTGAGGAAGTAGGCGTCCGGGCGGTGAAGCAGGCCCTGCGGGTCCTCCGGGTCCAGCAGCCGGTCGAGCACGGCGACATCCTCCGCCGCCAGCCGTCCCTCCAGCAGCTTGCGCTGCCAGGCAAGGCCCGTGACCAGATGTTCGCGTACGGCCTCGGGCGCCGGCGCGGGGATGTCGAGCAGGAACGAACGCGTCCCGCTCGGCGTGAGGCCCGCCGCGCCCATCAGCGCCCGCCAGTCCTCGACCTCGTCCTTCGCTCCGGGCAGCCCGGCCCGCATCTCGTTGAACCACTCGCTCTGGGCCGCGTCCAGCCTGCTCTCCAGCCCCGGCCTGCCGATGCCGATGTCGCGCGGCAGATGACGCATGGGCAGTCCGCCCTCCGCGATCGCGATCAGCCCGCCCGGACGCAGCAGCCGGGCGAAGCCGCCGAGCGCGGCGCGCTGGTCGCCGATGTGGTGCAGCGAATTGCCCGCCCAGATCAGATCCGCCTCGCCCAACTCTTCGATGCCGTCGGGGAGTTCGGCGTGGCGGGTACGGACACGGTCGCCGAGCCCGGCGCGCTCGGCGCGGGCGCGGGCCCGTTCGAGCAGCGGCTCGGTGGCGTCGACTGCCACCACTTCCGCGTACGGGAACGCTTCGGCGAAGAGCAGGGTCATGACTCCCGGCCCGCTGCCGATGTCCAGGATCCGCCGGACCCCGGCAGCCGGCACCAACTCGCCGAGCCAGGCCGTCGCCTGCTCGTACAGCGGGCCCTGGAACTGCGCGTTGCGCTCGAGCAGCCCGCTCATCTCGTCCCAGTCGATCTGCGTCGTGTCGTGATTGTCGTGGTGATGACTCATACACCCAGCGTCGCGCCACGGTGCCGTCAGCGCGAGTCTTGTTGCCGTTCCGGCAAGGCCGCGCCGGTGCGGTGTTCCTGCGGGCTGATGCCGCGTACGCGCTTGAAGGCGGCGCTCAGCGCGAACGAGCCGCTGTAGCCGACATTTCTGGCCACCGCCTCGACCGTCGCGTCGGTGTCGCGGAGAAGATCCGCGCGAGCGCGAGCCGCCACCCCGTGAGGTACGCCATCGGCGGCTCCCCCACCAGATCGTTGAAGCGGCGGGCGAGCCCCGCCCTGGAGACCCCGCATGCGGCGGCCAGCGAAGCCACCGTCCACGGGTGCGCCGGGTCGTCCTGAAGCTGCCGCAGCGCCCGGCCCACCACCGGGTCGCCCATGGCCAGATACCAGGCGGGCGCCTCGGCGCCGGGGCGCGAGAACCAGGCCCGCACCATGGCGATCAGCACCAGATCCAGGATCCGGTCGAGCACCACGCTCTGGCCCGGCTCGTCCCGGGAGATCTCGTCGTCGAGCACCGGCATCAGCGGGCAGTCCCAGACGTCGGCGGGCAGATGGAGCAGCTCGGGCAGCGTGTCGAGCAGCCGCGCGCTGACCTCGCCCTTCATCTGGTACGTCCCGACCAGCATGGTGGCCGAGCCATGAGGGTCGTTGCCCCAGCTGCGCACGCCCAAGTGCATTGACTGCGCGAGAGGTTCGCCCTGGAGTGTGTGGCAGGTGCCGCCGGGACCGATCAGCGCCGTCGGTTCGCGGGTCAGCTGGTCCGCCGCGGTGTAGGGGCCCGGGCCACGGGCGATCGCGACATCGCCGGGACGCAAGCGCACCGGGTCACCGTCGTCCGGCACGATCCACGCCTCGCCCGCGGTCATGCACAGCAGGGAGAGCGGGGCCCGGTCCTCGATCCGTACGGACCACGGCGGCTCCATCACCATCCGCAGGAGGAAGGCTCCCCTGGCGCGCGGTCCGTCCAGAAGTCCCGCGAGAGCGTCCATGCCCCTCAGCGTAGACGGACGCATATGGCATTGAGCCTTTGGCGCATGGAGAGTCCAGGCGGCGGCCGCGAACCTTGAGGCATGACAGAGAACCTGAAGCAGGAAACGGTGTTGGTGACAGCGGCCACGGGCAAGACCGGCCGACGCGTGGCGGAGCGGCTGGCGGCGCGTGGTGTGAACGTGCGGGCCGGGTCGCGCAAGGGACCGGTCGTCTTCGACTGGGAGGACGAGTCGACCTGGGGACCGGCGCTGCGGGGCGCGGATGCGGCGTACGTCGCGTATTTCCCGGACCTCGCGGCCCCGGGCGCGCCCGGGGCGATGCGGGCCCTCGGCCGGGTGGCGGCCGAGAGCGGAGTGGGACGTCTGGTGCTGCTCTCCGGCCGCGGCGAGCCGGACGCGGTGGTCGCGGAGAGTGCGCTGCGGGAGTCGGGCGTGGACCTGACGGTCGTACGGGCCAGTTTCTTCGCCCAGAACTTCAGCGAGGGCGCGATGTACGAGGGGGTGCTCACCGGCGAGATCCCCTTCCCCGCGGGCGAGACCGCAGAGCCCTTCGTCGACGCGGACGACCTGGCGGACGTGGTGGTCGCCGCGCTCACCGAGGGCGGTCATGCCGGACGGATCCATGAGCTGACGGGTCCCCGGCTGCTCACCTTCGGCGAGGTGGCGGCGGAGATAGGCCGGGCATCGGGCCGCGAGGTGCGCTACGTCCCGGTGTCCGGGGTGCAGTACGCCGAGATGCTCCAGCAGTTCGGGTTCCCCGGACCGGAGTCGGAGTGGCTGTCGGAACTGTTCACGGTGCTGCTCGACGGGCACAACGCGTCGCTGACGGACGGGGTGCGCCGCGTGCTGGGCCGCGAGCCGAAGGACTTCGCGGACTTCGCGCGGGACGCGGCGGGCGGGGGTGCGTGGGCGTAAGGGCGGGGGCTCCTCCCCGCAGCCACGGGGGCAGGGCCGGGTGGCCCTGCCCCCCGGCCGTCAGCTCGCGCCGTGGCCCGCGGCGATCTCTTCCACCCGCTGGGCCAGCTCGAAGTCCTTTTCGGTGACCGCGCCGCCCGCGTCATGGCTGTTCACGGACAGGGACAGGGTGTTGTAGCCGAGCGTCAGATCCGAGTGGTGGTTCAGCTCCTCCTGGATCTGGGCGATGTGCACGACCATCGCGGTCGCCGCGAAATGCGTGGACAGGCGGTAGGCGCGGGCGATGCGGTCGCCCTCCTGGGACCAGCCGGGGAGCTCCCGCAGGCGGTCCTCGATCTCCTTCTGCGACAGCGGCTCTGTGGGCATGACCAGGATCCTTTCGGAAAACGGCTCAGGAAGCGGCTCGGGAAGCGCTCAAGGAGTCGGCTGAGGAAGCGGCGGCGATGTCGGCCACCATAATTGGGATGCCCGCCCGAAGGCGCTCTGTGTACGTTCCACCGGTGGAAACACTGACCGAAAAGCAGATACGCGGATCCTTCGTCAACTGTACGAAGGGCGAGGCGGCGCGCATGAAGCTGCCCGCCGATTTCGCCGAACTCCCCTGGGACGACCTCGACTTCCTCGGCTGGACCGATCCCGGCGCTCCCCTGCGCGCGCATATCGTCCTTCCCCGCGAGGACGGGCCGGTCGGCATCACCCTGCGCGTGCCTTCCACCGGACGGACCAGCGCCGTGAAGTCCAGCATGTGCCAGGTCTGCCTCACCGGGCATGCCTCGTCCGGCGTGACCCTCTTCGCCGCGCCCCTGGCCGGCGCGGCGGGCCGGGAGGGCAACACGGTGGGCTCGTATCTCTGCGCCGACCTCGCCTGCTCGCTCTACGTCCGCGGGCGGAAGCTGCCGAAGGTGCGCGGCGGCCTGCACGAGGAGACGCTCACCCTGGACGAACGGATCACCCGCACGGTCGACAACCTGACCGCCTTCGCCGACAAGGTGCAGGGCCTGCGCTGACAGCCGACCCGAGTTCAGGCTCGGGAATCCAGGACCTGTTCGATGGTGTCGGCCTGCTCGGCGGGCTTGTCGGGGCGGTGACGCAGTACGCGCGCGAAGCGCAGCGCGACGCCGGCCGGGTAGCGCGAGGAGCGCTGGACTCCGTCGTACGCGATCTCGACGACAAGCTCGGGACGAACGGTGACCGTGAACCCGTCGTCCGCGGTGGCCAGTTCGCCCAGCCGTTCCGTCTGCCAGCGCAGCATCTCGTCGGTGAGGCCTTTGAAGGTCTTGCCGAGCATGACGTACGCGCCGTCGGCGGCGCGTGCGCCGAGGTGGAGGTTGGACAGGAGTCCGGTGCGCCTGCCATGGCCCCGTTCGACGGCCAGGACGACGAGGTCGAGGGTGTGGACGGGCTTGACCTTGAGCCAGGAGCGGCCGCGGCGGCCTGCGGTGTAGGGCGCGTCGAGAGCTTTGACGAGGACGCCCTCGTGTCCGCGGCGCAGGGTCTCGGCGAAGAACTCCTCGGCGGCGGCGATCTGCCCCGCCTCCGCCGGGTCCTCGACGACCCTGCGCCGCACACGCATCGGCTCCTGTACGAGGCGGGAGAGCACAGCGTGCCGTTCGGCGCCGGTGAGGTCGAGCGTCGGCTCCCCGTCGGCGGCGAGCACATCGAAGAAGACGGGTGAGAGGGGGAGGGTGGCCCGGGCGGCGTCCACGTCGACGCGGGAGCCGACGCGGGAGGCGATGTCCTGGAAGGAGACGGGGCGTCCGCTGTTCGCGTCCAGGGCGATGAGCTCGCCGTCCAGGATGAACCGATCACCTGTCATGTCTCGTGCCGCGGAGGTGACTTCGGGGAGCCGGTCGGTGATGTCGTCCAGTGATCTGGTGTACACACGGATGTCCTCACCGGCGCGATGCACCTGAACCCGGATGCCGTCGAGCTTCTCCTCGACGACGCAGGCGGTCGTGAGGACCCGGACGGCCTCGGTGACCGACTTCGCCGTGTGGGCGAGCATCGGGAGGACGGGGGTACCGACGCGCAGCCGGAACCGCGCCAGGGCGGCCGGCCCGTCGGCCAGCAGGGCGCGGGCGACGCGGGGCAGCGATCCGTCGAGCATGACGGCCCGGCGCACGTCGGCGGCGGGCGCGGCGGCGGCTTTGGCGACAGCCTCCAGCGCGACCGCGTCGAGCGCGCCCTGGCGGACCTCGCCGATGAGCAGCCGCCTCAGAAACTCCTGTTCCCGGGCGGTGGCGGCGGCCATCAGCTCACGCACGAGGCGCTTGCGCTCGGCCTGTGACCCGAGCCCCGTGACACCGGCGAGCCGGGTCAGGGCGGCGTCGGTGTCCGACACGGTGAGGCTGGGAGTCCCGGCAGGAGGCACGGGTTCCTTGAGTACGCTCCAGCCGATCCCGATACGTCCCTGCGGGAGGCGTCCGGCGAGATAGGAGATGACGAGCCCGACGTCATCGGGCTCGGCCTCGGCGAACAGCCCAGCGAGCGCGGCGATCTTCCGCGAGCGGGCGGAGGTGGCGGCGACGTCGCGCGACGCGTCGGCGAGCCGTACGAGAAGCATGGGGCCATGGTCCCTCGCGGCAGGGGTGAGCGCACGCGCTGCCGCACACCGCTCGGCCCGCGGTCCGTCCGTCCGGCTGCTCCGGCTGCTTCGGCGCATCCCGATGGCGGGCAAAGGTCCGGCTGATCAGCGCCCCTGCCCTTCGGGGCGCGGCGTGCGGTGCACGCATCCGTTCATCAGACGCTTATCGGCGCCCTGTGTGATCTTCTGAGACCCACGATCCAGGGGGCGAACGCGTGCTGAACGAGATGGTTTTCCGCAGTGAGGACGTGCCGGCGGCGGACCGGTTGGACTACTGGGCCGAGCGTGTGGGGCAAACCCATGCTCCTGTGCGCATGAGCAGCGACCACGCCCACGACTTCCGGGCCACCCAGCGTGTGCTGGACCTCGGTGCCGTGTCGGTGTGGCCGGCCACGTTCCAGCAGCTGGTCATCCGGCGCACGCCGAAACTGATCCGTCAGTCCGATCCGGAGCTGTACCACCTCTCACTTGTCGTGGGCGGGACGGGGATTGGCAGGTGGGACGGCCACGAGGCCGTCTACCGGCCGTCCGACCTGCACATCAACGACACCTCGGTGCCGTGGGAGATCCGCACCGGCAGTGCCCCCGTCACGGCTGTGGGACTCGAGGTCCCCAAATCGCTGTTGGCACTCCCGCACGGCGTGACCGGCCGCACGATCCCACGGCGGGTACCGGCCGGGGCGGGGATCGGCGCGTTGCTGACGCAGTTCCTCACCCAGCTGATCGCGGACACCACCCCCTACCAGCCTTCCGACGGCGCTCGGCTGGGAACGGTCCTGACCGATCTGGTCGCCGCACTCTTCGCCCACACCCTCGAAGCCGAGAGCGTCCTCCCCCCGGACACCCACCGACGGACCCTCGTCCTGCGCATCAAGAACTTCATCCAGGAGCATCTGCACGACCCGCAGCTCACTCCGGCCGTGATCGCTGCGGCGCACCACATCTCCATCAGCTATCTGCACCGCCTCTTCGAGGACGAGGAGGCCACCGTCGCTGCCTGGATCCGTCTGCGGCGCCTGGAGGCCGCCCGCCGCGACCTCACCGATCCGGCACTGCAGTCCACCCCCATCCACGCCATCGCCGCCCGCTGGGGTTTCTTCCGCGCGGCCGACTTCAGCCGTGCGTTCCGCACTGCGTACAACCTTCCGCCGAAGGATTACCGGCACCACGCGATGAGTGGACCGAAGTCGACTCGCAGTTAGGGCCTGTCCGGGTCAGGAGCTGATGTCGTAGGCCTTGGAGCAGGCTGCCCGGGCGCCGTTGGTGACACACAGCTTCATGACGAAGGTGTGGTCCTCGGGCAGGTCGCCACCCTTGCACGTGCGGGAGGGTGAGGGCTTTCCCTTACTGCTGACGCTCCGGTTGGCGCTGATCCCTGCCGTCGCCCAGAAGCCGTCGCCGCGGTCGTCGGTGACACACAGGTTGTCGCCGGGCCCTCCGCCGGCGGGCGGGTCCTGGACCCACTCGGCGGTGGCGGCGTAATTACCGTCGATGTAGGCAGTGATCATACGGCCGTTGCCGTAGTAGAACGAAGAGAAGGTGATGCCGGCGGCGTTCGCGGGAGCGGCTCCTTGGATCAGGAGAGTTCCGGCGAGCATGGACCCGGCAGCGGCCAGGGTCCCCATACGGGCAGCCAAACGCATTGTCACGACTCCTTCCAGGCGGCTCGAGCCCTTGCTCGAACCGTGCGGAATCAATGATTTCGAAAAGGGAGGCGGGAGTCGTTAGCAGTCAGTCCACAGCCCACTTGGCAATGCGTCTACTTCCTCGGCTGCGGCTTCCAGTATTCGCGGGGGTGTACCCAGCACATCCACGGCCGCCAGGCCGCAGGAGCGAGGGAGGGGTTGGGGAACAGGCCCCCGCACACATCCGCCGCATCCGTAACGGCTGATCCACGTCTCCCCTCGGTTCACTCAACTCCCCTACCTTTACGTCGACTTGATCGCATCGACGCATTCGACACAAAGGCAGGGAAACCATGGGGAACCTCAAGCGCGCGGCCCTGACAACCACCGTCGCGGCCGGACTGTTCGCCTCCGCGCTGCTCGCGCCCGCGGAGGCGGCCACGCCCGGTTCGGTGGATCCGGGGCAGTTGCCCTACTCCTCCGCCACCTGGGTCGGCGTTCACAATGCCTACGAGAAGGCCAAGTACCCGTACTTCGCCGACGCACTCGACTCCGGCGCCGGGATGCTCGAACTCGACGTCTGGACCAACGTGTTCGGCCGGTCGTGGCGCGTGTCGCACAGCAACCCCCTTGGCAACAACAACAATTGCGAGAACGCCTCCAGCCCCGCCCAACTGCGCACCAGGGCCAGAAATCAGGACCTCGGCGGCTGTCTCTCGGACATGAAGGCATGGCACGACGCCCACCCCGGCCACCGGCCCATCCTCATCAAGGTGGAGATGAAGGACGGCTTCCAGAACAACAACGGCCGCGGCCCCGCCGCGCTCGACGCGCTGCTCTCCGCCCGGCTCGGCGACGCCCTGTTCCGCCCGGCCGATCTGGCGGGGGGTCTCCCGGATCTCGACACGGCGGTCAGGACGAACGGCTGGCCCGCCCGCTCGGCCATGGCGGGCAAGTTCGTGGTGGAGCTCATCCCCGGCACGGTCGAGGAGGGCAATCCTGCGGACTCACTGTGGACGGACCGCGAGTACGCGATGCATCTGCGCGCTCTCGCCGCCGCGGGACGCCTCCGGGATGCGGCCGCGTTCCCTGCTGTGCACGGCGCCGCCGCGGGTGATCCCCGTACCCGGTACGCCGACGCGGGTATCCGCCCTTGGTTCGTGCTTTTCGACGGCGACGCCGGTACGTACACGGGCGGGACCGTCGACACCTCGTGGTACGACCGGAACCACTACCTCGTCGTCATGACGGACGCACACAACGTGGCGCCGGCGATCGACGACACCAACCCGACCGAGACGCAGGCGCGGGACCGCGTCAATCTGCTGGCGGGCCGTTACGCGAGCGTCGCCTCGGCCGACTGGTACCCCCTGCCGTCGGTGCTCGCGACGGTGGTACCGAGGGGCAGCGGTCAGTGACGGAACGTTACGCCCTTCTTAGGCCTAACCCGCGGTAACAGGGAGCGGCCGGGATGGTTTATCGTTCACGCATGCGGGGAGACGAGAGTCGTCCCCACCCTGTGCCGCCCCGGCCGGAAACCCCCGTTCCGGCCGGGGCTTCCTTCTCGAGCACCAGCAACGCAGGTCCGACCAGCGCGGACAGACGGTCGTTCGCGCAGGTCAGCAGGTCCAGCCGGGCGCGACAATCCTCGCAGTCCTCCATGTGGAGGCACATCTCCCCGGCCTGCCTCGGCGACTCGGCCGCCTCCCCCACATGCGCGGGTATCCGCTTCCAGTGCCTCCCGCACCCGGGGTCGTCGGGTACCCCGGGGTGCGCGCGAAGAAATGCCTGCCGCATGCCCTCCTGCGCCCGGTGCAGCAGCACCGCCGTCGCTCCGTGTCCGGCGCCCACACGGTGTCCCACCACGTCAAGGGGGTGATCCTCGGCCTCGGCCAGCCAGAGCGCCTTGACCCAGCGCTCCGGCAGCTGTCGCAGGACGCGCGCGAGGAGCTCGACGTACGCGATCCGACGGTCCGGATCCCCGTCCGCGTCAGAAAGGTTACGCACAGTGGTCGCCAGATATGCGGGCACGTCGTCGACCGAGTACCCCGAGGACAGCTGCCGCCAGACCCGGAAGTGCGCCTCGGCGACGAGATCGTCGGCCACCCAGGGATTGCCGGTGAGGGAGCGTGCGTACGCGACGAGCTGTGGCTGCCGCCCTGAATACAGCCGCGCGTACTCGTCCGAGTCCAATGTCGCGGGACTCTCGGACATAAGGAGACTCCTGTCCCATTTGCTATGAATCCGAAGCTCCCGAGCGTAACCAGCGAGCCTCCGGCTTCATAATTTTGTGACGCAGGTCACATTGACCTAGATCGCCTCCGTATGGCCTTCGCGCGCCGCAGACGGGCCGTACTACGGTTTCGGGTATGACAACTGTCGCGTCCGGCACCGGAGTGGGCCCGCTGCTGCGTGGCTGGCGCGACCGGCGCCGGATCAGCCAGCTGGAACTGGCCCTGCGGGCCGACTCCTCCGCGCGGCACATCAGCTTCATCGAGACGGGACGCTCCCGCCCGAGCGAGGAGATGATCCTGCGCCTCGCGGAGCACCTCGACGTTCCCGTACGGGAGCGCAACGCCCTGCTCCTGGCGGCCGGTTACGCGCCCCGATTCACCGAGACGCCTCTCGACGATCCGTCGATGGGCGCACTGCGCGAGGGGATGGAGCGGCTGCTGACGGGCTACGAACCGTATCCGGCGATCGTCGTCGACGGCTCGTACACCGTCGTCGCCGCGAACCGGGGCATCGCGATGCTGCTGGAGGGGCTGCCGGAGCACCTGCTCACGCCGCCCCTCAACGCCATGCGGATCACGCTCCACCCCGAGGGCCTCGCCCCGCGGATCCGCAATCTCCGGGAGTGGCGCGCTCACCTGCTGGCCCAGATGGAACGGCAGATCGCACTGGTCCGCTCCGGGCCGCTGCGCGCGCTGTACGACGAGGTCGCCGCCTATCCCCTTCCGGGGACCGGCGCCGACCCCGAGGACGGTGAGGACCCGGTGCCCCATCCGTATTTCGCGCTTCCGCTGCAGATCGAGCACGAGGGGCGGGTGCTGTCCTTCGTCTCGTCCATCTCCACCTTCAACACTCCGATGGATGTGACCGTCGCCGAGCTGGCCATCGAGACCCTTCTCCCCGCGGATCCGGCGACGGCCAAGTATCTGCAGTCGCTCATGGAGTAGTGGCCGCGCGCAGCGCCGACCACTGCAGAGCGGCGAACCCGGCGACGGTCATGGCCTGCAAGGGGATCCAGACGACCCCTGCGGTCGTCGGGTCGAACCAGAGCGCGAGCGCGACGACGCTGACGACGGCCCACAGCAGATTGGCGTCGATGACGAGCTTCACGGGCAGCTGCGGGGGCCGGCTGCGCGCGGCCAGGTAGCCGACTCCGACCCCGAACAGGGCGAGGAAGACGCCCACTTCGAGGAGGAGGGCCGCGTCGACTCCGAGCAGCCGCCCGAGGGGGCCGGATGCCGCGGCGTATGCCAGCCCGTTCAGTCCGGTGACAACGGCGTCGAGAGTGAGGAACCGGCGCAGCATCGTCTGCGGCTCGGTGGTGCGGGAGATGCCGGCGAGCAGGGTGGCGGACATGGCGGATCAGCCTCCATCGAGGTCGTGGTTCGGGCTGGTCGGACCCGGAGCTCGCACGGAGCGCGCCGCGCGAGTTCCAGTGAGCCAAGGGTGGCGGGGTGGAGTGGGGGCCGTCGATTACACCGGAGGTAATGGGCCCCGCGCAGCGGCACCTACACGTGCACCGCACCCGCGTAGCACCCCACCCCCACCCCCGCAACAGTCCCCGCACCGCCGTCCCCGCATCGCCCTATGGGTCCCGTCACCATTCCTCCCCCACCGCCGCGTTCCTACTGTGGCCGCACCTCGGTACGCCTGCGGGAGGCCCTGATGCCGTTGCGTGAACGTCTGTCCAAGCCGGTCGGCCGTCTGGCCGCCGTCCTCGTGCTGCTCGTGGCCGCCCTGTGGCTCGCGCCGGCGCCCGATGCCCAGGCGGCCGTGCCTCTGGAGCGGGTGAGCAGCTTCGGCGACAATCCAGGCGCTCTGAACATGTACGTGTACCGGCCCGCGGGCCTGCCCGCGCACCCGGCGGTCGTGGTCGCGCTGCACGGCTGCACGCAGAGCGCCCAGGTCTACGCCGACAACTCCGGTCTCACGACCTTCGCCGACCGGCACGGCTTCCTGCTGGTCTTCGCCGAGACGACCTCCGCCAACAATGTGAGCAGCTGCTTCAACTGGTTCCAGACGGCCGACAACCGGCGCGGACAGGGCGAGGCCGCGTCCGTCCGCCAGATGGTCGCGTATGCGGAGAGTGCCTACGGCGGCGATGCGGCGCGTACGTATGTCACCGGCCTGTCGGCCGGTGGCGGCATGACCGCGGTGATGCTCGCCGCCTATCCGGACGTTTTCGAGGCGGGCGCGGTGGTCGCGGGGCTGCCGTACGACTGCACCAGGGACATGGGTGCCCTCACCTGTATGGACCCGGGTGCGGACCGTACGCCTGAGGTGTGGGCACAGCGGGTGCGGGACGCCTATCCCTCGTACTCCGGGCCCCGGCCGCGGGTGGCGATCTGGCACGGCGACAACGACCCGAAGGTAGTGCCGAGGAACGCCGATGAGCTGAGGGACCAGTGGACCGCGGTGCACGGTGTGGACCAGAGCCCGGACCGTACGTCCACGATCGGGCCGAATCAGACGCGCCGGGAGCAGTATCTTGCGGCGGACGGCAGCGGCACGGTCGTCGTCGAGGTCGACCGGGTGCCCGCGATCGGTCACGGGACACCCGTGGATCCGGGCAGCGGGCCTCAGCAGTGCGGGCAGACCGGTACCGCGAACTTCATCGACTCGATCTGCTCCGGCTACTGGATCACCGAGTTCTTCGGCCTCTCCACGACGAGTCCGGGCCCCGGCAGTCTCCCGGCTCCGTCCGGGCTCGCGGCGACAGGTGTCACGGACACGTCGATCTCCTTGACATGGACGGCAGTTGAAGGAGCCGCGGGTTACGCGGTGTACCGGGACGGGACGCGTGTCGCCACCCCGCCGGCCGCGGCTCTCACCGACACGGGTCTGGCCCCGGGCACTGCCCACGGCTACAGCGTGGCCGCCCGCGACGCCGCGGGAATTGAGGGCGCCCGCTCCGGCACGGTCACAGCCACCACCGCCGGAGGGGCGAAGGCGACCTGCTGGACCACCGACAACTACCGCCAGGTGCAGGCGGGGCGGGCCACCACCGACGGCAGCCAGGCGTACGCCAAGGGCTCCCAACAGAACATGGGCCTCTACAACACCTTCGTCACACACACGCTCAAGGAATCCCCCGTCGGCCACTACGTCGTCGCCGACGGCAACTGCCCCTGACGCCACAGTCCGTACGCCACAGGAGGTCTCTCCGTGCCCCTGCCCCTCGCCGTTCCCTACGCGGCGGCGCTCATGCTCTCGGTCGCCGCGCTCCCGGCCGTCGCCCAGCAGCCGGACACATCGCCGTCCGGCCACTGCACCCGGATCGCCCGCCTGCATGTGCCGGGCGCCGAGCACCAAGCGGTCTCCTGTCTCGACGAGTTGACGACCGCAGGGACGGTCGTGTCCGGTCACACGGACAGGGCCGACTGGGCCGGGCTGACCCCGGCGGGCCTTGCCACGCCCACCGGTGTGCCGGGCATCCAGATCGACGGCTACTTCTCCGACACGTCCGCCGGCAATACCAACCACGGCTGGCAGCACGACGCGCAGTTCGTCGTCCGGCTGCCCGACCGCTGGAACGGCGGACTGGTCGTCGCGGGCTCTCCCGGCGTGCGCGAGCAGTACGCCAACGACCGTGCCATCGGCGACTGGGTCCTCGCCCGCGGCTATGCGTTCGCCGCGACCGACAAGGGCAACACCGGGGCCGCCTTCTACCGCGACGGCGAGGCGCCCGGCGAGGCGATCGCCGAATGGAACGACCGGGTCACCGAGTTGACCAGGGCCGCACGCGCCGTCGTCGCCCAGCGCTACCACCGCCCGCCGTCCCGCACCCTCGCCACAGGCATGTCCAACGGCGGCTATCTGGTGCGCTGGCAGCTGGAGAACCATCCGGAGCTGTACGACGGCGGTGTCGACTGGGAGGGGACGCTCTGGCGGGCGAGCGGACCCAATCTGCTGACCTTTCTGCCGCCCGCGCTGCGCCATTATCCGGTGTATGCCGCGGGCGGACCAGGCGCGGACGAGGCGCACCGTGCCATGATTGCCGCCGGGTATCCGGTGGGGTCGGAGGTCTTGTGGCCGTTCCACCATCAGTACTACTGGGATCTGACCCAGCGGATCTACCGCGAGGAGCTGGACCCGGGCTACGACGGGTCAACCGAGGCGGGCACCCCGTACTGTGCGCCCGGCACGCCCGCGTGCGACGCGGACTATGTGTACGCCGCCCGGCCCCCGGAGGTCCGCCGTGCCGTCAACGCGATCGGACTGACAGGCCGGATCGGAAAGCCGCTGATCACCCTGCACGGCACTCTCGATGTCCTGCTTCCCATCGGCCGGGACTCCGATGTGTACGCCCGGATGGTGCGCAACGCCGGCCGCGGCGGGCTGCTGCGCTACTACCGGATCGAGGGCGGCACGCATGTCGACTCGCTGTACGACGTGTTTCCGGGCAGACTCCGGCCGTTGACGCCCTGCCACCGCTCGGCATTCACGGCGCTGGAGGCGTGGATCGGACACGGCAGGGCGCCCGCGCCGAGCCGGACCGTGCCTCGCCCAGAAGGTGCCGGTCCGGGCCTGCTGCTCGAAGAGTGTTCCCTCACGGGTAAAGACACCGGACTCTGAGCAATCCCGGGCCTGGCCGGCGCCGAATCACAGTCGCGTGGCGGGGCACCGGTCGGCGGTGCGCCGGACCGGGTTCTGGGGGCGCAGGTGCGAGCGACCGTACGGGTACGTGTATTGGCGGTGGACGGGCCGCAGGTATGGCTCGCCGTGAGCGGCCGGCTGGCCCGGTCCACCGCTCCGATGCTGGCTCAGGCGCTGCGCCTGCGGGAGGCCGAGGGCTTCACCGTTCTGTTCATGGATGTCGCAACGCTCGCCGACGACCGGGAGCTGACGCTCCAGGAGATCCGCGACGTGTTCCCCCGCGGCAGGCGGCTGACTCTCCACATCATCGGTTGTGCCGATGACCTTGGATTGCAACCCGGCCACGATCGCCGGTTCGTCTTCCATCCGGGACCCGCTTCGGCGTGGACTGTGTGGGTACGCGGCCCTTCGACGACGCCATCGGCGAAGGGCCGGGCAGCACGCCCGTCCGTCCAGCCCCCTCAGCCGCAGGAGTTCCCTTGGCAGCATCACCTGAACACGGCCAGTCCGTCGCCGACTTCACCCTCCCCGGCGGGATTCTGGTCGACGACGTCTTCGAGCGACGCGACTTCACGCTGAGCGAGCAGCGGGGCCGTCCGCTGGTCATCGCGTTCTATCCCGGCGACGACACCACCGTCTGCACCAAGCAGCTGTGCTCGTACTCCAGTGGTCTGGAGACGTTCACGGACTGCGGGGCCGAGGTCTGGGCGGTCAGCCCGCAAAGTGTCGACAGCCATGAGGCGTTCGCCCGCAAGTACGGGCTGCGGATGCCGTTGCTCGCCGACACCGACAGGGCCGTCTCGCGGGCCTTCGGTATCGCGGCGCCGGGCATCGGTCTGCGGCGTGCCGTCTTCGTCATAGCGGCCGACGGGACGCTGCACTGGAAGCATGTGGCTCTGTTCGGGGCGACGTTCCAGTCGAAGGAGACGCTGGCCCGACAGCTCGCGGCGCTCCAGGACGCGTGATGTGCACGGCGCGGTGGCCACGGGATCGCGCCGTGGCCACCGCCCTGTTCAGCCCGCCGGTGGTACGCGCGAGGGGCGTCCGGATCCCCGGGTGAGGGAGTAGCCGCCGATGGCCGCCAGCGCGCCGAGCAGGCCCCCTGCCGCGGTCCAGAGCCAGCGGTCCGACCACCATCCCGCCGTCCAGCCGCCGTCCGGCTCGCCGAGTGTGGCCGCCGCCGGCTTCGGCGCGCTCCCTGCGTCCCGCACACGGGTGGCCGTGCCGGGGACCAGCGGGGCGGAGAGCGAACCGTCGCCCGCGTACGCGCCGCCCGCGTCGACCGATGTGGCCTCGACCTCTGCCTTCACCGGCAGGCCGAGGTCCTCCTCGGGCAGATCGGTGACCGTCAGCCGGATGTAATAGCTGCCCGGCAACGGGTCGTTGTCCCACGGCTCGGCCCAGGAGCGGACCGTACGCAGGGTGCAGGACAGTTCGACCGACGCCGCCTCCTTGGCCGCGCCCCTGCTCTGCATGCCGTACATGCAGGACTGGCGCCTGCGCAGTCCGTCGTACACATCGAGCCGCCACGTCGAGGCGCCGTGCCGGGCCGCCGGCTCGGGCAGCGTGATCGTGGCCCTCACCGTGGTCCGGCTGCCCGCGTCGGCAGGGAACACCCAGTACAGGTAGTCTCCCTCGGACGCCTCGGCGGTGGCTTTCTGCCCCTGCTCGACGGCGGTCGCGTCACGGAAGCCGGTGCCGGCCTCGGTCGGTCCGGCCTTGTCCCCGCTCGTGCCGGGGCTGGGCTTCGGATCGTCCGCCACGGCTGAGCCGGCGGTGCCGGTCAGCGCGGCGGCAGCCAGCAGCGCGGTCGTCAACACATGTGCGATACGCATCAGTTGGTCCTCCATACGGCGATGCGCCAGCGTGAGATCCAGCCCCACAGCAGACCGGCCACCAGGCCGGTGAGCACCAGGACGGCAAGCAGCCACCAGCCACGGCCGAGACCGAAGGCGGCGACGTCGGCCGCCTCGTCGGGCGCGTCCACGACGTCGACCGTGAGCTCGACGGGCATCCCGGGCTCCGTCTTCACCGACGCGGGCGCCGAGAAGGAGTTGCTGACCTGGAGGCAGACGGTCTCCGACGCGGGCTTCACCCCGTCGGAGTCCGCCGGCTCGGCCTTCGGATAGCGCAGCCCGGTGGAAATCACATCGGTGCGTCCGTCGCCCGCCTCCGAGCCGCGGACGATCTCGCGGCCGTGGACGGTAACAGCCCGCAGCAGCACCCCGTAGTCGTTGTTGACGGCCCGGTCGGCCGCGACGCTCACCGAGGCGCGCAACTCCTGGCCGGGCAGGACGTCCACGCGGTACCAGCGGTGCTCGCCGAACTTCTCGCGGTCGCTGTAGAAACCGGCCTTGAGCTGCGGGGCCTTCGCGCACTCCGCCGCGCCCTCGGTGGCCACCGGCGTGATCACCGGCTCGGCGGCCCGGTCCACCAACTGGCTCACCCTGCCGGAGAGTTCGTCGGTGTGCTGCACGGAGGTGTACGTACCGCCGGTGGCCTCGGCGATGCAGGTGAGCTGGCTACGGGTCTTGGCGTCCGGAACAAGGCCCAGCGTGTCGATGACGAGATGGATCCCCTTGGCGGCGATGTCGCGGGCGACCTCGCACGGATCGAGCGGGGCGCAGGTGTCCTCGCCGTCCGTGATGAGGACGATCCGCCGGGTCGCGTCACCGCCCTTGAGGTCCTCGGCCGCGCCCAGCAGGGCGGGACCGATCGGGGTCCAGCCGGTGGGGGCGAGGGTCGCCACGGCGGTCTTCGCCTCGGTCCGGTCCAGCGGCCCGACGGGGTAGAGCTGCTTTGTGTCCTTGCAGCCGACCTTCCTGTCCTTGCCGGGGTAGTTGGCACCGAGGGTGCGTATGCCGAGCTCGACCTCGCCCGGAACCGCGTCGAGGACCTCGTTGAACGCCTGCTTGGCGGCGGACATCCGGGTCTGGCCGTCGATGTCCCGCGCGCGCATCGAGCCGCTGACGTCGAGGACGAGCTCGACCTTGGGGGAAGGCGGCTTGGCTGCCGGTTCGTCGGCGGCGGCGGGTGGGGGGAGGGCGACGGCCAGGGCGGCGAGCAGGCCGCACATGGCGGCCGCCAGCCGATTTCTTGTGATCATCACCGGATGGTATTGATGATCGCGCGGCGATCCAAAACGGGGCGGTGGCGGGGTGGTTGGCGGCGCGGGACTCCCGATGGGGCTCCGCCCAGACCCCGCGCCTCGAACTCCCCCGGACTTCGTCCGGGGGGACCCCCACGGGGCGGAAGTCCCTACCGCCCGGGCGGGACTATCACCGTCACCCCGGTCCCCGACCCCCCTCCGAGCGCCGCCAACGCCCCTGGCGCCTCCGTGAGGCCGATCGTCCTCGTCACCAGCATGCCCGGCCGCAGTGCCCCCGACGCCACCATCGCCATCATCTCGGGGTACGCGTGCGCCGCCATGCCGTGGCTCCCGAGGATCTCCAGCTCCAGCGGGACGATCCGGTCCATCGGCAGGTGGACGCCCTGGGGCAGCAGGCCGACCTGGACATGGCGGCCATGACGGCGCAGGCTCTGGACGGAACTGACACAGGTGACCGGCGCGCCCAGCGCGTCCAGTGACAGATGCGCACCCCCGCCGGCAACGGAGCGGACCGCATCGGCGACGCCCGCGCCGGCAGCCGACGCATCCACGCACACCTGCGCGCCGACAGTCCGCGCGAGCTCCAGCGCGTCCGGCGAGACGTCGACCGCGACGACCCTCGCCCCGCAGGCCGCCGCGATCATCACCGCGGACAGGCCGACGCCGCCGCAGCCGTGCACGGCGACCCACTCCCCCGGCCGCACCCTGCCCTGCGCCACCACCGCGCGGAAGGCGGTCGCGAACCGGCAGCCCAGGCTCGCGGCCGTACTGAAGGACATCGCATCGGGCAGGGCGACCAGATTGGTGTCGGCGTGGTGGACGGGCACGTACTCGGCGAAGGACCCCCAGTGGGTGAAGCCGGGTTGCTCCTGGCGCTCGCACACCTGCTGGGCACCGCGCGCGCACGCCGCGCACCGGCCGCAGGCGCAGATGAACGGCACGGTGACGCGGTCGCCGGGGCGCCAGTTGACGACGCCTTCGCCCACCGATTCGATGACACCTGCCAGTTCGTGCCCGGGGACGTGCGGGAGGGTGATGTCGGAGTCGTGGCCCATCCAGCCGTGCCAGTCGCTGCGGCACAGCCCGGTCGCCTCGACCCTGATCACCGCGCCGCCGGGTGCCGCCACGGGATCGGGCACCTCGCGTACGTCGAGCGGCTTGCCGAACTCCTCGAACATCACAGCACGCAAGGGGCACACTCCCGGTCCGCCGGACTTCCTACGGCGTCAACGTATCCGGAGGTGAGGCTTCTGCGGCAGGCCCGATCGGCGCCTGCGGCCCATTGCACTCGCGCAGCCAGCGCCGCAGCACGCGGTGCACACGCTCGGCGCCGACCAGTTCGGCGCCGGGTTCGACGGGCGCCGACAGGTCCAGCGGCGACAGCAGGAAGGGCTCGGACTGTTCGCCGCCGAGCCCGCCGTGCGAGCCGATCTGTTCCTCGAAGGCGTGCACGGTGCCCGTCTTCGGGTCGTACATCGAGTTGACCATGATGTCGGCGACGTGCGGGAAGGAGTCGGTGCGCCGTACGGCCTCCGCGGCGCCGGGGCCGAAGACATCCAGCGGGCCGTTGTCGGCCAGCGCTCCGACGGGTACCTCGGCGCCGTCGGGGCCGAGAACCAGGGAGCCGTACTCCTCGCTGCGTACCAGCAGGAAGCCGATGCCCGGATGGCTGGCGAGCGTCCGGAGCAGCGCCGGGTGGCGGCGCTCGATCTGCTCGCGGCTGAGGCGCTCCTTCGTGTCGGGGAAGGAGATCAGCGCGAGGTTGCCGGAGGCGAGCACGATCGGGTCCGAGCCTGCCTGCGGATGCTCGTCCGCTTCTTCGGCGCGCCTTCGATGCAGCGCCGTGCGCAGGGCGACGCCCGCGGCGTCGCGTGCCTCCGCACCGCTCTTGGAGCGTTCGGCCCGGCGCGGGACGGGCAGTCCGCACCCGGCGCGCACAAGATCCTTGAGGGTGAGTCCGTAGACGCTCTCGAAGGTCTCTCCGGGGCTCTGGCCGTGGTCGGACAGCAGCACGATCCGGTAGGTGCGCGGCGCGTGTTCTGCGACCTTGGCGATCAGCGCGATCGACCGGTCGAGGCGTTCGAGGACCTGCGAGGCGTCCTTGCTGTGGGGCCCGGAGTGGTGTGCCACCTCGTCGTACGCGACGAGGTCGGCGTAGACGGCGGAGCGTCCGGCGAGCATGTCCCCCATCACCGCGGCGACCACCACATCGCGCTCGATGACCGTCGCGAACGCCCGGATGAAGGGGTAGAGCCCGCCGCGCCCCACCCGCGGCCGGTCGCCGCGCAGGCGTGCCCGCGTCGACTGCCCGGTCTCACGGGCGACTTCGGCGACGAAGGACAGCGCGGTACGCACGGCATTGGCGGGGTCGGAGAAGTACGCGAAGTAGCCCGCCCTAGAGCGGTTGGCCTTGCCTCGTCTGGCGGCCACGGACAGGACGAGCGCGAGCTGGTCGGCTCCGCCGCTGAACAGGTTGCCGCGGCTCGCGCCGTCGACGGTGAGCAGTCCGCCGTCGCCGGAGCGCTCGACGGCGCGGCGCTGGAGTTCGACGGCGCTCGCGGGCCGGTTGCTGACCATGACCCGGCCGCTGTCCTTCTCGTACCAGCGGAAGGCGGGGACGTCATGATTGGAGCCGTGGAGGATGCCGAGCTGGCTGGCGCCGGTCTGGCTGGACCAGTCGGTGCGCCAGGCGCTGAGCCGGTGGGTGGCGCCGATCCACCCGGCGACGGTCGGCATGACGCCGTCGTCGGCCGCGTTCCGCAGGACCTCGTGTCCGACCCCGTCGAGCTGAAGGAAGACAATGCCGGGCGGCTGAGGGGGCCCTTCGTCCTCGCCGCGTCTTCGTCTTCGCCGGTCCGCGAGCCGGGAGAGCCGACGACGGTAGGCGTTGTCGTCGCGGACGGCGAGCGCGGTGGAGGTGGCGGACGCGACGGCGGACATCACGGCGGCGACGACGACCGCGGTCTCCGGATCGGCCGCGCCGCGCCCGTCGGGGATCAGCCAGAGCGCGATCAGCAGCAGCGAGCCGTTGAGGAAGAACACCAACAGGCCGAGTATCAGGGCCGGTACGAGCAGCAGCGCACGAACGACGACCGGCCAGACCAGCGCGGTCAGCAGACCGAAGGCGCCCGCGCCCCAGGCCGCGGTGACGGCGGTCCTGGTGATGGAGTCCCCGTCGCCGGACTGCAGCTGGAAGTCGGGCAGCAGCCCGGCGAGCGCCAGCATCGTCAGCGTGGACACCGCCCACACCACGATCACCCGCACCAGGGCTCTGCCGGCCGTACGCCATCGCCCTTCGCCCACGTCGCCTTCACCTCACCCCTGGATCAGGTCTCCAGCCTGGCACAGGGGCGCAGCTTGTCCGGCCGGATGTCCTGCGGGCCTGGCGGTGTGGTCAGCAGCCGTTGTAACCGGCGGTCGGCATGGAGAGCCTGCGATGCACATTGGCCTTCATCGCAGCGTCGTAGACGGGCTCGTCGAGGTTCGCCGTCTCCAGCGGTACGCCTCTGCGTTCACACTCGGCGACGAAGTCCGGCAACGACGTCACGGCGTGGGCGAGCACCCGCTCGTTGGGCGCCAGGAACAGATCGGCGCTGCCCGTGCCGATGTCCCTCCACAGCGCGCAGTGGTCGGGGCGCAGTCCGTAGCAGAGGAGCTGCCGGGTGACGACATAGCCCTTTTCGGAGGCCCAGCGGGCGCACATGGCGTGCTGGCTGCGGGTGTCGACCAGAAAGGGATCGCGGTCCAGCTCTTCTAGGGGGGTCAAGCTGGCGATGGCCGCCACTCGTAAGCCGTCCATGGAAGATCCCTCTGCACTCGCGGTCACCGGACGCCGACCCTACTCCGGGCTCGGGGCTCCAGGACCCGGAGCAGGCATCTAGGCTCGGGGCGTACGGGAGCAGGGAGGAGGCGCACGTGGAGGTCACCTGGTGGGGCCATGCCACCTGCACGGTCGAGGACTCCGGCGTCCGGGTGCTGACCGATCCGCTCTTCGTGCGCAGGCTCGCGCATCTGCGCAGGCGGCGCGGTGAGCTGCCGCCCGCGGAGGCGACGGTCGCCGAGGCGGTCCTCGTGTCGCATCTGCACTCCGACCATCTGCATCTGCCCTCGCTGGCCCGGCTGGCTCCGGGCACCCGGCTGGTGGTGCCGCGCGCCGCGACACGGTCGGTGCCGGGGCTGGCCCGGCTGGGTCTGCGGGTCACCGAGGTGGCACCCGGTGACGAGGTACGGGTCCAGGATCTGGTGGTGCGGGCCGTGCCCGCCCTGCACGACGGGCGGCGGCTGCCGCTCGGGCCGCACCGTTCACCGGCGCTCGGCTATGTGATCAGCGGCGAAGCGCGCACGTACTTCGCCGGGGACACCGGGCTCTTCGACTCGATGGCGAACGACGTCGGCCCTGTCGATGTGGCACTGCTGCCGGTGGGTGGCTGGGGGCCGTTTCTCGGCCACGGGCATCTGGACCCGGGCCGGGCGGCGCAGGCGCTGGCCTCGCTGGCGCCACGCGCGGCCGTGCCCGTGCACTACGGCACGTACTGGCCGATCGGGATGGACGGGATACGGCCGCACGAGTTCTACGCCCCGGGCGAGGAGTTCGAACGCAAGGCGGCGCGGCTGGCTCCACGGGTGGCGGTTCACAGGCTGGGGCACGGCGAGCGGGTCAGGCCGGAGGCTGCCCGGTGAGTTCGAAGCCTTGGGAGTCGCTCGGGCAGCTGTCCGAGATCGTCGGCAGGCTGCCGCCGGAGTCGACACAGCAGGCGGTCGGCTATCCGTCGCTGTTTCTCCTGGTGGCGCTGGGTGCGCTGGTGCCGGTGGTGCCCACGGGGGCAGTGGTGAGTTCGGCGGCGGTGGTGGCCTTTCATCAGACAGCCCCGCTGTCGCTGCTGTTCGTGTTTCTGGTGGCGTCGTTCGCCGCCTTCCTCGGGGATGTGACGCTGTACTGGCTCGGCCAGCGCGGGATCCGCTCCAAGAACGGTTCACGGTGGCTCGCGGCGCTGACCGACCGCGCCGCGCCCGACCGGCTCGACCAGGCGCAGACCAAACTGGACGAGCACGGGGTGACGGTGCTGGTGCTCTCCCGGCTGGTGCCGGCCGGGCGCATCCCGGTCATGCTGGCCTGTCTGCTGAGCAGCATGCCGCTGCGCTTCTTCGTACGCGGTGACATCCCCGCATGCCTGGCCTGGGCGGCGACGTATGGGCTGATCGGGATACTCGGCGGCTCGCTGTTCGACGAGCCGTGGAAGGGCGTGGTGGTTGCGGTGACACTGACCGTGGTGATCAGCGGGGCGCCAACGCTGTGGCGCCGGATGCGGCGCGGGTCGCGCCCCGGCTCGGCGGGCTCAACCGGCCAGCAGGCGTGAGCCGCCCACCGGCAGGTCCCACAGCCGCTCCCGCGGCCTGCCGGTTCTCTCCCAGGCGGCGCGGACCCGGCTGAGCGGCTCCAGGACAGGCTCAGCGGAGAGCACGAACGTCGCCCAGTGCATCGGCGCCATATGGCGCGCGCCGAGATCCTCGAAGGCGCGTACCGCCTCCTCGGGGTCGGTGTGCACGTCGCTGAGCCACCAGCGCGGGTCGTACGCACCGATCGGCAGCAGCGCGATATCGAGGTCCGGGTGGCGACGGCCGATCTCCTTGAACCAGTGGCCGTAGCCGGTGTCACCCGCGAAGTACACGGACTGGCCGAGCCGGTCGGTCAGCACCCAGCCGCCCCAGAGCGAGCGGCAGGTGTCCATGAGGGTGCGCTTGGACCAGTGGTGGGCAGGGACGAAATCGAAGCGGACATCACCCAGCTCCGCACACTCCCACCAGTCCAGTTCGGTCACGCGGGTGAAGCGGCGGCGCCGGAACCAGCCGGCGAGGCCCGCCGGGACGAAGACCGGGGTGTGGCGCGGCAGTCGCTTCACGGTGGGGGCGTCCAGATGGTCGAAGTGGTTGTGGCTGATGACCACCGCGTCGATCGGCGGCAGATCCTCCCAGCGCACTCCGACAGGCGTGATCCGGGCCGGGGTGCCGAGGATGCGACGGGACCAGACGGGGTCGGTGAGGACGGTGAGCCCGCCGATGGCGAGCACCCAACTGGCGTGTCCCGCCCAGGTGACGGCGACGGTCGCGGTGTCCACGGCGGGCAGCGGCCCCGGCGCGAAGGGCAGCAGCGGAATGTCGCGCAGCCCGTCGGGGCCGGGGCGCACGGCACCCTCCGTGGCGAGGCGGGCCATGGCGCGCACGCCGGGCAGGGGTGCGGTGAGCCGGTCGGCGAAGGTCCTCGGCCAGCTGCGGACCTCTCCGAGGGGGCGGGGCCGGGAGCGCACGCCGGGGCCGTCCAGCGGTGCGGGGTGGTTCAGTGGTGCGCGGTGGTCCAGCGGTGCGCGGTGGTCCAGCGGTGCGGGGTCGTCCAGCGGTGCGGGGTCGTCCAGCGGTGCGCGGTGGTCCAGCGGTGCGGGCTGGGTTGTCTGTGCCGGGTGGGTTACCTGGGCCGAATCGTCTGCCGACGCGGGGCCGGTCGCCTGTGCCGCGTCGTGTGCCTGTCTCGCGTGGTCTGTCTGTGCCGCGTCGTCCGCCTGGCCCGAGTGCTCCGCCTGCTCCGTCTGTTCCGTCATCCCGGGGCTCCGTTCAACGCAGTTCGTCGAAGGCCGTTCCAAGAATGCTCAACGCCCCGGCCACGTGCGGCAATTCCAGAGGTGCCGGTGAGGTGAGTGACTCCTGCCGTTGCTCGGGAGTCGATCCCAGCAACGGCCCGGTGGTCAGCCGTACCCGCAGCGCGCCCAGCTGGTCCCCGAACCGGTGACCGCCGGGAACGGGCGCACCGACGCGGTCGCTCAGATACTCCTCGAGTTCCATGGAGTCGGTCACACCCCGCTCGGCGAGGCGGGAGCGCAGCGGCCCGAGGTCGGCATACAGGTGGCGGCCCGCCTGCGGCGGCCGGGCCAGGGCCCCGGAGGCAAGCACCGTGCGGTGCACTGCCGCGGCCACGCGCGCGTGCAGCGCGGTCGCCTGCTCGGCCCTTTCGGTGACCGGGCCGGGCTCGTCGAGGGCGTGGGCCGCGGCCACCGCGATCGGTTCGGCGACGACCGCGCCCAGCGCGGTGAGGATGTCGAGGGCCCTGGCCCGCCTGAGTGCGCCCTCGTCGGTGCTGGGGAAGCGGGCGACGGCCACCGGCCAGGAGTCGGGCGTGAGCGCTCCTGCCAGATCGCTGATGATCGTCACGTCCTCGGGGCACATCTCCGCGGGGCTGAGCAGCACCGTGTCGTGGGGCCGGTGCAGGGTGTCGCGCCAGGTCTCGTCGCTGATGATGTGCAGCCCCTCGGCCACGGCGGCCTCGCACGCCTCGCGCACGGTCTCGGGCGGGGCGACGGTCGCAGTGGGATCGTCGGCGACGGAGATCAGCAGCAGCCGGGGTTTGCCGCCCTCGGCGCGCACTCTGCGTACGGTCTCGAGCAGGGCGAACGGGTCGGGCACACCGCCGCACTCCGCCGGGGTCGGCACATGGTAGGCGGGCCTGCCCAGCAGCCGGACCTGCGGAGTCCACCAGGCGGGGCACGGGCGCGGCATCAGCACATCGCCGTCATGCGCCCCGATCAGGGCGAGCAGCAGGGGCTGCGCGCCGGAGGCCGCGGCCACCTCCTCGGGCCGGGAGCGCAGGCCGCGCCGCCACCAGTAGCCGCAGGCAGCCTCACGCAGTTCGGGGCCGCCGCCGGGCGGCTCGCCCACGGCACGGCCCGACGCGGCCGCGAGCACATCGACGAGTTCGGGCAGCGCGGGCAGTCCGGACGCGGGGGCGGGAGGACCGTAACGGACAGGGCCATGGTCTTCCGGAGCCATCTGCATTGCCGTCACCTCCGTGTGTCCCCAGGACCGGTCACCGGCCCCCACGAGCCCTTTATACGGAGGTTTGCGCGAGCCCGCCGTGCGGGAGCCGCGATCGGCGGGGCGCCGTACGGCGTGGCGGCGCCGCCCACCGGGTACCCGCGTTCCATGTTCGACCCGCAGACACAGACTCACACACAGGGAATGCCGCAGATCCGCGCCCGGGTCTCTGAGCTGCTCGGCTCGTGGGACAGGCAGGTCCACCATGCCGTCGCCGCCCGGCACTGGCCGCTCGCCGAGCCGGTGCTGCCACGGCTGAGCCGCAGCGCCAACCACGGGCTGCTCTGGTTCGGCACGGCCGCCGGTATGGCCGCGCTCGGGCGCGGAGCGCGCTCGCGGCGGGCCGCCGTACGGGGTATGGCCTCGCTCGCGCTCGCCTCCGCCGCCATCAACACGATCGGCAAGCGTTCGGTGCGCAGGGCGCGGCCCCTGCTCGACGTGGTGCCCGTGATACGGCAGCTGAAGCGGCAGCCGTTCACCACGTCCTTCCCCTCCGGGCACGCCGCATCGGCGGCGGCCTTCGCGACCGGCGTCGCGCTGGAGTCGAAGGCCTGGGGCGCGGTCGTCGCGCCGGTGGCCGCCTCTGTCGCGTTCTCACGCGTCTACACGGGCGTGCACCATCCGAGCGACGTGCTGGTGGGCGCGGCGCTGGGGGTGGGTGCCGCGTTCGCGCTCCGCGGCGCGGTGCCGACCCGTTCTCAGCTTCCGCCGCCCGGCAGGCCGCACGCCGACGCACCCGCGCTGCGCGCGGGCAAGGGCCTGGTCGTCGTGGTCAACCGGCAGGCGGGCTCGGCGGATTCGGCCCGGCTGGTGCGTGAGCTGCTGCCTCTCGCCGAAGTGGTGGAGTGCGCGCCCGGCGAGCTGTCGGCGGAGCTGGAGAAGGCGGCGGGCCGCGGCCGGGCGCTGGGCGTCCTGGGCGGCGACGGAACCGTCAACCGGGCGGCGGCCGTCGCCGCCGCGCGCGATGTTCCGCTCGCCGTCTTCCCGGGCGGCACGCTCAACCACTTCGCGTACGACCTGGGCATCGAGACGGTTCAGGACACCTGCCGGGCTCTCGCGGGCGGCGAGGCGGTCCGCGTCGATCTGGGGCGCTTCACACCGGGACCCGGCGGCGAGCCGGGCCACTTCCTCAACACCTTCAGCCTGGGCGTCTATCCGGAGCTGGTGCGCATCCGTGAGCGCTGGTCGCCGCTCATCGGCGGCTGGCCGGCCGGGGTGCTCGCGGCGGCGCGGGTGCTGCGCGGCGAACACCCGCTGGAGGCCGAGGTCCAGGGCCGCCGCCGCCCGATGTGGCTGCTGTTCGCCGGCAACGGCATCTATCGGCCGATGGGCCCCGCTCCCGGCCACCGCCGGGATCTGGCCGACGGCCTGATGGATGTGCGCGTGGTGCACGGCGGCCGCTGGCCCGGGCTGAGGTTGCTGGCCGCGGCGCTCGCCGGGCCGCTGAGCCGCTCGCCGGTGCACGCGGCGCAGCTGCTGCACAAGGTGCGGGTCTCCGGGCTCGAACCGGGCACGGTGATGGCCTATGACGGTGAAGTGACCCCGGCGCCCAGGGAGTTGATCGTGGACAAGCAGGTCGAGGCGCTGACCGTCTATCGCCCGCAGGCCCTGCTCTGAGCCGGGGCCGTCCCATATGTCAAGACGCAGGTCTCGGAATACGGGATACCGGCATACGGTGGCGTTACCCGCTTCCGGAGAAGGAGACCGGCCATGCCGAAGGAGACCGCCGTCTACACCCATGGGCACCACGAGTCGGTGCTGCGTTCGCACCGCTGGCGGACAGCCGCGAACTCCGCCGCGTATCTCATCGGTGAACTCCGCCCGGGCATGGACGTGTTGGACGTGGGCTGCGGTCCCGGCACCATCACCGCCGATCTGGCCGAGTTGGTGGCGCCGGGCCGGGTGACGGCCGTCGACGCCGCCGAGGACGTACTGGTCCAGGCGCACGAGACCGCCGCCGGGCGGGGTGTCGCCCACGTCCGCTTCGCGGTCGCCGATGTCCACGCGCTGGACTACCCCGACGACTCCTTCGATGTCGTCCACGCCCACCAGGTGCTGCAGCATGTCGGCGATCCGGTGCAGGCGCTGCGCGAGATGCGGCGGGTCTGCCGCCCCGGCGGCATCGTCGCTGCACGCGACAGCGACTACGGCGCGTTCACCTGGTTTCCCCAAATCCCGGCGCTCGACGACTGGCAGCGGCTGTACCGGCGCGTCGCCCGTGCGAACGGCGGCGAGCCCGACGCCGGCCGCCGGCTGCTGTCCTGGGCCCGGGCGGCAGGCTTCAGCGAGATCACCGCGTCCGCCGCGGCCTGGTGTTTCGCCGCGCGCGACGAGCGCGCCTGGTGGAGCGGCCTGTGGGCGGACCGCACGACCGCGTCGGTGTACGCGAAGCTCGCCGTCGACGGCGGACATGCGACAGCGGAGCAGTTGGCGGCGATCTCCGGCGGCTGGCGGGAATGGGGCGCCGACGACGACGCCTGGTTCATGGTCCCGCACGGCGAAGTGCTCTGCCGGGCCTGATCGAGAACAAATGTGACAATCGATTTCGCGGCCCGCCGCCGCGAACTACGCTCGCTCGTATGGAGATCCTCGGAACCACGCTTCGCATCTGCGTCGACGACCTTGAGGCCGCGGCTGCCTTCTACGAGCGGCTCACCGGAGCCACGCCCCTGCGCTTCGAGCGCGGCGGCGTCTCGGTGGCTGCCGTCGGCTGCTTCCTGCTGATGAGCGGACCGGAGTCGGAGCTGGAGGTGCTGCGCAAGGTGACGGCGACGATCGCGGTGAAGGACGTGGACGAGGCGTACGCCACGCTCTCCGAGGTCGGCGCGAGGATCATCGCGGGTCCGGTGCCGACCCCGGTGGGCCGTAATCTGATCGCCGTGCACCCGGACGGTGCGGTGTTCGAGTACGTGGACCGCAAGGCCGAAGCGTGACCCGCCCTGCGTGGAGGCCTCAGCCCCCTGAAGGGCGCATCCGGTAGTCGTACTCCTCGGGCAGTGGCTCGTCGGTGATCCGCGACCACACCTCTTCGAGGATCTCCGTCCCCTCCCGCAGGTCCGCCACCTCGAAGCCCGCGTCGAAAATGGCGCGGGCCTCGTCCTTGCGGCCCTCGGCGACGAGGAGTTGGGCCTCGACGAGCCGGAAGCGGCCGCGCTGCTGGACCGCCGGACGCAGACGCTCCCAGACCGCGCGGGCCTGGTCGGTGCGGCGGGCGGCGAGCAGCGCCGCGATGGCCTCCCGGCCGAGGGCTGCCGTTGCCGAGGTCCAGGTCTCTCCGTTGTCGCGGCGCTCCTGGCACAGGTCGTCGAAGGCTTCGGCGTAGCGTTCGGCGGCGCGCGTCATGTGGCCGCCTTCCAGGTCGGCGACCGCGAGGCAGCGCAGCAACGGCCAGCGGGACGGCGCGAGTCCGAGTCCGCGCTCCCAGCTGCGTACGGCCTGGGCGAGGTCGCCCGCGTGCCACTGCGCGACACCCAGGTGGTACTCGGTCAGCGGTTCCGCAGGCGCGGTCTCCAGCATGTCGCGCCAGTGCGGTGCGACGAGCGAGGGGCCGGGCGGGACGACCCTGCGAGGCGCCGGGAAGACGCCGGTCCTCAGCAACTCCCTCCAGGGCGCCTGCTCTTCGCCGAGCGTCGACTCGTCGAAGGGTGTGCCGGGCAGTTTGTGTCCGCCGCGCAGCACCTCCAGTGCTCCCCAGCCCGATCCGGTGGCGAGCCGCTCGCCCGGTTCGGCGTCCGCACAGGACCGCCAGGCCTCGTACGCGGCGTCCACCGCCTCCCGTGGCAGGGCCTGCTCCAGCCGGGTTTCCACCTCGGCACGCGCCGCGGCCCAGTCCTCGGCGTGGACGGCCGCAGGGTCGGCGGTGAGCGGTCCGTAGGACTCCAGCCAGCTGCACTCCCCGCCCCCGTCGAGGCGTACGTGCTCCAGCTGCGTGCGCGCGAGCCCGGCCTGGATCTCCGCATAGCCTCCTGTACCGGGCTCGGTCAGCCACTGCTGCCAGCGCCGTCCGCCGCGCCCCGAGCCCCACAGGAAGAGCTTGCGGCCGCGCAGCACATCGGTCGAGGTCTGGACGAGGCCGTGACCGTGTGCGTCCAGCGAGGCGATCCACTTACGGGCCTCGGCGGGCACCTCGTAGAAGTAGTCGGCGGGATACTCGCTGCGCAGCGGGTACGTACGGTCCGCGCCCCGGAATGGGGGCACGGGCACGCGGCGCAGGCTGCGTTCGTATCCGAAGTGCCAGGCTTCCTCGGCGGGTGCGAGCACCCTGGTCGTCTCGTGCTCCTCGACGGCGATGTTGGACCACCAGTAGACGGGCGCGGGGCGCTCGTGCGGATTGCGTATCCGTACGCCGACATGGAGGAAGTCGGAGCCGTCGGGCAGCCACAGATCGACCTGGAAGGGCAGATCGCGCAGCCTCTCCCACTCCCAGAGCCTGACCATCTCGCCCCCGTCCGGCGCGGGTACGACGGCGGCGTGCAGCGGTGCGCAGGACAGCGTGGTGTGTCCGGTGGCGCCGATGTTCCACTCGATGCCGCCGGAGTACCAGGCGCCGTTGAGAGCGAAGTCGGCGGGCTGGAAAACCGGGTTGCGGTACAGGAGTTCACGCCCGGTCGGCTTGTGGTGCAGTGAGTGGACACGGCCGCCGAGGCCCGGCAGTACCGTCGCCCGCAGCCGCTCGTTCTCAATCACGATCGCGTCGAGGGGTGTCTCGGTGCGCCGGCGGCCGTAGCCGTCGAGTACCCGCACCGGCAGCAGCGTGCGCAGTGGCTCGTACCCGATCTGCCGTGCCATCTCGCGCGGCAGCTCCCGCTTGGTGCGCTCGTCGATGGCGTGCATCTCGTCGAGCGGACGCAGCGCGGGCAGCGGATTCGGCGGCCCCACGGGGGCGGCGGGCAGGGACACTACGGTACGCCGCACGGTTGTCATGACGCCCATGGAACACGGAGGTCGCCACCCTGACCAGGGGATCCGTGGGTCAGGCTTCCGTCAGGCTTCGGCAAAGGCACAGAACTTCAATGCGCCGGCGGCCGGCGCACGAGCAACTCGCTGGTGATCGCCCAGCGTTCGTGGTCGCGCCAGGCGCCGTCGATGAAGAGGAAGTCGGGCGAGAAGCCCTCAAGGCGGAAGCCCGCCCGGCGCACGAGGCCGATGGACGCCGTGTTCAGCGGCTGGATGTTGGCCTCCAGACGGTGCAGCCCCATGACGCCGAAGGCGTATCGCACGACCAGTCCGAGGCCCTCGCCCATCAGGCCGCGCCCGACGGCATGCGCGAAAGCGCCGTAACCGATCGCCCCGCAGCGGAAGCCGCCCGCGATGATGTTGTTGATGTTGATGAAGCCCGCGATCCCGCCGGACTCCCGCTCGCAGACAAGGAATCCGGCCCGCGTCGGGTCCTCGATGAGCCTCTGCGCGTAGAGGGCATAGGTCTCGGCCGTGGTGGGCGGGAAGAGCCAGGGCCGGTGGTGCTCAGTGCTGCGGCGCACCAGCTCGGTGAATTCCTCGCCGTCCTCGTACGTGTAGTGGCGGACGCCGACCCGTGGGCCCGTGGCGAGGTACGGAGAGGCGGGGGAATTCTCGGGCATCGCGCCAGCCTAAAGGGATCCCGGTCCCGTGGGGGTGGTGAAGCGGGCCGTACGGGTGAGGTGCCCGGTGCGTCAGCGGCGGGGAGCACGGCTCGTCCCGCACATCGATCAACCTTGTCTGACAAGTAGCAGCCGCATAGATTGGTATCTACTTGCTGACAAATGAGCCGAGGAGGGTCAGTGGCAGTCAGCGGGCAGCAGCGGAGGCCGGTCGTCGTCCTGTACGAGCGGATCGCGGACGCCATCCACGAAGGCATCTATCCGCCAGGCTCCACCCTGCCGTCCGAGCCCAGGCTCGCGGCCGAGCTGGGGGTGAGCAGGCCCGCCCTGCGCGAGGCGCTGCTACTGCTCCAGGAGGACGGACTGCTCTCGGTACGCCGGGGAGTGGGCCGGACCGTCAATGACCGCCCCCCGCGCCGCGGTTACGAGCACATCCAGCCACTGGAAGAGCTGCTGTCGCCCGGCTCACCGCTGAGGGTGCGGCCCCTGCTGCGTGCCGTGGAGGAACCCACCGACTTCACCACCCAGCACCTGCTCGCGCCTGCCGGGGCCGAGCTGCGGTTCTGGGAGTCACTGCTGGCCGGGGAGGGCACGGCCGCGGCGCTGAGCCACGAGTGGGCGGCCGCCGAGGAGGTCCTGAATCGGGCGCATCCGGCCTTCGCCGATGCGCTGCGGGCCGCGCCCGCTCCGGCCGCCTCGATGCTCGCGGTCCTCGTCGGGGCCTCCCGCGGGGTGACGCTGTCCGGCCACAGCGGGGTGAGCGCGACGCTTCTCGGACAGCGTCGCGGCGAACAGCTCGGCCGGGCGGCCGACACTCCTGCGGTGCTGGTCACCCAAGTGGTGCGGGTCGAGGACACCCCGATCCTTGCGGCCAAGCACATGCTGCCGACCGGGGCGCCCGCCCTGCCCGTACTCCAGTCGGCCTGAGAGCGGCCACAGCGCGGGAGACGCCCGTCACGGCATCGCCCCCGGACGTGCCGTACACTCCCGGGATGCACTTGTCTGACATCCTCCGCGCACCCAAGGCGGTCCTCCACGACCATCTGGACGGCGGTCTGCGCCCCGCCACGATCATCGAGCTGGCCCGGGAGTGCGGCTACCGCGGGCTGCCCACCGAGGACCCGGCCGAGCTGGCGGTCTGGTTCCGCGACGCCGCGGACTCCGGTTCGCTGGAGCGCTACCTGGAGACTTTCGCCCACACCTGCGCGGTGATGCAGACCCGCGAGGCGCTGGAGCGCATCGCGGCGGAGTGCGCCGAGGACCTGGCGGCGGACGGGGTCGTGTACGCCGAGGTGCGGTACGCCCCCGAGCAGCACCTGGAGCGCGGCCTGACCCTCGAGGAGGTCGTCGACGCGGTCAACGCGGGCTTCCGCGAGGGTGAGCGCCGCAGCGACGGCCGGATCACCGTCCGTGCCCTGCTCACGGGCATGCGCCACACCGAACGCTCCCTGGAAATAGCCGAGTTGACGGTCGCCCACCGGGACAGCGGGGTCGCCGGCTTCGACATCGCGGGCGGCGAGATCGGCAACCCGCCGTCCCGCCACCTGCCCGCCTTCCAGCATCTGAAGCGGCACAACTGTCACTTCACGATCCACGCGGGCGAGGCCGTCGGCGCCGAGTCCATCCACGAGGCTGTGCAGATCTGCGGCGCCGAGCGGATCGGTCACGGTGTCCGCATCACCGACGACATCACGGTGCACGACGACGGCACCGTGGACCTGGGCCATCTCGCCGCGTACGTACGCGACAACCGCATCGCTCTGGAGGTGTGCCCGAC
The DNA here is from genome assembly GCF_006715635.1 of Streptomyces sp. SLBN-118. Taxonomy (NCBI): domain Bacteria; kingdom Bacillati; phylum Actinomycetota; class Actinomycetes; order Kitasatosporales; family Streptomycetaceae; genus Streptomyces; species Streptomyces sp. SLBN-118. Next base: position 1,450,003 of record NZ_VFNP01000001.1, read on the forward strand.
GTCCAACCTCCAGACGGGCGCAGCCAAGGACTATGCGACGCACCCCATCGACCTGCTGCGCCGCCTCGGTTTCCGCGTCACGCTCAACACGGACAACCGGCTGGTGTCGGGCACCACGATGAGCGAGGAGTTCCAGCACATGGTGCACGCGTTCGGCTACGGGCCCGGGGTCTTCGAGGACTTCACCGTCGCGGCGGTGGAGTCGGCGTTCCTGCCGCTGCCGGAGCGGCGCCGGCTGATCGACGAGGTGATCCGTCCGGGGTACGCGGCGCTGTCGGCCGACTAGGCGGCGTCGGGGGTGCGTGGCGCCTGCGGCGGGCCTGTTCCCCACCCGCCCTCCCCCTACGGCCTGGCGGCCGTGGGAGGTACCCCCATCCCTGAACTGGGGGCAAGCCCCCAGACCCCGTATGCGACCTTCGGCCGCATGTCCTCAAACGCCGGACGGGCTGGTTTTCCGCCAGGCCGGCGACTGAGGCGCGGGGGTCCGGGGCGGAGCCCCGGTTACCTACGGAATGGGGCGGGGTGGGGTGGGGTGGGGTGGGGAACACGCTGCCGCAGGCGCACCACCCCCGCAACCCCTCACCGCAGAGCCGGCTCGTCCAGCGTCAGCGTGCCCGCGTCCGCGTCCAGCACCGCCCGCACCCCGAACGGCATCGTCAGCGCCGGCGCGCCGTGCCCGAAGCCCAGCTTCTCCACGACCGGCACGCCAAGGCCGCCGAGCCGGTCGAGCAGCACCGCCCGCACCGTCTCGTACGGACCGCAGTCCTCCCACGATCCGAGCCCGACGCCCGCGACACCCTCCAGCCAGCCGGAGCGCAGCAGTTGGGTGAGGATCCGGTCGAGCCGGTAGTCCTCCTCGCCCACGTCCTCGATCAGCAGCAGACCGCCGCGCGCCGACGGCCGGGTGTGCGGCGTGCCGAGTTCCGCTGCGAGCAGGCTCACACAGCCGCCGAGGGTGACGCCCCGGGCCCGGCCGGGGACCAGGGTCCGGGCCGTCTCCAGGCCCAGAGTGCGTACCGAATCGGGCTCGAAGAGCGTGGCGCGCAGCGACTCGCGGGTGCGTTCGTCCTTGAGGAAGGTCAGTGCGCCGGCCATCGGCCCGTGCAGAGTGGCCAGGCCCGCCCGGACGGCGAAGGCCTCATGGAGTGCGGTGGCATCGCTGTAGCCGATGAAGATCTTGGGACCGGCCGCGCGGACGGCACTCCAGTCGAGCAGGTCGACCATGCGCTGCGCGCCGTATCCGCCGCGGGCACAGATCACCGCCGAGACCGTCGGATCGCACCAGGCCCGGGTCAGATCGCGGGCGCGGTCCTCGTCCGTCCCCGCGAGATACGGCAGCCGCGGGTGCCGGTCGCGGACATGGGGCATCACGACGGGGTCCAGGCCCCAGCCACGAAGGATCTCCAGGCCCGCTTCGAGCCGGTCGTCGGCGACGGGGCCGCTGGTCGCCACGACAGCGATCCTGGCTCCCGGCCTCAATCGCTCCGGACGCGTCAGGGGCTCGAGGGTCACTTCTTCAGCTCCAGCAGGGGGATGTCGGGGCGGCTGATGCGGAAGGTCTGGGCGTAGAGGGACAGTTCGGACTCGAGCGCGCGGACCATGGTGTCGGCCCTGCGGAAGCCGTGGCCCTCCCCCTCGAAGGCGATGTACGCGTGCGGTATGCCGCGGCCCGCCATCTGCGCCAGGAAGCGCTCGCTCTGCACGGGTGGGCAGATCACGTCGTCGAGTCCCTGGAGCAGCAGGAACGGCACGCCGATCCGGTCGGCGTGCTGGAGCGGCGAGCGCTCGCGGTAGCGGCCGGGCACCTCGGCGGGCGGGCCGATCAGCGAGTCCAGGTACCGGGATTCGAAGTCATGGGTCGCGGTCGCCCAGCTCATCAGGTCGAGAACCGGATAGATGATGGTGCCGCAGGCGTAGAGGTCGGTGGTGGCGAGGGAGGCCGCGGTGGTCCAGCCGCCGGCACTGCCGCCGCGGATGGCCAGTCGCCCGGGATCCGCCGTGCCCTCGGCGGCCAGGGTCTCGGCCACGGCCGCGCAGTCCTCGACGTCGACGACACCCCACTGCTCGCACAGCCGGTCGCGGTACTCGCGGCCGTATCCCGTGGAGCCTCCGTAGTTGACCTCGGCGACGCCGATGCCGCGCGAGGTGAAGTAGGCGATCTCCAGATCGAGGACGAGAGGGGCGTGCCCGGTGGGGCCGCCGTGCGCCCACACCACGAACGGCGGCAGTTCCTCGTCGGGCGCGATCCGGTCGGGGCTGTGGGGCGGATAGATATGGGCGTGGATCTCGCGGCTGTCGGGCCCTGTGAAGGTGCGGATCTGCGGCTCCGGGTAGTACACCGGGTCCACGGGGTCGTCGTGCGCCGAGCCGATGACCCGGGTCCGCCCGGTGCGGGTGTCGAGTTCCACGACCTCGTACGCGCTGCGCGGGCTGGCCGCGACGCCGATCACCCGGTCTCCCTGCACGGCGAGGGTGGACGCCCACTCGGTCCAGGGCCCCGCGGCGTCGACGACTTCCCCGGTCTCGGGGTCGAGTACCCCGAGGGCGGTGGTGCCCTTGCCGTGGATGACCGCGATCAGTCCGTTCCCCAGCGGATGGAACCACTTGAGGCCGATCTTCCACAGCGGTCCGCCGAACTCCTCCCCGCGGCCGGGGCACAGGGCGGTGCTCGGCACGACGCCGGACACGGGCGCATCCGGCCCCAGCGCGTCCGGCCGGATCCTTTGCAGCTCCCACCAGTTGCTCACGTCGGAGACGAAGAGCAGCGAGCCGTCCGGAGCCCAGTCGACCTGGCAGACCGATTCGTCCGTGTCACCGACGACCGGCCGGACCCCGCCGAAGGGACCGTCCTCGTTCACCTCGCCGAGCATGACGACGGTGCCGTCCCAGGGCATCTGCGGATGGTCCCAGGCGATCCAGGCGGCGCGCCGCCCGTCCGGCGAGAGCCGGGGCCCGGTGACGAAGCGGTGCCGGTCGTCGCAGAGTTCCCGTACCGCGCCGCGGTCCGTTGCCGCTGAGCCGTCCAGGGGCACGGCCGCGATCACCCGGCGTACGTCCGTGGGCCCCTCGCCGGTGAACTCCTCCAGTACGCACCAGACTTCGCCCCGCTCCAGGTGGAGCTGGGGTTCGGCCCAGCGCAGTCCGCCGCCGACCGGGGACATGGGGGTGAGCGGTAGCGGCGCGGACCCCGGTGCGTCCGGCTCGTACGCGTACAGCCGCTGGTCGGGGAAGTGTACGAAGACGACGAGCGGACCGCCGCCGGGGCGCCGGGCCCCGGCCCAGGGGTGCCCGCCGTACTCGATGACCCTGCTGCGTACATTCCACGGGGCGGGGAGTACAGACTCCTCGGCGCCGTCGGCGCGTCGGCGCATGAGCGTGCGTCTGCCGCCCTCGGTGGGGCGCGGCGCCGTCCACCACACCTCGTCGCCGATCAGGCCGAGGAACTCGGGGCGGCCGTCGTGCGAGGCGGCGAGTGCCGCGCCGATCGGCGATGGCCAGGTTCCATAGGCTCCCGTGGGTAGCATGACCGACTCCCCCTATGCGGACCGCAGATAGTGGTCGAGAACCTGGACCCCGAAGTGCAGCGCCTCGACCGGGACGCGCTCGTCGACCCCGTGGAACATGGCCGCGTAGTCGAAGCCGACGGGGAGCTTCAACGGCGAGAATCCGTATCCGGTGATGCCGAGGCGCGAGAACTGCTTGGCGTCGGTGCCGCCCGGCATGCAGTACGGCACGACATGGCCGTCCGGGTCGAAGAGTTCGACGGCCGCGCGCATCTTGGCGTACGCCGGGGAGTCGAGGGGTGCCTGCAGAGCCACCTCGCGGTGGTGGAACTCCCACTCGACGTCGGGACCGGTCAGCCGGTCGAGGGTGTCCTTGAACTCGCCCTCGCCGCCGGGCACCATCCGCCCGTCCACATAGGCGGTCGCGTGCCCCGGGATCACATTGAGCTTGTAACCCGCCTCCAGCATCGTCGGATTCGCGCTGTTGCGGACGGTCGGCTGGACCAGGGCGGCGGCCCTGCCGAACTTCGCCATCAGCGCGTCGGCGTCGAAACCGTCCGCCTCGACATCGGCCTCGATGCCATGCAGCCGGGCGAGTTCTGCCAGCGCGGCCCGTACGGTCGGGGTGAGCCGCACCGGCCACTGGTACTCACCGATCCGCGCGACGGCTGCGGACAGCCGGGTCACCGCGTTGGCACGGTTGACCTTGGAGCCGTGTCCGGCCGTGCCGTGTGCGGTGAGCTTGAGCCAGGCCGTGCCGCGCTCACCGGCCGCGATCGGGTAGAGCGTCATCCCGGGTCCGGCGTGGAAGCTGAAGGCCCCGGATTCGCTGACTCCTTCCGTACACCCCTCGAAGAGGCCGGGGTGGTGGTCGGCGAGGAAGCCCGAGCCGTCGATGGCACTGGCCTCCTCGTCGGAGGTGTACGCGATCACGATGTCGCGCCGGGGCCTGATTCCGGCCCGCGCCCAGGCCCGGACGACCGCGAGGATCATCGAGTCCATGTTCTTCATGTCGACCGCACCGCGGCCCCAGACGACGCCGTCGCGGACTTCCCCGGAGAAGGGGTGCACGGCCCAGTCGGCGGGCTCGGCGGGCACCACGTCCAGATGGCCGTGGACAAGCAGGGCGTCGGCGGAGGGGTCGGTTCCCTCGATCCTGGCGACGACATTGGTGCGCCCCGGTGTGCGCTCCAGCAGGGTGGGCTCGAGTCCGGCACCGGCGAGCCTCTCGGCGGCGTACTCGGCGGCGGGCCGCTCCCGGCAGTCGCCGCCGCCCCTGTTGGTGGTGTCGATCCGGATCAGCTCGGAGGTGAAGGTCACCACCTCGTCGAGCGCCTGAACGTCGATGGGGGTTGTCACATCAGCCATACTGCTCCTCCATTGCCGCCGAGACGATCGTCGTGACCGCCTTGAAGGTACGAATGGCCACATACATCGTCTCGCTGGTGTACGCGACCCTGCGCTCACCGCTGCCCGCAACCCCCGGAACGACGGTGGCCGCCGCGGCGAGATGTTCCGCGTCGAACTCCAGCTCCACGGTGAACGGGCCGGCCCGCACCGGCTCGCGGCGCCCGGCCAGGGTCGTCGCCTCCTTTGCCGCCGCGCGGATGTCGGACGCGGTCCGGCCAGGGGTGCGGCACACCGCCGCGTACCGTGACACATAGTCCTTCACGGCGACCTTGCGGGCGTCCGGCGCATATCCGTCGGCGTCCACACAGGTCAGATTGTCTCCGGTGACGAGCACCACCGGCACGCCGTACTCCGCGACCACGTGCGCGTTGAGCAGCCCTTCACTCGCGCGCATGCCGTTCAGCCACACGCCCGTGATCGAGTTGGCGAGATAGGTGTGTGCGAGCACGCCTTCGGTGCCCGCGCCCGTGTGGTACCCGACGAAGGCGATACCGTCCACGTCGCCGTGCTGCACACCCTCGACCATCGACAGCGACTTGTGTTTGCCGGTGAGCATCTGGACCCGGTCGTCCAGATGCTCCAGCAGCAGATTGCGCATGGTCCAGTGCGCTTCGTTGATGAGCACGTCGTCGGCGCCACCGTCAAAGAAACCGAGTGCCGCGGCGTTCACGTCCGAGGTGAACAGGGTCCGGCAGCGCTCCCACTGGGGCGTGCCGGGCAGCACATCGGCAGGCCAGGTCACACCGGTCGCGCCTTCCATGTCGGCGCTGATGAGGATCTTCACGGCATCACGGTACGCGTCGTTCAACGCCCGGGCCAGGACCGATTCGGGTGCCAGTGGTCCGGTCCACCGAAGGTCCGCCGACCGGCCGCCGGGCGCCGCCGCGTCCGCGGGGCGTTATCCGTTCCTGCCGACGATCAGCCACGTCGACGGAAGCTCTATGCGCGAGCCGTCCGGGGCGTACTCCGTTGTCGTCAGGGGCAGTTCACCGCTCGCGAGCACGTCGAGACCGGCTGCTGTGAACAACTCGGCCACTTCCGCGTCGGCCACCGCGCCCGGCACGATGCCGTGCTTGAAGACCGGCTGGAGCTTCGCAGGAGGGCCCGACGGCGACTTCGCGAGGCCCATCAGTTTCTGGCCGGCCGCCTCGGCGAGTTCCACCACGAAGGCGCGTCCGCGCTCGCCGACGAGTGTGGCGATCGTGTCCGCCAGCGGCTGGCGGTCCTCGGGGTCGCACTGGTGCAGGACGCCCCGCATGTAGACGTTGGCTTCGCCCAGTTCCGCATGCAGCCGCGCCACCTGCTCACCGTCCACTGCGTCGATCACCCGGAACTGCGCGCCGCCCTGCTTGTCCTGCCTTCGGGCGAGGCCGATCGCGGCGGACGACAGGTCGACGCCGAGCACCTTCGGGAAACGGTCGGCCAGGAACAGCGTCTGGGTTCCGTTGCCGCATCCCAGGTCAAGGAGCGTCAGCGCGGGATGGTCCACATACGGTTCGTAGAGCGCGAGATGCAGTCCCGCGGTCAGCGTCGGCTCCGCGTCCCAGAAGACCGATCCGGGCTCCGCGGAGGCTTCGCCCCAAAAGCCCTCCCAGGCGTCCTTGTACCGAGTCGTCACGCTCATGACCTGCTCCCCAGGGGTGGTGACACAACGTCAAGTTCGGTCTATCGCTCCATGGTTGCCGCGAAAAGCACCCGGCGCATTCCTTCACGTGACGTTCGAGCGACCGGCCGGGACTCCGCGCAGTGACTTACGGCAGCGCCAGGTCGAACCAGACCGTCTTCCCATCGGTCGTGCGGCTCGTGCCCCACTCCCGGGCCAGGGCGCTGACCACCCGCAGTCCGCGTCCGAGTTCGTCCGCCGGGCGCGCGTCCAGCATGGTCGGCAGGTTGTGGTCCTCGTCGGCCACCTCGCACAGCAGTGATCCCGCCCGGACGAGGCGAAGCTCCGCCCTCCGGCCGCTCGCGTGCCGTACCGCATTGGTGACCACTTCGCTGACCAGCAGTTCCACGGTCTCCGTCAGCTCGGCCAGCCCCCAGGAGCGCAGCTGCCCGCGGACCAGGCGCCGTGCCCTGCCCGCCTCGCGCGCTTCACGGGAGAGCTCCCAGACGGCCACGTCCTCGGGATCGATGCCGTTCAGCCGGGCCATCAGCAGGGCCACGTCGTCCTTGCGGCCGCCGCGGGTGTTCAGCGAGCGGATGATGGTGTCGCAGGCGTCGTCCATGGAGGCGGCGGGGTGCGCGGCGGACTCGCACAGCGTCGCGAGCCCGACGCCTATGTCCTCGCCCCGCACCTCGACCAGGCCGTCCGTGCACATCACCAGGCGGTCGCCGGACGCCACCGGCACACGGACGCTCTCGAAGGGCACTCCGCCGACACCGATCGGCGCTCCGGTCGGCAGGTCGAGGAGTTCGCTGCGCCCGTCGGCCGCCCGGACGATCACAGGCGGCACATGGCCCGCGTTCGCCATCTGGAGCTCATTGCCGATCGGGTCGTACACCGCGTACAGACAGGTCGCGAGATAGTGCTCGCCCAGGCGCTGGGCCAGGTCGTCGAGATTGCGCAGCAGCTGCTCGGGCGGCAGGTCGAGCGCGGCCATGGTCTGTACGGCCGTACGCAACTGGCCCATCATCGCTGCCGAGTTGAGGCCGTGGCCCATCACGTCGCCGACCACCAGCGCCGTGCGGGAACCGGGCAGCTTGACGGAGTCGAACCAGTCGCCGCCGACCCGCCCGAGCAGGGTGCCCGGCAGATAGCGGGTGGCCGTGTCGCATCCGGCCATCCGCGGGGTGACCTGCGGCAGCATCGAGTCCTGGAGGGTCTCGGCGACATTCTCCTGGTAGGTGTACATCCGGGCGTTGTCGAGGACGAGCCCGGCGCGCGCGGCCAGCTCGGCCCCGGTGACTCGGTCCATGTCGTTGAACAGGGCGCGCTCGGGGTGGCGCAGCAGAATCATGAATCCGAGCACCACATTGCGCGCCTTCAGCGGAACGACCAGCATGGAGCGCCCGCTGATGAGCGGCCGTATGTCACGCTTCTCGAACTGCGAGGCGATGGCGGTGCCCATCTGCTCGCTGATGCGCGGCACCAGTACCGGATCGCCGGTGGTCATACACTGGAAGAACGGGGTGTGTTCGGGGAACGGCATGGATTCGCCGACCGGCACCACATCGTCCCAGCGGCCCGGCTCGTCCACATGCTCGACCGCGACGCGGTGCCACATCGTGGTCGCGTCGGGCGGTCCGTCCGGGAAACCCTCGCCGGCGACGACCTGTTCGCGCAGGTAGGTGCCCGCGACATCGGTGAAGCGCGGCACGACGGCCGCGCTGACTTCCTGGATCGTACGGGCGAGGTCGAGGGACGAGCCGATGCGGCCGCTCACCTCGTTGAGGAACTCGAGCCGTTCACGCACCGCGGCGTACTCGAGGTCCTGCTCGAGATCGGCCGTGTCCACCGCCCGGCCCGCGGCGGCCGCGGCTTCGGCGGCCCGCTGCCGCGCCTTGCGTTCCGCGCGCCGGGGCACGCCCCAGTCGGGTGTGACCGGCACCCGGTCGTGATGGCTGAACTCGAGTACGGGATAGCCCAGTTCGAGGACCTGGGAGACGATCCGCGTCGACTGCCGAACGCTCATGCTCGGCAGGATCTCCGGGAGCCTGCGCGCCAGTTCGTCGGAGCCGGAGAACTCGGTGTGCAGGGCGAATCCCGGAGCGATCCGCTCGACGCTCTCGTCCTCGCCCGCGAACTGCGCGGCGTCCGCGGCCAGTACGAGCAGCCGCTCCTCGCCGGGGCCGACCATGGGATAGGCCCACCACAGCACGTCGACCCGGTCGCGTCCGGGCTCGGAGAGCCGGGCCCTGCCCGCCGCCGGATAGGAGGTCAGGCCGTTCAGCGAGGCGTCGAGTCCGGGGCCGAGGCCGCCATAGCCGTCGTACGCGTCGTACTCGCCCTCGGGGGCCAGCGCTCCGGTGACCGGGAGCAGGTCCACGGCGGGCCTGCCCACCGCCTCGTCCCTGGTGGTGCCCAAAAGCCGCCGCGCACCGGTCGACCAGTGCGAGACCAGGCCGTCACCGTCCACGACGACCACGGCAAGCGGAATCCGGCCGGCCACGGCGTACTGCTGTGGCGGTGTCGGCGGAACACCACTGTCCATGGGTGACAGGCTCCTTCCCCGCCGCAGTTCCTGCGGCCTTACCACCACGGTACGGCGCCGCGCACGCGCTGCGCCGGGCAACGGAGGAATAGGTAGTGCGCCCGCTCGCAACTGACGACGGATCAGTCCTCGTGCCCCAACTGGAGATCGCGCTCGGTGCGCCCCCCGCCCGCGACCTGCAGAACCGTGGCGACCGGCGGGTAACCTGCGGCGATGACCGTGTACTCCCCCGAGGAGAGGTCGACGAACCGGAAGGTGCCGTCGGGGCCCGTGGTGAGGGTGTCCACCACATTGCCCGCCACATCGAGCAGAGTGACCCGCGCATCCTCGACCGGCCGCCCGCCGCCCGCCCGTACCGTCCCCTTGAGCATCGCACCGCCCGCCAGCTCGATGTCCTGCCTCGTCTCGCGGGAGGCCTGCACGCTCACCGGGAGCGCGGCCGGACGGAAGGCGGGGGCGCTCGCCGCGAGGGTGTACTCCCCCGCCACCAGCTCCGTGAACTGGTAGCCGCCTTCACGGCAGCTGCGGGTCGAGGCGACGACCTCGCCGCGTACGTCGGTGAGCGTGACGGCCGCGTCCCGCACGGGTGAGCCGTCCGCGGTGACGACGGTCCCGGCGAGGCGTCCGGCACCGCCGAGGACCACGTCGAGCTCGACAGGCCGCTCGCCGACGGTGACGGTGACCGCCTGCGGCTGATGCCCGCCGGCCGCCGCGATCATCACATACGAACCGGAGCCCGGCACGCTCAGCGCATACCGCCCGTCCTCGCCGCTCGCGCCGCGCCCGATCTGGCTCCCGTAGACGTCGATGAGGGTCAGGGCGGCGCGCGAGACGCCGCTGCCGTCGTGGTGCTGGACGGTTCCGCAGACCGGGACGCCGGAGCTGTACGCGGGCGCGCTGCGGGCCCTGGGCACGGACGCGGTTTCGGCGGAGGCGATGTGGGACACCAGCGGTTTCTCCTTGAGGAAGAAGGCGATGAACACGCCGAGCGTGAGCACCGGCACCAGATAGAGGAAGATCCGCGGCATCGCGTCTGCGTAGGCCTGGACATAGCCGTCGCGCAGGGCGGGCGGCAGGCCATGGACCCGCTCGGGGGTGATGGACCGCGGGTCCGGCAGGGAGGCGCCGGCCGGGAGGCGGTCGGCGAGGGCGCGGGTGAGGCGGTGGGCGAAGAGGGTGCCGAAGACAGCGGCGCCGATGCTGCCGCCGATCTGCCGGAAGTAGATGCCGGCGCTGGTGGCGGTGCCGAGTTGGGCGGGCAGTACGGAGTTCTGCACGGCCAGGACCAGAACCGGCATCACCAGTCCGATGCCAATACCGAGTACGGCCTGCCCGATGCTGTGCTCCAGCCGCGGGGCGCCCCCGTCCAGGCGGGACAGCAGCCACATCCCGGCGGCCGAGACCGCGCTGCCGAGAACCGGATAGATCTTGTAGCGGCCGGTACGGGTGATGAGCCGTCCGGAGACGATCGAGGCGACGACGATGCCGCCCGTCATGGGCAGCATGAGGAGCCCGGACTTGGTGGCGCTGACGCCGTCGACCATCTGGAGGAAGGTCGGCAGATAGCTGGCCGCGCCGAAGAGCGCGACGCCGATGACAGCGCCGAGGAGGCTGGTGACCAGGAAGACCGAGTCACGGAACAGCCGCAGCGGGATGATCGGCTCGGTGGCGTAGTTCTCCACGACGATGAACAGCAGGGTGCAGCCCGCGGCCCCGGCAGCCAGTCCCAGGATGACGCGCGAGCCCCATGCGTACTGAGTGCCGCCCCAACTCGTCAGCAGGACAAGGAAAGTGGAGGCTGCGGCCAGGAACAGGGCACCGAGGATGTCGAGCCGTCCGCGGACCGCGGGCTTCGGCAGCTTCAGAACCGCGGTGATCACGAGCAGGGTGACCAGGCCGAGGGGCACGTTGAAGTAGAAGCACCAGCGCCAGGAGACATGGTCGGTGAAGAAGCCGCCGAGCAGGGGTCCCGTCACGGATGCGAGTCCGTAGGCCGCGCCGATGAGTCCCATGAAACGGCCGCGTGCCCTGGCCGGGACGATGTCGGCGATGATCGCCTGCACGCCGATCATGAGGCCGCCGGCACCGAGGCCCTGGACGGCACGGAAGGCGATCAGCTGGTCCATGCTGCGCGACCGGCCGGCCAGTGCGGCGCCGACGACGAAGACGACGATCGCGAACTGGAAGACACCTTTGCGGCCGAAGAGGTCGCCGAGCTTGCCGTAGAGGGGCAGGGCGATGGTGGCCGTGAGGAGATAGGCGGTGATCGCCCACGGCATCCGTTCCACGCCCTGGAGCTCACCGACGATCTTCGGCAGGGCGGTGGCGACGATCATCTGCTCCAGCGCGGCGAGGAGCAGCGCGAGCATCAGACCGGTGAAGACGAGGCGTACGCGGCGGGGGCTGAGCGCGGTGCTGTCGGCGGGCCCGGGCGGTGGAGGCGGAGCCGCTGCGGCCGCGGCCTGCTCGTCCTTCACCAGAGTGATCCCGCCCACGTAACTGCTCCCCTCGTCGCGACTGCGCGGCGTAATTCTTCGCATTCCACGCCAACGGGGAGCAAGCGGGACGCAATTGAGAGCGGGGACACTTCGCGGGGCCAACTCGCCCTGGAGGGGGGCGCGTCGGGCGCTCATCAGGGGCTTTCCCGCGACCCGTGACGCGCGGGCGCATCACAAAGCCGCGGGGAAAACCACTCGAAACGGTGAGTGTTCGGGTCGATTACTTCCCGACCCACTGCTCGACCGCCTGTGGACTACTTCTCGACCTCGGCGGCCAGCTTGGCGAGCACCGCGTCGTAAATGCGCCCAAGTCCCTTGGGGGCGAAGGTCCTCTCGAAGAATCCACCGATGCCACCCGCGCCGTTCCAGACCGTGCTGACGACGACCTTGGACCGCCCCTCGCCCGCCGGGGTGACCGTCCAGGTGGTGACCATCGAGGAGTTGCGGTCCTTCTCGACCAGCCGGCCGTCGGTCGGCTCGGTCACTTCGAGAAGGCAGTCACGGATGCGCTTGCTGGTCGCCTGGAGCTTCCAGTGGACGAGGGTGCCCTCGCCGTCGCCGCCCTCGCGGACCTCGTACTCACTGAAGTGCTCGGGCAGGAGCTTCGCGCGGGTGTTCTCGTAGTCGGCCAGCGCGTCGAACACCTTCTCCGCGTCCGCCGAGATGATCCGTTCCGTGGTGGCCTCGACCTGCGCCATTCCTGTTCCTCCAGCACTTGGTTCTTCGGGGGTGCCGCTAGCCAATCACCTCGCAACCAGCCGCCCAAATCCGCTTCGGGTCCGACCCCTGCCCGGTTCGGTCCGGTTCGGGGAACAGGGTTGCGGCGATCGAGGGAACAAGTGTTCTATTCTGTGGTCAGTGCTACCGAGGAGGCGCCATGCGCTGGGACAATCTGGCCGAGAACCCCCGGGCGGCCGGGGACACCGCGCTCTTCGCGACGTCCGCGGTGACCACCAGAACCTTCGACACACCCGAATTCCGCGGCATCACCTTCCATGAGATCCGCGCCCGCTCGATCCTGAACCGGGTGCCGGGCGCCTCACGGATGCCGTTCGAGTGGACCGTCAACCCCTACCGGGGCTGCACGCACGCGTGCGTCTACTGCTTCGCGCGCAAGACCCACAGCTATCTGGACCTCGACACCGGGCTCGACTTCGACTCCCAGATCGTCGTGAAGATCAACGCTCCGGAGCTGCTGCGCCGGCAGCTCGCGTCCCGGCAGTGGCAGGGCGCGCATGTCGCCATGGGGACGAACGTCGACTGCTACCAGCGGGCGGAGGGCCGCTATCGCCTGATGCCCGGCATCATCGCCGCCCTGCGCGACCACGCCAATCCGTTCTCGATCCTCACCAAGGGCACGCTGATCCTGCGCGATCTGGAGCTGCTGCGACAGTCGGCGGAGGTGACCGAGGTGGGCATCTCCGTCTCCGTAGGATTCACCGACCGCGAACTGTGGCGCACCGTCGAGCCCGGCACGCCCTCGCCCGAGCGCCGCCTCGACGTGGTGCGCACCCTCACCGACAACGGCATCGGCTGCGGGGTGCTGATGGCGCCGGTCATCCCCTTCCTCGGCGACCAACCGGACCAACTGCGCGCGACCGTCCGTGCGATCGCCGCGTCGGGGGCGACATCGGTGACCCCGCTCGTTCTCCACCTGCGGCCCGGCGCGCGCGAGTGGTTCATGGCCTGGGTGGCGCGGCACCATCCGCATCTGGTGCAGCGCTACGAGCGGCTGTACGCGGAAGGAGCCTACGCGCCGAAGTGGTACCAGCGCCGGATCACGCGCCATGTCCACGAGCTGGCCACGGAGTTCGGGATAGGGCCGGCGGACCGGGGCATGCCCCGGCGTGTCCGGGTGCCGCTGGAGCCCGATCCGGCGGTTCTTCCGGAGCCGACGCAGCTGACGCTGCTCTGAACTGGGCGAAATTCGGACGGGATTGTCAGTGGCGTACGCAAGGATGGACGCATGACGTCGCAACTCACCCGTGTACATGCCCCCGAAGGCGTGGCCCCCGGCAGCGGATACAGCCATGTTGTCTGGGGCACCGGCCGGTTCGTGGCGATTTCCGGGCAGTGCGCCCTCGACGAGGACGGCAGGGTCGTGGGCGAGGGGGACCCGGCGGCGCAGGCCCGGCAGGTCTTCGAGAACCTCCGCCGCTGCCTGGCCACGGCGGGCGCGTCCTTCGACGACGTGGTCAAGCTGACCTACTTCGTCACGGACGTGGCGCATCTGCCGGCGGTCCGGGCGGCGCGCGACGCGGTGATCGACGCGGGGCGGCTCCCGGCGAGCTCGGCGGTCCAGGTGGCCGCGCTCTTCCGCCCCGAACTGCTCGTGGAGATTGAGGCGTTCGCGCTCCTCGGGGAGGAGGGCGAGTGATGGACGCCCGGGTGCGGGACATGACGCTCGACGACTGTGAGGCCGTCGCGACCATCCGGGTGCGGGGGTGGCAGTTCGCCTACGACGGGCTGATACCGACGTCGTATCTCGATGCGATGAGCGTGGAGATGGATGCGGCGCGGCGCCGCGACATGCTCGCCAAGGGCGACGGCGTGGTGACCAATGTGGTCGCGGAGCGCGAGGGCGAGGTGGTCGGCTGGGGCTGCTTCGGACCGAGCAGGGGCGAGGGCCAGCCGGCCGCCGGGGTGTGCGAGCTCTACGCGCTGTACGTGCTGCCGGACAGGGTCTCCACGGGGGTGGGGCGGGCGCTGATGGACGAGCTGACGGGGCGGGCCGAGGCGGACGGTTTCGAGCGGATGCTGCTGTGGGTCCTGAAGGAGAACGACCGCGCGCGCCGCTTCTACGCCAAGGCGGGCTTCGCCCCGGACGGAGTGGAGGAGCCGTTCGAGGTAGAGGGCGTCGCGGTCCCGGAAGTCCGCTACGCGCGACGCCTCAAGGGCTAGGCGGGTCCTGGGGGTTGTTCCCCTACCCGCCCTCCCCCTACGGCCTGGCGGCCATGGGAGGTACCCCCATCCCTGAACTGGGGGCGAGCCCCCAGACCCCCGTATGCGACCTTCGGCCGCATGTCCTCAAACGCCGGACGGGCTGGTTTTCCGGCAGGCCATAGGGGGAGGCGGGGTGGGGTGAAGGCCCGCCGCAGGCGCCAGGCGCCGGCCCCGCGTCAGCCGAGACGTGCCAGCGCCGCCTCCGCCGCCGCAGCCAGGCGGGGATGCGTGCACGCCGACCTGAGGACCTCCCCCGCTCGCTCGTCGCCCAGCGCGCCCAGCCCCTCGACACAGGCGAGCGCCAGCCTCCAGTGCGGGTCGCCGGGGGCGAGCCTGCGCCGCAGCACGGTGATCAGGGCCGGTACGGACTCGGGGGCCCTGATGCGCGTGAGCAGGCGTACGGGGACCAGCGCATAGGCGACCCGCAGCTCGTTCGTCGCGAGCGCGGCCGCGGCACGCGGCGTGCGGGGGTCGGCCAGCCGGGACAGGGCGTGCGCGGCAGCGACACAACGTTCGGGATCGCGGTGGTTGAGGAGCAGGACCAGGGACTCGAAGGCCCGCCGGTCCCCCACGCAGCCGAGCCGGAAGGCGGCCATCTCGCGCGCCCACAGGGGCCTTTCCTGTTCCGTGAGGACGCCCGCGAGTTCCTCCCGGTCCTGTGTGGTCAGCAGGCGTTCGTATGCGATCGAGCCGCCCGACTCGCCCCGAAGCCGCTGAGCCAGCGCCCGTAATTCCTCATCCATGGCGGCCAGGGTAGCGGCGCCGCCTCAGCGATCCAGATCACATCGCCTCACCTCTGGCGCGCTCGTTACTCGCAAGTTAATCTCAAGTGAGCGGGTAACCCCCGCAGCTCACGGTGGCCTGGTGACGCAGCCGCCGCGAGTGTTTGTCGGTTCGGCAGTTCCTGCACGACGTTCGGCGCGACTCCGGGACAGAGTCCGTCGGCCCGCACCACGACGCGTATGTCGTCCGGTGCGGCGATTTCTCCGTGCGCCCCGCGCTTCGTCGCGCTCGTCGCGCCTCGCGCCTCGTCGCGCTCTCACCGGCGCGCGCTCCGCCCGCGCGCCCCCTCATCAGTCGTCACTCATCCCTGGAGTCCCACGATGGACACCCCTCTCCACACCATTGCCGTCGTCGGCCTCGGCACCATGGGCACCGGCATCGCCGAAGTCCTCGCCCGCGCCGGCCGTGAGGTCATCGGCATCGACATCAGCGATGCCGCCGCCCGCCGGGCCGTCACGGCCCTGGATGCCTCCACCGCCCGGGCCGTCGAACGCGAGCGGATGACCGAGGAGGAGCGCCGGAACACCCTCGCGCGTTTCCGCACCTTCTCGGATCTGCAGGCCGCTGCCGATGCGGACCTCGTGATCGAGGTCGTGTCCGAGTCGTACGAGGCCAAGCAGCAGGTGTTCCGCGCCCTGGACTCCGTCGTCCGTCCCGGCGCCATTCTCGCCACCGGCACCAACGCACTGTCGGTCACCCGGCTCGCCGCCGACTCCGAGCACCCCGAGCGCGTGCTCGGCCTGCACTTCTTCAACCCCGCCCCGGCGATGAAGCTGGTCGAGGTCGTCTCCTCGGTGCTGACCGCCCCGGCCGCCGTCGAGGCGGTCACCGCACTCGCCCGTGAGCTCGGCAAGGAGCCCGTCGCGGTCGGAGACCGGCCCGGCTTTGTCGCCGACGGTCTGCTGTTCGGCTATCTCAACCAGGCCGCCGCGATGTACGAGGCCAAGTACGCCTCCCGCGAGGACATCGACGCCGCGATGAAGCTCGGCTGCGGTTTGCCGATGGGCCCGCTGGCTCTGCTCGACCTGATCGGCATCGACACGGCCCGTACCGTGCTGGACGCGATGTACTCCGAGTCCCGCGACCGGCTGCACGCCCCCGCACCCATCCTCAAGCAGCTCAGCGAGGCCGGCCTGACCGGCCGCAAGTCGGGCCGCGGCTTCTACACCTACGCCGCCCCTGGCACCGGCGACGTGGTGCGGGACGCGCTCACCCCGCAGCCCGCCGCCGAGGCTTCGGGCGGCCGCGAGGTCAGCTCCGTCGGCGTCGCCGGTTCCGGCACGATGGCCAGCGGTATCGCCGAGGTCTTCGCCAAGGCCGGATACGACGTGGTGCTCGCCGCCCGCGGGCTGGAGAAGGCCGAGACCGCCAAGTCCCGTATCGCCAAGTCGCTTTCACGCTCCGTCGACAAGGGCAGGATGACGGCCGAGGCCCGCGACGAAACGCTCGCGAGGATCACCCCGGCCGGTTCGCTCGACGCCTTCGCCGAGGTCGACCTCGCGGTCGAGGCGGTCGCCGAGGATCTGGAGATCAAGCAGCAGCTCTTCGCCACCCTGGACAAGATCTGCAAGGCGGGCGCGGTGCTCGCCACCACCACCTCCTCGCTGCCCGTCGTCGCCTGCGCCCGCGCCACCTCGCGCCCGCAGGACGTCATCGGAATGCACTTCTTCAACCCGGCCCCGGCGATGAAGCTGGTCGAGGTGGTCCGCACGGTCCTGACCTCCGACGACGTCCACGCCACGGTCCGCGAGGTCACCACGAAGATCCGGAAGCACCCGGTGGACTGCGGCGACCGGGCCGGCTTCATCGTCAACGCCCTGCTCTTCCCCTACCTCAACAACGCGATCAAGATGGTCCAGGAGCACTACGCCACCCTGGACGACATCGACGCCGCGATGAAGCTGGGCGGCGGCTATCCGATGGGCCCCTTCGAGCTGCTCGACGTGGTCGGGCTCGATGTCTCCCTCGCCATCGAGAAGGTGCTGCACCGCGAGTTCCGCGACCCGGGCCTGGCCCCGGCGCCGCTGCTGGAGCACCTGGTGGCCGCGGGCTGCCTCGGCCGCAAGACGGGCCGTGGTTTCCGCGAATATGCCCGGCGCTGATCGCGAAGCGGGCTGGGGCGGGCTGCTCGATCCCTCGGGCGGCCCGCCCGATGCCCCCGGGGCACCGCACCCACAGGCGCACTCGGCTGCACGAATGCAGTACGTTCAGCTCATGCCCCAGCCCGCCAAGCCCACCCGCACGAAAGCCACTCCCGACGCTCCGGAAAGTGCCGCGGGCAGTCGCGCCGCAGCCCAGCGCCTCAAGATGCGCCGCGAGCTGGCAGCCGCGGCGATGGAGCTGTTCGCGACCAAGGGCTACGAGGCGACGACCGTCGACGAGATCGCCGCGGCGGCCGGGGTCGCCCGGCGGACCTTCTTCCGCCACTTCCGCTCCAAGGAAGAGGCGATCTTCCCGGACCACGACGACACGCTCGTACGCGCAGAGGCGGTGCTCAACGCGGCTCCGGCGCACGAGCATCCGCTGGACACGGTGTGCCGGGGCATCAAGGAGGTCATGCGGATGTACGCGGCCTCCCCGGCGGTCTCCGTCGAGCGCTACCGCCTGACCCGTGAGGTGCCCACCCTGCGGGAGCGGGAAATCGCCTCGGTGGCCCGCTACGAGCGGCTGTTCACCCGCTATCTGCTGGGCCACTTCGACGAGCGCGACCACCACGACGGCAATGACGACCCGCTGCTTGCGGAGGTGGCCGCGTCGGCGGTCGTCACCGCGCACAATCACGTGCTGCGCCGCTGGCTGCGGGCGGGCGGCCGGGGGGACGTCGAGTCCCAGCTGGACCACGCCTTCGCGATCGTCCGCGACACCTTCGGCTCGGGCATCGGCGCGGGCCGCACGCCGCAGGGCGAACGGACCGGTCCGGCGGCGGTCTCGACGCGGACGAGCGACGACGTCCTGGTGACGGTGGCGCGGACGGATGCGCCCCTGGACGAGGTCATGCGCACGATCGAGCGCGCCCTGAGCAACCACCGGGCCTGACCGCGCGAGGGACAAGCCCCGCGCGGCACCCCGCCACCCTCACCCCCCGCACGCAAGTGAACACGCACCGCAACGGCCGCCTCTCCTCAGGCGGCCGTTGCTGCTCGCACATGCCCGTCAGATGACATCGAAGAGAAATTGTTGGCACGCAGTGTCTTGCGAGCTGGCACGGCGTGCCATACGTTGAAGGAGTCCGGGCGGCCGGCGTGCAGAGACGATTCGTACGCCGGCTGTCCCCGCAAACCATCGGTTTGTGCGCCCGGACGCCTGCGTCACAGGCAACCTCTCGCGCCCACCAGCGCTGCCAACAGCACCACCCCGCCGAACCGACGGCACACCTCCACAGCAGCAACCCGACGTTCCCCCTCAGCGTTCCCCGAACGCGCTTCGCCGGAGGCACCCCGTGAAGGAAATCCTGGACGCGATCCAGTCGATGGACAGCACGTCCGCCGACTTCGCCGCACTGCCCCTCCCCGACTCGTACCGCGCGGTGACCGTGCACAAGGACGAGGTCGAGATGTTCGCGGGTCTCGAGACCCGCGAGAAGGACCCCCGCAAGTCCCTCCATGTCGAGGACGTGCCGGTGCCCGAACTCGGGCCGGGCGAGGCTCTGGTGGCAGTGATGGCCAGCTCGGTGAACTACAACTCCGTCTGGACCTCCATCTTCGAGCCGATGGCCACCTTCGGCTTCCTGGAGCGGTACGGAAAGCTCTCCGAGCTCACCAAGCGGCACGACCTGCCGTACCACATCATCGGCTCCGACCTGGCGGGTGTCGTGCTGCGCACGGGCCCCGGAGTCAACGCCTGGCAGCCGGGCGACGAGGTCGTCGCGCACTGTCTGTCCGTGGAGCTCGAGTCGAGCGACGGCCACAACGACACGATGCTCGACCCCGAGCAGCGCATCTGGGGCTTCGAGACCAACTTCGGCGGTCTGGCCGAGATCGCGCTGGTGAAGTCCAACCAGCTGATGCCCAAGCCGCAGCACCTCAGCTGGGAGGAGGCCGCGTCTCCGGGCCTGGTCAACTCCACCGCGTACCGCCAGCTCGTCTCGCGCAACGGCGCGGGCATGAAGCAGGGCGACAACGTGCTGATCTGGGGCGCGAGCGGCGGACTCGGTTCGTACGCCACCCAGTTCGCGCTGGCCGGCGGCGCCAACCCGATCTGTGTGGTCTCCAGCCCGCAGAAGGCGGACATCTGCCGCGCGATGGGCGCCGAGGCGATCATCGACCGCAACGCCGAGGGCTACAAGTTCTGGAAGGACGAGCACAACCAGGACCCGCGCGAGTGGAAGCGCTTCGGCAAGCGCATCCGTGAACTCACCGGCGGTGAGGACGTCGACATCGTCTTCGAGCACCCGGGCCGCGAGACCTTCGGCGCGAGCGTGTACGTCACCCGCAAGGGCGGCACGATCGTGACGTGCGCCTCCACCTCCGGCTACAACCACGAGTACGACAACCGTTACCTGTGGATGTCGCTGAAGAGGATCGTGGGCTCGCACTTCGCCAACTACCGCGAGGCGTGGGAGGCCAACCGCCTGATCGCCAAGGGCAAGATCCACCCGACCCTGTCGAAGGTCTACTCGCTCGACGACACCGGCCAGGCCGCGTACGACGTGCACCGCAACCTCCACCAGGGCAAGGTCGGAGTGCTCGCCCTCGCCCCGCGCGAGGGACTGGGCGTCCGCGACGAGGAGATGCGCGCCAAGCACATCGACGCCATCAATCGCTTCCGCAACGTCTGAGAGACGCACACATGACAGAGCGTCAGAAGGACCGGCCGTGGCTCATGCGGACGTACGCCGGTCACTCGACCGCCGAGGCGTCCAACGAGCTCTACCGGCGCAACCTCGCCAAGGGCCAGACGGGCCTGTCGGTCGCGTTCGACCTGCCGACGCAGACGGGCTACGACCCGGACCACATCCTCGCCCGCGGCGAGGTGGGCCGGGTCGGGGTCCCCGTCTCGCATCTCGGTGACATGCGGCGGCTGTTCCAGGAGATCCCGCTGGAGCAGATGAACACCTCGATGACGATCAACGCCACCGCGATGTGGCTGCTGGCGCTCTATCAGGTGGTCGCCGAGGAGCAGGGCGCCGACATCACCAAGCTCCAGGGGACGACGCAGAACGACATCGTCAAGGAGTACCTGTCGCGCGGGACGCATGTCTTCCCGCCCGGCCCCTCTCTCCGGCTGACCACCGACATGATCACGTACACGGTGGCCAACATCCCCAAGTGGAACCCGATCAACATCTGCAGCTACCACCTGCAGGAGGCGGGCGCCACACCGGTCCAGGAGATCTCGTACGCGATGTCCACCGCGATCGCCGTGCTGGACGCCGTCCGCGACTCCGGTCAGGTGCCCGCCGAGAAGTTCGGCGATGTGGTCGCCCGTATCTCCTTCTTCGTGAACGCGGGCGTCCGCTTCATCGAGGAAATGTGCAAGATGCGCGCCTTCGGCCGCATCTGGGACAAGGTCACCCGCGAGCGGTACGGCATCGAGAACGAGAAGCAGCGGCGCTTCCGCTATGGCGTCCAGGTCAACTCTCTCGGCCTGACCGAGGCCCAGCCCGAGAACAACGTCCAGCGCATCGTCCTCGAAATGCTGGCCGTGACCCTCTCGAAGGACGCACGCGCGCGTGCCGTCCAGCTTCCCGCCTGGAACGAGGCCCTGGGCCTGCCCCGGCCCTGGGACCAGCAGTGGTCGCTGCGTATCCAGCAGGTGCTGGCTCACGAGAGCGACCTCCTGGAGTATGAGGACATCTTCGCGGGCTCGCACGTCATCGAGGCCAAGGTGGACACCCTCGTCGACGAGTGCCTCGACGAGATCGCCCGGATCCAGGAGATGGGCGGCGCGATGGCGGCCGTCGAGTCCGGCTATCTCAAGTCACAGCTGGTCTCCTCGCACGCCGAACGGCGCGCCCGGATCGAAGCGGGCGACGAGAAGATCGTCGGCGTGAACATATTCGAGACCACCGAGCCCAACCCGCTCACCGCGGACCTGGACGAGGCGATCATGACGGTCGACCCGGCCAACGAGGCGCGGGTGGTCGCGAAGCTCCACGAGTGGCGCGACAACCGCGACGAGGCCCGGGCGACCGAGGCGCTGGCCGCACTGAAGAAGGCCGCCGCAGGGTCCACGAACCTGATGGCCGCCACCGTCGAATGCGCCCGCGCGGGCGTCACGACCGGCGAGTGGTCCTGGGCGCTGCGCGATGTCTTCGGCGAGTTCCGCGCGCCCACCGGCGTCTCCAGCGCACCTGTCGCCGTCACCGCCGAGGCGGGCACGCCGCTCGCCCTCGTCCGCGAGAAGGTGTCGCGTACCGCCGACGAGCTCGGCTCCGGACGGCTGCGGCTCCTTGTCGGCAAGCCCGGTCTGGACGGGCACTCCAACGGTGCCGAGCAGATCGCCGTACGGGCCCGCGACGCGGGCTTCGAGGTGGTCTACCAGGGCATCAGGCTCACACCCGAGCAGATCGTCAACGCGGCCCTCGCCGAGGACGTGCACTGTGTGGGCCTGTCGATCCTGTCCGGCTCGCACGCCGAGTTGGTGCCGGATGTGCTGGAGCGGCTGCGCGAAGCCGGCGCCGCGGCTTCCCCTGGGCCTGGCGGCCCGGGAGATACCCCTATTCCGGTGATCGTCGGCGGGATCATCCCGACACGCGACGCCATCGATCTGAAGGCGGCGGGTGTGGCCGCCGTGTTCACCCCGAAGGACTTCGGCATCACCGAGATCATCGGCCGTATCGTCGACGAGATCCGGAAAGCGAACAAGCTCGACCCTCTGGAGGTCCCCGCATGACCGTCAACCGTCTCCGCCCGCGTCGCTCGTGCCTGGCGGTCCCGGGTTCGAACCCTCGCTTCCTGGAGAAGGCCCAGGGCCTGCCGGCCGACCAGGTCTTCCTGGACCTGGAGGACGCCTGCGCTCCGCTGGCCAAGCCCGAGGCCCGGCACACCATTGTCAAGTTCCTCAACGAGGGCGACTGGACGGGCAAGACCAGGGTCGTGCGGGTCAACGACTGGACCACCGAGTGGACCTACCGCGACGTCGTCACCGTCGTCGAGGGCGCCGGGCAGAACCTCGACTGCATCATGCTGCCGAAGGTCCAGGACGCCCAGCAGGTCGTCGCCCTCGACCTCCTGCTCACCCAGATCGAGAAGACCATGGGCTTCGAGGTCGGCAAGATCGGCATCGAGGCGCAGATCGAGAACGCGCAGGGCCTGAACAACGTCAACGCGATCGCGCAGGCCTCCCCGCGCGTGGAGACGATCATCTTCGGCCCGGCCGACTTCATGGCGTCCATCAACATGAAGTCCCTGGTCGTCGGCGAGCAGCCGCCCGGCTACCCGGCCGACGCCTACCACTACATCCTGATGAAGATCCTCATGGCCGCCCGCGCCAACAACCTCCAGGCGATCGACGGCCCCTACCTGCAGATCCGCAACCCGGAGGGCTACCGCGCCGTCGCGCAGCGCGCGGCCGCCCTCGGTTTCGACGGCAAGTGGGTGCTGCACCCGGACCAGGTCGCCGCCGCGAACGAGATCTTCTCGCCCTCGCAGGAGGACTTCGACCACGCCGAGCTGATCCTTGACGCGTACGAGTACTACACCTCCGAGGCGGGCGGCAAGAAGGGCTCGGCGATGCTCGGCGACGAGATGATCGACGAGGCGAGCCGCAAGATGGCGCTGGTCATCTCCGGCAAGGGCCGCGCCGCCGGCATGCAGCGCACCTCGAAGTTCGAAGCCCCGGAGGCCTGATCATGCAGTTCGGACGCACCTACGAGGAGTTCGAGGTCGGCGCTGTCTACAAGCACTGGCCCGGAAAAACGGTCACCGAGTACGACGACCACCTCTTCTGCCTGCTCACCATGAACCACCACCCCCTCCACATGGACACCAACTATGCGGAGAAGACGACGGACTTCGGCAAGAACGTCGTCGTCGGCAACTACATCTACTCGCTGCTCCTCGGCATGTCCGTCCCGGACGTCTCCGGCAAGGCCATCGCCAACCTTGAGATCGAGTCGCTGAGGCACGTCGCGCCGACCTTCCACGGCGACACGATCTACGGCGAGACGACCGTCCTGGACAAGACCCCGTCACGCTCCAAGAGCGACCGCGGAATCGTCTATGTCGAGACGAAGGGTTACAAGCAGGACGGCACCCTCGTCTGCGTGTTCCGGCGCAAGGTGATGGTCCCGACCGAGACGTACATCAAGGAGCGCGGCGGCGAGCAGCCCGGCCGCCCGGAGCTGAAGGCACAGGAGAAGTAGCCATGGCGCGTCTCGCCCAGACCGCAGGTCTGACCGACATCCAGCAGGAAATCCTGGCCACCGTCCGGGACTTCGTCGACAAGGAGATCATCCCTGTCGCCACCGAGCTGGAGCACCGCGACGAGTACCCGACGCAGATCGTCGAAGGCCTCAAGGAACTCGGCCTGTTCGGGCTGATGATCCCGGAGGAGTACGGCGGCCTGGGCGAGTCGCTGCTCACCTACGCGCTCTGCGTCGAGGAGATCGCGCGTGGCTGGATGTCCGTCTCGGGCATCATCAACACGCACTTCATCGTGGCGTACATGCTCAAGCAGCACGGCACCCAGGAACAGAAGGACACCTTCCTGCCGCGCATGGCGCTCGGCGAGGTCCGTGGCGCGTTCTCGATGTCGGAGCCGGGTCTTGGTTCCGATGTGTCGGCCATCACGTCCAAGGGCGTCAAGGACGGCGACGAGTACGTCCTGAACGGCCAGAAGATGTGGCTGACGAACGGCGGAACGTCCACTTTGGTCGCCGTTCTGTGCCGGAGTGACGAAGGACACCCGGAGGGCACCGCCCCCCACAAGTCGATGACGACCTTCCTGGTCGAGAAGGAGCCCGGCTTCGGAGAGGTCCGCCCCGGCCTCACCATCCCCGGGAAGATCGACAAGATGGGTTACAAGGGCGTCGACACGACCGAACTCATCATGGACGGACTGCGCATTCCGGCCGATCGGGTACTCGGCGGCACCACCGGCCGAGGGTTTTACCAAATGATGGACGGCGTGGAAGTCGGTCGCGTGAATGTCGCCGCACGTGGCTGCGGCGTCGCACAGCGTGCCTTTGAACTGGGCGTCTCCTACGCCCAGCAACGTCACACTTTCGGCAAGCCGATCGCCCAGCACCAGGCGATTCAGTTCAAGCTGGCCGAGATGGCTACCAAGGTCGAGGCCGCGCATGCCATGATGGTGAACGCGGCACGCAAAAAGGACTCCGGGGAACGAAACGACCTGGAGGCAGGGATGGCGAAGTACCTCGCCTCCGAGTACTGCAAGGAAGTCGTCGAGGACGCCTTCCGTATCCACGGCGGTTACGGCTTCTCCAAGGAGTACGAGATCGAGCGCCTCTACCGTGAGGCTCCGATGCTGCTGATCGGCGAAGGTACCGCCGAGATCCAGAAAATGATCATCGGCCGTCGGCTGCTCGAGGAGTACCGATTCCAGGGTTGATTGTCGCGTATGAGCCGGTTCGGCCGCGAAGGCGATCACGCCCTGTCATCGTCTTCCGGCCGCCGACTCGGGCTCTTGCTTTCCCAGTTGCGGCCCGCAACCGATAGCATCGCCCAGAAAGCCGCCGTCCCCCGTTGCCTGCGCGGCATCATCCGCTACGAAGGTCATCCATGCCCCACAGCCAAACCTCTGCACCACGCGGCCGCGTCCGCCTTGCGCGCGGAGCATCGCCGTGGCTTCTGCCGACCGTCGCCACCGCTGCACTCAGCCTTGCCCGCTCGCGTCGCTCCCGGCGTGCGGCGGCCATCGCCGTGCCCACCACCGCGCTCGCGGCGGGCATGCTGTGGTTCTTCCGCGACCCCGAGCGAGAGATCGCCAAGGGCCGCGTCATCTCCCCCGCCGACGGTGTGGTGCAGAGCATCATGCCGTGGAAGGACGGACGTACCCGCGTCGCGATCTTCATGAGCCCGCTGAACGTCCACGTCAACCGCGCCCCCCTCGCGGGCACGGTGACGTCCGTCGAGCACGTACCCGGCGGTTTTGTGCCGGCGTTCAACAAGGAGAGCGAGAACAACGAGCGCGTTGTCTGGCACTTCGACACCGAGCTCGGCGACATCGAGATGGTGCAGATCGCGGGTGCTGTCGCCCGGCGCATCGTGCCGTACATCCCCCAGGGGACGAAGGTCGAGCAGGGCGAGCGCATTGGTCTGATCCGCTTCGGATCGCGCGTTGACATCTACCTTCCGGAAGGTGTCGACGTCGCCGTCGAGGTCGGTCAGACCACGACCGCGGGGGTGACTCGAATTGACCGTGATTGATCCCGACACACAGGCAGGCTGGGTCGCCGAGGCAGAGGCCGAGGACGACACCGAGGAGATGCCGCTCTCACTGCGGCTGTCGATAGCCGACACCCTCACGCTCGGTAACGCCACGTGCGGATTCATGGCGGTGTACTTCACCACCACCGGGATCCTGATCCCGCACCTCACCGGCAGCAACGAGAGCGGCATGGCGCGCAACAGCGCGGCGACCGCCGTGATCCTCATGCTGCTGGCCGCGATCTTCGACCTCTGCGACGGACTCGTGGCGCGCAAGCTGCGCAGCTCGCCGATGGGCGCGGAGCTGGACAACCTCTCCGACCTGATCAGCTTCGGGCTCGCCCCTGCCTACTTCGTGCTCGTGTACGGAATGGTCGCGGACGACGCCCAGCAGAAGGTCTCGGCGGTGGCCGCGATCGTCGTGCTGCTGGCGGTGGTGCTGAGGCTTGCCAGATTCTCGTGCGTGACCATGAAGGACGGCATGTTCCAGGGCATGCCGAGCCCCTTCGGAGCGCTCACGGTGGTCTCGATCGTGCTGCTCGAGCTGCCGTTCATCCCGACGCTGCTGGCGATCATCGGCACGGCATGGCTGATGGTGAGCAGGGTCGAGTACCCCAAGCCGCGGGGCGTCCTCGCGGTGGCGATGCTCGGCTGGATCGTCGCCGCGATGGGGATGCTGGCGGCGTGGGCGTTCGACGCCCCGGGCGGTCAGGTGCTGCTCCAGACCGGCTGCGCGCTGCAGATCGTGATGGCGGCGACGATTCCGCTCTTCGCGACGGCGCGACGTGTGAACACGTTCCGTGACAACCGCCGCGAGAACCGCGAGGCGCGGGCGGCGCAGCTGCCGTAGCGCGAAGCGTACGTACGACGAGGGCCCGGGTGCGATCCGCGCGATCCGCACTCGGGCCCTCGTCACGTCCCGCGCCCTCTGGTGATCGGCTCCCCGCCGGGTGGGCCCGGTCGCCCTACGCACCGTAAGCGCCCCGGATGTGCTGGTCGCTGTCCTGGACGTGCTCAAGGGCCGGGCAGGTGCCGTCCTGGGCCCCGGAGCACACCGAGCGGCCCGGCCTCGGTGCCCGGGGCGGCCCAGGCGTCGTTCGCGGCCTCAGCAGCTCATGCGAGACAGGCGATTTCCGCGAGCGACCCGCAGGGGACGCCCGCACACACCAACGCGCCGGACGGGCGAAAGAAGCCCGTCCGGCGGTTGAGGACAACGCGGCCGATGGTCGCGTGCGAGCCTGCGGCCCCTCAGCTGCCCGACTTGTACGACTCCGCCGACTTGGACACCGCCGCCGGCCGCACCACCTTCAGGCCGCCCGGCACCTTGAGGTCCGGCTTCATGATCAGACTCTGCCGCGTCGACGGAGCCGCCGGGTCGGAGAAGTTGTTCGTGATGCCGAAGCCGTTGTCGTAGGCAGAGATGGTCAGCAGCGCCTTGTCGATGCCCTCTCGTGTCAGGTCCTTGGCCGCGCAAGCCTTCTTCAGCACCTCGCCGTAGACGCTCGCCGCCGTGTAACCGGCGACCACGCCGTTGTCGAGGCCGTCCTTCGGGTAGGCGGCCTTGTACTCCTTCGCCAGCTTCGCCGGACCCGCCCCCTGGTCACCGATGGGGAGGGTGGAGGCGGCGACGTAGTAGTCCTTGGTCAGCGCGGGTGCCGCCGGCGTGCCCAGCAGCTGCGGAGCGAAGGCGGAGTTGTTGCCGACCATCGGGACGTTGAACCCGCCTGCCGCGGCGACGCCGACCAGCGAGGCCGCCTGGCGCGGCCCGGCGCTGATGAGGACCGCCTTGACGCCCGCCTTCTTGAGCGCCGCGACCTGTGCGGACATGTCGTTGTCGGTCGGCTTGATCTTCTGCTCGACAACCGTGAGACCGGCCTGCTGCGCCGCGTACTTGGAGCCCTTCAGCGCGTTCTCCCCGAAGTCGCCCTCGAAGTAGACATGGCCGATCTTGTCGCCCTTGGCGATGCGCTTCTGGCTGAGGAGATAGTCGACGGCGTTGATCGTCTCGATGTCGTACGTCGCACCCACGACCCGGATGTACGGGCTGCCCAGCAGCGATGCCGACCAGGCCTGGGGCACCACGAGCGCCTTGTCCTGGCCGTCGATACGGCCCTTGACCGCGGCGACGAAGGGCGAGCCGATGAACTGCGCGAAGCCGAGCACCTTCGGTTCGAGTTCGGTGTACCCGGCGACGGCCTTCTGCGGGTCGTAGCCGTGGTCGCGGACGGTCAGTTCGATGCTGCGGCCGCAGATGCCGCCGGCGGCGTTGGTCTGCTTCGCCCACAGCTGCTGCGCCTGGGTGACGCTCTTGCCGAGTGAGGCGTAGACGCCGGTCATGTCGGTGAGCACGCCCAGGTTGATGGTCTTGGCCGTGACGCCTTCGCCGGTCTTCACTCCTGCGGCGTCCTTCTCGGAACCGCCGCCTTCGGTGGCCTTCGAGCTGCATCCGGCGAGGGCTGAGCTGGTCAGGGTCAGGGCGGCGGCCAGCGCCGCCAGGTACAGACGTGGCTTCATGTCTACTCCCGTGGGGTCTTGCGCGAGGTGATGAGACGGGTGAGTCCGCCGGGCAGGAAAAGGACGACCGCGACGACCGCGGCGCCGTACAGGTAGCGAGATGCCTCTCCGGGTGCGACGCCGCCCGTGCCGGGGGCGGAGACCAGCGGGAGGGTGTCGCTGTAGTGGGTGAGGATCTGGGGCAGCAGGGAGACGAAGACCGCGCCCACGACGGCGCCGGCGACCGTGCCGAGGCCCCCGATCACGATCATGGCGAGGAATTCGAGGGAGAGGATGACCCCGAAGTACTCGGGGACGGTGCGCTGGAAGACCAGGGCGATCAGTACGCCCGCGAGTCCCGCGTACATCGAGGACAGGACGAAGACGGCGGCCCGGTAGCGGGCGACCGGGACGCCCATGACGCCCGCGGCGATGCGGTGGTCACGGACGGCGTTCATCGCGCGGCCGGGGCGGCCTCGTAGCACTCCCCGGGCGAAGAGGCCGCAGCCGATGAGGGCGAGCAGCGCCACGTACCAGAGCTTCTCGGCGGACTGGAAGGGGACGGCTGCGATGACCGTCTCGCTGTCGTCGAAGTCGATGCCGAAGAGCGAGAGGGGTGGAACGGCCCGGCCGTTGAATCCTCCTGTCAGATCACTGGCGTTGAAGAGGACGTGCTGGCCTATGAAGATCAGCGCGAGCGTCGCGATGCCGAGATACGCGCCGCGCAGCCGTCCCGCGATCGGGCTGAACAGGCCGCCTGCCACGCCTGCGACGAGCACCGCCAGCACGGCGGCGAGCCAGGTAGGCAGGCCGAGGCCGGTGAGGCGGTGGCCGTTCTCCACTCCGCTCTCGCCCGCCAGGACGCAGTAGCTGTACGCGCCCACCGCCAGGAAGAAGGCGTGCCCCATGGAGAGCTGCCCGGTGGCGCCGGTGAGGAGGTTGATGCCGATCGCGCCGATCGCGGCGGCCATCGCGAAGAGTCCGGCCTGCAGCCAGAAGCGGTCCAGGTAGAGGGGCAGAGCCAGGAGGAAGACGGTGCCGGCGACCCAGAGATATGCCTGGGGAGACGTGACGTAGGCTCTGGGGCTTTTCACGTCCGCCCGGGGGCTCGTCGTCACTTCTGTCTCGGGGTTCTTCAGCGTCTCAGACACGGGCGGGCTCCTTCGTACCGAAGAGTCCGGCCGGCCTGAGCAGCAGGACGAGCACCATCACCAGATACGGCGCGAGATCGCCGATCCCCCGGCCCAGGAAGGACAGTTCGCCCTGGTAGCCGGTGGCGAACGACTCGGTGACACCGACGATCAGACCTCCCGCGAGCGCGCCGGTGGTGGAGTCGAGCCCGCCGAGGATCGCCGCCGGGAAGGCCTTGAGTGCGGCGAGGGATGTGGCACGTTCCAGCCCCGGGGTGGGGAAGACGGTGAGGAAGAGCGCGGCCACGGCGGCGAGCGCGCCCGCGACCGCCCAGGCGGCGAGCGAGACCCGGCCCAGACGTACGCCCATCAGCGCCGCGGTTTCCGGATTCTCGGCCGCCGCGCGCATCGACACGCCCCACGAGGTGTAGCGGAACGCGAGCAGGAACACCGTGATGAGCAGGGCCGCGGACACAAAGGCGGCGATACGGGTCTGTGCGACGGTGATGTCCCCGATGGTGACGACGCGATCGCCCCACGGGTCTCCGAGTGCGAGGACGTCCGTGCCGATACGGCGGGTGAGTTCGGTGGTCAGCAGGATGTCCACGCCGATGGTGACGATGGCCAGGACACTGTGGTCGGAGCCCCGGTAACGCCGCATGACGAGGAATTCCACGGCCGCGCCGACGAGGGCGGCGCCCGCGATGCCGACGGCGAGCGCGGCCCAGAAGCCGATGTCGTCGTGGAGTACGGCGGTGACATATCCGCCCGCGAGAAGCAGTGACGCGTGGGCGAAGTTGACGACTTCGGTGGCCTTGAAGATGACGACGAAGCCGAGCGCGATCAGCGCGTAGACGGAGCCGATGGACAGTCCGCCGAGGAGTAGTTCGGTGAAGGTCGTCATACCTGGGCCTCCGTTCCTAGATAGGCCTGTACGACGGCCGGGTCGCTCTGTACCTGGGTGGGAGTGCCGTCGGCGATCCGGCGCCCGAAGTCCAGTACGGTCACGGCGTCCGCGAGCCGCATCACCACCCCCATGTCGTGTTCGACAAGCACGATGGATATGCCGAGGCTGTCTCGTACGCCCGCGATGACGGAGGCGGTCTGCCGCCGCTCGTCGGCGGTCATCCCTGCGACGGGCTCGTCGAGGAGCAGCAGCCGCGGTTCCATGCACAGGGCGCGGCCGAGTTCGACGAGCTTCTGCTTTCCGTACGGGAGTGCTCCCGCAGGTCGGTCCAGATCGCCGCCGAGTCCGGTGAACTCCGCGATCTCCCGTACCCGGTCCAGGTGTTGGCGCGCCTCGCGGGCGGCGGACGGCAGTCGCAGCCCGGCGGCGAGGAACCCGGCGCGGGTGAGCCTGTGGCGGCCGAGCAGCAGGCTGTCGGCGACGGTGGCGTGCGGAGGGAGCGCGAGGTTCTGGAAGGTACGGGCGATGCCGAGTGCGGCAATGCGGTCGGGAGGGAGCCCGGTGAGCTCCTTCTCGCCGAAGCGGACGCTGCCGGAGGTGGCCCGGTAGACGCCGGACAGGACGTTGAAGGTGGTGGACTTTCCAGCGCCGTTGGGGCCGATGAGGGCGTGGACGCTGCCCGGCTGGACGGTGAAGGAGACCGAGTCGAGGGCGGTGAGCCCGGCGAAGCGGACGGTGAGGTCCGTGACGTCGAGGGCGGGCACGGCGGGGCCGCTGGGGTTTGCCGCGCCTTCCTCCAGGGGACGGGGTTCGCTCACGCCGACCACCTGCTCAGGGCCGGAGCCGACGCCTGCGCGGTGACTGCGTCGGCCGCCGCCGTCTCGTCGACCACGCCCAGATACCGGCGCCGTACCTCGTCCGAGGCGGCGAGTTCGTCCGCCCGGCCCGAGAGAGCGACCTCGCCGACGTCGAGTACGTACGCCGCCGAGGCAAGCCGCAGCGCGATCGCCGCGTTCTGCTCGACCAGCAGGACCGACGTTCCGGTGGCGTTGATCTCCTGCACGGTCTCGGCGATGCGCTCCGCCATCAGCGGGGCGAGGCCGAGCGACGGCTCGTCGAGCAGCAGAAGCCGCGGCCGGGCCATCAACGCCCTTCCCATCGCGAGCATTTGCTGCTCGCCGCCCGACAGCAGTCCCGCACGCTGATGCGCGCGGTCGGCGAGGACGGGGAAGAGCTCATGCACCCGCGCCAGAGCCTCGGCGCTCGACCGGCGCCCGCCGGTCGCGCCCAGCGCCCCCGCCCGGAGATTGTCGGCGACGGTCATCCGTGCGAAGACCTGCCGCCCTTCCGGGACCTGGACGACGCCCGCGGCGACGACCCCGGCCGCGCTCAGGCCTTCCAGCGGACGGCCGTCGAAGCTGATGCTGCCGGACGTGACGCGGCCACGCTGAAAGCCAAGGGTGCGGGAGACGGCGCGCAGCAGGGTCGATTTGCCGGCACCGTTGCCGCCGAGGACGGCGACGATCGTGCCCTGAGGCACATCGATGGAGATGTCGCGCAGTGCCCGTACCGGCCCGTAGCCGACGGACAGCTCGCGCACTTCGAGAGAGGTGGCAGCCATGTGGACCCCCTTTCCGGGCTTGTTCGAAATTGCCCTGTGGGGGCACACACCAGCACCGGCCGGGCGTACCGTCCAGGCGGTATGCCCGAATCGCTGCGCATGACCAGCGATGCGGCGTGCGGATTGTGCACGGGCACAAGGGTGAGGGGGTTTCGGTGCGGGTCTGGGCTTGCGCGGTTCGGTATCGGTGACCGTGTGCGGGCCGCTCCGGGGTTGGGGCCTGCCCCCAAGTTTTCGGGGCGGGGGTGCCCCCCACGGCCGCCAGGCCGTAGGGGGAGGAACACCCCGGCGCCACCGAGCCGAGGTTCAAACAGCGCTCCGGGCGGCGGGGTACGCCCGCGAAACCAGGACCCTCGAAGGGGGCGGGGTGGGGGAACCCCTACCGCAGGAAGTCCCGCGCAATACCTTCCGCCACCCGCTCCAGCAGCGGCCCCGCCTCCGCCATGCACTTCCGCGGGTCCGGCTCCAGCGCCGTCAGGGGATACGCCCGGCGGATCCCCGCCCGGCCCAGCGCCTCGGGAGGCAGCGCCAGGCGGCCGCAGACCGCGACGACCTCGATGTTCTGGGCGCGGGCCACCGCCGCGACTCCCGCGGGAGCCTTGCCGTGGAGGGTCTGTTCGTCGAGGGAGCCTTCGCCGGTGATCACGAGGGTCGCCCGGGACAGTGCCGGCGCGAAGCCGAGGACGTCGAGCATGACCTCGATGCCGGGCCGGAAGCTCGCGCCGAGGGCGACGAGCGCGCCGTAGCCGATGCCGCCGGCCGCCCCAGCGCCAGGGAGCCGGGCCTGCTCGGGGCCGAGGACGGACGCGTAGTGGGTGAGCGCGGCGTCCAGCGTGGCGACGTCCTCGGGCGTCGCGCCCTTCTGCGGGCCGTACACCGCGGGCGCGCCCTTCGGCCCGGTCAGCGGGTTGTCGACATCACTTGCGAGGACCAGGTCGACGCCCTTGAGACGGGGGTCGAGGCCGGACAGGTCCGCGGACGCGAGATCGCGCAGGCCGCCGCCGCCCGGGCCGACGGGCTCGCCGTCCGCGTTCAGGAAGCGCGCGCCGAGGGCCGCGAGCATGCCCGCGCCGCCGTCCGTGGTCGCGCTGCCGCCGACGCCGAAGACGATCGTCCGGGCTCCCGCGTCGAGCGCGGCGCGCAGTAGCTCGCCGGAGCCGTACGTCGTCGAGGTGAGGGGGGCGAAGACGCCCTCGGGGAGGTGCTGGAGCCCGGAGGCCTCCGCCATCTCCACCACCGCGGTGCCTTCCCGCAGGGCGTACGCCGCGGTGAGGGATTCGCCGAGCGGCCCGGTCACCAGGACCTCGCGGCGTTCAAAACCGGCCGCCACCGCCGCGGCGACCGTGCCGTCGCCGCCGTCCGCGACGGGCAGGGTCTCGACCGCCAGACCGGGTACGACCCGCAGGAGGCCCGCGGTGACCCGTTCCGCGACCTCTACGGCCGTGAGCGAGCCCTTGAACTTGTCAGCCGCGACGAGCACATGCGCGGGCTGAATAACTGCTCCGTCCGTCACCTTGCTATCCCTTGCTTTCGAACAGGCAGTCGCGCCGCCCCGACCCTATCCGGACGTTCAGATGGTCTGCCACCTGATCATGATCTGACATTTCGCACCATACTGGGGCACTGCCGAGCGATTCCGGCGCCGATTCGGTAAACCGGACGTATGGGCCTACAGCACGTCGACCTCGCCGACCGGATCCTCGGCGGCTGGCTGGGCCGGGTCGCAGGCAACATGCTCGGCAAGCCCGTCGAGCGCGGCGACTACTGGACCCGCGACCGCATCGACCGGTATCTGCGCCGCACCGACGCGCTCCCGCTCACCGACTACCTCCCCGGGCCGCCGGCCGACGCGATGCCCGGCGAATTCGAGCTGCGTCCCGAGTGGCGTGAGTGCGTACGGGGCCGGATCCACGGCAGTTGCCGGGACGACGACGTGGACTACACCGTCCTCGGGCTGCATCTTCTGGAGAGCCGCGGCTTCGGGTTCACCACCGAGCAGGTGGGCGAGGCCTGGCTGCTGCATCTGCCGTTCCTGCAGACGTTCACCGCCGAGCGGGCCGCCTACCGCAATCTCGCGAACGGTCTCACGCCCCCGGTCAGCGCCACGCGCGACAACCCCTACCAGGAGTGGATCGGCGCGCTCATCCGCGCCGACATCTTCGGCTGGACCTGTCCCGGCGACCCGCGCCGCGCCGCCGCGCTCGCCCGCCGTGACGCGGTCCTCTCGCACACGGGCAACGGCGTGTACGGGGCGATGTGGGCGGCCGCCCTGATCGCCGCCGCGTTCACCGCGAACATCCCGCGCGATGCGGTCGAGGCGGCGCTGGAACGTATCCCCGCGGGCTGCCGGCTCGCGCGCGCGGTACGCCACACCGTGGCCCTGCACGCCTCCGGCACGTCCTGGTCCGACACGCTCGGCGAGCTGGCCGCGGAGACGGGCGGCCTGGGCTGGATCCACACCGTTCCGAATGCTGCCGTCATCACGGCCGGACTGCTGTACGGCGCGGGCGACTTCACCTCCACCATCGCCCTCACGGTCCGCGGCGGCCTCGACACCGATTCCAACGGGGCGACGGCGGGCTCGGTGGCGGGTGTGCTGGGCGGGGCGGCCGCCATCCCCGCGCAGTGGACGGAGCCTCTGGAGGACCGGCTGCGTACCGCGGTATTCGGGTTCGACGGCGTACGGATCAGCGAACTGGCGGAGCGTACGGTGCGGTTGGCGGCGCTCGTAGCGAGTTGACGCGACACGGACACAATGGAGCTTGCGCTGTCGGACGGTTCGCAGGTGTGCCTTCAGCTGTCGGGGGCCGGAGAGCCGCTCGGCCGGAAACGCCCACCCGGCACCAAGGGCTGACGCCCGCACCCCCGTTACGCTTCCCACAATGACTACCTCTGACTACGCCACGTACATCGCCTCCCTGCCCCGCATCCTCGCGGGCGCCGCCGCCCTCATCCGTGACGGCGAGGGACGTGTACTGATCGTCGAGCCCAACTACCGTGAGGGCTGGGCACTTCCCGGCGGAACCGTCGAGTCGGATCTGGGCGAGACCCCGCGACAGGCCGCCCGCAGGGAGACCCTTGAGGAGATCGGACTCGATGTGGAGCCGGGCGCGCTGCTGGCGGTGGACTGGGTGCAGGGCGCCGCACGACCGCCGATCGCGGCGTACGTGTACGACGGCGGAGTGCTGACCGAGGCTCAGTTCGTGGCGATCCGGCTGCCGGAGGATGAGCTGGTCTCCTGGCGGCTGGTGTCCCGTGACGAGATCCCGGTACACCTGCTGGGCTCGCTGGGTCACCGTGCACTGGCGGCTCTGGACGCGCTGGAGAAGGGCAGTGGGACGGTGGAGCTGGAGAACGGGCTGCCGCCCGCCTGAGTCCTGTCCCGCCGATCATGCCGGACCGGATCCAATCGGCTCGCGGCAGCGAGGACTCGCTGCGTACGTTGGCGGTGAGGGCAACGGCGGGATCGACGGCCGACGCGGAGGTCGAACGGCTTGCCGGGACCCTGGGAGCGCCCGACTCGGCGGGGGGGAGCGGCTGGATGGGGCCGGCCGTGGAACAGTGGGAGTACCGCTCGGGTGTGCGGCGCGTCAGAGGCATCCGGCGAGGCGAAGGAGGCGCGATGAGACTGCCGGTGGTAGCGGGGATCGATGGCTCAGCACGCAGCATGGCAGCGGCCGACTGGGCTGCCCGGGAAGCGACACTTCGCCGGGCGCCGCTCCGGCTGGTGCACGCCACACCGCCTGCGCCCGGTCTGGTCATGCCAGTGACCGCCGCGGAGGCATGGCAGCAAGTCGGGGAAGAGGTGCTCCAGCACGCGGTCGCCGACCTCGGTGAGCGGTACCGGGACCTCGTCGTACGGAGCGAGCACATGTCCGGGTATCCGGCCGAGACCCTGCTGTCGGCTGCGGCGAGCGCCGGGCTCCTGGTCGTCGGAGCCCGGGGTACGGGCGGCTTCGACGGCCTCGTGATGGGATCGGTGGCGCTGAGCACCGCAGCATCCGCCGCCTGTCCCGTGGTGGTGGTTCCCGGGCAGGCAGCGGATAAAGGTGACAAGGAGGAGGCCCCGGCGGCGGACGGGCCGGCGCGCGTGGTGACAGGTCTTGACGCGCACGAACCGATCAACGAGACAGCGGACTTCGCCTTCGCTGCCGCCCGGGGGCACGACGCGCTTCTGCGGGTGGTGCACGCGTGGGCGCTTCCCGCCGACTCCGTGTCCCCGTTGATGCTCGACGTCACTGAGGAGGACCGCGCCACCTGGGAGGATCAGGAGCTCCTGTTGCTGTCCGACGCCCTGCGGGCGTTCCGTGAGAAGTACCCCGAGGTCGCCGTGCAGCCCGATGTCCGGCTGCTCCATCCGGCGGTGGCACTGCTGACCGCGTCTTCGGGTGCGGACCTGCTGGTCATCGGGCGGCACACTGAGTCAGGGGCGCCGGAGGGGCGGCTCGGGCCGGTCGCCCACGCGGTGCTGCACCACGCTCGTTGCCCGGTGGCGATCGTGCCGTATGCCGGCTGACCGCGACAGGAATTGCGGCCCGGCCGGTCAGCCGAAGAAGACTTCGAACTCGTCGTAGAGCGAAGGATCGACCGTCTTGGCCTTGGCCGTGGCATCGGTGAGGGGGATGCGGACGATGTCCGTACCGCGTACGGCCACCATCATGCCGAAGGCCCCGTCCCTGACCGCTTCGACGGCGTGCAGACCGAAGCGCGTCGCGAGCCACCGGTCGTACGGGCTCGGCGTACCGCCCCGCTGGACGTGGCCCAGGACCGTGGTGCGAGCATCCTCTCCGGTGCGATCGGCGATCTCCCGGGACACCCACTCACCGATGCCGGACAGCCGTACGTGCCCGAACTCGTCGACCGTCCGGTCCTTGAGAACCATCTGGCCCTCCTTGGGCATCGCCCCCTCCGCCACGACGACGATCGGCGCATAGTTGATCTTGAATCGGCTCTCCACCCAGCGGCAGACCTGATCGATGTCGAACGGCCGCTCAGGAATGAGGATTGCGTTGGCGCCACCCGCAACGCCGGCGTACAGGGCAATCCAGCCCGCGTGCCGGCCCATGACCTCGACCACCAGCGCCCGCATGTGCGACTCGGCAGTGGTATGCAGCCTGTCGATCGCCTCGGTGGCGATGCCGACGGCGGTGTCGAAACCGAAGGTGTAGTCCGTCCCGGACACGTCGTTGTCGATGGTCTTCGGTACCCCCACCACCTTGATTCCCCGGCGGCTCAGCTCGGTGGCGACGCCGAGAGTGTCCTCGCCGCCGATCACGATCAGCGCGTCGATGCCGTGCGCCGCAAGGGTGTCCCGTACCCGGCCTTCCCCGTCCTCCTCCTTGAGCGGATTGGTACGGGAGGAGCCGAGGATGGTCCCCCCTCGGGGAAGGATTCCGCGTACGGCGGAGATGTCCAGCGGGACGACCCTGTCCTCGATCGCGCCGAGCCAGCCGTCGCGCAAGCCGATGAATTCGTACCCCCAATCCTGGACGCCCTTGCGCACCACACTGCGGATCACGGCATTGAGCCCGGGGCAGTCACCACCGCCGGTCAGCACACCGACCCTCATGGGCTTCTCCTTCCTGCCCGCTCGCGCTACCGCCGCCGCGGGGGCATCGCTGGTGACCGCGGGGACCGGTGTCGCCCCTGCCTCCAGCCTCCACCCATCCGATCGGCAGTGCCCACTCAGCCGGTGTCGAACAGCCGAACCGTGCCGGCCATGGTCCCCGCCCCGATTTCCGTTCGCCTCGTGCGGACAGGCGTCCTACCCTCGGCCCATGAACAAGCCTCTCGTCGTGATCCTGAGCGGCGCCGGTGTCTCCACGGACTCCGGCATCCCCGACTACCGCGGGCCGAACGGCCTGTGGCGGCGCGATCCGGAGGCCGAGAAGCTCGTCACCTACGACTACTACATGGCCGATCCGGAGATCCGCCGCCGGTCCTGGCAGATGCGGCGGAAGAACCGGACGCTGCAGGCCGAGCCCAACACGGCGCACCGGGCCGTGGCGGAGCTGGAGCGGTCCGGGGTGCCGGTGCGGGTGATCACGCAGAACGTGGACGGGTTGCACCAGCTGGCCGGCCTGCCCGGGCGCAAGGTGCTCGAACTGCACGGCACCGCACGGACCGTGGTGTGCACCAAGTGCCATGCCAAGGCACCGATGGAGGAAGCGCTCGCGCGAGTCGAGGCCGGTGAGGAGGATCCGCCGTGCATGGAGTGCGGCGGCATCCTCAAGTCGGCCACGGTGATGTTCGGCGAGCGGCTCGACCCCGTGGTACTGGGCGAGGCTCTCGCGATCACCAAGGCATGCCAGGTCTTCATCGCCGTCGGCACCAGCCTCCAGGTGCAGCCCGCCGCCGGGCTTGCCGGTGTCGCCGCCGAGCACGGCGCCCGGCTGATCATCGTCAACGCCGAGCCGACGCCGTACGACGAGCTGGCGGACGAGGTCGTGCGCGAGCCGATCGGTGAGTCGCTGCCGGCCCTGCTCAAGCGCTTGTGAGCGCCGCCGGACCCGGTTGTCAGAAGAGCGCGTCGTCGGGCGTGCCGGACTCGAACGCCAGCAGCCGGTGCTTGCGGTTGAGTCCGCCGCCGTAGCCGACGAGGCTGCCCTTCGAGCCGATGACACGGTGGCAGGGGACGATGATCCCGATCGGGTTCTTGCCGTTGGCCAGACCCACCGCGCGGGAGGCACCGGCGTTGCCGAGCGCCTCGGCCAGTTCCCCGTAGGTCCGTGTCTCGCCGTACGGGATCTGCCGCAGCTGCTCCCAGACGCGCTGCTGGAAGTCCGTGCCGTGCAGCCGCATCGGCAGGTCGAACTCCGTCAGCTCGCGGGCGAAGTAGGCCTCCAGCTGGCGGATCGCATCGCCGAAGGGCGCGGGATCCTCCACACCGAAGGTCTCCTCGTCGGGCCGGTGACGCTGGTCGGTCATATAGAGGCCGCTCAGCACTTCGTCGGTGGCGACGAGGGTCAGCGGGCCGTACGGGCTGTCGAAGACCGTGTGCTGCTTGGTCATGGCTGAACTTCCTTATGAGGGGAGGCGGTTGATGGGGTGGTCGTCGGTGGCCCAGAGGTACTGGACGGCGTAGGCCCGCCAGGGGCGCCAGGCCGCGGCGCGCTCGGTGAGCGCGGCCGGGGTCGAGGGCAGACCCAGCTCGGCGGCGGCGCGCCGCATCCCGAGGTCGCCGGGCAGGAACGCGTCCGGGTCGCCCAGGGCGCGCATCGCGATCACTTCCACCGTCCAGGGGCCGAAGCCGGGCATCGCGGTCAGCTGGGCGCGGGCCTCGTTCCAGTCGCTGTCGATGCCGAGCCGCAGTGAGCCGTCCGCCAGGGCCCCGACCAGGATCATCAAGGTGGTGCGGCGGGTGCCGGGCAGCGCCAGGGTCTGGGGGTCCATCGTCGCCAGCGCCTCGCAGGGCGGGAAGAGGTGCGTGAGGCCGCCTTCGGCGTCCTCGATCGCCTCGCCGTGGGCGGTGACCAGGCGGGCCGCGTGGGTGCGGGCCGCGGCCGTCGAGACCTGCTGGCCGAGCACCGCCCGTACGGCGAACTCCGCCGCGTCGACGGTGCGCGGCACGCGCCGCCCCGGCGCCTTGTCGACCAGCGGCGCGAGCAACTCGTCCGTCCGCAGCTGGTCGTCGACGGCGACCGGATCGGCGTCCAGGTCGAGCATCCAGCGGCAGCGGCTGATGGCGAGGGTGAGGTCGCTGGGGTCGGTGAGGGAGAGCCGGCAGGCGATGTGGTCGGGCTTCGGGGTGAGGGCGACGATGCCGTGTCCGTGGGGGAGGTTCAGGGTGCGGCGATAGGCCCCGTCCAGCCACTCCTCGACACCGGGTACGGCGGTCGCGGCGAGGTGGCCGAAGAGGTTGCTCGGGTCGAGCGGCGCGCGGTACGGCAGCCGCAGGGAGATCACACCTGGTGTCTGCGGGGGTGCGGTGCGGCTGCGGGCGGCCCGGGTGCGCAGTTCGCCGGGGGCCAGTGCGAAGACCTCGCGGACGGTGTCGTTGAACGTACGGATGGAGGCGAAGCCGGCCGCGAAGGCGACCTCGGCCATGGGGAGCGGGGTGGTTTCGATGAGCAGGCGCGCGGTCTGGGCGCGCTGCGCGCGGGCCAGTGCGAGCGGTCCCGCGCCCAGCTCGGCGAGGAGCTGGCGCTCGATCTGCCGGGTCGAGTAGCCGAGGCGGGCGGCGAGACCGGGGACCCCTTCGCGGTCCACCACTCCGTCGCGGATGAGGCGCATGGCCCGCGCGACGGTGTCCGCGCGGGCGTTCCACTCCGGGGAGCCGGGGCTGGTGTCGGGGCGGCAGCGCTTGCAGGCCCGGAATCCGGCCTGCTGACAGGCTGCGGCGCTCGGGTAGAAGGTCATGTTCTCGACCTTCGGCGGCACCACCGGGCAGCTGGGGCGGCAGTAGATCCGCGTGGTCAGCACGGCCGTGAAGAACCAGCCGTCGAATCGGGCGTCCTTCGACTGGACGGCGCGTACGCAGCGCTCGGTGTCGGTGTGCATGGCTCAAGCATCTGGCAGCGCCAGGGCCGGTGCTAGCGAGAAAACGACATCAACCTTGTGCTGCCAGGGCAGTCTCGAATTCCCTGTACGCGTCCTCGTCGAAGAGCACGAACCGCACCTCGGTGACCGGCACGGCAGCCGCCTCGCGGACCGTGCGGACGGCGACCCGTGCGCCGTCGTCCATCGGCCAGCCGTAGATTCCGGTGGAGATGGCGGGGAAGGCGACGGTCCTCGCACCGAGCTCCTGTGCCACGCGCAGCGACTCCCGGTAACAGGAGGCCAGCAGGCCGGACCGGTCCTCCTGCCGGGACCAGACGGGGCCGACCGTGTGGATCACGTGGTCCGCGTCCAGGCGGCCCGCGGTGGTGGCGACGGCCTGCCCGGTGCGCAGCCCCTTGCCGTACTGCGAGGCGCGCAGGGCACGGCATTCCGCGAGGATCTCGGGTCCGCCGCGACGGTGGATGGCCCCGTCGACACCGCCGCCGCCGAGCAGTGAGGAATTGGCGGCGTTGACGATGGCGTCGGCATGCTGCTGGGTGATGTCCCCGCGCACCAGCGTGATCTCGACCATGACGTCCAGCCTACGCAGCGCGCACACGGCGCAGAGTGCGCCAGACCGCCTTCGCGGCGTGGTGGCCGGACATGCCGTGCACACCGGGGCCCGGCGGGGTCGCGGAGGAGCAGATGAAGACGGCGGGGTGCGCGGTGGCGTACGGGACGCGGGCGAGCCTGGGCCGGATCAGCGTCTGCAGTCCGGCGAAGGCTCCGCAGGCGATGTCCCCGCCGACGTAATTGGCGTTGCGCCGGGCGATCCGGGGCGGGCCCGCGACGGCGCGGGCCAGCACGAGGTCGCGGAAACCGGGCGCGAAACGCTCCAGCTGCCGCTCGATGACCTCGGTCGCGTCGCCCTCCCAGCCGGCCGGAACATGGCCGTACGCCCAAAGGACATGCTTGCCGGCAGGGGCCCGGGAGGGGTCCACCAGGCTGGGCTGGGCGGTGATCAGGAAGGGAACGTCGGGGTCGCGGCCCGCGACGGCGGCGGTCAGGGCCGCGTCGATCTCACCGGCGGTGGGGCCGATGTGCACGGTCCCTGCCCTGCGGGCCTCCTTCGCGGTCCAGGGCACGGGCCCCGAGAGCGCGTAGTCGATCTTGAAAGCCGAGGCGCCGTACCGGTAGTGCCCATACGCCTGGCCGAGGCCCGCGATCCTGGCCAGCGCGGTCGGCGAGGTGTCGAAAACATACGCTCGGGCCGGGGGCAGCTCGTCCAGCCGCTTGACCTCCGCGCCCGTATGGATCACGCCGCCCTGCTCACGCAGATACGAGGCGAGGGCGTCGGAGATCGCCTGCGAACCGCCGCGCGGCACCGGCCAGCCGACCTCGTGCGCGGCGAGCGCGAAGCACAGGGCGACCCCTGCGGTGGCGAACCCGCTGATGGGCGCGATGGCATGCGCGGCAAGACCGGCGAGCAGACCGTGGGCACGCTCCCCCTCGAAACGGCGCGAGATCCAGGTGGCGGGCTGCAGCGCGAGCAGCCCGAAGCGGGCGAGACGATACGGGTCGCGAGGCAGCCCGTCCCAGGGGGTGCGCAGGAAGTCCGCGGCGAGGGTGTCCCAGTGTCCGCGGAAGGGCGCGACAAGCCGTCGGTATGCCCCGGCGTCACCGGCGCCCAGCGACATGGCGCTCTCCCCGACCGAGCGGCTCAGCACGGCCGCGGTGCCGTCCGGAAAGGGGTGCGCGAGGGGCAGTTCGGGGTGCAGCCACTGAAGGCCGTGCCGGGCAAGTGGCATGGCGGCGAAGGCGGGTGAGCCGATGCCGAGCGGATGGACCGCCGAGCAGGGGTCGTGCCTGAAGCCCGGGAGGGTGAGCTCCTCGGTCCTCGCTCCCCCGCCGATGGTGTCCATAGCCTCGTACACCGCCACCGAGAAGCCGCGGCGGGCCAGTTCGACCGCCGCGGTCAGCCCGTTGGGCCCCGCCCCCACGACGACGGCATCGAGCATCGACGGCACCTTCGGACTCCTTTGTCAGCCGATGGCCAGGTCCCCAGGATAGGGCGGAGCACCGACAGCGGGGGCGGCAGTGGGCTCCGCGGCGATGATTTCCCGGACCCGTCCGTTGCGCGGGCGTCCTCAGACGGCGGACGGGCCTGATGGGCCGAGCAGCAGATCCCGCACCTTCTGGGCCGTTCCGCTGTCCCTCGCCGCCGTGAACGGAAGCGTGTTTCCTCCCGCGATACGGAAAGGCTCTCCCGACACCGTCATCTGCGCCCCGCCCGCCTCCGTCACCAGGAGCAGGCCAGCCGCGTGGTCCCACGCGTTCTCCCAGGAGAAGGCCACCGCGTCCAGATCGCCCCGGGCCACGGACAGGTACTCCAGGCCCGCCGATCCGCAGGGGCGTGCCTGGACGCCCCCGCCGTTCAGGCCGAGCAGGGCGTGCTTCTGGTCCGGTGTCGTGAAGTCCGGGTGGGACATCGCGACCTCCAGGACCGCGCCCGGCGCCGGCGAGCCCGACCGTATCGGGGTGCCGTTGAGCCGTGCGCCGCTGCCCCGGATCGCGATCGCCATCTCTTCCAGGACCGGTGCGTACGTCCAGGACGCCAACACCTCGCCGTGCTGTGTGAGGGCGACGAGCGTGCAGAATCCGGGCTCGCCGCGGACGAACTGCCGTGTGCCGTCCACCGGGTCCACGATCCACACGGGGGCGTCGCCGAGCAGCGCCTCGTACACCGACGGGTCCGCGTGGACGGCCTCCTCGCCCACCACGACGGAGCCGGGCAGCAGGGCCGTCAGCGAGGCGGTGAGGTGCTCCTCGGCATTGCGGTCGGCCGTCGTCACAAGGTCGTGCGGGCCGCTCTTCTCGACGATCTCGTGTGCGGCGAGCTGGCGGTAGCGCGGCGTGATCTCGGTGGCGGCCGCCTTGCGGACCGCCTCCTCGACAGCGGAAAGATCACCGTTTAGGAAGTCATCGATCATTTCTCCAGCAAAGCACGGCCCGCTGACATCGCGCTGTCCGGTCGGCACCCCGCTGCGTAACCCTGCATTCCCCTCGGGTTCGCGCGGCGGAGAGCACGCCCTGTAAGCGGACGAGGACATCTATCGCCCGAGGTAGGAGAAGAAGACGTTGTCGGGGTCGTAGCGTTCCTTGAGCCGTTCCAGGCGGTCCCAGTCGGACGGGCTGAAGGAGCGCCGGGCGCGGGAGGGGTCTGCGGTGAGGTCGGCTTCGGCGATGTAGTGGCCCGTCCCGAGTGGTTCGACCGCTCGCATGGCGTCGCGCAGCCAGCGGATGTTGGCACCGTCCTGCGCCGGGGAGTCCCACATCGCGAACGGGACGACGTAGCTGTCGCCGAGCACCGAGAAGGCCATGTCCTGCTGGAGTGTCTTCTCCCGTGAAACCGGTGACACGGGGGCGAGTACGAGCGACCTCTCGGAGGGGGCCGCGGCGACCACTGCGGCGAGCCGCGACAGCAAGGTTTCGTAGTCCGCGCCCGACCACAGGGTGTCGGCGCCACAGCGGTGGCTCGCCGGCCACAGGGACTCTGAGGTGTCGTACAGGGTCTCGAAGGTGGCCGCCGGCTCGTCGGCCCGGCTGAAGACGGCCCGGTCGTGGAGCGGGCAGGCACGCAGTGGCCCGAGGGCGCGGATCGCCTCGTCCTTGCTGTCCGCGAAGGCGGTGGCCGCGACGACGACCACCTTGGGCCTCGGTGTGGCCGCCGACATGGCCGGGTCGGCGGTGCCCAGCAGGAAGGACACTTCGACGGTCGGCGGAAGTTCGGCGGCGGCCTCGCTGAACCAGCGGGTCACGGGTACGACGTCTGCCAGCGGAAAGGCGTACGTGGTCGTGATGATGGCCGCCGGGCGCGGGTACAGGGCGAGGCGGAAGCTGGTGACGATGGCGAAGAAACCGGGGCCGGCTCCGCGCGCCGCCCAGAACAGGTCGGAGTTCTCCTTCGCGTCGCAGGTGACGACCTCGCCCGCGGCGGTCACGGCTTCAATCTGCCGCACGCTCGCGCAAGCCGGTCCCAGCGCGCCGGAGTTCCAGCCGAGACCGCCGCTGAGGAGGTATCCGCCGACGGCGACGGACCCGCAATGCCCGGTGGGGAAGGCCAGGCCGTGCCTGGAGAGTTCGGCGGCGAGTGCGCTGCCGGTGACGGCGGGCTGGACCGTC
Source organism: Streptomyces sp. SLBN-118 (assembly GCF_006715635.1). Classification (NCBI taxonomy): domain Bacteria; kingdom Bacillati; phylum Actinomycetota; class Actinomycetes; order Kitasatosporales; family Streptomycetaceae; genus Streptomyces; species Streptomyces sp. SLBN-118. The sequence continues at coordinate 1,494,433 of NZ_VFNP01000001.1, forward strand.
GCCGTGGCCGAGTCCGGGTCGATGCGGGTCCGGTTGAGTGCGGCGAGGTCGATGAGCATGCCTCCGTCGCGCAGTGGCGAACCGACCCAGCTGTGCCCGCCCGCCCGTACGGCGATGCGCAGTCCCTCGGAGCGAGCCAGTGCGACGGCTTCCGGGACATCGCGTTCCGAGGCGACCCGCACGATTACGTCCGGGAACCGATGGGGCTTGAGCCCGTTCCACAGGATGCCCTCCCAGGCCCTCTCGTATGCGGGCTCGCCCCGCCGGACTATGTCGCCCTCGATACGCCGCGCCTGCGTCGGTCCGCGCACGATGACCCCATTGGTTGACCAGTCGTCAGTGTCTGTCGGTCGTCAGTCAGTGAGGTCACGAGGGTGGCGCCTTCGCCGCCCCGGACCCGGCTTGCAGTAACACCGTTACGGAGTAGCCTACTACGTAAGGGAGTTATCGGACAAATAGGGGAATACGCCGGATCAAGATCGAGCAGATCCATCCCGAGCTGGGCGCCAAGGCCTTCGAGGCATGGAGCACAAAGCCCGACCGACACCCCGACTGAACTGACGGGGTGTCACGAAGGCTGCGGGGAGCGAGGCTGCGACGCCGCCCCGGCGGCAGAAGGCAGACGCGCCGCGGTTCGACTTCGCCCGGCACCTCGAGTTCATCGGGTACGAAGGGAAGGTTCGGCAACTATGCAAGCCAGCCGCCTACGCTCCCCGGCCATGAGCCAGTCCCTCGCACCGTCCGCTCGCGTACTCACGGCTTTCGGGGCAACCGAAGAGCCGGTCCCGCTGCCCGGTGGCCGGGGTTCCGCCTGGCGTTCAGGCCCGCTGGTGCTGGAGCCCGCCGAGGCGGCGCCCGAGACGGTGTGGCGCGCGGGCGTGCTGCACCATCTGCCGCAGACCCCCGGCTTCCGGGTGGCCCGCCCCGTCCCGGCGGTGGACGGCGGCTGGACTGCGCACGGCTGGGAGGCCTCACGGCTGATCGTCGGATCCGCCGATCCGGACCGCGCCGACGATGTCATCCGGGCGGGCGAGGCGTTCCACGCGGCGCTCAGGGACCTGCCCCGTCCGCGTTTCCTCGGCATACGCGACACCCCGTGGTCGCGCGCGGACCGGCTGGCCTGGCAGGAGATCGACGCGGCCCCGGACGTCCCGCTGCTCAAGCCGCTCCTGGCCGCCCGCCGTCCGGTCGATGCACCTGCCCAGATCGTCCACGGTGATCTGCTGGCCCATGTCCTCTTCGAGCCCGGCCTGCCCCCCGCAATCACCGACTGGCGACCGTACTGGCGCCCGGCGGCCTGGGCCTCGGCGATCGTCGCCGTCGACGCGCTGCGCCGGTCGGCGGCCGACTCGGCACTGCTGGAGCGATGGTCGCGTCTGCCCGACTGGCGTCAACTCCTCGTCCGCGCCCTGATCTTCCGCATCGCGGCGCACGAGAGCCTCGACGAGACGGCGGAGAGCGAGTACAGCCCCGTCGTGGACCTCGTACTGGCCACCGGCTGACCGGTCACCCTCGACCCGAACCGCCGCCAGTCGTAGCGCAATGCGCCCCGTCTCACCTGCAGTTGGGACCGCCTACCGCCCCCCGCGCCAGCAGCAGCAGCGCGTCGACCAGGTCCTGTGCCGGGCCTCCCGTTGCCAGGCGGCGCAGTTGGAGGCCCATCACCAGCGCGACCGTGGTCGCGGCAAGGTGTTCCGCGTCCGGGACGCCGAGGCCCGTGAGGATCTGCGTCGCCAGCCGGTCGTACGCCGTGAAGGCCTCCGCCGCGGCCTCCCGCAGCCGCTCGTCGCGCCCGGCCTCGACGTACAGCTCGAAGGGCGCGATGTGCTCGCTGTCGAAGGCCGTGCCGCCCGCCACCTGACCAGCGAGGGCGGCCGCGCCGTCGATGTCGACGCCGTCGCTCTGGCACTGGTCGGCAAGTTCGGTAAAGCGGCGGGTCTCCTCGCGCACGAAGTGCAGCAGGCTCTCGCGCAGCAGGTCGTGCTGCGTCTCGAAGTGGTAGGTGACCGAGCCGAGGGAGACCCCGGCCTCCTTCGCGATCCGCCGGTTGGTGACCGCCGCGACGCCGTCCTTGCCGATGATGTGCAGGACGGCGGTGATGATGCGCTGCCGGGTGGGGGCGGAGCGGGCGGGGCTGGACATGGCGGTCATTGTTCCACCGGCACGCTCCCGCTGATCAGGGGGGCGGGCGGCCGCTTCTCGTACCAGCGCAGGTCGGCCTCCAGTTGGGCGGCGAGCGAGATCAGCCGTTCCTCTCCGCCGGCGGGGCCGAGCAGTTGGGCTCCGACGGGCAGTCCATCGGTCGTGAAGCCGGCGGGGACGTTGACGCCCGGCCAGCCGAGGACGTTCCAGGGCCAGGCGTACGGGCACGCGGCGGCCATGGTCGCATCGGTGCGATAGGCACTCAGGCCGTCGAAGGTGCCGATGCGCGGGGGCGGAGCTGCGGTCGTGGGCGTGAGGACGACGTCGTACGAGTCGAAGATCGCGCCGATCCGCCGGTGCTGGCGGACCTCACGGGCGCGGGCCGCGCGGACGACGCGGCCGCCGAGTGTGCGGCCGTGCCGCATGGCGGCGCGGGTGCGCGGGTCGAGGAGGGCCGGGTCGGGGTGGAGAGCCGCGACTTCGGCGATGCCCGCGGTGGCGCGGGGCACGAAGGCGAGGCCGATCAGCCCGTAGCGCGGCCGTGCCTCTTCGACATGATGGCCGAGCCGGGCGAGAGCTTCGGCCAGTGCCGTGATGCCGCGGCGTACTTCGGGGTGCGGCATGGAGCGGGTGAGGGTGAGCGGGGGCCGCCAGGCAAGGGCGATCCGCAGCCTGCCCGGGTCTCGGCGGGCCGCGGCCGACGCCTCGATCGCGGCCGGCTGGTACAGGTCCTGGGCGTGCGGGCCCTGAACCACATCGAGCAGCAGGGCGGCGTCGGCCACGGTGCGCGCGAGCGGGCCGTTGACGGCGAGGCCCTGGAAGGCGTCGGCGTACGGGTGGAGGGAGACGCGCCCGCGCTGAGGTTTGATGCCGACGAGATGGGTCCAGGCGGCCGGGATACGGACCGAGCCCGCGCCGTCTGAGCCGAGGGCGGCGGGCACGAGCCCGGCCGCGACGGCTGCGGCGGAGCCGCCGGACGAGCCTCCGGGAGTGTGGTCGGTGGACCAGGGGTTACGGGTGGCGCCGAAGGCGGGGCCCTCGGTGAACGGCCACTGTCCGAGTTCGCAGGAGTTGGTCTTGCCGACGATGACGGCACCGGCCGCACGCAGGCGGCGTACCGCCTCTCCGTCGCGCTCGGCCGGGGGGAGTTCGCCCGAGCAGCCGAAGAGGGTCGGCAGTCCGGCCACATCGGTGTCGTCCTTGACGGCGACGGGCACGCCGAGCAGCGGCAGCCGCTCGCCCGCCGCGAGCCGCCGGTCGGCGTCCCTCGCTTCGTCGACGGCCCGTTCGCCGCGTGTCCAGCGGAAGGCGTTGATGGTGGACTGACTGGCCTCGATGCGTTTGAGCGCGTTCGTCACAAGCTTCTCGGACGAGGCTTGACCGCTCCTCAAAGCTCCTACGTGTTCAGCCAGTCCGCCGAATTCGTCTGTGGACACGACCGCCCCGCCTCCCTATTGTTCGTTCGAACGAACAGAACTGAAGGGTAACCAGATGCGTATCACCGGAGCAACCGTTCTGCTGACCGGGGTCACCGGCGGCATCGGCGGTGCACTCGCCGCCGAACTGTCCGCCAGGGGTGCGAAGTTGGTGCTGACCGGCCGCCGCCGCGAAGCCCTGGAGCCGCTCGCCGACCGGTATGGGGCGCGCACGATTCTCGCCGACCTGGCGGACGACGACGATGTGCGGCGGCTCGCCGACGAGGCCGCCGGTACGGACATCCTGATCGCCAACGCCGCGCTGCCCTCCAGCGGTGATCTGCTGGACTACACACCGGCGCAGATCGACCGCGCCATCGCGGTCAACTTCCGCGCTCCCGCACTCCTGGCGCGGCTGCTCGCTCCCGCCATGGTCGAGGCGGGCCGTGGCCACATAGCCTTCGTCGGCTCGCTCTCCGGAAAGGCGGCGACCAAGTCCACGTCGCTGTACAGCGGGACCAAGTTCGCCCTGCGCGGCTTCTCGCTCGCCCTGCGCCAGGACCTGCACGGCACAGGCGTGGGCGTCTCGATCGTCCAGCCCGGTTTCGTACGGGATCTGGGGATGTTCGCGGCGACCGGCTCGGGGACTCCCGCCGGGGTGCGGACGGTCTCGCCACGGCAGGTCGTGAACGGCGTGGTGCGGGCCGTCGAGCGCGACGTCGCCGAAATCAATGTCGCGCCCCTGGAGTTGAAGATTCTCAGCGCGATCGCCGGGCAGTTCCCGGGCTTCGCCGAACGGGTCCAGCGGCGGTCGGGGGCCGAGCCCACGATCCGCAAGATCGTTCAGGCCCAGCGGCAGAGCCGCTGAACCGGGGCGTGGCGCGAGCAGGAGGAGCAGCCCGCTCGCGCCACGAACCGTTCAGCCCGCAGAAAGCCGGGCCCGTTCCGGCAGCATCAGCGCCATGTAGAGCACCAGCGAAGCCCCCAGTCCCACCGCCCAGCCGTAGTCGGCAAGCGGCTTCAGGAAGGGGATGAGGCCGTCCTCGGGGAAGGGTCCCTTGCCGGGCGCGGAGTGCGATCCGCCCACCGCCAGTACACCGCCGACCGCGAAGGCCAGGGCCGCGCGCGGATTCCAGCCCGAGACGTACCAGTAGCGGCTGCCCGGGGTGTAGAGGCCGGGTAGGTCGAGCACGGTCCTGCGCACGACCCAGTAGTCGGCGATGAGGATGCCCGCGACCGTGCCGAGCAGCCCGCCGACCAGCCCGAGCCAGGTGAAGATGTAGAGCTCGGGTGTTTCGGTGAGCTTCCACGGCATGATCAGCACTCCGACGACGCCCGTGATCAGCGCTCCCCTGCGGAAGTTGACCACCTTCGGCGCGAGGTTCGCCAGGTCGTACGCCGGTGAGACGACGTTCGCCGCGATGTTCACCGAGATCGTCGCGATCAGCACGGTCACCAGGCCGAACAGCAGCCCGAAGACACTGTCGGTCTTGGCCGTGAGCTCAACGGGGTCCCAGACGGCGGCGCCGTACACGGCCTGCGACCCGGAGGTGACGAAGACCGACAGCAGGGCGAAGAGCGTCATCGTGGTCGGCAGTCCGAGCGACTGCCCCCAGATCTGGGCCCGTTGGCCCGCCCCGAAGCGGGTGAAGTCCGGAATGTTCAGGGAGAGGGTCGACCAGAAGGCGATCATCCCCATCAGGGAGGGGAAGAAGACCGGCCAGAAGTCCTTGCCCCAGCCCAGCTTGGAGGGCTGGTCGAGCAGCGGTCCGAGGCCGCCCGCCTTGGAGGCGATCCACACCAGCAGCACCAGCGCGCCGACGATGACGAAGGGCGCCGCCCAGTTCTCGAACCGTCGCAGTGTCTCCATCCCCCGGTAGATGATGGCCAGTTCGAGCAGCCAGAAGAGCACAAAGCACACCCACAGCGTCCACGGTTGTCCGCCGACCTCGGCGGCCTCCGCCCAGCCGCCGAAGATCTTGCCGAGCAGGACGAAGATGCCCTGGCCGCCGATCCAGGTCTGGATGCCGAACCAGGCGCAGGCCACCCCCGCCCGGATCAGCGCCGGCAGATTCGCGCCGCGCAGGCCGAAGGAGGCCCGGGCGAGAACGGGGAAGGGGATGCCGTACTTGGGTCCCGCGTGCCCGGTCAGCAGCATCGGGAACAGCACGATCAGATTGGCCAGGGCGATGGTGAACACCGCCTGCTTCCAGTCCATGCCGAGCGTGACGAGACCGGAGGCGAGCAGCCAGGACGGGATGTTGTGGGCCATGCCGACCCACAGGGCGGCGAAGTTGTACGTCGTCCAGCGGCGCTGCGCGAGCGGTACGGGCAGCAGGTCGTCGTTCACGAAGCGGTTGTCGGTGGGGGCCGCGCCGGGCGCCAGCTCGACGCGGCCCGCCTGGTCGTATATGGGTTCTCCGGAAGGGACGGTCGCGGTCATGGGCGGCTGGCCCTTCAGCTGTTGAGTGCCGGGATGATCTCGGAGCCGTACGCGTCGATGGTGGCTTCCTTCGCGTCGTGCATGTTGTAGACGGCGAACTGGTCCACGCCCAGTTCGCGCAGCACCTTCAGCTTCTCGATGTGCGCCTCGGCGGGGCCGAGCAGACAGAAGCGGTCGACGATCTCGTCCGGGACGAAGTCCGTGGACGGGTTACCGGCGCGGCCGTGGTGACTGTAGTCGTAACCGTGCCGCTCCTTGATGTACGCGGTCAGCGCCTCGGGCACCATGTCCGAGTGCTCGCCGTAGCGCGAAACCAGATCGGCGACATGGTTGCCGACCATCCCGCCGAACCAGCGGCACTGTTCACGGGCATGCGCGATGTCGTCGCCGACATAGGCGGGCGCAGCGACACAGATCGTGATCTTCGACGGGTCGCGTCCGGCCTCGGCAGCGGCGGCGCGGACCGCCTTCACCATCCACTCGGTGAGGAACGGGTCGGCGAGCTGGAGGATGAATCCGTCGGCCTTCTGGCCCGTGAGCGCCAGTGCCTTCGGCCCGTACGCCGCCATCCACACCGGCAGCTTTCCGTCGCGCACCCAGGGCAGCCGCAGCGTCTGCCCGTCCACCTCGGCCTCCCGGCCCTCGGCGAGGTCGCGGATGACGCCGATCGCCTCGCCGAGCCGGGCCAGGGTGTTGGGCTTGCGGCCCGCGACGCGCATCGCCGAGTCCCCCCGCCCGATGCCGCACACCGTGCGGTTGCCGAACATGTCGTTCAGGGTCGCGAAGGTGGAGGCGGTGACCTCCCAGGTCCTGGTCCCGGGGTTGGTCACCATCGGTCCGACGTGCATCTTCTGCGTGTGTTCCAGGATCTGGCTGTAGATGACGAAGGCTTCCTGCCAGAGCACGGCCGAGTCGAAGGTCCAGCCGTGGCTGAAGCCGTTGCGCTCAGCGCGCCGCATGAGCGAGACGACGGCCGAGGCCGGCGGGTCGGTCTGCAGGACAAGTCCGAAGTCCATGACGTGGTGCTCCTAGTTCAGGTACTGGCAGGTGCCTCGGGGGGTGTACTGGCCGTGTCCTGCCCGGCCTGTGAACTTCCGCTGGTCGATGACCACTTCGCCGCGCGAGAGCACCGTCTCCACCTGACCCGTGATCCGCTTGCCCTCGTACGCCGAGTAGTCGACGTTCATGTGGTGCGTCTCGACGGAGAGGGTCTGTTCGGCGTGCGGGTCGTAGATGACGACATCTCCGTCCGCGCCGGGGGCGATGGTGCCCTTCTTGGGGTAGACGCCGAACATCCGGGCCGGTGTGGCGCAGGCGATCTCGATCCAGCGCCGGCGGGTGATGTGCCCGTCCAGGACGGCCTGGTGCAGCAGGTCCATCCGGTGCTCCACGCCCGGCAGCCCGTTGGGGATCTTGGAGAAGTCCCCGCGTCCCAGCTCCTTCTGGCCGCTGAAGCAGAACGGGCAGTGGTCGGTGGAGACGACCTGGAGGTCGTTGGTCCGCAGTCCGCGCCACAGCGCGGCCTGGTGCTCGCGCGGCCGAAGCGGCGTGGAGCACACGTACTTGGCGCCCTCGAAGTCCGGCTCGGCGAGATTGTCGGTGGACAGGAAGAGGTACTGCGGGCAGGTCTCGCCGAAGACGTTCAGGCCCTTGTCGCGGGCGGCCGCAAGCTCGGCGACGGCCTCGTCGGCCGACACATGGACGACATAGAGCGGCGCGCCGGCGACCCGGGCGAGCTGGATGGCGCGGTGTGTGGCCTCCGCCTCCAGCAGGACCTTGCGCACCTCTCCGTGGTGGCGCGGGTCGGTGCGGCCTTCGGCGAGTGCCTGTTCCACCAGGACGTCGATCGCGATGCCGTTCTCGGCGTGCATCATGATCAGCCCGCCGTTGGTGGCGGAGCGCTGCATGGCCCGCAGGATCTGCCCGTCGTCGCTGTAGAAGACGCCCGGGTAGGCCATGAAGAGCTTGAAGGAGGTGATGCCCTCCTCCACCAGGTGGTCCATCTCCTTCAGTGAGGACTGGTTCACGTCCGAGAGGATCATGTGGAAGCCGTAGTCGATGGCGCAGTTGCCGTCGGCCTTGGCGTACCAGGCGTCGAGTCCTTCGCGCAGGGTCTGGCCGACCGTCTGCACCGCGAAGTCGACGATGGTGGTCGTGCCGCCCCAGGCGGCGGCCCGGGTGCCGGTCTCGAAGGTGTCGGAGGCGAAGGTCCCGCCGAAGGGCAGCTCCATGTGTGTGTGCGCGTCGACGCCGCCCGGGATGACGTACTTGTTGGTCGCGTCGATGATGCGGTCGGCGGTCCAGCCCCCGGCGACGGCGGAGCCGTGCGCGGCGAGAGCGGCGATCCGGCCGTCGTCGATCAGTACGTCGGCATGGATCTCGTCCGCTGCGGTGACGACCAGGCCGCCGCGGATCAGGGTGCGGGTGCTGCTCATGGTGGTGCGCTCCCTCTCGTGCGTACGGTCGACTACACCTGCTGCAGGGCGCGTTCGAGGATCGCGGCGCCCTCTTCCGCCTCGGAGACGGTCAGCGAGAGCGGCGGGGCGATACGCAGGACGCTGGTGTTGTGGCCGCCGCCCTTGCCGATCAGCAGGCCGCCCTCGCGCGCGGCCTCAAGGACGGCCGATGCCGCCTCCGGATTGGCCTCGTCGGTACCGGGCTTGACCAGCTCGATGCCGATCATCAGCCCGCGGCCGCGTACTTCGCGGACGGCGGGAGCGCCGGCCGCTATGGCTCGCAGCCGCTCGATCAGCAGGCCGCCGACGCGGCGGGCGTTGCCCTGAAGGTCGTGCTCCAGCAGATACCCGAGGTTGGCGATGCCCGCCGCCATGGTGACCGGGGAGCCGCCGAAGGTCGAAATCGAGTTGGCGTCAAGGGAGTTCATGATCTCGGCGGATGCAACGACGCCGCCGATCGACATGCCGTTGCCGATTCCCTTGGCGAAGGTGAGCATGTCCGGCGGGCCGCTGTCGGCGTGCGCCTGCCAGCCCCAGAAGTGCTCGCCGGTGCGGCCCCAGCCGGTCTGCACCTCGTCGGCGATCCAGAGGATGCCGTGCCGGTCGAGGACTTCGCGGAACGCGGCGTACAGACCGTCGGGCGGGGAGGTGAAGCCACCGACGCCCTGGATGGGCTCGGCGATCAGCGCGGCGACCGAACCACGGGTCTGGCCGAGGATGTCCTCCAGGTCCGCCACGCATGCCTCGATGAACTGCGCGTCGGACAGCTGGGCGTAGGGGCCGCGGGTGCGGACGCCGCCGTGCACGTACAGCGTCTGCAGCGGGGAGAGGCTGGTCGGCGACCAGGCCCGGTTGCCGGTGATGCCGACCGCCGAGAAGGACCGGCCGTGGTAGCTGTTGCGCATCGCCAGGATCTGGTTCGACCGGCGGTACGCGGTAGCCAGCAGCAGGGCGGTGTCATTGGCCTCGGTGCCGGAGGTGGTGAAGAAGACCCGGGCGTCGGGGATGCCCGAGAGGGTGGCGATCCGCTCGGCCAGCTCGACCATCGGGCGGTTGAGATACAGCGTGGAGGAGTGGACGATCCGCCCGGCCTGCTCGCTGACGGCCTTGGTGACCTCGGGCAGGGCGTGGGCGGTCATGGTGGTGAGGATGCCGCCGAAGAAGTCGAGATAGCGGTTGCCGTCCGCGTCCCAGACGTGGCGGCCCTCGCCGTGCGTGATCTCGACGGGCTGCTTGTAATAGAGGGCGACCCAGTCCGGGATGACGGCCCGGTGCCGCTCGTACAGGCTGGTCACGGCTGCACCAGCCCGTCATATGCGTCCGGGCGGCGATCGCGGTAGAAGGCCCACTGCTGTCGTACGACATCGATCAGGTCGAAGTCGAGGTCCCGTACGAGCAGTTCCTCCGCCTTGTCGCTGGCCACCTCGCCGACGAACTGGCCGCGGGGGTCGACGAAGTAGCTGGTGCCGTAGAAGTCGTTGTCGCCGTACTCCTCCTGGCCGACGCGGTTGATGGCGGCGATGAAGTACTCGTTGGCGACGGCGGAGGCGGGCTGCTCCAACTGCCAGAGGTAGGCGGAGAGGCCGCGCGAGGTCGCCGACGGGTTGTAGACCAACTGGGCTCCGTTCAGGCCGAGTTGACGCCAGCCCTCCGGGAAGTGCCGGTCGTAGCAGATGTACACCCCCACCCTGCCCACCGCGGTGTCGAAGACCGGCCAGCCCAGGTTCCCCGGCTTGAAGTAGTACTTCTCCCAGAAGCCCTTGACCTGGGGAATATGGTGCTTGCGGTATTTACCGAGGTAGGAGCCGTCGGCATCGATGACCGCGGCGGTGTTGTAGTAGAAGCCCGCGCCCTCGATCTCGAACACCGGGACCACGATCACCATGCCGGTCTCGCGGGCAAGCTCCTGCATCCGGCGGACGGTGGGGCCGTCCGGGACGGGCTCGGCCCAGCGATAGTGCTCGGGCTCCTGGACCTGGCAGAAATAGGGAGCGTTGAATACTTCCTGGAAACCGATCACCTTGGCGCCCTGGCGGGCCGCCTCACGGGCGTGTTCCTCGTGCTTGGCAATCATGGATTCGGTGTCGCCGGTCCAGGTCGCCTGGACGAGGGCGGCGCGTACGACGTTGGCCATGAGCTGCTCCTTCGACGCGGGGTCAGAGAGCCTCTACGCACGTAGATGTTCTGTATAGGAGGAGAACGTAAGCCTCGTCACACACGGGGGCAAGACCATCGTCGTTAACCGGCAGAGTCGATCATGTTTCACACCCGAGCGGTCCACACCGAACAGCTTCGGTCCCGGATAGGGTGCGCGTCAGCCGCGGACAGGCACGGGATCGGCAGAGATCGATACGGGATCAGGCGCCGATATGACCCGCCACACGCAGCGCATGGACAAGATCGCGCTCATGCGACGTGGAGATCGTGCGCGCAGCGTCGAGCAGTTGCGGCACCAGCCTGCGCGGGTCGCGGTCCGCGATCCCGACGGTGTCCTCGGCGGAGTGAAGCTGGACGAACGCGGTCAGTAAAGCGCGCGCCTCGGATTCACGGCCCTCGTCCTCCAGGGCGAGCACGGCCGCGGCGATGTCGTCGGCGGGGCGGGTCACGCCCTGCCGCAGCAGTCGGCGGCTGTCCTCGGTGCGGCCGGCCGCGGCGAGTGCGCCCGCGGCCGCCGCCAGCCTCAGCGCCGACTGCGATGCGGCTTCCCACAGCAGGGTCGTCCAGTCGGCGGCGAGGCCCGCGCGGTGCAGTTCCGCGGCGAGCACGGGCAGCCAGGGGGCGGGCCGGGCAGCCGCCTCGCAGAGCACGGCGTGCGCCTCGCCGCTGCGGCCCTCGGCCCGCAGCCGCCCGAGCGTGGCGACGGTGTCACGGGCAGCCTGCCGCGCCCCGGCCGGGGGCTCGGGCGCGGTGGGAGCCTGCTGCTCCGCGGGCGCGCCGCCGAACCGTGCCCCTCGGGGTGTGTCGCCGACGACGGGCAGCACGGGCACGGCGGCGGCCTCCTCCCCGCTCCCTTCGACCCCGGCGAACCGGGCGCCGCGGGGGCGCCGCTTCTTCTTGCCGGCGGCGAGTGCGGTGGGCGCAGTGGGTGCGGGGCCGGGATGCGGGTTCGCCGCCTCCGCCTGCGGAGCGGGCGGGTCCGCGTGTGCGTGCGGGCCGTCGTGGGGTGCGGTGGGCTGGGGCCGGAACCAGTCGTCGGGCAGAGCGATCGCGCCGGGGGCCGGTCCGCTCGCCTCGTACTCAGGAGCCGCTGGAGCACCCGGCTGCTGGGCGGCACCCGTCCCGTACCCCGAGCCCGGTCGCTCCCCGGGGCCCCTCCAGCCGTCGGCCTCGATACCGGGCGCCTCATGCGCCGTACGTGCCGCGAAGCCCGACCACTCGTCCGGCTCCGGGCTGTGCTCCGGTCCGGCCGCCTGCGCCGCGTCCGCGCGCAGCGCCGCGTGGCGGGCCCGCAGTTCGCTCACCCGGGCCGTCGCGCGGGCGTAGTCGTCGCGCGTCCACTCCAGTTCGTGGGCCAGCCGTTCAGCCGCGGCGCTGCCCTCCGGCTCCCCCGCCAGGCGGCGCAGCAACTCATCCGCGCGGCCCGTCGCGTACGCCTCTTCCCGGAGCATCAGCTCCAGCCGCTCCTCCAGCGCCTCGCGGCCGCCGGGCAGGCGGTCGTGCGACTGTGCCGAGGCCGCGTGGAGCTCGCGCGCGCGTACTGATTCCGTCTGCGCGAACTGCGTGCCGCGCACCCCCGCCAGGTCCTGGAGCATCGATTCCACCACGTCCCAGGGCGGGATCTCGGTCCCGTCCAGACAGGCCCGCATGCCCTCGGGATCGCGCTGCCAGAAGATTCCGTACCAGCCGCTGCCCGGGTCGACGAGCGCCGCCAGTCCCTTCAGGTATCGCGCGAACACTCCAGTTTCCACCGGAAGTTGATGCACCGTCATCGCTGCCCCTGCCCCACCGTCGAATGGAACCCTCCCGTCTGGAAGCATCCAGTCCGCAGGCATTCGACCGCAGCAGTGTTACGACAGCGTCACGCCGTGTTTTCAGATAGTCACCGCGATGCCGGTGTGCGGCCGCTTTCCGAGCCGTACGACCGTGGCGGGCCAGTCGACGAGCCAGAACTGCCAGGTGTACTTGCGGGAGAGCAGCTTACGGATCGCGCCCGTCCCCGCGTCGTCCAGCAGCCGCGCCACGCCCTCCACGCTGGGCGCACCCTCCGCGACCCGGCCGCGTGCATCGCAGACCGTGACGACGACGCGGCTGTCGTTGCGCAGCCGCTTGACCTTCCAGGAGTCGGACCGGGTCCATACGAACAGCTCACCGCCGTCCACCGCGAACCAGACGGGTGTAGCGACGCCCGTCCCGTCCTTGCGGAAGGTGGTGAGGCTGACGTACCTGGCGCTGGCGAAGTCCTCGGCATTCACGCGGCGAGCCTACGCCGGGCGGCGATCGGTGGACCCTGCGGGGGCTGCCCGTCTCCGCCCTCGCGGGCGGGGCGAAAGGGCGTCACACAGCCGCCCCCGCACAGCTCACCGCCAGTTCGTCCATGGACAGCCCCAGCACCCCTGCCAGCGCCGCCACCGTGAAGAACGCCGGTGTCGGCGCGCGACCCGTCTCGATCTTGCGCAGGGTCTCCGCGGACAGCCCCGCCGCGGCCGCCACCTCCACCATGCTCCGGTCACCGCGTGCCCGCCGCAACAACTGCCCGAGCCGCTCGCCGCGTTCGCGCTCTTGGGGGGTCAGAGGAGTGCGTACCATGCCGTTATTCTAATGCCGGTATTACTATACCGGCAGTACCGGTATAGTAATTGGCATGGTGAAGATCAAGAGCGATACGTCGATCGATGCGATGCGCGAGGCGGGGCGCATCGTGGCCCAGGCCCTCGCCACGGTCCGCGAGGCCGCGGCCGTCGGCATCAGCCTGCGTGAGCTGGACGGCGCCGCCCGTGCGGTCCTGGCCGGGGCCGGAGCCGGTTCCCCCTTCCTCGACTACCGCCCCAGCTGGGCACCCACCCCCTTCCCGGCCGTCATCTGCGCCTCCGTCAACGACGCGATCGTGCACGGCATCCCCGACGACTACCGGCTGCGCGACGGCGACCTGGTCAGCATCGACTGCGGTGCGACGCTCGACGGCTGGGTCGGCGACGCGGCCGTCAGCTTGACCGTGGGCCGCGCCCGCCCCGAGGACGTACACCTGATCGCCACGGCCGAGGAGGCTCTCCAGGCGGGTATCGCGGCGGCCGTCGTGGGCAACCGGATCGGCGACATCGCCCACGCGGTCGGCCGGGTCTGCCGCTCGGCCGGCTACGGCATCCCGGACGGCTTCGGCGGCCATGGCATCGGCCGCCATATGCACGAGGACCCGGGCGTGCCCAACGAGGGCCGCGCGGGCCGCGGCATGCCGCTGCGCCACGGAATGGTGCTCGCCATCGAGCCGATGGTGATCAGCAGCGGCAAGGACGAGCACCGAACGGCGGGGGACGGCTGGACGATCCGTACGACGGACGGCAGCCGCGCCTCCCACGCCGAGCACACGGTGGCGATCACGGACGACGGCCCGCGCGTCCTCACCGCGCTCTGAGTGCTCCCCGCGCGCTGGCTAGTTGTTCTCCAGAAAGTCCCGGGCCAGCGCCTCACCGAGGATCTCCGCGCCGATGGGATCCTCGATCGGTGCCACGCGCGAGTTGGTGAACAGGATGTACGTGACATCCGACGCGGCCCCGCCGGTCCGCGGATCGGGGTCGATGCCGAGGGCCTCGGCGGTGGCGTAGGAGGCCTCACCGATGATTCCGCTGGGGCCGGTGTCGCCCACGACGGCGTACTGGACGCGGTCGCCGTATATGACGGCGGCGACCGTGCCGCCCCCGATGTCGGACGTGCGGTAGTCCCAGATGCCGCTCGGCGTCGGCACGACGATGAAGGGCAGCCTCTCCGCGTCCAGCGGCAGGCCGTCGGACTGCTGGAAGGCCGTCGCGCTCTGGAACCACGGGTCGGTCCGGGTGTTGCACGCACTGGTCCGCTGACCGTCGCAGTCGATGTCCATGTCGGCCTTCCAGAACACCGCCCCGTTCGCCTGGCAGACGGGGACACTCACGGCCGCGCGCACGAGCGCGTCCTCGCGGTACCCGCCCTTCGATATCTGCGAACAGCCCTCGACCCTGGCGAGCAGGTCGGCCGCGGAGACCGAACCCTCACGCCAGGCAGTGCCTATTCGGTCGGCGGGGTGGGCAGCGGCAGACGGCACCGTCGCCGCCAACAGGGCCGAACCGGCAGCCGCGGCCAAGGCGGTATGTCGAATACGCACAGGGAGCCTTTCTGTCCGGAAGTACCGAAAGGCTCCCTCGTTCACGGCCCGTGCGCGTCCGGTCAGCCGCCGGACGGGTTACCGAACGGCCGCACGACCATCGCCGAACCTCCACCCCTGCGTACCTTCTCGGCCGCCGCCAGCCAGCGCCCGTCGGGAAGTCGCTGGATGCCTGTGGCCGCGCCGATCTCGGGGTTCTGCCGGAAGGCATGGCCGATGGCTTCCAGCTCGGCGCGCAGCGTGCTGTTCCACAGGGCGGGCTCCAGCTCCGTCGTCGTCTGGTTGCGCTGGCTGGCGCGAGGCGCCGCGATCGCGTCGACCAGGGGCAGGCCCCGGTCCAGGTGGCCCGTCAGCGTCTGGAGCACCGTCGTGATGATCGTCGCGCCGCCGGGTGAGCCGAGGGCGAGCACCGGACAGCCGTGGTCGAGCACGATCGTCGGCGAGATGGACGAACGCGGGCGCTTGCCCGGGCCCGGCAGATTCGGGTCGTGGACCGCGGGGTTCGCCGGGGCGAAGGAGAAGTCGGTGAGCTCGTTGTTGAGCAGGAACCCGCGGCCCGGCACAGTGATGCCGCTGCCGCCGGTCGACTCGATCGTCAGGGTGTAGGCGACGACGTTGCCCCATTTGTCGGCGGCCGTCAGGTGAGTGGTGTTCTCGCCCTCGTACGTGGTGGGGGCGGCGGTTCCCGATGCCCCGCACGCCTCGGGCCTGCGCGGGTCGCCCGGGGCAAGCGGGCTGGTGAGCACCGCGTCGTCCTTGATCAGGCAGCCGCGGGAATCCGCAAAGCGCTGTGACAGCAGCTCCTTCACGGGCACGTCCTCGAAGGCCGGGTCGCCGACCCAGCGCCCCCGGTCGGCGAACGCGATCCTGCTCGCCTCGATGAACCGGTGCAGATACTGCGCCTGCGTGGCCTTGGAAAGGTCGCTGCGCTCCAGGATGTTGAGCGCCTCGCCCACGCTCGTGCCGCCCGAGGACGCCGGTGCCATGCCGTACACGTCGAGACCGCGATAGGCGATCTTGGTGGGCGCGCGCCGGACCGTCTCGTAGGAGCGCAGGTCCCCTTCCGTCAGGTCGCCGGACCGCACGATCCGCTGCGCGCCCGGAGCCACCGGCGGCTTGCGCACGGTGCTGACGATGTCCTCGGCGATGTCACCGCGGTAGAGGGCGCCGACGCCCTCGCGTCCCAGTTCCTTGTACGTACGCGCCAGGTCGGGGTTCTTGAAGACGGATCCGACCACCGGCAGCTGCCCGCCCGGCAGGAAGAGCTTCGCCGTGTCCGGGAAGTCCGCGAAGCGCGCCTGGTTGGCCTGGGTCTGGGAGCGGAACGTGGCGTCGACGGTGAAGCCGTCCTTCGCCAGTCGCTCGGCCGGTTTCAGCAGGTGCCGCAGGGGTCTGCTGCCCCAGGCGCCGAGCGCGGTGTCCCAGGTCGCCGGGGTGCCGGGGGTGCCGACGCCGCGGCCGCTCGTGACGCCCTCCTCGAAGGGGATGGGCTTGCCGTTCTCGAGGAAGAGGGAGGCGTCGGCGCTGCGGGGCGCGGTCTCGCGGCCGTCGATCGTGTGGACCGTGCGGTGCTTGGCGTCGTAGTAGACGAAGAAGCCGCCGCCGCCGATGCCCGCGGAGTACGGCTCGGTGACGCCGAGGGCGGCCGCTGTGGCCACCGCCGCGTCGACGGCGTTGCCGCCGCTTCGCAGCACCTCGATGCCCGCGGCCGAGGCATCGGCGTCGACGCTCGCGACCGCGCCTCCGTAGCCCACGGCGACGGGTGTCTTGACCGGGGACCCGGCCGGCGGAGCGTTCGGGGGCGGTGCGGCCGCTCCGACCGAGACAACGGTCGAGACCACAGCCGCGGCAACGACGAGAACCGGCACATTCCGTGCATTCGAGCGACGCATCCGTACCTCCAGTCAACGTACGTCCGCGCACTGTAACTTCACCGCCAATGCCCCGTCAGGACCGCCTCGAACAGTGGTCCGCAAACACCGCTAACATGCGCGCCCATGACTGATGACCTACGCAACATCGTGCTCGGCGTGCTGGCCGCCGGTATCAGCGCAACGCTGGGCTGGCTCGCCCGCACCTATCTGTGGCGGCGCAGACTCCGGCGCAAGCAGGACTTCTTCGGGCTGCCCGTGAACTCCGAGTCGCTGCTCGTCGTCAATCGCGAGGCCGGCCGTGACGGTTCCGTGCACCGCTTCGACGTCTTCGCACTGCTTGAACTCTCCGCGCTGATCAAGGACTGCGGGGCGAACGCGCAGATCGTCTGGCACGACATAGCCCAGCAGGGCTTCGGCGAGCGCACGGAATTCTGTGTCGGCGGTCCGGTCTCGAACCGGCGGATGGCAGCGCATCTGCACTCGCTGCTCCCCGGAGTGAAGATCAACGCGGATCCGGAGCCCGGCCCCGACCAGGGCGCGTTCCAGATCGGCTCCGAGCGTTACCGCATGGAGCCCGGTGTCGCCGAGTACGTCCTGCTCGCGCGGCTCACCGCGGGTCAGGACGCACGGCCCGTCTTTCTCTTCTGCGGCCAGCGCGCCATCACCAACCAGGCGGCAACCCGCTACCTGGCGCGCCACCACGACAAGCTCGCCCGCAAGCACGGCGGCAACTCCTTCTGTCTGCTGCTGAAGGTCGTCAACTCCCAGGCGTACGGCCCCGATGTGGTCGAGCTGGTCGCCGATGTGACCCGCGCGGCGCAGGCTCCCGCACCAGCCGCGCGCAGCGCACATCGCGCCGCAAGCTAGGCCCTCTGTCCGGGAAACGCCGGCCTGGCCCGTCCACGTGGCGCAGGTCTCATCAGTCGACGCTGCGACCGGCCGCCGCCCAGCCTCTTGACGTGCCGCCCTCATGGATCGCAGCTTCGCCGACCGGGAGCCCCGGCCGGCACGAGGACACAACGTGGTTCGTCTGCCGGCCGGACTCTTCTCGAAGATCCGGAACGCGGTTTCTAGTCGGTGGTCAGCGGCAGCGACTTCACGCCGTTGATGAAGTTGGACACGAGCCGCCGCGGCGGACCCGCCGTCACCAGCGGCGGCAACAGATCCATCGCCTCCTCGTACAGAACCGTCAGCTGAAGCCGGGCGAAGTGGGCGCCGAGACAGACGTGCGGGCCGTCGCCGAAGGAGACATGCGGATTCGGGGAGCGGCCGAGGTCGAGCCCGTACGGCTGGTCGAAGACCCGCTCGTCGTAGTTGGCCGAGGCATGAAAGACGACCACCTTGTCGCCACGGCGGATGCACTGCCCGGCGAGCGTGGTGTCACATGTCGCAGTCCGGCGGAAGCTGAGGACCGGCGGGTGGCGGCGCAGCAGTTCGTCGACCGCACGGTCCAGGTCCACGTCGCCCTCCCGCAGCCTGCGCTGTTCGCCGGGGTGCTCGGCCAGCGTCAGAAAACCACCGGGGGCGGCGCTGCGTACGGTGTCGTTGCCCGCGACCGTCAGCAGGAAGAAGAACATCTCCAGTTCCGCGTCGGACAGTTCCGACTGCGCGAGCGAGGTCATGACATCGTCGGCGGGGTTCTGCCGTTTGTACGCGGCGAGTTCCTGGGCGTAGCCGAACATCTCCTGGAGCATCGCCGGTGAGCGGGGGTTGACCGGGCGCCCGTCGGGTCCGAGTACCGGCGGCTCGTCGGGGTCCTGGTAGGCGATGACGCGCTCGGTCCACTTCAGCAGCAGTCCGCGGTCGCTCTCGGGGACGCCCAGCAGATCGGAGAGGTTGAGCAGGGCGTAGTCGTCGGTGACGGCGCTGACCAGGTCGAAGGCGTGTCCGATGTCCCGTGCCGCGGTGAGCAGTTGGCGGGCTCGGTTTCGCGCGGCCGCGCCGAAGCGGTCGATACGTCCGGGCGTGAAGGCCCGGCTGACCAGCCGTCGCAGACGCCCGTGGTCCGATGGGGTCTCCCCCGCGAAGCGAGGGGAAGGGTCCTGGTTGAGCATCATGCGCCGGATGAAGGGCAGGTCGGCCGGGTCGGGGTCGCGGATCTGGGTGGCGCCGAGGTGGGAGGAGAAGGTTCCGGAGTCTTTGAGGACTCTCACCACGTCGGCGTGGCGGGTGACGGCCCAGAAGCCGGGGCCCCGGGGCCAGCCGAGGACTTCGTACTCCTGCTGCCAGGCGACGGGGTGGCGCTCTCGGAGCTCGCGGAACGCGGCGTGCGGCAGACCGGCGGCGTAGATCCGGGGGTCGAAGACATCGGGCACGGTCGGATCCCCCGCGGGGTCCGGACCGGCCACCGGGTCCGGATCGGCCACCGGGTCCGGATCGGCCGTGCTCCAAGAGGGCTCGTGCTCTTCGGGCCTCGTCATTTCTCCATTGTCGTACGCGGACGCCCGCCTACCGCGGGGTTTCATCCGTGATCGTGATCCCTGGCGGCGCGTACTGCCTGATGGCGTCCAGCAGTTCGGCCGGATCGACGTCGAAGACCTGCGTCTCGAAACAGAGCCCGTCGCCGCCCAGACGCCCCAGCTCGGGGCCGATCCTGCGGTACGCGGCCCGCAGTCGGCAGGTGCGCGGCAGCTTCCCGACGGGAGCGTCGCAGTCGACGAATACGTAGCCGGAGGAGGCGTCGGCTGCCCGGACCGCTGACCAGGGGACGGTTCTGGCGGGCCACAGGGGCAGCCGTACGGTCAGCCCGTGCGCGTCGGCGCTCACCCCGAGCGGCCGCACCAGATGCCCGGCGCAGCTGACCGCGACAAGGGCGAGGGGCACGCCGACGACCGACAGCGCGATCCCGCCCGCGGTGCCGTTCGGTCCTTCGACGATTGCCGCGACGGCGATGCCCCACACGACGAGCAGTACGAGCGCGGCGACGGGCACCCACTCCACCCGCCGTCGCAGCCGCAGTTGGAGGGTCGTCCGATCCGTCGTCGCGTCCACGGCGCGATCGTGCCGCTCAGCCGACAAGAACACCAGGGGTCCACGTGCCAACTGACACCACGTCCAATAATCGTTACCGTCGCGTAACTTACCGAGGAGTTACCCCAAGTAAGGCCTCAAGGTTACCGTCGGGTCACTTTGTAGTGACACGAGTGAGGAGTGACCCGTGGGACAGTCGCGCAAGGCCCTGCGTACGGCCGCGATCGGTACGGTCTCCGTCGCGCTTCTCGCCGGACCGGCCGCCGGGGTCGCTCCCGCCGCCACGACGACCGGCGACCAGGCGCAATCCACCGCGGACGTACGGTTCGTCGACATCACCGGCGACGGCGGCACCGTGCTCAAGGCCAATGTCGTCACGCCCGCAGGCTCCGACGGCAGGCACAAGTACCCCGTGGTCGTGCTGCCCACGAGCTGGGCGCTGCCCCAGATCGAATACCTTGCGCAGGCCAAGCAGCTCGCCGACTCGGGCTATGTCGTGGTGAGTTACAACGTCCGCGGGTTCTGGCAGTCCGGCGGTACGATCGAGGTGGCCGGGCCGCCCGACATCGCGGACGCCTCCAGAGTGATCGACTGGGCCCTCGCGAACACCCCCGCCGACCCGGGCAGGATCGGCATCGCCGGAGTCTCGTACGGCGCGGGCATCAGCCTCCTTGCCGCCGCCCACGACAAGCGCATCAAGGCCGTCACCGCCCTCAGCGGCTGGGCCGATCTCACCAACTCCATCTACAGCGGCCGCACCCAGCATGTCCAGGCCACGGCGCTGCTCACCGGGACGGGCTATCTCACTGGCCGGCCGAGCGAGGAGTTCCAGGGCATCGCGAAGGACTTCTTCTCCTCCAACCTCGCCAAGGAGCAGGAGATGCTCGACTGGGGGAAGAAGCGCTCCGTCGCCACCTATCTGGACCAGATCAACGCCAACGGCGCTGCGATCATGCTCGGCAACGCCTGGGGCGACTCCGTCTTCCCGCCCAACCAGTACGCCGACTTCTACGAGAAGCTCAGAGGCCCCAAGCGCCTGGAGTTCCGCCCCGGCGACCATGCGACGGCGGAGGCCGGCGGCCTGCTCGGCCTGCCCAACGACACGTGGACCAGCGCCCATCGCTGGCTCGACCACTACCTCAAGGGTGTCGACAACGGCGTCGACCGCGAGCAGCCGGTCCGCATCATGTCCCGTTCCACCGGCGGATACGTGAGCTACCCCGACTGGAAGTCGGTGGCCGCCACCGAGCGGAAGATCGACCTCGGCGGGTCCAAGCGGATCTTCGCCAATATCGACTCGGGCGCCAACGGAGGAGTCATCTTCCTGTCGAGCATCCTGGACCAGTTCGCCAAGCTGCCCCCGATGGCCTCGATCCCGCTGCTGCCGCGTGCCTTCGCAGCCGTCTGGCAGACCGGGCGCTACGGCTCCGGGCAGCAGATCCGCGGCACCGCCAAGCTGCACACCACGGTCACAAGCACCAAGGAGAGCGGCACCCTCGTCGCATACCTCTACGACGTGGGCCCGCTCGGCCTCGGCAAGCTGGTCAGCAATGCCCCGTACACCTTCCACGGCACGACACCCGGGAAGCCGTTCGCCGTCGACCTGGAGCTCTTCTCCACCGCCTACGACGTCCCGGCGGGCCACCGTCTCGCCCTGGTCGTCGACACTGTCGACCCGCTCTACATCGAGCACAACCCGTCCGGCGCGCAGCTGACCTTCTCCTCGTCCGCAGCCGACCCGTCATACCTGTCGGTCCCGCTGCGCGAGAAGTGATCACCGGCTGCCGCCGGGCGGGAATGGCCCTGAGCTGCTGCTCCCCCTACGGCCTGGGGGCCGTGGGGGCACCCCCACCCGGCAGCAGCGTCCCTGGTCCGGCCGGGGCCGGATACGCGGCCTGTGTACGCGGGGAGATCGCCATCACCACGAGGATGAAGGGCACATCGTAGTCGAGATCCGGTGGTCGTAGCGGCTGGCGATGGCAAGGTTTCCGCGCGGCGCGGGCGAGAGTGCCGCGGCGCGGGTGGAAGAGATGTCGTGTCATGGGTCCTGCACCCCCGTCAGTCCTGCGGCACGTGCACCTGTTCGTCGTGCGTGTTCGCATCACGCAGTCCGATCAAAGGATCGACGATCATACGCTGCCCTACCCACTCTCGGCTGTGTCGAGGTCAGCGCAAACTATCCAGGCGGACAAGGGACTTCACACCCGACACGCGTAAATAGGGCATAAGCCGTATTAACGACGTCTGTGCAGCTCAAGCCTCTGCGGCCTCCGCGTACACCTGGGACAGCTGAGGCGCTCCGTTGACAGCCCAGTCGAGGCCCGCCTCCACCACGCTGATCTCCCTGCCGGAGGCGAGCTGCACCACGGGATGACCGCCCGGCCAGACGTGCCAGGCCGCTCCGGGGACCGAGCGGACGATCACGGTGCCGAGGTAGAGACCCGCGTCATTGCCCAGCCAGGGCAGCTCCTCCGGGTCGTCGCGCCAGCGCGGCGGAAGCTGGTCGAGCGCGGCCAACGAAGCGGGGCTGTCGTCCAGTTCGAGCCCGGCCTGCCCTGCTCGGACACGCAGCAGCTCACACTCCGAGAGCAACTCGGCGATGGCCGCCGCGCGCTCCGGGTCGTACTCAGCGGCAGGCTCGACGGTCACCTGCTCGGCGTCGTGCCGCTTGAGCCAATTGTCCAAGAAAGGGATTTCCATACCACTCAGCCTCGCACCCCTGCCGCCGGGCGCACCACAGGGCGCGCGTCAGCAAACGTCAGATGTCCAGATCGACAACGACCGGCGCATGATCCGACGCGCCCTTGCCCTTGCGCTCCTCACGGTCGACGTAACTGTCCTTGACCGCCGTGGCGAATGGATCATTGCCGTAGACCAGGTCGATACGCATGCCGCGGTTCTTGGGGAAGCACAGCTGGCGGTAGTCCCAGTACGTGAACGGGTGGTCGTACTTGAGGGGGCGCGGCACGAGGTCGGTCAAGCCCGCCTCCTGGAGCGCGGTGAGCGCCGCCCGCTCGGGCGGGGTGACATGCGTCTGCCCCTCGAAGAACTCACGGTCCCAGACGTCGTCGTCGGTCGGGGCGACGTTGAAATCTCCGAGGACCGCGAAGGGGCGGGTCGCCGCGGTGTCGGACGCGACCGCCGCCTTCAGGGCCTCGAACCACTGCAGCTTGTATGCGTAGTGCGCGTGCCCGGGCTCGCGGCCGTTGGGCACGTACACCGACATGACACGGACCGGGCCGCAGGTCGCGGCGACCGCCCGGGGCTCCTGCACACCCTCGTACTCGGGCCCGCCGGGCAGGCCCTTGACCACGTCGTCGAGGCCGACCCGGGACACCACCGCCACGCCGTTCCACCGGCCCGTGGCGTGGACCGCGGACTCGTAACCGAGCTCGCGCAGCTCGTCGGAGGGGAACTGCGCCTCGGTGGTCTTGGTCTCCTGCAGGCACAGGACGTCCGTGCCGCTGTTCTCCAGCCAGGCCAGCAGCCGCGGCAGTCGGGCGGTGATCGAGTTGACGTTCCACGTGGCGATGCGCATGCGAAGAGCCTAGCCGGGCGGTCTGACAGCCGGCCCTGCGGCTGTCACAGGTCGGTCGCCTCGCCCGGAGTGAGCCTGCCGTGGTCCGTGCCGCCGAGCTCGCCGATCTGCCGGTCGTAGATCGGCCGGGCGAGATCGGTGAGCAGGGCGTCGTGGACGTCGATGGCGCGCCGCGGCTTCACCTCGCGCACATAGTCGATGACCTCGGAGATCTTGCTCCAGGGGGCCTGCACCGGGAGCATCAGCGTCTCGACCGGACGGTCGGGGACGGTGAGGGCGTCGCCCGGATGGAAGACCGAACCGTCCACCAGATAACCGACGTTGGTGATCCGGGGGATGTCCGGGTGAATCACGGCATGCAGCTCTCCGTGCACCTGCACGTCGAACCCGGCCGCGGTGAAGGTGTCGCCGTGGCCGACGGTGTGGACCCGTCCCGGGAAGGCCGCCGAGATCTTCTCGGCGACGCTCCGCAGGGTCCAGATCCCGGCGCCCGGGTTCGCCTCCATCGCGGCCCGCAGCCGGTCCTCGTTGAAGTGGTCGGGATGCTCGTGGGTGACAAGGATGACGTCCGCGCCGATGGCGGCGTCCTGTTCACTGAAGGTGCCGGGATCGATGACCAGCGTCTGCCCGTCCTTCTCCAGCCGGATGCAGGCGTGCGTCTTCTTCGTGAGCCTCATGGCCCCATCCTGCTACCCCTCGGGGTTGGTCTCCTCCTGAATGACCGCGTGGGCAACGCGGAAGGCGGAGTTCGCCGCCGGGACACCGCAGTACACCGCCGCGTGAATGAGGACTTCCTTGATCTCGGCGGGGGTGAGGCCGTTGCGCAGGGCCGCACGGGTGTGGAAGGCGAGCTCCTCCAGGTGCCCGCCCGCGACCAGCGCGGTCAGCGTCACCACGCTGCGAGTGCGCCTGTCGAGGCCCTCGCGGGTCCAGACCTCGCCCCAGGCGTAGCGGGTGATCAGCTCCTGGAAGTCGCCGGTGAAGTCGTCTGCCGCGGCCGTCGCCCGGTCGACATGCGCGTCGCCCAGTACCTCGCGGCGCACCTTCATCCCGGCCACGTACGGATCCGGGCGTCCCGGCTGCACCGCCTCGGGCTGCGCGGGCGAGGCGGGGGCGATCTCCCCGTCGGGGGCGACCGCGGCGGAGAGGGCGGGCGCGATCGGCGCGGCCGGGATCGCCGTGAGCCCCGTCGGTGAATCGGAAGCGGTCTGCCAGGCGGTGGAGAAGTGGTGTACGAGAAGGTCGGTGACCGCGCCCGGCTGCTCGACGGGGGCGAGGTGCGATGCGCCGGGCACGAGCGCGAGCCGGGCGTCCGGTATGCCGGCGACCAGGGTGCGGGCCTCGGCGGGCCCGGTGACCTGGTCCTCGGAGCCGACCAGGACGAGGGTCGGGACGCCGACGTGGCCGAGTTCGCCGCGTACGTCGAAGGCCGCGAGCGCCTCGCAGGCGGCGATGTAGCAGCCGGGGTCGGTGGTACGGACCATCTGGACCGCCCACTCGACGATCGCGGGCTGGGCGGCGGCGAAGCCGTGCGTGAACCAGCGCTCGGGAGCGCTGCGGGCCATCGGGTCCAGGCCGTTGGTCCGCACGATCACACCGCGCTGGCGGAACTCGTCGGCGGTCCCGAACCGCGGCGAGGCCGCCACCAGCGCGAGGGAGGCCACCCGGTGCGGGTGGCGCAGCGCCAGCTCCACCCCGATCGCGCCGCCGATGGAACAGCCCGCGTAGCCGAAGTACTGGATGCCCAGCCCGTCGAGGGTCGCGAGCAGCCGGTCGGCGAGCTCGGCGACGGAGGCCGCGGGGTGGGCGGGGGCGCCGCCGTGGCCGGGCAGATCGAACCGGAACACCTGCCACCGGCGGGCGAGATCGGTTATCTGCCGGTCCCACATGTGCCATGTGGTACCCAGTGACGGACCCAGGATCAGAACAGGGGCGTCTTCTGGCCCGTCACAGCGGTATTGCAGCGTTTTCGGTGGTGTCTCGCTCACCCGTCCGACCCTCTCATCTGTCACGACAGCCCCTACGGCCGGGTGACCTTCGACCGGCAGTACGCCATCGCGGACCGGAGAGTGATCGACTTTCCACGACCGGCTCTGCGGTTCGCTCACGACGATCGACGTCAGATCTACCTCGCCGAACTGCACACCGAGTCGGTCCGTCCGGGCCCGGCGGTGAGCTTCACTGCCCTCCTGCCCGACGTCCGCCACTTCAAAGGCACCGAGGGCGGCCGCGTCGCTCCCCTCTACCGCCACCCCCCAGTCAGAACCCAACGTGACGCCCGGTCTGCTGCAACTACTCACCAAGACGCATGGCGGGACGGTGACCGCCGAGGACCTCTTCGCGTACATCGCGGGGATCGCCGGTCACAGCGGCTACCCTCGTCACTTCGCAGCGAACCCGGCTCACCGGGGCGCCCGTATCCCCCTGACGCGCGACCCGGCACTGTGGGCGGAGGTCGTGGAGGTGGGCAGGCGCACGGTGTGGATTCACACGTAGGCACCCTTGCCCTCTCTTGATCAGGCCCACTGAGACGGTCTCTCGGACCATGGACGGGCTGCTGCCCCTGGAAGCGCCGTGGAAGCGATGGACATGCCAGCCGGTTCGTCACGCGCCGTCGCGCCGACCGAGAATTCCCGGCCTTGCCATCTTGACCCGCTGGTAACCCTTGGCGACGATCTCTTGGTGCAGAACGGTCGTGGTGTGCTCGCCTTCCTCCCATCGCTGCCCAGGTACTCCAGGTAGGGATCGAGGCTGGTGGGGCTGCTCCCTGCCTGCTTCCTGCAGGTCAAGGGCGGCCTCCGGAGCGCTACAACGATTCGCATCTGCGGTCAGCTGTCCCAGGGTGTTTCAGGACTCACACTGGCCCATTGCTGACTCTCCCAGCACGCCATCAGGCCTCGGCAAGCGCCGCGTCCGGGACACTCCACCTCCTCCCACCCTGCCGACCGGCTGAGCCCATGGACGCACATCGAGGCTGATGCGTCCCCAGGTCCTCCGGCTACAGCGAGACCGCCGTCAGTACGAGACCACGGCACACCAGCCAGCGGCCGCCGACCGCCGTGGGCGCCTTGCCGGCCCAGCCGGGCCGCTGGCGCAGGACCCAGGCGCGGAAGAACGGTATCTCGGCTTCGAACTCCACCTCGGCGTCGTCGAAGCCGAGGCGGTCCCCCGTCATGGAGAACCAGCTCTTGAAGACCGACTCCTTGGCGCTGAACAGCAGACGGTCCCAGTGCACCGAAGGGTACGAGTCCGCCAGCACAGCCAGCGCGGGACGCTCCGGGGCGATCGTCACTGCCTCCAACACCCCTTGTGGAAGCGGGCGGTGTGGCTCGGCATCGATGCCGAGCGACATGACATCCTCACGGCTGGCCACCGCGGCACCGCGATAGCCATCGCAGTGGGTCAGGGATCCCAACACTCCGTCAGGCCACGACGGCACACCGTGCTCGTCCGGCGGCAGGGGAACAGCCGGTCGGCCCAGCGCTGACAGCGCCGCACGGGCGCAGTGGCGTCCCGTGGCGAACTCCCGCCTCCGCGCGTCCACCGCACTTGCGATCGCAGTCTCTTCCTCCGGGAACAGTGAGACGTCCGCCACGTCACCGAACACCTCCGCTGTACGCACCCCCGCCGGCACCAGACCGGCGATCAGGTCCGCGACCATCCCGTCCCTCCTTTTCGGAGCGCTCCAAAACCTTTGCGTGACAGGTGAATTAGGATCCGACGGCAACAGTACAGCTTCACTTCCGTGTCGAAGGCAGGAGAACCGCATGAAGCACATCGATTTCGTGGCCCCCGGCGATATCAGGTACGAGGACTTACGCCGGGGCGAGAACCTCCGCTTCGTCGGCGATCCGGAAGAGATACATCTGGTGGGATCCGCCACTGAGATCGAGCAGGTCCTTTCGCATGCCGTCCGATCGGGAAAGCGGGTCGCCGTGCGCAGTGGAGGTCACTGTTACGAGGACTTCGTGGCCCATCCCGATGTCCGTGTGGTGATGGACATGTCGCCGCTGTCGGCGGTCGGGTTCGACGAAGAGCGCGGCGCGTTCGTCGTCGAGGCCGGTGCCACGCTGGGCGCGGTCTACAAGACGCTGTTCCGGGTGTGGGGCGTGACACTGCCCGGCGGGGCGTGCCCCGATGTGGGGGCGGGCGGGCACGTCCTCGGCGGGGGCTACGGCCCGCTGTCCCGGATGCACGGCTCGATCGTCGACTACCTGCACGCGGTCGAGGTCGTCGTGGTCGACGCGTCGGGCGACGCGCGGACGGTGATCGCGACGCGCGAGCCGGACGATCCGAACCATGATCTGTGGTGGGCCCACACTGGGGGCGGTGGCGGGAACTTCGGCGTGGTCGTCAGGTACTGGCTGCGGACCACCGAGGCCGACGTACCGCCGGATCCCCGCCGGGTGCTGCCGCGGCCGCCGGCCGAGGTGCTCCTCAACACCACCGTGTGGCCGTGGGAGGGACTGGACGAGGCGGCCTTCGCGCGGCTCGTCCGGAACCACGGCAGGTGGTTCGAGGAGAACAGCGGCCCCGACTCCCCCTGGTGCGACCTCTACAGCGTGCTGGCCCTGACCCGCAGCCAGTCCGGTGCCCTCGCGATGACCACACAGCTCGACGCTACCGGCCCGGACGCGGAGAAGCGGCTGCAGACGTACCTCGCCGCCGTCTCCGAGGGTGTGGGCGTGCAGTCGCACAGCGACACCCGGCGTCTGCCCTGGCTGCACTCGACCCGCTGGCCCGGGATCGCCGGGGACGGCGACATGACCGGACGGGCCAAGATCAAGGCGGCGTACGCGCGCCGGAGCTTCGACGGCCAGCAGATCAGCACCCTGTACACGCGTCTGACCAGCGCCGACTACGACAACCCGGCCGGGGTCGTCGCGCTCATCGCCTACGGAGGCAAGGTCAACGCCGTCTCTGCGGACCGGACCGCGGTGGCACAGCGGGACTCCATCCTCAAGATCGTGTACGTCACGACCTGGGAGGACTCCGCGGAGGACCCGATCCACGTGCGGTGGATCCGCGAGCTGTACCGGGACGTGTACGCGGCCACCGGCGGCGTACCGGTACCCGGCGGTGCCGCCGACGGCGCGTACGTCAACTACCCGGACGTCGACCTCGCGGACGACGAGTGGAACAGCTCCGGGGTGCCGTGGTCCGAGCTGTACTACAAGGACGCCTACCCGCGGCTGCAGGCGGTCAAGGCGCGTTGGGATCCGCGCAACGTGTTCCGGCACGCGCTCTCCGTGCAGGCGCCGCCGGCCTGAGGCGAGGCGAGGGGTAGGGGTTTCCGCGCGGGGACCCGTACCCCTCGGCCCGTCCGCCCCTACCCGCCAGCGTGTTCAGCGGCCACTAGGGGATCGATAGGGGTGTAGGGGCCAACGATCATTTGATTACAGTCGGCAACTGCCTTTGCGTGTGCCGCAGGGGGCGCTTCTCACGCATTTCACTTACTGGGGGATCACGGTCGCATGTCTCAATTCCGCGACGACTTCACCGAGGTCGGGATACCGGACGACGTAATCGCCATAGTGGGGCTCTCCTGCAGACTCCCCGAGGCCCCATACAAGAGCGCATTCTGGGAGCTGCTGCGCGACGCGCGGCATGCGATCGGGGAAGTGCCGCAGCACCGCTGGAATGCCGAGGATCTTCCCCCCGCCGCACGGCACGGAGCCTTTCTCGACCGAGTAGACACATTCGATCCGGGATTCTTCGGCATATCGCCACGCGAAGCCTCGATGATGGACCCCCAGCAGCGGCTCATGCTGGAACTGTCCTGGGAGGCATTCGAGGACGCCGGCATCCCCCTGCAGCAGGTGCGTGGCAGCCGCACCGGTGTCTTCGTCGGTGCGATCGCGAACGACTACGCGGTGCTGCTGAACCGGCAAGGGCTGTCCGCCGTCACCCAGCACTCGCTGACCGGGACGCAGCGCGCCATCATCGCGAACCGGGTGTCGTACACCCTCGGGCTGCGCGGCCCCAGCCTGACCGTGGACACCGGGCAGTCCTCCGGCCTCGTCGCCGTCCACCAAGCCTGTGAGGCCCTGCGCTCGGGCGGCTGCGAACTCGCCGTGGCGGGCGGCGTGAACCTCAACATCGTGCCGGAAAGCGCCCTCGCCGCCGACCGGTTCGGCGGGCTGTCACCGGACGGCCGCTGCTACACCTTCGACGCCCGCGCCAACGGCTACGTCCGCGGTGAGGGTGGCGGCGCGGTACTCCTCAAACCCCTCGCGCGGGCCCTCGCCGACGGCGACACGATCTATTGCGTGATCCGCGGCAGCGCGGTCAACAACGACGGCGCGACGGACGGACTCACGGTACCCAGCGCGGACGCGCAGAGCGAGGTACTGCGCCTGGCCTACGACCGGGCGGGCATCGACCCGGCGGACGTCCACTATGTGGAGCTGCACGGCACGGGTACCGCCCTCGGCGACCCCATCGAGGCCTCCGCCCTGGGCACCGTCCTGGGCACGGCCCCCGGCCGCCGGCTGCCCCTCACGGTCGGCTCGGCCAAGACCAACGTTGGGCACCTGGAGGGTGCCGCCGGAATGGTCGGCCTCCTCAAGACCGCCCTGTCCCTCCATATGCGCGAGATCCCGGCCAGCCTCCACTACGAGACGCCGAACCCGCGGATCCCGCTGGACGAACTCAACCTGCGCGTGCAGCAGTCGCTGGCGGACTGGCCGGAGTCGGAGTCCAGGCCCGCACTCGCGGGCGTGAGCTCCTTCGGTATGGGCGGCACCAATTGCCACATGGTCCTGCAAGGGGCTCCGGTGGCCGGTAGTCGTGACGGTGGCGGGGCTGAGCGTCGGGCCGGTGTGGTGCCGTGGCTGGTTTCCGGCCGAGGTGAGGACGCCCTACGGGCGCAGGCCGAGCGGCTCCGGACGTTCGTCGCGGACCGGCCCGAGTTGGACACGGACGCCGTGGCGCAGTCCCTGGTGACGTCCCGCGACGCCCACGAGAACCGGGCGGTGGTCCTCGGCTCGGACCGGGAGAGCCTGCTGAGCGGGCTCGCGGCACTGGCCGCGGGAGAGCCGGCGTCTCGGGTCGTACGGAGCCGGGGGGCCGGGGCGGCGGCGGCCGGCCGGTTGGCGTTGCTGTTCTCGGGGCAGGGCAGCCAGCGGGCCGGGATGGGACACGAACTCTACGCAGCCTTCCCCATGTTCGCCGCCGCGCTGGATGAGATCTGCGCCGAGTTCGACCGGCTGCTGGACCGGCCTCTGCGCGAGCTGATGTTCGCCGCGCCCGCCGAACAGGCTCTACTGGACCACACCGCCTACACCCAGCCCGCCCTGTTCGCCCTCGAAGTCGCCCTCTTCCGGCTGCTGGAGTCCTGGGGCATCCACCCCGACCTCGTCACCGGACACTCCATCGGCGAACTCGCCGCCGCCCACACCGCAGGCCTCTGGTCACTGTCCGACGCCTGCACCATCGTCACCGCCCGCGGCCGGCTCATGCAGCAACTCCCGGCCGGCGGAACCATGATCGCCATCGAAGCACCCGAGGCCGATGTCCTGCCCCTGCTGGCCGGACACGAGGAGCACGCATCCGTCGCCGCCGTCAACGGCCCCCGCGCCACCGTCATCAGCGGCACCGAGCACATCGTCGAGGACATCGCCGCCCAGCTCTCCGCGCGTGGTCTCCGCACGCGGCGCCTGAAGGTCAGCCACGCCTTCCACTCCCCTCTCATGGACCCCATGCTGGACCGGTTCCGACAGGTCCTGGACAGCGTCGAGTTCCACCCGACCCAGCTCCCGCTGCCCGCCGGTGACGCCGTCCGCGACCCCGAGTACTGGGTCCGCCACATCCGCGACACCGTCCGCTTCGCCGACCAGGTCACATGGCTCGAACAGCACGACACCACCCGCTACCTGGAGATCGGCCCCGGCGGTGTCCTCACCGCCCTCGCCCAGGACACCGTCACCCGCACCGACACCCTCCTCGTCCCCGCCCTCCACAAGAACCTCGACGAAACCCACGCCCTCACCCGCGCCGTGGCCGAACTCCACGTCAACGGGACACCCGTCGACTGGCAGGCCTTCTTCACCGGGGTAGGGAGCACACCGCACCGCGTCGACCTGCCGACGTACGCCTTCCAGCGCCGGCGGTACTGGCTCAAGGAAACGGTCAGTATGTCGGCCGGGCTCCCTGAGGACGTGGCCGATGCCGTCGTGGACGAGGAGTCCGTGCCGCAGACGGCCGGTCCCGTTGCCTCCTTCGCCGGGATGTCCGAAGAGGAGACGGACCGGGAGCTGCTGGATCTCGTACGACGGCACATCGCCGCCGTGCTCGAACACGACAGCCCCGAACAGGTCACGGTGGACGTGCCGTTCAAGCAGCTCGGCTTCGATTCGCTGATGTCGGTGGAGTTCTGTGCCGCGCTCGGCCGGGCGGTCGGCGTGCGGCTGCCGTCGTCCACGCTCTACGACCACCCCACCCCGGAGCTGCTGGCACGACACGTACGCGACGAACTCGCGGGCCGGGGGGGAGTGGTGGCGGATCCGCAGGCGCTGTCTTCCCCGAACGCCGACGCCGCCTGGGACCCCATCGCCATCGTCGGCATGAGCTGCCGCTTCCCGGGTGGGATACGGACGCCCGAGGAGCTGTGGGCGCTGCTGGCGGCCGGCGGTGACGCGGTCTCGCCGTTCCCCGCCGACCGCGGCTGGGACCTGGAGGCGCTCTACGACGCCGACGCGGACCGGTCCGGCACGTCCTACGCGCGGGAGGGCGGGTTCCTCCATGACGCCGCCGACTTCGACCCGACGTTCTTCGGTATCTCGCCGCGCGAGGCCCTGGCGATGGACCCGCAGCAGCGGCTGCTCCTTGAGACGTCCTGGGAGGCCCTCGAACGCGCCGGCATCAACCCGAAGTCCCTGCGCGGCAGCAATGCCGGTGTCTTCGTCGGTGCCACGGCACAGGACTACGGCCCCCGGCTGCACGAGGCGCCCGAGGAGATCGAAGGCTATGTGCTGACCGGAACGACGCCCAGCGTGGCATCGGGCCGGGTGGCCTACACCCTGGGCCTGGAGGGCCCGGCCGTCACCGTCGACACGGCCTGCTCGTCCTCGCTGGTCGCCCTGCACATGGCCGCCCAGTCACTGCGCTCCGGCGAGTGCTCGCTCGCCCTCGCGGGCGGGGCGACCGTCATGTCCAACCCCGGCATGTTCGTGGAGTTCAGCCGGCAGCGGGGCCTCGCCCCCGACGCCCGGGTCAAGGCCTTCGCCGAGGCCGCCGACGGCACCGGCTGGGGCGAAGGCGTCGGCATCCTCCTGCTGGAGCGGCTGTCGGACGCGCGGCGGAACGGGCATCCGGTCCTGGCTGTGGTCCGCGGTACGGCCGTCAACCAGGACGGGGCCAGCAATGGGCTGACCGCGCCCAATGGCCCCTCGCAGCAGCGGGTGATCCGGCAGGCCCTCGCCAATGCCGGTCTCACACCTGACCAGGTCGACGCGGTCGAGGCACACGGCACGGGTACGACTCTGGGCGACCCGATCGAGGCTCAGGCGCTCCTTGCCACCTACGGGCAGGACCGACCGGCCGACCGGCCCCTGTGGCTGGGCTCGGTGAAGTCCAACATCGGGCACACGCAGGCCGCCGCCGGTGTCGCCGGTGTCATCAAGATGGCCATGGCCCTGCGTCACGGCCTGCTGCCTCGCACCCTCCACGTCGATGAGCCCACCAGCCATGTCGACTGGGACGCCGGAGCCGTCACCCTCCTCACCGAGGAACAGGCCTGGCCCGAGACCGACCGGCCCCGCCGGGCCGGCGTCTCCTCCTTCGGCGTCAGCGGCACCAACGCCCACGCCATCATCGAAGAACCCCCCATCGCCCTCGACCAGGACCAGCCCGCCGACTCGGGCGTCGTGCCGTGGGTGATCTCCGCCCGGACCGCGGAGGCGCTGCGCGCCCAGGCACGACAGCTCCGCGAATACGTCGACCAGCAGCCCGAGTTGGACATTGCGGCCGTCGCCGACACGCTCATCAACGGGCGCGCCCTGTTCGAGCACCGCGCCGTCGTCGTCGCCGAGACCCGCGACGCTCTCACCGCAGCGCTCGACGCCCTCGCTCAGGGGGAGCCCTCACCCCAGCTCGTGCAGGGCATCGCGCCCGACGAGACCGGGAGGACCGTGTTCGTGTTTCCGGGGCAGGGGACGCAGTGGGCCGGTATGGGCGCCGAACTCCTCGACACCGTGCCCGTGTTCGCCGAGTCGATCGCTCGCTGCGAGGAAGCGCTCGCGCCTTACGTCGACTGGTCGCTGAGCGATGTTCTGCGCTCCCGTGTCGAGTTGGAGCGTGTCGACGTCATCCAGCCGGTCACCTGGGCCGTCATGGTCTCCCTCGCCGCGACCTGGCAGCACCTCGGCATCCGACCGGACGCTGTTGTGGGTCACTCGCAGGGCGAGATCGCCGCCGCGGCTGTGGCTGGTGCCCTGTCGCTGGAGGATGCCGCGAAGGTCGTCGCCGTACGCGCACGGATCATCGGCGAACACCTCGCCGGCCGGGGCGCCATGGCCTCCATCCCCCAGTCCGTCCAGGCTGTCGAGGAACACCTGCCCAGCGGTGTCAGCATCGCCGCCGTCAACGGCCCCAACACCACGGTCGTCTCCGGCGACAAGGACGCCGTCGAAACCCTCGTGGCCCAGATGCAGGAACAGGACATCCGGGCCCGGCTCATCCCGGTCGACTACGCCTCACACTCCGCACACGTCGAAACCATCCAGGACGAGATCGCCACCGCCCTCGCCGGGATCACACCCAAGACCGCCAAGGTGCCGTTCTTCTCCACCGTCGAGCCCGGCTTCCTCGACACCACACAGCTCGACGCCGGCTACTGGTACCGAAACCTCCGCCAGACCGTCCACTTCCACACCGCCATCCAGCAACTCACCGACGACGGCCACACCACCTACATCGAAACCAGCGCCCACCCCGTCCTCACCTACAGCATCGAAGAAACCGCAGCGGACACCCTCACCACCAGCACCCTCCGCCGCAACGAAGGCACCCTCACCCGCCTCCTCACCTCAGCAGCACACCTCCACACCCACGGCCACCCCATCAACTGGCCCACCCCGCACACCAACCGCGTCACCGACCTCCCCACCTACCCCTTCCAACACCAGCGCTACTGGATCAACCCCCGTCCGATCGGCTCCCCCGACACCGAGGACACCCGCTTCTGGGAGGCCGTCGAGAACGAGGACTGGGAGTCGCTCGGCCGCACGCTCTCGGTGGAGGGCGATGCCCCGCTGAGTACGGTGCTCGCGGCACTGGCGTCCTGGCGGAAGAGCCTGGATCGTGCGTCGACGGTGGACAACTGGCGCTACCGGGCGACGTGGAGGCCGGTCGCCGATCCGCAGGCCGGACCGGCGGGTACCTGGCTGGTCGTGGTTCCCCTCGGCAGGGAGGACGACGCGCTGGTGGGCGCCGTCACCCGTGCTGTACGCGGTCGGCAAATCGTGCTGGACCCGGCCGAGGCGCACCGGGCGGGCTACGCCGAGCAGCTCTCCGGCGCCTTGGGTTCGGACGATGACAACGCTGCCTTGAGCGGCGTGCTGTCCCTCCTCGCGCTGAGCGGCGACGACGTCGCCCCCGCGGCGCCGGCGCTCGCTCTCTTCCAGGCGCTGGGGGAAGCCGGTGTGCAGGCTCCTCTCTGGTGTGTCACCCAGGGCGCGGTCGGCACCGGCGGCTCCGACCCGCTCACCCACCCCGACCAGGCACAGGTCTGGGGCCTGGGACAGGTCGCCGCGCTCGAACACCCCGACCGCTGGGGCGGACTCGTCGACCTGCCCGAACAGCTCGACGAACGCGGCGCCGCACACCTGCGTGCCGTACTGGCCGCCGCGCCCGGCGGCGAGGACCAGGTAGCGATCCGCGCCACCGGTCTCCTCGCCCGACGACTCACCCGGACCGGCACCGGCGGCGGCACGCACCGCGGCGGCACGGCCTGGCAGCCGCGCGGCACCGTCCTGATCACCGGCGGCACCGGCGCCCTCGGCGCACACGTGGCGCGCTGGGCCGCCGAGAACGGCGCCGAGCACCTCGTCCTCGCCAGCCGGCGCGGCAGCGAGGCCCCCGGGGCCACCGACCTGCACGACCAACTTACCGGGCTCGGCGTCACCGTGACCTTCGCCGCCTGCGACGTGAGCGACCCCAAGTCGGTGCGCGCTCTCATCTCCGAGCACTCCGGCCTGACCGCCGTAATCCATACCGCGGGTGTCCTCGACGACGCGGTGCTCGACCGGCTCACCTCCGAGCGCCTCGATGACGTCCTGAGTCCGAAGGCCACGGCCGCCGTGTTTCTCGACGAGTGCACGCGTCACCTCGATCTCGACGCGTTCGTCCTGTTCTCGTCGGTGGTCGGCACGCTCGGCCGGGCCGGGCAGGGGAACTTCGGTGCGGCCAACGCCCACTTGGACGCGCTCGCCGAGCAGCGGCACGCGCTCGGGCTGCCCGCCACCTCCATGGCCTGGGGCCCCTGGGACGCGGACGGCATGGCGGCAGGTGACGTAGCCGAGCAGCTGCGGCGGCGCGGGCTGCCGGCCCTGGCGCCGGACCTCGCGCTGACCGCGCTGGGAGAGGCCGTCGGGCGCGGCGAGGCGACGGTCACCGTCGCGGACATCGACTGGGCGCGGTTCGTGCCGGCATACACGGCCGCCCGTCCCAGCGCGCTGATCTCCGACCTGACGGACGTACGGGATCTGCGGGCCGAGTCCGGCGCCCAGCGTGCCGACGAGGACGGGACGTGGACGGCGCAGAACCTGTCGGGCCTCTCCGATGCCGAGGCCGAGCGGCTGCTGCTGGACCTGGTGCGGACGCAGGCCGCCGCTGTTCTCGGGCACGCGTCGGCGGACTCGGTGAACGCCTCGCATGCCTTCAAGGACATCGGTGTCGACTCGCTGACCGGGGTCGAACTGCGCAACCGGCTCGTCGCCGTCACGGGCCTGAAGTTGCCGCCCACGCTGGTGTTCAACCATCCGACGCCGCAGGCGCTGGCCCGCTTCCTGCGCACGCAGGCGACCGGCACCGCGGAGTCCGCCTCCGCGCTCCCGGTGCCGGCGGGTGCCGCGGCCGACGACGACCCGATCGCCATCGTGTCCATGGCCTGCCGCTATCCGGGCGGCGTGCGCTCGCCCGAGGACCTCTGGCAGCTGGTCACCGACGGCCGGGACGCGGTGTCCGTGTTCCCCACGGACCGCGGCTGGGACATCGACGCGCTCTACCACCCTGATCCGGAGCGTACGGGCACGTCGTACGTCCGCGAGGGCGGATTCCTGTACGACGCCGCCGATTTCGACGCCGAGTTCTTCGGGATCTCGCCGCGCGAGGCGCAGGCGATGGACCCGCAGCAGCGCCTTCTGCTGGAGACGTCCTGGGAGGTGTTCGAGCGGGCCGGGATGGATCCGCGGTCGGTGGCCGGCAGCCAGGCGGGCGTCTTCGTCGGTGTGGCGTCGCAGGACGAGTACGGGCCGCGCATGAGTGAGGCACCCGAGGGATTCGAGGGGTACCTCCTCACCGGCACCGCGGCGAGCGTGATCTCCGGCCGGGTGGCGTACACCCTCGGTCTGGAGGGCCCGGCCGTCACGGTCGACACGGCCTGCTCGTCCTCGCTGGTCGCCCTGCACATGGCCGTCCAGGCGCTGCGCGATGGCGAATGCACCGTCGCGCTCGCCGGCGGCGTCACCGTGATGGCCTCGCCGGGGACGTTCGTGGAGTTCAGCCGGCAGCGGGGGCTCGCTCCCGACGGCCGCAGCAAGTCCTTCTCCGCGGCGGCCGACGGCACCAGCTGGGGCGAGGGCGCGGGTGTCCTGCTCCTGGAGCGGCTGTCGGACGCCCGGCGCAACGGGCATCCGGTCCTGGGTGTCGTACGCGGTACGGCGGTCAACCAGGACGGCGCCAGCAACGGCCTCACCGCCCCCAACGGCCCCTCGCAGGAGCGGGTCATCCGCCAGGCGCTCGGCCGGGCCCGGCTGACCGCCGCCGACGTCGACGCCGTCGAGGCGCACGGCACCGGCACCCGGCTCGGCGACCCGATCGAGGCGCAGGCGCTGATCGACACGTACGGCCAGGACCGGCCCGCCGGACAGCCCCTGTTGCTCGGCTCTCTGAAGTCGAACATCGGGCACACGCAGGCCGCGGCGGGCGTGGGCGGTGTCATCAAGATGGTGATGGCGATGCGCCATGGTGTGCTGCCGAGGACGCTGCACGTGGACGAGCCGACTCCGCACGTCGACTGGTCCGCCGGTGCGGTGACTCTGCTGCGGGACGCGGTCGAGTGGCCGGAGACCGGACGGCCCCGCCGAGCCGGTGTGTCGTCCTTCGGTGTCAGCGGCACCAACGCCCACGCGATCATCGAGCAGTTCGAGGAGGAGCCAGCCGTCGCCGACGCGTCCAGCACCGAGTCGGGACCGCTGCCGTGGGTCGTCTCCGGCCAGGGCACGGACGCCCTGCGGGCCCAGGCCGAGCGGCTCCGGACGTTCGTCGCGGCGCGGCCCGAACTCGCCACGGCCGACGCAGCGTTCTCGCTCGGCACCACGCGGGCGGCGCTGGACGACCGTGCCGCCGTGGTCGCGGAGGACCCCTCGGACCTCCTCGACGCACTGGGCGCGCTCGCGCGGGGCGAGGCGGACAGCCGGGTCCTCACCGGGTCCGTGGACCGTGCACAGGGACAATTGGCGTTGCTGTTCTCGGGGCAGGGCAGCCAGCGGGCCGGGATGGGACGCGAACTCTACGCAGTCTTCCCCATGTTCGCCGCCGCGCTGGATGAGATCTGCGCCGAGTTCGACCGGCTGCTGGACCGGCCTCTGCGCGAGCTGATGTTCGCCGCGCCCGCCGAACAGGCTCTACTGGACCACACCGCCTACACCCAGCCCGCCCTGTTCGCCCTCGAAGTCGCCCTCTTCCGGCTGCTGGAGTCCTGGGGCATCCACCCCGACCTCGTCACCGGACACTCCATCGGCGAACTCGCCGCCGCCCACACCGCAGGCCTCTGGTCACTGTCCGACGCCTGCACCATCGTCACCGCCCGCGGCCGGCTCATGCAGCAACTCCCGGCCGGCGGAACCATGATCGCCATCGAAGCACCCGAGGCCGATGTCCTGCCCCTGCTGGCCGGACACGAGGAGCACGCATCCGTCGCCGCCGTCAACGGCCCCCGCGCCACCGTCATCAGCGGCACCGAGCACATCGTCGAGGACATCGCCGCCCAGCTCTCCGCGCGTGGTCTCCGCACGCGGCGCCTGAAGGTCAGCCACGCCTTCCACTCCCCTCTCATGGACCCCATGCTGGACCGGTTCCGACAGGTCCTGGACAGCGTCGAGTTCCACCCGACCCAGCTCCCGCTGCCCGCCGGTGACGCCGTCCGCGACCCCGAGTACTGGGTCCGCCACATCCGCGACACCGTCCGCTTCGCCGACCAGGTCACATGGCTCGAACAGCACGACACCACCCGCTACCTGGAGATCGGCCCCGGCGGTGTCCTCACCGCCCTCGCCCAGGACACCGTCACCCGCACCGACACCCTCCTCGTCCCCGCCCTCCACAAGAACCTCGACGAAACCCACGCCCTCACCCGCGCCGTGGCCGAACTCCACGTCAACGGGACACCCGTCGACTGGCAGGCCTTCTTCACCGGGGTAGGGAACACACCGCACCGCGTCGACCTGCCGACGTACGCCTTCCAGCGCCGGCGGTACTGGCTCGACGCGTGGTCCGGGCGCAGGGAGCAGACCGCTGGTTCGCCGGTGGACGACTGGCGCTACCGGGTGGTGTGGCAGCCGATGCCGGACGCGTCCGACTCGGCGGCTGAACTCTGGGGTGACTGGCTGTTGTTGCTGCCTGCCGGTCACGAGAGCCGACCTCTCGTACGTGACGTCGTCCGGGCTCTGGAGATCGGGCAC
The DNA here is from genome assembly GCF_006715635.1 of Streptomyces sp. SLBN-118. Lineage (NCBI taxonomy): Bacteria > Bacillati > Actinomycetota > Actinomycetes > Kitasatosporales > Streptomycetaceae > Streptomyces > Streptomyces sp. SLBN-118. The sequence goes on from NZ_VFNP01000001.1 coordinate 1,533,465, forward strand.
GGTGCCGTACGTCAGGTCGTGCTCGACACCGCCGAGGCCGACCGGGAGCGATTCGCCGAGGAACTGCGGGGTGCGCTCGGCGAGTTGGCTGCCCCGATGACGGGCGTGCTCTCGCTGCTCGCGCTCGCGGACGCCGACCGTGGGGAGGAGACCTGTACGGTCGCCCCGACCCTGGCGCTCGTCCAGGCGCTCGGCGACGCGGGCGTCGAGGCTCCTCTCTGGTGCGCCACCCAGGGCGCGGTCGCCACCGGCGGCTCCGCCCCGCTCACCCACCCCGACCAGGCACAGGTCTGGGGCCTGGGACAGGTCGCCGCGCTCGAACACCCCGACCGCTGGGGCGGGCTCGTCGACCTGCCCGAACAGCTCGACGAACGCGGCGGCGCACGCCTGCGTGCCGTACTGGCGGCCGGGCCCGGCGGTGAGGACCAGGTAGCGATCCGCGCGGCCGGTCTCCTCGCGCGCCGACTGACCCGGGCGGCAGGCAGCAGCGGTACGACATGGCAGCCGCGCGGCACGGTCCTGATCACCGGCGGCACCGGCGCCCTCGGCGCACACGTGGCGCGCTGGGCCGCCGAGAACGGCGCCGAGCACCTCGTCCTCGCCAGCCGGCGCGGCAGCGAGGCCCCCGGGGCCACCGACCTGCACGACCAACTTACCGGGCTCGGCGTCACCGTGACCTTCGCCGCCTGCGACGTGAGCGACCCCAAGTCGGTGCGCGCCCTGATCGCCGAGCGCCCCGGCCTGACCGCGGTCGTCCACACCTCTGGCAGCCTCGACGACGGCGTACTCGACCACCTCACCGCCTACCGCCTGGACCACGTCCTGGGGCCGAAGGCCATCGCCGCCGCGCTTCTCGACCGGTACACCCGTCACCTCGACCTCGACGCGTTCGTCGTGTTCTCCTCCGCGGCAGCCACTTTCGGCAACGAGGGCCAGGCCAACTACGCAGCGGCGAACGCCCACTTGGACGCGCTGGCCCAGCACCGCCACGCGCTGGGACTGCCCGCGACCTCGGTGGCCTGGGGCGCCTGGGCGGACTCCGGTATGGCGACGGGGCACGCGGCGGCCGAGCAGTTGCACCGCAGCGGGTTCCCCCCGATGTCCCCGGACCTCGCGCTCACCGCGCTGGCCCAGGCCGTCGGCCACGGCACTCCGGCCGTGACCGTCGCCGACATCGACTGGGATCGCTTCGTACCGGCGTACACCGCCGCCCGTCCCAGCCCTCTGATCTCCGACCTGGCGGACGTACGGGATCTGCGGGCGGCGGCCGGGCCGGCCGTGTCCGGCAGCGCGCAGCGCGACGAGGAGTCGTCGCTGGCCGGGCAGCTGGCCGCGCTGGCGGCGCCGCAGCGGGAGGAGCTGGTGCTGGAACTGGTGCGTACGCAGGCGGCGTTGGTGCTCGGCCACGCCGGGCCGCAGTCCGTGGCCCCGAACCGCGCGTTCAAGGAGCTCGGCTTCGACTCGCTCGGCGCGGTCCAACTGCGTAACCGGCTGAACGCGGCCACCGGGCTGCGGCTGACGACCAGCGTGATCTTCGACTACCCGACGGCGACCGAACTCGCCCGCCATGTGCTGGGCGAGTTCCCCGGCCTCGGAGGTGACACCGCCGCGGCCGGGCAGGTGGCCACTCCCGGTGCGCCGGTCGCCGACGACGACCCGATCGCGATCGTGGCCATGAGCTGCCGCTTCCCGGGTGGGATACGGACGCCCGAGGAGCTGTGGGCGCTGCTGGCGGCCGGCGGTGACGCGGTCTCGCCGTTCCCCCCCGACCGCGGCTGGGACCTGGAGGCGCTCTACGACGCCGACCCGGACCGTTCCGGCACGTCGTATGTGCGCGAAGGCGCCTTCCTCCAGGGCGTGAGCGAGTTCGACGCGGCCTTCTTCGGTATCAACCCGCGCGAGGCCCTGGCCATGGACCCGCAGCAGCGGCTGCTGCTTGAGACCTCCTGGGAGGCCTTCGAGCGGGCCGGCATCGACCCGAAGTCCCTGCACGGCAGCAAGGCGGGCGTCTTCGTCGGCAGCAACGGGCAGGACTACGCCACCCTGCTCCGGCAGGTGCCGGAGACCGTCGAGGGTTACCTCGGTACGGGCATCGCGGGCAGCGTGGCGTCGGGCCGCGTGGCGTACACGCTGGGCCTGGAGGGCCCGGCCGTCACCGTCGACACGGCCTGCTCGTCGTCGCTGGTCGCCCTGCACATGGCCGCCCAGTCACTGCGCTCCGGCGAGTGCTCGCTCGCCCTGGCGGGCGGTGTGACGGTCATGTCGACTCCCGAGGTCTTCGTGGAGTTCAGCCGGCAGCGGGGCCTCGCCCCCGACGCCCGGGTCAAGGCCTTCGCCGAGGCCGCCGACGGCACCGGCTGGGGCGAAGGCGTCGGCATGCTCCTGCTGGAGCGGCTGTCGGACGCGCGGCGGAACGGGCATCCGGTCCTGGCTGTGGTCCGCGGTACGGCCGTCAACCAGGACGGGGCCAGCAATGGGCTGACCGCGCCCAATGGCCCCTCGCAGCAGCGGGTGATCCGGCAGGCCCTCGCCAATGCCGGTCTCACACCTGACCAGGTCGACGCGGTCGAGGCACACGGCACGGGTACGACTCTGGGCGACCCGATCGAGGCTCAGGCGCTCCTTGCCACCTACGGGCAGGACCGACCGGCCGACCGGCCCCTGTGGCTGGGCTCGGTGAAGTCCAACATCGGGCACACGCAGGCCGCCGCCGGTGTCGCCGGTGTCATAAAGATGGCCATGGCCCTGCGTCACGGCCTGCTGCCTCGCACCCTCCACGTCGATGAGCCCACCAGCCATGTCGACTGGGACGCCGGAGCCGTCACCCTCCTCACCGAGGAACAGGCCTGGCCCGAGACCGACCGGCCCCGCCGGGCCGGCGTCTCCTCCTTCGGCGTCAGCGGCACCAACGCCCACGCCATCATCGAAGAACCCCCCATCGCCCTCGACCAGGACCAGCCCGCCGACTCGGGCGTCGTGCCGTGGGTGATCTCCGCCCGGACCGCGGAGGCGCTGCGCGCCCAGGCACGACAGCTCCGCGAATACGTCGACCAGCAGCCCGAGTTGGACATTGCGGCCGTCGCCGACACGCTCATCAACGGGCGCGCCCTGTTCGAGCACCGCGCCGTCGTCGTCGCCGAGACCCGCGACGCCGTCGCCGCGCTCGACGCCCTCGCTCAGGGGGAGCCCTCACCCCAGCTCGTGCAGGGCATCGCGCCCGACGAGACCGGGAGGACCGTGTTCGTGTTTCCGGGGCAGGGGACGCAGTGGGCGGGCATGGGCGCCGAACTCCTCGACACCGTGCCCGTGTTCGCCGAGTCGATCGCTCGCTGCGAGGAAGCGCTCGCGCCTTACGTCGACTGGTCGCTGAGCGATGTTCTGCGCTCCCGTGTCGAGTTGGAGCGTGTCGACGTCATCCAGCCGGTCACCTGGGCCGTCATGGTCTCCCTCGCCGCGACCTGGCAGCACCTCGGCATCCGACCGGACGCTGTTGTGGGTCACTCGCAGGGCGAGATCGCCGCCGCGGCTGTGGCTGGTGCCCTGTCGCTGGAGGATGCCGCGAAGGTCGTCGCCGTACGCGCACGGATCATCGGCGAACACCTCGCCGGCCGGGGCGCCATGGCCTCCATCCCCCAGTCCGTCCAGGCTGTCGAGGAACACCTGCCCAGCGGTGTCAGCATCGCCGCCGTCAACGGCCCCAACGCCACCGTCGTTTCGGGCGACAACGACGCCGTCGAAACCCTGGTCGCGGACCTTCAGGGCAAGGACATCCGGGCCCGGCTCATCCCCGTCGATTACGCCTCACACTCCGCACACGTCGAAACCATCGAGACTCAACTGGCCGAGGCGCTCGCGGGGATTCAGCCGCGTCCGGGCAACATCCCGTTCTTCTCCACCGTGGAGCCCGGCTTCCTCGACACCACACAGCTCGACGCCGGCTACTGGTACCGAAACCTCCGCCAGACCGTCCACTTCCACACCGCCATCCAGCAGCTCACAGAGGCTGGCCACACCACCTACATCGAGTCCAGCGCCCACCCCGTCCTCACCTACAGCATCGAGGAAACCGAAGGCGCCCAGACGATCACCGGCACCCTCCGCCGCAACGAAGGCACCCTCACCCGTCTCCTCACCTCAGCAGCACACCTCCACACCCACGGCCACCCCATCAACTGGCCCATCACCGACGGCAATCACGCCACCGACCTCCCCACCTACCCCTTCCAACACCAGCGCTACTGGCCCGCGTCGGCCGCCGCACGGCCCGTCGACGCCGAATCCATCGGGCTCGGCATCGCCGGACACCCGCTGCTCGGCGCGGCCGTGGAGCTAGCGGGCACGGGCACGCATCTGTTCACCGGGCTGCTGTCCTTGCAGAGCCACCCCTGGCTCGCCGACCACGCCGTAGCCGGCACCGCCCTGCTCCCGGGCACCGGGTTCCTCGAACTCGCCCTCCAGGCCGGCCACCACCTCGGCTGCGGCACCGTGGAGGAACTCACCCTGGAGGCAGCCCTGGTGCTGCCCGAGAAGGGCGGCGTACGGATCCAGCTCGGGCTCGGGGAGGCCGACGACTCCGGTCGGCGGGAGCTGAACCTGCACTCGCGGGCGCAGGACGCCAGGGACGACGAGCCGTGGACCCTGCATGCCACCGGCACGGTGGCTCCCGCCGGTGCGCAGCAGTCGCCGGGACCGGACACCGATCTGGCCGCTTGGCCGCCCGCCGGGGCGGAGGCGATCACGGTGGCGGATGCCTACGACCGGCTGGCCGCGCAGGGTATCGAGTACGGCCCTGCATTCCGGGGGCTGCGGGCCGCCTGGCGGCGCGGTGACGAGGTGTTCGCCGAGGTCGCCCTGCCGGAGGAGGCGGCCGCCGAGGCCAAGGAGTACGGCATTCACCCGGCGCTGCTCGATGCGGCGCTCCAGCCGCTGGGGCTGGGTGTGCTGCTGGCCGAGCCCGGTGAGGGACTCACCCGGCGTCCGTTCGCATGGAGTGGGGTGACCCTCCACGCCCAGGGCGCGGACGCGGTACGGGTGCGGATCGCCCTGGCCGGTGAGGACGCCGTGTCCGTCACGGTGGCCGACTCGGTGGGCCGTCCTGTCGCCGCGGTCGACGTACTGACGCTGCGGCAGGTCGGCACGGAGCAGCTCGCGGGAGCGCGGGAGGCGCGGGGCGACTCGCTGTTCCGGGTGGAGTGGGCGCCGATGTCGGTGCCTCAGACAAGCGCCCCCGCCGGGCAGTCGGCCATCATCGGCAGCGGCATCGGCCACAGCAACATCGACGTGTACGACGACCTCGGCAGCCTCGCCGCCGCAGCCGCGCCCGTCCCCGAGCTGGTCTTCGCCCCGTTCCCGGACACCACCGACTGCACCACGGCGGACGCCGACACCGCGGATGCCGTACGCCAGGTCACGCACCACGCCCTGGACCTCGTACAGGCATGGCTGGCCGACGACCGGTTCGCCGCGTCGCGGCTGGTGATCCTGGCCGGGCAGGGCCTGACCGGTGCGCCGGTCTGGGGTCTGGTCAGGTCGGCGCAGGTGGAGAATCCGGGCCGGTTCGTGCTGGTGGAGACGGACGGCGGCGAGCCCGACTGGGAGACGCTGGCGGCCGCGGCGGCCGGCGAGGAGCCGCAGCTGCGGCTGCACGGCACCGAGGTCAGCGCACCGCGGCTGGCCCGTGCCGAGCGTCCGGAGGAGGTGGAGTTCGGGTTCGCGCCGGTGGGCACCGTCCTGCTGACCGGCGCCTCGGGTGGACTCGCCCGGCTGCTCGCCCGGCATCTGGTGGCCGAGCGCGGGGTGCGGAACCTGCTGCTCACCAGCCGCCGCGGGGCCGCCGCCGACGGGATGCCGGAGCTGGTGGCCGAGCTGACCGGGCTCGGTGCCACGGTCGAGGTGGCCGCCTGCGACGTCGCCGACCGGGACGCGCTGGCCGAGCTGCTGGCCGCCGTACCGGCGGAGCGTCCGCTCACCGCCGTGGTGCACACCGCGGCCGTCCTGGACGACGGGGTGGCCGAGGCGCTGACGCCGGAGCGGATCGACCGGGTGCTGCGGCCGAAGGTCGACGGGGCGCTGAACCTGCACGCGCTGACCGAGGATCTGGACCTGTCGGCGTTCGTGCTCTTCTCCTCCCTGTCGGGCACCCTCGGCGGGGCGGGGCTGGCTAACTACTCGGCGGCCAACGCCTTCCTCGACGCCCTCGCCCGCCACCGGCACGAGCGCGGACTGCCCGCCGTGTCGCTGGCCTGGGGCCTGTGGGAGCAGCGCAGCGGTATGGCCGGGCGGCTGAGCGATGTGGACCTGGCCCGGATGTCCCGGGTCGGTGCGGCGCCGATGTCCGCGGACGAGGGCCTGGCCCTGTTCGACGCCGCCACCGCGCTGGGCGACGCCGTGGTCGTGCCGGCCCGGCTGGATCTGGCGGAGCTGCGCGCGCAGGCGACGGCCGGTGTCATGGCGCCCTTGTTCCGCGGTGTCGTCCGCACGTTGGCCGTCCGGCGTACGGCGGCGGCGTCCGGGGGCCGTACCGAGGAAGCCGTGTCCGGGATCGCCGGCCGGCTGGCCGGGCTGGCCCGGGCCGATCAGGAGCGGCTGCTGCTGGATCTCGTACGGGAGCAGGTGACGGCCGTGCTCGGGCATGCCTCGCCCGAGGAGGTACGGGCGAACCGGGCCTTCAAGGATCTCGGGTTCGATTCGCTGACCTCCGTCGAGCTGCGCAACCGGCTCCGGTCGGCGACCGGGCTGCGGCTGACGCCGACCCTGGTCTTCGACTATCCGAACCCGGCCGCGCTCGCGCAGCGGCTGCTGGACGATCTCGTACCGCAGGCGCAGGAGGCCGGCCTGCCCCTCTCGGCGGAGTTGGAGCGGCTGGAGGCCGCGTTCCTCGAATCCGCCCTGGACGACGACGCGCGAGGCAAGATCGCGGCGCGGCTGCAGGCCCTGCTCTGGAAGTGGGACGACACCCGCGGCACCGCGGTCGACGCCGAAGGGCTCGAAGGGCTCGAGGACGGGGAGTTCGACCCTGTCAGCGACGACGAGATGTTCGACCTGATTGACAAGGAGCTGGGCCAGCTCTGATCCCGTCTCCGCTCCGCCCCTCGGCGGCGGCGCCGCCGCCCTCTCCTCCCCACCGTGCCACCTGACCACTGGCCTTCCCGGCCTTTCTAGGACGTGACCTGATGTCAAAGCCCGCCCGTTCCTCCGAGGCTGCCCAGAACATGACCGAGGACAAGCTCCGCGACTACCTGAAGCGGGTCGTCAACGACCTGCGCCAGACCCGCCGCCGGCTCAACGAGGCCGAGGCCAAGGACCACGAGCCGATCGCCATCATCGGTATGAGCTGCCGTTTCCCGGGTGACGTCCGTTCCCCGGAGGACCTCTGGCAGGTCGTCGCCGAGGGCCGCGACGCGATCTCCGCGTTCCCCGACAACCGAGGCTGGGACCTGGACACGCTGTACGACTCCGACCCGGAGCGTTCCGGCACGTCCTATGTGCGGGAGGGCGGATTCCTGTACGACGCCGCCGACTTCGACCCGGCGTTCTTCGGGATCTCGCCCCGCGAGGCCCTCGCCATGGACCCGCAGCAGCGCCTGCTCCTGGAGACCTCCTGGGAGGCCGTGGAGCTGGCCGGCATCGACCCGCAGTCGCTGCGCGGCAGCAAGGCCGGGGTCTTCGTCGGCAGCAACTACCAGGACTACGCGACCCGGTTGCCCGAGGTGCCTGCCGAGCTGGAGGGGCACCTCGGTATCGGCAACACGCCGAGTGTGGTGTCCGGCCGGGTGGCGTACACCCTCGGTCTGGAGGGCCCGGCCGTCACCGTCGACACGGCCTGCTCCTCGTCGCTGGTGGCGCTGCATCTGGCCTGCCACGCGCTGCGGCAGGGCGACTGCTCGATGGCGCTGGCCGGGGGCATCTCCGTGATGTCCTCGCCGGCGTCGTTCATCGAGTTCAGCCGGCAGCGGGGGCTGGCGCCGGACGCCCGCGTCAAAGCCTTCGCGTCGGGCGCGGACGGCACGGCGCTGTCCGAGGGCATCGGCATGCTGCTGGTGGAGCGGCTGTCGGACGCGCGCCGCAACGGGCACCGGGTGCTCGCCGTGATCCGCGGCAGCGCCATCAACCAGGACGGCGCCAGCAACGGCCTCACCGCCCCCAACGGCCCCTCGCAGGAGCGGGTGATCCGCCAGGCGCTGGCCGCCGCCCGTCTGACGCCCGACCAGGTCGACGTGGTCGAGGCGCACGGCACCGGCACCAAGCTGGGCGATCCCATCGAGGCGCAGGCACTGATCGCCACGTACGGCCATGACCGCCCGGCCGACCGGCCCCTGTGGCTGGGTTCGGTGAAGTCCAACATCGGCCACACCCAGGCCGCCGCCGGGGCCGCCTCGATCATCAAGATGGTCATGGCCCTCAACCGGGGCCTGCTGCCCCGAACCTTGCACGTGGACGAGCCGTCCTCCCGTATCGACTGGGAGGCCGGGGCCGTCTCGCTGCTCACGGAGGACGTGCAGTGGCCGACGCTCGACCGGCCGCGCCGTGTCGGCATCTCCTCCTTCGGCATCAGCGGCACCAACGCCCATGCCGTGCTGGAGGAGGCTCCGCCCGTCGAGGCGGACGAGGAACAGGACGACGTCGCACCGGCGGGCGTCGTACCGTGGGTGATCTCCGCCCGGACCGCGGAGGCGCTGCGTGCTCAGGCACGACAGCTGCGTGAATTCGTCGATCAGCGGCCCGACCTCGACACGGCGGAGGTCGCCCACGCGCTGGCCACGACCCGCTCCGCGTTCGAGCACCGCGCGGTCGCCCTGGGCAGCAGCACCGGCGAACTCCTCAAGGCCCTCGACGCCCTTGCCCATGGCGAACCCTCGCCGCACGTCGTCCAGGGCGTCGCGCCGGACGAGACCGGCAAGACCGTGTTCGTGTTCCCGGGGCAGGGGACGCAGTGGGCCGGTATGGGCGCCGAACTCCTCGACACCGTGCCCGTGTTCGCGGAGTCGATGGCTCGCTGTGAGGAGGCGCTCGCGCCTTACGTCGACTGGTCGCTGAGGGAGGTGCTGCGCTCCGGCACGGAGTTGGACCGTGTGGACGTCATTCAGCCTGTGACGTGGGCGGTGATGGTGTCCCTCGCCGCGACCTGGCAGCAGCTGGGCGTCCGTCCGGATGCGGTCGTCGGCCACTCACAGGGCGAGATCGCGGCTGCGGCTGTGGCGGGTGCGCTGTCCCTGGAGGACGCGGCGAAGGTCGTCGCCGTACGTGCACGGATCATCGGTGAACACCTCGCCGGGCTGGGCACGATGGCCTCCATTCCCCAGCCCGCCCGCGTGATCGAAGAGCACCTGCCCAGCGGCGTCGGCATCGCCGCGATCAACGGCCCTCATACGACTGTCGTCTCCGGCGACAAGGACGCCGTCGAAACCCTGGTCGCGGACCTTCAGAGCAAGGACATCCGGGCCCGGCTCATTCCCGTCGACTACGCCTCACACTCCGCACACGTCGAAACCATCGAGGCTCAACTGGCCCGTGCGCTCTCGGGAATCCAGCCGCGCCCGGCAGAGATCCCCTTCTTCTCCACCGTAGAACCCGGCTTCCTGAACACCTCGGACCTCGACGCCGGCTACTGGTACCGCAACCTCCGCCGGACCGTCCACTTCCACACCGCGATCCAGCAGCTCACAGAGGCTGGCCACACCACCTACATCGAGTCCAGCGCCCACCCCGTCCTCACCTACAGCATCGAGGAAGTCGCAGGCACGGAAACCATCACCGGCACCCTCCGCCGAAACGAAGGCACCCTCACCCGCCTCCTCACCTCAGCAGCACACCTCCACACCCACGGCCACCCCATCAATTGGCCCATCGGCAAGGGAAACCACGTCACCGACCTCCCCACCTACCCCTTCCAACACCAGCGCTACTGGATCGACGTACCGGAGATCACGGCGGCGCACGCCCCCGTCCCGGCGACCGACATCGTCGACACGCGTTTCTGGGAGGCGGTGGAAAACGAGGACTGGGAGTCGCTCGCCGACACGCTCGCCGTGCCCGACGACGCCTCGCTCAGCACGGTGCTGCCCGCGCTCGCGTCCTGGCGGCAGGAGCGCAGGCGCGAGGGCACGGTGAACGACTGGCGGTACGGCATCAGCTGGAAGCCGGTGGCCGACGGGGGTGCCACGACCAGGCTCGGGGGGACCTGGCTCGTGGTGTTCCCGGAGGGGCGGTCCACCGACGACGTTGTCCGTACGGCGGCGGAGGGGCTGGCGCGGCACGGCGCGCAGGTCGTGCCGCTGGAGCTGAACGCCTCCGGGGCCGCCCGGGGGACGTACGTCGATCTCATCGGCGAGAAGCTGTCCGCGCAGGACTCTCCGCTCGCCGGCGTGCTGTCCTTCCTGGCGCTCGACGAGAGCCCCCACCCCGCGCATCCCGCCATGACGGCCGGTGCGGCAGGGACGCTCGCTCTGGTTCAGGCGCTCGGTGACGCGCGCCTTGAGGTGCCGGTGTGGTTCGGCACGTGCGGGGCGGTGGCGGTCGGGGCGTCCGACGCCGTGACCAGCCCGGCGCAGGCGCAGGTCTGGGGCCTGGGCCGGGTCGTCGCGCTGGAGCAGCCCGAGCGCTGGGGCGGCCTCGTCGATCTGCCGCGCGAGCTGGACGACCGGGCCCGGGCGCGCCTGTGCGCGGTGCTGGCCGGGCCGGCGGGCGAGGACCAGGTAGCGGTCCGCAGCTCGGGCGTCTTCGCCCGGCGCCTGGTGCGCGACCCACTGGACGTGCGGACGCCCCAGCAGGCGGCGCCCGGCTGGCGGACCAGTGGCACGGCGCTGGTGACCGGCGGGACGGGAGCGCTCGGCCCGCACATCGCGCGGTGGCTCGCCTCAAACGGGGCCGAGCATGTGGTGCTGACCAGCAGGCGCGGCCCGTCCGCTCCGGGCATGGCCGAGCTGGCGACGGAACTCGCCGCCGAGGGGGTCCGTCTCACGGTGGCCGCGTGCGACGCCGCCGACCGCGAGGCCCTCGCGGGTGTGCTGGAGCAGCTGAAGGCCGACGGGGAGTCCCTGCGTACGGTCGTACACGCGGCGGCGTTCATCGAGTTGGCGTCGCTGGCGGAGTCGGGGCTCGACGAGTTCGCGGACGTGCTGGCGGCGAAGGTGGCGGGCGCCGCTCACCTGGACGAGCTGCTGGGCGGCGCCGACCTCGACGCGTTCGTGCTGTTCTCCTCCATCGCCGGTGTCTGGGGCAGCGGTGACCACGGTGCCTATGCCGCCGCCAACGCCCATCTGGACGCGCTCGCGGAGCAGCGCCGTGCCCGCGGTCTGAAGGCCAGTTCCATCGCGTGGGGCGTGTGGAACGTCTGGGACCCGGAGCGGCTGCCGGAGGGCGTCAAGCCGGAGCAGCTGCAGGCCCGGGGCCTGCCGTTCCTCGACCCGGACACGGCTTTCGCCGCGATGCGCCAGATCCTCGCGCACGACGAGACGTTCGTGGCCGTGGCCGAGGTGGACTGGGAGCGGTTCGTCCCTGTCTTCACCTCGGCGGGGCCTCGCCCGCTTCTCGCGGGTGTTCCCGAGGCGCAGCGCGAGATCGAGGCGGCCACGTCGTCCGCCGGAACCGCGTCGAGCGCGGACGCGCCGAGCGCTCCGTCGTCGCCGCTGCGCGACCGGCTGGAGGGTCTCGCGGCCGAGGAGCGGGACCGGGTGCTGCTGGAGCTGGTGCGCGACCAGGCGGCTTCGGTCCTCGGTCATGCCTCCGGTGAGGCGGTCGAGCCGGGGCGGGCGTTCCGCGATCTGGGCTTCGACTCGCTGACCGCGGTCGAGCTGCGCAACCGGCTCAACACGGCCACCGGGCTGCGGCTGCCGACGACACTCGTCTTCGACTACCCCTCCCCCGGTGTACTCGCCGCCCATCTGCGGGACGAGTTCTTCGGCGCGCTGCCGGACACCGCGCTGGCCGGGACCGCCGCGGCGCCGCCGGCCCTGCCGGCCGCCGACGACGACCCGATCGTCATCATCGGCATGGGGTGCCGCTTCCCGGGCGGCGTGCGCTCGCCCGAGGAGCTGTGGGAACTCCTGCTGCGAGGCGGCGACGTGATCTCCGGCCTCCCGACCGACCGCGGCTGGGACCTCGACGCGCTGTACGACCCGGACCCGGAGCAGCGCGGCAAGTCGTACACCCGGCACGGCGGATTCCTGTACGACGCCGCCGACTTCGACCCGGCGTTCTTCGGCATCTCGCCCCGCGAGGCCCTGGCGATGGACCCGCAGCAGCGCCTGCTGCTTGAGACGTCCTGGGAGGCCTTCGAACGGGCCGGCATCAATCCCCAGTCCCTGCGGGGCAGTCGTACGTCCGTGTTCGCGGGCGTCAGCTACCACGACTACGGCTCGCGCCTCGGCGAGACCCCGGAGGAGATCGAGGGCTACCTCGGTACGGGCAACACCGCGAGTATCGCCTCGGGCCGCGTGTCGTACGTCCTCGGCCTGGAGGGCGCGGCGGTGACCTTGGACACGGGCTGCTCGTCGTCGCTGGTCGCCCTCCATCTCGCGGCGCAGTCGCTGCGGCAGGGCGAGTCCACGCTGGCGCTGGCCGGCGGTGTGTCCGTGATGGCGGAGCCCACCTCCTTCACCGAGTTCAGCCGGCAGCGCGGCCTGTCCGTGGACGGCCGGTGCCGGGCCTTCTCGGCCGACGCCGACGGCATGGGCATGTCCGAGGGCGTGGGCATGCTGCTTCTGGAGCGGCTGTCGGACGCGCGCCGCAACGGACACCGCGTCCTTGCCGTCGTCCGCGGTACGGCGATGAACCAGGACGGCGCCAGCAACGGCCTCACCGCCCCCAACGGCCCCTCCCAGCAGCGGGTGATCCGGCAGGCCCTCGCCAACGCGGGTCTCGCCCCTGACCAGATGGATGCGGTCGAGGCGCACGGCACCGGCACCAAGCTGGGCGACCCCATCGAGGCACAGGCACTGATCGCCACGTACGGCCATGACCGCCCGGCCGACCGGCCCCTGTGGCTGGGTTCGGTGAAGTCCAACATCGGCCACACCCAGGCCGCTTCGGGTGTCGCGGGCCTCATCAAGATGGTCATGGCGCTGCAACACGGCGTTCTGCCGAGGACGCTGCACGTCGGCGAGCCCACGCCGAAGGTCGACTGGTCAGCCGGAGCCGTCGCCCTGCTGACCGAGGAGACGGCCTGGCCCAGCACGGGACAGCCGCGCCGGGCGGGTGTCTCGTCGTTCGGCATCAGCGGCACGAATACGCACGCTGTGCTGGAGCAGGCGCCGGATGACGAGCCGGTGTCGGTGTCGGAGTCTCCGGGCGTCGTGCCGTGGGTGATCTCCGCCCGGAACTCGGAGGCGCTGCGCGACCAGGCACGGCGGCTGGGTGAATACGTCGATGGGCGGCCCGAGTTGGACACCGCCGCTGTCGCCGACACGCTCATCAACGGGCGGGCTCTGTTCGAGCACCGTGCGGTTGTCCTTGCCGAAGCTCCTGATGGCGTCGCCGCCGCGCTCGATGCGCTCGCCACCGGGCAGCCTCACACTCATCTGGTTCAAGGCCAGGCCAAGACCGTCGGCAAGACCGTGTTCGTGTTCCCGGGGCAGGGGACGCAGTGGGCCGGTATGGGCGCCGAACTCCTCGACACCGTGCCCGTGTTCGCGGAGTCGATGGCTCGCTGTGAGGAGGCGCTCGCGCCTTACGTCGACTGGTCGCTGAGGGAGGTGCTGCGCTCCGGCACGGAGTTGGACCGTGTGGACGTCATTCAGCCTGTGACGTGGGCGGTGATGGTGTCCCTCGCCGCGACCTGGCAGCAGCTGGGCGTCCGTCCGGATGCGGTCGTCGGCCACTCACAGGGCGAGATCGCGGCTGCGGCTGTGGCGGGTGCGCTGTCCCTGGAGGACGCGGCGAAGGTCGTCGCCGTACGTGCACGGATCATCGGTGAACACCTCGCCGGGCTGGGCACGATGGCCTCCATTCCCCAGCCCGCCCGCGTGATCGAAGAGCACCTGCCCAGCGGCGTCGGCATCGCCGCGATCAACGGCCCTCATACGACTGTCGTCTCCGGCGACAAGGACGCCGTCGAAACCCTGGTCGCGGACCTTCAGAGCAAGGACATCCGGGCCCGGCTCATTCCCGTCGACTACGCCTCACACTCCGCACACGTCGAAACCATCGAGGCTCAACTGGCCCGTGCGCTCTCGGGAATCCAGCCGCGCCCGGCAGAGATCCCCTTCTTCTCCACCGTAGAACCCGGCTTCCTGAACACCTCGGACCTCGACGCCGGCTACTGGTACCGCAACCTCCGCCGGACCGTCCACTTCCACACCGCGATCCAGCAGCTCACAGAGGCTGGCCACACCACCTACATCGAGTCCAGCGCCCACCCCGTCCTCACCTACAGCATCGAGGAAGTCGCAGGCACGGAAACCATCACCGGCACCCTCCGCCGAAACGAAGGCACCCTCACCCGCCTCCTCACCTCAGCAGCACACCTCCACACCCACGGCCACCCCATCAATTGGCCCATCGGCAAGGGAAACCACGTCACCGACCTCCCCACCTACCCCTTCCAACACCAGCGCTACTGGATCAACCCCACCGACAGCCGGACGAACCTCTCCGGCGCGGGCCTGGCGGCCGCCGGTCACCCGCTGCTGGGGGCTGCCGTGGAGCTGGCCGGCACGGACACGCACCTGTTCACCGGGCGGCTGTCGTTGCGGAGCCACCCCTGGCTGGCCGACCACGCCGTGTCCGGAACCGTGCTGCTCCCCGGCACCGGGTTCCTCGAACTCGCCCTCCAGGCCGGCCACCACGTCGACTGCGGCGCCGTAGAGGAACTCACCCTCGAAGCACCCCTGATCCTTCCCGAACGGGGCGGTGTGGACGTGCAGTTGAACGTGGGCGCACCTGACGACTCGGAGCGGCGCGAGCTGACTCTCCACTCACGCGCGCAGGACGCCGGCAGCGACGAGCCGTGGACCCGGCACGCCACCGGCACCCTGGTCCCCGTGGAGCAGTGCCCGAGGCCGGACATCGACCTGACCACGTGGCCGCCCGCCGGGGCCGAGCCGGTGGAGACCGAGGGCTACTACGACCGGCTGGCCGAGCAGGGCTACGGGTACGGCCCTGCCTTCCACGGCCTGCGGGCGGCGTGGCGGCGCGGCGACGAGGTGTTCGCCGAGGTCGCGTTGCCGGAGGAGGAGTCCGCCGAGGCCGCGGAGTACGGCATCCACCCGGCGCTGATGGACGCGGCCCTGCACGCGCTGGGTCTGGGCGTGCTGCCCGCGGCGGGCGAGGGCCGGGCGCGGCTGCCGTTCTCGTGGAGCGGGGCGACCCTGCACGCGGCGGGCGCCGCCGCGCTGCGGGTGCGCGTGGCTCCGCTCGGGGACGCCGAGGACACCGTGTCGGTCACCGTGGCGGACCCGGCCGGCGTGCCGGTCGCCACGGCCGAGTCGCTGGTCGTACGGCCGGTGGTCACCGCGCAGTTGGAGGCGGCCGGTTCCTCCGCGAACGACAGCCTGTTCCGCATGGACTGGGGGCCGGCCTCCGCGGGGCTCTCCCCCGTCGAGATGCGGCGCTGGGCTGTCGTCGGGCCCGACCCGCTGCGGGTGGGACGGACGCTGGAGGAGACCGGTGCGACGGTCTTCGCGGCCGACGAGCTGGACTCCGTGGCCACGCTGGACGTCGTCCCGGACGTGGTGGTCGTGCCGTACGCGCCTCAGCAGGACGGCACCGACAAGCTCGCCGCGCGCGTCCATGAGGTGCTGTACGAGGTGCTGGACCTGGTCAAGCGGTGGCTGGCGGAGGAGCGGTTCGCCGACTCCCGGCTGGTACTGCTCACCCGCAACGCCGTCGTCACCTCACCCGAAGACACACCCGACCTCGAACACGCCGCCATCTGGGGCCTGATCCGCTCCGCCCAGTCCGAACACCCCGACCGACTCGTCCTCATCGACACCGACAACCACACCCACGACATACGCGGCGCCCTGACCACTCGTGAGCCCCAGGTCGCCGTCCGCCAAGGCCGGTTCCTCGTACCGCGCCTCGCCCGCACCACCCTCGCCCCCGCCGCAGCCCCCGTCTTCCGCCCCGACAGCACAGCCCTGATCACCGGCGCCACCGGCACCCTCGCCGGACTCCTCGCCCACCACCTCGTCACCCACCACCACGTACGAAACCTCGTCCTCCTCTCCCGACGCCCCGCCCACACCCTCGCCACCACACTCGAAGAGCTCGGCGCCCACGCAACCGTCGTCACCGGCGACGTCACCGACCCCGACACCCTCACCCACACCCTCACCCACCACCCCATCACCGCCGTCATCCACACCGCTGCCACCCTGAACGACGCCACCCTCGACACCCTCACCCCCCACCACCTCGACACCGTCCTCAACCCCAAACTCGACGGCGCCCTCCTCCTGCACGAACTCACCACCCAACACACCCCCCACCTCGACGCCTTCATCCTCTTCTCCTCCGCCGCAGCCACCTTCGGCGGACCCGGACAAGCCGCCTACGCCGCCGCCAACACCTTCCTCGACACGCTCGCCCACCACCGCCGCACACACGGCCAACCCGCCCTCTCCCTCGGCTGGGGCCTGTGGGAAGACCGCAGCACCATGACCGGCACCCTCACCCACACCGACCTCCACCGCATGACCCGCCACGGGGTGTCCGGGCTCTCCGCGGCCGAGGGGCTGGCACTGTTCGACGCCGGGTGTGCGTCGGGCGAGGCGCATCTGCTGCCGATCCGGCTCGATGTCGGGGCGCTGCGGCGGCGGGCCGACGACGACAGTCTTCCGGCGCTGCTGCGGGGTCTGGCCCAGCGTCGGGTGCGTCGTAGTACGACGGAGGCCGGCTTGCGACGGCCTGCGGAGTTGTCGCTCGCCGAGCGGCTCGCCCGGGTGTCCGGGGAGCAGCGGGCGCAGGCGCTGGAGGACCTGGTCGTCGCGCAGGTGGCGGCCGTGCTGGGCCACGCGTCGACGGCCGCGATCGAACCGGACCGCGCCTTCAAGGACATCGGGTTCGACTCGCTGACTGCGGTCGAGCTGCGCAACCGGCTCAACACGGCCACCGGGCTGCGGCTGCCGGCCACGCTGGTCTTCGACCAGCCGACTCCGCAGGCGATCGCCCGCTTCGTGGAGCGGAAGCTGTTCCCGCAGGAGACCGCGCAGACCGCCGTGGCGGCTGTGGAGGCGCCCCGCGGGACCGCCCAGGACACCGTGCACGCCATCGACGCCATCGACGAGATGGACGTCGACCTCCTCATCAACCTTGCTTTCGACGGCGACAGCGCCGGATCCGACGCGGAGCGTGAGTGACACCCATGAGCAACCCCAACGACAAGGTCGTCGCCGCCCTACGGGCGTCCCTGAAGGAGACCGAGCGGCTGCGGCAGCACAACCGTAAGCTCACCGAGCGCGGCCGGGAGCCGATCGCGACCGTCGCGATGAGCTGCCGCTACCCGGGCGGCGTACGCACCCCGGAGGACCTGTGGCGGCTGGTGACCGCGGGCGAGGACGCGGTGTCGGAGTTCCCCACGGACCGCGGCTGGCAGCTGGACGGGCTCTACGACCACGGCGGATTCCTGTACGACGCCGCCGACTTCGACCCGGCCTTCTTCGGCATCTCGCCCCGCGAGGCCCTCGCCATGGACCCGCAGCAGCGCCTGCTCCTGGAGACCTCCTGGAAGGCCGTGGAGGGGGCCGGCATCGACCCGAGGACCCTGCGGGGCAGCCGTACGGGCGTCTTCGCCGGCGTCATGTACCACGACTACGGCACGCTGGTCGACGCGTCGCCGGACGCCGTCGAGGGCTATGTCTACAACGGCAGCGCGGGCAGCGTCGCCTCCGGCCGGGTGGCCTACACGCTCGGCCTGGAGGGGCCCGCGGTAACGGTCGACACCGCCTGCTCGTCCTCGTTGATCGCGCTGCATCTGGCGGTGCAGTCGCTGCGCAACGGCGAGTGCTCGCTGGCGCTCGCCGGTGGTGTGGCGGTGATGTCGACGCCGACGCTGTTCGACGAGTTCAGCCGGGGGCAGGGGCACGGGCTGGCCCCGGACGGACGCTGCAAGGCGTTCGCGGACAGCGCCGACGGGACCAGCCTGTCGGAGGGCGCGGGTCTGCTGCTGCTGGAGCGGCTGTCGGACGCGCGCCGCAACGGCCACCCGGTGCTCGCGGTGGTCCGCTCCACGGCGGCCAACCAGGACGGCGCCAGCAACGGCCTGACCGCCCCCAACGGTCCCGCCCAGGAGCGGGTGATCCGGGACGCGCTGGTCGCCGCCGGACTGACCGGGGCGGACGTCGACGCAGTCGAGGCACACGGCACCGGCACCACCCTCGGCGACCCCATCGAGGCCCAGGCGCTGCTGGCCACCTACGGCCAGGACCACACCGACGAACAGCCACTGTGGCTGGGGTCGTTGAAGTCCAACATCGGCCACACCCAGGCCGCCGCCGGCGTCGGCGGCGTCATCAAGATGGTCATGGCCATGCGCCACGGCCTCCTCCCCCGGACCCTCCACGTCGACACACCCTCCACCCACGTCGACTGGGACTCCGGCGCCGTCTCGCTGCTGACCGAGGAGCGGCCCTGGCCGACCGCCGACCGGCCGCGCCGTGCGGCCGTGTCGTCCTTCGGCGTGAGCGGCACGAACACGCACGCCGTCCTGGAGGAGGCCCCGGAGGACGAGTCCGCCGAGGACGCGCCGGAGCGCGGGGCCGGGATGCCGGTCGTGCCGTGGGTGCTGTCCGCCCGGTCGGCGGACGCGTTGCGTGAACAGGCCGCACAGCTAAGGGAGTTCGTCCACGCGGACCCCGTCGATGTCGGCTTCTCGCTGGCCACAGGGCGTTCGGTCTTCGAGCACCGCGCGGTGCTGCACAACAACGGTCCCGGCGGGCTCGACGCGGCGCTGACGGCGCTCGCCGAGGGCAGGGACGCAGCTCCGGGGCTGGTGACGGGCGCGGGTCACCGCGCCGCCCGGACGGCCTTCCTCTTCACCGGGCAGGGCAGCCAGTACCCGGGCATGGGACGTGAACTCCACGCCGCCCACCCGGTGTTCGCCGCCGCCTTCGACGAGGTCTGCGCCGCCCTGGACCCGCACCTCGACCGTCCGCTGCGTGAGGTGGTGTTCGCCGAGCCGGGCACACCCGAGGCGGAGTTCCTGGATCGGACGCAGTACACCCAGGCAGGGCTGTTCGCCGTCGAGGTCGCGCTGTTCCGGCTGGTCGAGGCCTGGGGCCTGCGTCCCGCCGCGCTGCTGGGCCACTCCGTCGGCGAGCTGGCGGCGGCCCATGTGGCGGGGGTGCTGAGCCTGCCGGACGCCTGCGCGCTGGTGGCCGCCCGCGGCCGGCTGATGCAGGAGCTGCCGGCGGGCGGGGCGATGGTGTCCCTACGCGCCACCGAGGACGAGGTCATGGAGGTGCTGGCCGGACGCACGGAACGGGTGTCCGTCGCCGCCGTCAACGGCCCGCGGTCCGTCGTCGTGTCGGGCGACGAGGAGACGGTGCTCGCGGTGGCCGCCGAACTCGCCGAGCGGGGCCGGCGCACCAAGCGGCTCAATGTCAGCCATGCCTTCCACTCGCCCCGCATGGACGCCATGCTCGGCGACTTCCGGGCCGTCGCGCGCTCGCTGCGGTACAGCGATCCGCTGATCCCGGTCGTCTCCGACGTGACCGGCCGTACGGCGACCGCGGAGGAGCTGACCGACCCGGACTACTGGGTGCGCCATGTGCGGCAGGCCGTGCGGTTCGCCGACGGCGTGCGGACGTTGGGCGAACTGGGCGTCGGCAGCTGCCTGGAACTCGGCCCCGGCGGGGTGCTCTCCGGCATGGGCCAGGACTGCCTGCCCGGCGACGCCGTGGCGTTCGCCGCCGCGCTGCGCCGGGACCGCGCCGAACCGGA
Organism: Streptomyces sp. SLBN-118; assembly: GCF_006715635.1. Taxonomy (NCBI): domain Bacteria; kingdom Bacillati; phylum Actinomycetota; class Actinomycetes; order Kitasatosporales; family Streptomycetaceae; genus Streptomyces; species Streptomyces sp. SLBN-118. Next base: position 1,553,343 of record NZ_VFNP01000001.1, read on the forward strand.
GTCGGTAGTAGAGGCGGTGGCGACGGTGTTCGCCCGCGGAGCCCGGGTCGACTGGGCGGCGTTGTTCGCCGGCAGCGGTGCCCGTCGGGTGGATCTGCCGACCTACCCCTTCCAGAGGCAGCGCTACTGGCCGAAGGCCCCCTCCGGTGCGTCCGGGGACGTACGCTCGCTCGGCCTGGAGTCGGTGGACCATCCGCTGCTGGGTGCCGTACTTGAGAGCGCGGACGGCGACGAGCTGCTGTTCACCAGCCGCGTCTCGCTCGCCGCCCAGCCGTGGATCCGCGGCCACCGGGTCGAGGGCGCGGCCCTGCTGCCCGGCACCGCGCTGGCCGAACTGGCCGTACGGGCCGGGGACAGGGCCGGTTGCCCGCTGCTGGAGGAACTGACCCTTGAGGCGCCGCTGGTGCTGCCCGAGGACGGTGGCCTACGACTCCGGGTGCGGGTCGGTGCCGCCGACGCGTCGGGCCGGCGCACGCTGACCGTGCACGCGCGGCCGGACGGCGACGCGACGCAGGACGGCCTGCCCTGGACGCGCCACGCGAGCGGCACCCTGAGCCCGGACCACGCCGCCCCCGGGCAGGACCTCAGCGGGGCCTGGCCGCCGGGCGGGGCCGAGCCGCTGGACATCGAGGGCCGCTACGAGCGGTTCCGGGAGAGCGGCTTCGAGTACGGCCCGGAGTTCCAGGGCCTGCGGGCCGCGTGGCGGCGCGGTGACGAGGTGTTCGCCGAGGTCGCCCTGCCGGCGGACCTGGCCAAGGACGCGGCGGAATTCGAGTTGCACCCCGCCCTGTTCGACGCCGCCCTGCAGACCGTCGGCCTCAGCAGCCTGGCCGAGGACGGCGCGGCGGCGCTGATGCCGTTCTCCTGGCGAGGTGTACGCATGCATGCCACGGGCGCGACCGTACTGCGGGTGCGGCTGACCGTGACCGGTCAGGAGGAGGTACGGCTCGACGCGGCGGATGCCCTGGGCAGTCCGGTCCTGACCGTCGACTCGCTCGCGCTGCGGCCGCTGTCCGGACGGGCGGCGGAGGCCGCCGCCGCAGCGAGCCTGCGCGACGCGCTGTTCCGCGTGGAGTGGGTGCCCGTCGAGGCCGCGCAGGCGGAGGGGCCGGACCCGGTCTGGCTGTCCGCCGGTGCGGGCCTCGACGGCCTGTCAGCTCCCGAGGTCGTGGTCGCTCCTTGCCCGCCCGGTGAACGCGCCTCACTGCATTGGGTGCTGGACCTGGTCAAGCGGTGGCTGGCGGAGGAGCGGTTCGCCGACTCCCGGCTGGTACTGCTCACCCGCAACGCCGTCGTCACCTCACCCGAAGACACACCCGACCTCGAACACGCCGCCATCTGGGGCCTGATCCGCTCCGCCCAGTCCGAACACCCCGACCGACTCGTCCTCATCGACACCGACAACCACACCCACGACATACGCGGCGCCCTGACCACTCGTGAGCCCCAGGTCGCCGTCCGCCAAGGCCGGTTCCTCGTACCGCGCCTCGCCCGCACCACCCTCGCCCCCGCCGCAGCCCCCGTCTTCCGCCCCGACAGCACAGCCCTGATCACCGGCGCCACCGGCACCCTCGCCGGACTCCTCGCCCACCACCTCGTCACCCACCACCACGTACGAAACCTCGTCCTCCTCTCCCGACGCCCCGCCCACACCCTCGCCACCACACTCGAAGAGCTCGGCGCCCACGCAACCGTCGTCACCGGCGACGTCACCGACCCCGACACCCTCACCCACACCCTCACCCACCACCCCATCACCGCCGTCATCCACACCGCTGCCACCCTGAACGACGCCACCCTCGACACCCTCACCCCCCACCACCTCGACACCGTCCTCAACCCCAAACTCGACGGCGCCCTCCTCCTGCACGAACTCACCACCCAACACACCCCCCACCTCGACGCCTTCATCCTCTTCTCCTCCGCCGCAGCCACCTTCGGCGGACCCGGACAAGCCGCCTACGCCGCCGCCAACACCTTCCTCGACACGCTCGCCCACCACCGCCGCACACACGGCCAACCCGCCCTCTCCCTCGGCTGGGGCCTGTGGGAAGACCGCAGCACCATGACCGGCACCCTCACCCACACCGACCTCCACCGCATGACCCGCCACGGGGTGTCCGGGCTCTCCGCGGCCGAGGGGCTGGCACTGTTCGACGCCGGGTGTGCGTCGGGCGAGGCGCATCTGCTGCCGATCCGGCTCGATGTCGGGGCGCTGCGGCGTTCCCTCGGCGCGGAGGAGCCCGTGCCGCCGTTGCTGCGCGGGCTGGTCCGCCGCCAGGTGCGCCGCGCCGCCGCAGGGAAGGGAGCCGAACCGCAGGGCCGTTCCCTGGCCGCCCGGCTGGGCGAGTTGGAGCCGGCCGAGCGGATGGCGTCGGTGCTCGGCCTGGTGCGGGAGCACACCGCCGGGATCCTGGGGTACGCGGGCGCCGGGGGTGTCGAGGCCGAACTCAGCTTCAGGGAACTGGGGTTCGACTCGCTGACGGGCATCGAGCTGCGCAACCGGCTGGCCGCGGCCACCGGCCTGCGGCTGCCCGCCACGCTGGTCTTCGACCACCCGAGCCCGGTCGAACTGGCCCGATACCTCGTCACCGAGGCCCTCGGTGACGAGCCCGGCACCGCGGCCGGCCCGGCTCGGCGCAGCGACCTGGACCCCGACGAGGACGCGGTGGCCGTCGTGGCCATGGCCTGCCGTTATCCGGGCGGGGTGCGCACTCCGGAGGACCTGTGGCGGCTGGTGCGCTCCGGCGGCGACGCGATCTCCGGGTTCCCGGCCGACCGCGGCTGGGACACGGAGGCGCTGTACCACCCGGACCCGGACCACCCCGGCACGACGTACGCGGTGGAAGGCGGATTCCTGTACGACGCCGCCGAGTTCGACGCGGGGTTCTTCGGGATCTCGCCCCGCGAGGCGCTCGCCATGGACCCGCAGCAGCGCCTGCTCCTGGAGACCTCCTGGGAGGCCGTGGAACGGGCCGGCATCGACCCGCGGACCCTGCGGGGCAGCCGTACGGGCGTCTTCGCCGGCATCATGTACCACGACTACGGCACGCAGGTCACCGAGGTGCCGGAGGGGCTGGAGGCGTTCCTCGGCAACGGCAGTTCCGGCAGCATCGCCTCTGGCCGGGTGGCGTACCACCTGGGTCTGGAAGGCCCGGCCATCACGGTCGACACGGCCTGTTCCTCCTCGCTGGTGGCCCTGCATCTGGCCGCGCAGTCGCTGCGCAACGACGAGTGCTCGCTGGCGCTCGCGGGCGGCGTGACCGTGATGACCACGCCCGGCACGTTCATCGGGTTCAGCCGGCAGCGGGGGCTGGCCCACGACGGGCGGTGCAAGGCGTTCGCGGACTCCGCGGACGGCACGGGCTGGGGCGAGGGCGCGGGCGTCGTGCTGCTGGAGCGGCTGTCGGACGCCCGGCGCAACGGCCACCCGGTGCTGGCGGTGGTGCGGGGCAGCGCGGTGAACCAGGACGGCGCGAGCAACGGCCTCACCGCCCCGAACGGGCCCGCGCAGCAGCGGGTGATCCGCCAGGCCCTGTCCAGTGCGGGGCTGACCGGTGCGGACATCGACGCAGTCGAGGCCCACGGCACCGGCACCACCCTCGGCGACCCCATCGAGGCCCAGGCGCTGCTGGCCACCTACGGCCAGGACCACACCGACGAACAGCCACTGTGGCTGGGGTCGTTGAAGTCCAACATCGGCCACACCCAGGCCGCCGCCGGCGTCGGCGGCGTCATCAAGATGGTCATGGCCATGCGCCACGGCCTCCTCCCCCGGACCCTCCACGTCGACACACCCTCCACCCACGTCGACTGGGACTCCGGCGCCGTCTCGCTGCTGGCGGAGACCACCGAGTGGCCGGAGACCGGCCGAGCTCGGCGGGCGGCCGTGTCGTCCTTCGGGATCAGCGGGACCAACGCCCATGTCGTCCTGGAGCATGCCGCGCCGGACGAGGCCGGGACCGAGGAGGGCGAGCCGGACGGGGTCGTCGCCCTGCCGTGGGTGCTGTCCGGCAGGAGTCCGCAGGCCCTGCGCGCCCAGGCCGCCCGGCTGCGGGACTTCGTACGGGAGCGGCCGGAGCTGACTGCCGCGCAGGTCGGGCTGTCGCTGGCCACGACCCGGTCCACGTTCGCGTACCGGGGTGCGGTTCTCGGCGACGACCCGGCGGAGCGGCTCGCGGCGCTGGAAGCGCTGGCCCGTGGCGAGGGCTCGCCGTCCGTGGTGACGGGTGCCACCGCGGGCGGTCACAAGGTCGCCTTCCTGTTCTCGGGGCAGGGCACCCAGCGGCCCGGGATGTGCCGGGAGCTGTACGCCTCGTCCGAGGTGTTCGCGGCGGCGTTCGACGAGGTCTGCGCGCAGTTCGGTCCGCTGCTGGAACGGCCCCTGGCGGAGGTGGTGTTCGCGGAGTCCGGCACCCCTAAGGCGGAGCTGCTGGACCGCACCGAGTACGCCCAGCCCGCGCTGTTCGCCGTCGAGGTGGCGCTGTTCCGGCTGCTTGAGACGTGGGGGCTGCGGCCGGAGCTGCTGGCGGGGCACTCGATCGGTGAGCTGGCGGCGGCCCATGTCGCCGGGGTCTTCGACCTGCCCGACGCGGCACGGCTCGTGGCGGCCCGCGGCCGGCTGATGCAGTCGCTGCCCGCCGACGGGGCCATGGCCTCGCTGCAGGCGGCCGAGAACGAGGTGCTGCCGCTGCTGGCCGGGCGGACGCACGAGGTGGGTGTGGCCGCGGTCAACGGGCCGTCGGCCGTGGTCATGTCGGGCCGCGAGGGCGCGGTCGAGGAGATCGCCGCGCATTTCAAGGCTCTGGGCCGCAGGACCCGTCGGCTGCGGGTCAGTCACGCCTTCCACTCGCCGCTGCTGGATCCGGTGCTCGACGAGTTCGCGGCGGTCGCGCGCGAGGTGTCGTACCGGGCGCCGCGTATCCCCGTCGTCTCCGACGTCACCGGGGAGACCGCGTCGGACGGGCTGCTTCAGGAGCCCGGCTACTGGGTGCGGCACGCGCGGGAGGCGGTGCGTTTCGCCGATCAGCTGACGCATCTGGAGAAGGAGGGCGTGACCGCGTACGTCGAGGTCGGCCCGGACGCGGTGCTGGCCGCGCTGGCCCGGGAGTGCCTCGGCGGTCAGGCGCTGGTGGTGCCCGTCCAGCGGCGCGACCGCGCCGACGCCCGGGCGCTGGCCACGGCCGTCGCCGAACTGCACGTCCATGGCGTGTCCCCGGACTGGGCGGCGGTGTTCGCGCCGACCGGCGCCCGGACGGTCGAGCTGCCGACGTACGCCTTCCAGCGCACGGCGTACTGGCTGCCGTCGGGGCCGCAGCAGGCTCCGGCCGGCGGCAGCGACCTGGAGCGGCGGTTCTGGCGTGCTGTCGGCAGCCGGGACGTCGGTGCTCTGGCCGCGCTGCTCGACGTCGACTCCGCCCGTGAGGCCGACTCCCTGAACGCGGTGCTGTCGCTGCTCTCGGCGTGGGACCACAGCCGCGCCACCACCGCCACGGACGCGCCGGAGGACGCCCAGCCCTATGAGGACGACGGGCACCTGGCGCGGGCCCTGGCCGAGGCGCCCGAGGACGAGCGGCCGGCGCTGCTGCTGGAGGCGGTGCGGTCGGCCGCGTCCGCGGTGCTCGGGCACGCCGACCCGCACGCGCTGCCGGCCGGACAGGACTTCCTGGACGCCGGGTTCGCCTCGCTGACGGCCGTCGAGCTGAGCGGCCGGATCACCAAGGTCACGGGCCTCGACCTGCCGCCCACGCTGATCTACGACCACCCCACGCCAGCGGAGCTCGCCGCGCACCTGCACCAGGAGATGAAGAGGACCGCGTCATGACCCCCACACGTACCGCACCCATCGAGAGCCCCTGGATCCGCCGCTACCAGCCGGCGCCCGCCGACGGTGTCACCCTGGTGTGCTTCCCGCACGCCGGCGGTTCGGCCACGGCCTTCCACGCGCTGTCCCGGGCGCTCGCCGGGCGGCTGGACGTGGTGGCCGTGCAGTATCCCGGCCGTCAGGACCGGCATCGGGAGCCCGCCTTCGAGGATCTGCACGAGCTGGCCGACGCCGCGTTCGACGCAGTCGTCGAGGCCGTCGGCACCGACCGCCCGCTCGCCCTGTTCGGGCACAGCATGGGCGCGTCCGTCGCCTTCGAGGTGGCCGCACGGCTGGAGCGGCGGGCGGGCGTCACGCCCGTGTCCCTGTTCGTGTCGGGGCGCCGGGCCCCCTCCCGGCACCGCAGCGAGGACCTGCACCGCAAGGGCGACGACGCGCTGCTGCGGGAGATCCGCGCCCTGGACGGCACCGCGCAGGCGGCCCTGGACGACGAGGACATCGTCCGGATGTTCCTGCCGTCCCTGCGGGCCGACTACAAGGCGATCGAGCGGTACCGCAGCGCGCCGGGCGCGTCCGTCGGCTGCCCCCTCGTCGCGCTGACCGGCGACAACGACCCGAAGACCACCGTGGAAGAGGCCCGGGCCTGGCAGGAGCACACCACCGGCCCGTTCGACCTGCGGGTCTTCGACGGCGGTCACTTCTACGTCTCGGAGCAGACCGACGCGGTCGCCGAGGTGCTGGCCGCGCGGCTGGGGGTCGCAGGGGTCGGCTAGGGGTTATCCGAGCCAGGAGGCGAAGATAGCGTGACCGCGCATTCTCCGTATTCCACGGACGCGAATTCACCGTTCTCCACGGACGCGAGTGCACCGTTTTCCACCGAACCGAACGCAGTGTTTTCCACAGACCATGGGGGATCCCGAACCATGACCGATCCGCAGACGTGGCGGGTTCTCGGCAACGCGGACGCGCACGAGCTCGTGCTCGCCGTGGACTTCGACGCCACCGGCCGGGCCGAGGGCCGCTTCACCGATCTGGCCTCGGGTCTGGGTGATCTGCTGCCCTGCTCTATCTGGGAGACGATTCCCCAGGAGGCCGGAACCGGTGCCGACGACGCCGACCCCGTCGAGCGGTGGCTGGAGGAGGTGGCGGCCGACGGCCGCCCGGTCCGCGCGGTGTTCGGCTTCTGTGTCGGCGGCGTCTACGCGGGCGCGATCGCGCAGCGCCTCGCCGCCCGGCAGGAACAGGCGCCCGCGCTGGTGCTGTTCGACCCCGAGCAGTCCGGCCCGCTGACCCTGTACTCGCAGTTCCACAAGGTCCTCGACTCCATGTCCGCCCTGCTGAGCGCCGAGGAGACCGCGCAGGCGGCGGACGAGGCGCGGCGGGCCCACGAGCAGCACACCACGATGGCCGCGCTGGGCGCCGAACTTCTCGACGTGTACCGGCGTACCGCCAAGCCCGCCTTCGACCGGCTGGAGCTGGACGACAAGCGGACGGAGGAGATCACCGCGGTCTTCGCGTCGTTCGTCGGCTATCTGATCGCGGCCGCGGACATCGACCCGCTGCCTGCGTGGCGGGAGGCCGTCGTCGTCACGTCCTCGTCACCCACGAGCGGTCTGAACGGCTCCCGCGCGGCCGGCCAGGACATCGCCGTGGGCCGGGAACTGCGCGTCGACGTCCCGCACGTCGACCTGCTGCGCGACCCCGGTGTCACCCGCACGGTGACCGAGCTGCTCGGCACGGACACGCGCGCCTGAGAAGTCCCGTACGCGCGAGTCCCGTACGCACAAGTCCCGTACGCAGAAACCGCGTGCGTACGCCCCCCGCCGCGAATTCCCGCGAACCCACGGAACGGTTGGAATGCCAGAAGCAACGGAAGTGCGGTCCCGCCCGGCCGACAGCAAGGAGCACGCCCTCTGGCTCCTGGACGAGCTGGTGCCCGTCAAGGGGGTCAACAACCTCTCCGTCGCCCTCCAGGCCGACGGGCCGCTGCTCGGCCCGGCGCTCCAGGGCACGGTCGATCTGCTGCTGCGCCGGCACGAGGCGCTGCGCACGGTGTTCCGGCAGGAGCAGGGGGGCCTCGTCAAGGAGGTGCTCGCCCCCGCTACCCTGCCGGTCGAGGTCGAGCAGCTGGCGGCGGAGCCGGGTGAAGTCGCCGCTGTCGTCGGGGAGTTCATCGCGCGTCCCTTCGAGATCGACGGGCGGCCGCTGGTGCGGGCCGCGCGGGTGAGGTGCGCGGACGGCGACGCGTTCTGTCTCGCCGTGCACCACCTGGTCTTCGACACAGTCTCCGGCGCGGTCCTGCTGGAGGAGTTCACCGCCGGGTACACGGCGCTCGCGACCGGTGCCGCGCCGCCGGCGGAGCTGCTGGCCGCGCAGCCGCCGTACCGGGAGCCCGCTCCCCGGGCGGCCGCCGTGGAGTACTGGCGCGGGCAGCTGGCCGGGGCCGACGCCGCGGGCCTCGCCCTGTGGTGCGGCAGCGAGGACCTTCCCGAGCCGACCCTCACCGGTGACCAGATCACGGCCGCCCTGTCCCCGCGGGCGACCGAGGTGCTGCGCCGGCTGCAGAAGGAGCTGCGCGCGCCGGAGGCAGTGGTGCTGCTGGCCGCGTACGGCCTGCTGCTGGCCCGGCACGGCGCGGGTCCCGACCTGGTGGTGGGCACCCCGGTCAACGTCCGGGCGCGCGAGGCGTCCAGGGCCGTCGGCTACCACGTCAACACCCTGCCGCTGCGCATACCCGTCGACCTCGGCGGCGGCTTCCGCGACCTGGTACGGACCGCCCGCGACGCGTTCCTCGGGGCGGTCGCCCACGCCGATGTGCCGGTCGACGTCCTGCTGCCGGAACTGCGCAGGGACGGCGGCGCCTCCTGGCGCAACACCGTCTTCCGCCATCTGTTCAACTACGTTCCGGACGACGGCCGTACGAGCTTCCCCCTTGGCGACACCACGGCCCGCAGGCTCCCGGTGGAGAACGGCTTCAGCAAGTTCGACCTGGAGTTCTTCTTCCTGTCCTCCGCGGACAAGGTGACCGTCCGGGCCGCGTACTACACGCGGGTGCTGGACCGGGCGGACGTACAGGGGCTGCTCGAACGCTTCGAGGCGCTGCTGCTCGCGGCCGCGGACGGGCCGGACCGGCCGATGGGCGAACTGCCGCTGGCCGGGCCCTCCGACCTCGCGGTGCTGGCCGCGAGCAACGACACCGCGCGCCCGGTGGATCCGCCCAGCGTGCTCGCGGCAGTGCGGGAGCGGGTGGCGCTGACGCCGTCCGCGCCGGCCGTCGTGGGCAACGGTCGCAGCACGACGTACGCCGAGCTGTGGCGGGCCGCCGAGCACACCCTGGACGTCCTGGCGGACGCCGGGGTGAGGGCTGGTGACATCGTCGCGCTCGCCGCGCCCCGGGGTCCGGAACTCGCGGCCGCGGCCCTCGGGGTGTGGCTGGCCGGAGCGGTGTATCTGCCCGTCGATCCGGAGCACCCCGTGCAGCGCCTGGCGTACGTTCTGGACGACTCCGGGGCGCAGGCGGTGCTCACGGCGCCGGGGGTGGAGCTGCCCGAGGGGGTCCGGGCGCGGGTGCTTCCGCTGGAGCCGCTCACACACGACGGCTCCGGCACGCTCCCGGACTCCGCGGCGAGCGGCCCCGATCCGGACTCCTGCGCCTATCTGATCTACACCTCCGGCTCGACGGGGAAGCCGAAGGGCACCCTGGTCAGCCACCGCAGCCTCGCCAATGTGGTCCAGCACTTCACCGAGGAGCTGAAGGTCACCGCGGACGACGCCGTGCTGTGGCTGACGACCTTCGCCTTCGACATCTCCGCCCTGGAGCTGTTCCTGCCGCTGGTGTGCGGCGGACGGCTGGTCGTGGCCTCCGACGAGGCCCGCACCGACGGCCGCGCCCTGCTCGCCGAGGCGGTCGCGCACGACGTCGGCATCGTGCAGGCCACCCCGACGACCTGGCGGGTCGTCGCCGACGCGGCGGACGGGCAGCTCGCCGGCCGGCGCCTGGTCTGCGGCGGGGAGCCGCTGCCGCCGGCGCTGGCCCGCACACTGGCCGCGTCGGGCGGCTCACTGCTCAATGTGTACGGCCCCTCCGAGACGACCATCTGGTCCACCTCGGGGCCGGTGCCGGACGAGGTGGTCCGCGTGGAGGTGGGCCGCCCGATCGTCAACACCCAGGTGTTCGTCGTCGACCCGGACGGCCGGGAGCTGCCCGTCGGTGTGCAGGGCGAGCTGTGCATCGCCGGGGCGGGCGTCGCGCTGGGCTACCACAACCGCCCCGAGCTGACGGCGGACCGCTTCCGCGACCATCCCGCGTACGGGCGCCACTACCGCACCGGCGACCTGGCCCGGCTGCGGCCCGACGGCAGCGTCGAGCTGCTGGGCCGGACCGACCGCCAGATCAAGCTGCGCGGCCACCGGATCGAACTGGGCGAGGTGGAGACGGTGCTGCTCGACCGTCCGGACGTACGGGACGTCGCCGTGGTCGTGGTGGGCCGTGGCGGGCCGGAAGCGGCCCTGGTCGCGTTCGTGGAACCGGCGGAAGGAGCGGAGGGGACGGACGGCGTGGCCGAGGTGGACACCGCCGGGCTGACCGCCCATGCCCGGTCCCTGCTGCCCTCCGCCGCCGTGCCCCAGGAGATCGTCGTGCTGGAGTCGCTGCCGACCACCGCCAACGAGAAGCGGGACCATCTCGCGCTGACCCGCCTCGCCGAGCAGCGCCGCTCCGAGCGCAGCGCGGCCGCGGGGTCGGCGCAGGCCTCGCCCGAGGCGCAGTCGGGGACGGCCGGGCGGCTGCTCGCCCTGTGGCAGAGCACGCTCGGCCGGACCGACCTCGGCCCGCACGCCAACTTCTTCGACAGCGGCGGGCATTCGCTGCTCGGCGCACAGCTCGTGCAGCGCATTGAGAAGACGCTGGGTGTGCCTGTGCGCCTGGCCGACCTGTTCGCCCATCCCACCCCGCTCGCCATGGCCGAGCATCTCGATCCGGACGCCGCCGCACCGTCGGCCCCGGGCAACTGAGGAAGACGGAGCCCGAGAAAGACATGGAGACCGTGAACCAGAAGCACGCCACCGCCCCGGCCGCCGCGACCGCGCCGCCGTCGTGGAAGGTCCTGTGGCAGGACACGTTCGAGGGCCCGGCCGGGTCCCCGCCCGACCCCGCCCTGTGGCAGGTCGTCACCGGGCAGCCGTTCGGCGCCGGCATCGAGTTCCACACGGACGACCCCGCGAACGTCGGCCTCGACGGCGCCGGGCACCTGCGGATCACCGCCACGCACGAGGACGGGGAGTACCGGGCGGCGTGGCTGGAGACCCGGCGCGAGGACTTCGTGCCGCGGCCCGGCGGCGCGCTGCGCCTGGACGCCCGGGTGAAGACCGCGGCGGGTCCCGGCCTGGACTGCGCGCTGTGGGCCTGGGGCACGCAGCTGCGGCACCGGGGCGACGAGGACCCGGTGCAGGCGTGGTACCGGGCCGGGGAGATCGACGTACTGGAGGCGCTCGGCTCCGAGCCGGACTCGGTGTGGGGTGCCGTCCACTCCCCCGAGTGCCACCAGATCCCGTCCCTGGGCATGGGCGCCCGTACGACCACGGAGGACGGCAGCCCGCTCAGCGCGGACTTCCACACCTACTCGGCGGTCTGGCGGCGCGGGCCCGACTCGATCACGTGGTACCTGGACGGCCGCGAGTACCTCAAGCTGACCCCGCAGGACACCACCCCGAAGGGCTGGCTGTTCGACCAGCCCGTGTACTTCTGTCTGGCGATCATCATCGGCAGCCCCGGCGGCCCGGTCCTGCCGGGCGACCCCGACCCGGCGACGCTGCCGTCGTCGCTGCTCCTGAACAGCATCACCGTCTCCGAGGAGCTCCCCGCGTGAGCGCGCCCACGGACGTGGATCTCGACGGGCTCGTCGCCGAGCTGGTGGAGAGGGTGCTGGGTCACCCGACCGGCGCGCTGGGTCCCTCGGTGTACGAGACGGCTCGGCTGGTGTCGCTGGCCCAGTGGCTGGACGGGGACGCCGCGCGGGTCCGGTATCTCCTCGACGAGCAGCGGCCCGACGGCAGTTGGGGCGGCCCCGCCGGGTATGCCCTCGTGCCGACGCTGAGCGCGACGGAGGCACTGCTGGCCGTGCTGGGCCGGGAGGGCGGCGAGCTGCCGCTGCCGCCCGCGGCGCTCGTCGAGGCCGCGCGGCGGGGTCTCGCGGCGGCGGCCGCGCTGGTGGCGCGGAGCGCCGAGGAGCCGGTGCCGTCGACGGTCGTGTTCTTCATGGTCATCCCGGCCTTGGTGGAGAGGATCAACGCCCGGCTCGCCGTCCTCGGGGACGGACCGGTGCAGCCGCTGGCGCTGCCGCACGGACTGACCGACGAGGCGCTGCGTGGGCTGCGCGAGGGTGCCTGGCGCAACCCGCTCGCCGGTCACTACCTGGAGATCGTCGGCCCGGCGGCCGTCGGCGCCGCCGAGATGGAGCCGGTCGACGGGGTCGTCGGCTGTTCCGCGGCCGCCACCGCCGCCTGGCTCGGCCCGAGGGAGCCGGCCGATCCCATGCACCCGTCGGTGCGCTTCCTGCGGCAGGCCCAGGAGCGGGGCGCCGGCGCGGTCGCCGCGATGACCTCGATCGTGTTCTACGAGCGGGCGTGGATCGCCGGGAACCTGGCGACGGCGGGGGTTCCGCGGGAGGTGCTCGCCCCGCTGCTGAAGGAACTGCCCGGCGACGTCGGCCGGTCGGGGGCGCCGACCGCGCCGGGTTTCGCGTACGAGGCGGAGACCAGCGCGATCGTCCTGACGGCCCTGGCCCGCCTGGGGGCGCCGCAGGAGCCGGAGTACCTGTGGCAGTACGACGCCGGCAGCCACTTCATGTCCACCATCCCGGAGCACGAGCCGTCCACGACCACCAACGCGCACATCCTGGAGGCGCTGGGCTGCCACCTGGCCGACGGCCCCGCCGGCGGGGACCGCGACAGGTACCGGGACGCGGTCGACCGGATCGCGTCGTGGCTGCGGGGCCGCCAGGGGCCGGACGGCAGCTGGTCCGACAAGTGGCACGCCTCGCCCTACTTCGCGACGATGCGATGCGCCCTGGCCCTGCACCGGTACGCCGGCCCGACCTCGGCCGAAGCCCTCGGCAGGTCCGTCGACTGGCTCCTGCACCGGCAGCACGAGGACGGCTCCTGGGGCCGCTCGGACGGCACACCGGAGGAGACCGCCTACGCGGTACGCACCCTGCTGGAACTCACCACCGGCGGCGACGCCCGCTCCGAGGAGGCGACCCAGGCCGTACACCGAGGCTGCGCCTTCCTCCTGAAGCACGGCCTGGACGCCGAACGCCACCCCCCACTGTGGATCGGCAAGGAGCTGTACGCCCCCGGCCATCTGGTCCGCGCGGCGGTGCTGGGCGCACTGATCGCGGCCAGGCGGTAACGGGCCGCCGGTATCCGGCCAGCAATAACACAACTCAGCCAGTCTATTAACCGGGTTCAGTTATGCTGGGACCCGGAATTCGCCGTCCGGCCTCGTCGGGCGGCGCGCAAGGCCGTCACTTCGGAAAGGTCGATCGATGACGTCACACGTCCAGGACACGTACGGCACCCAGGAGGCCGTCGGACTCGACGACGAGCTGGCCCTGGAGCGTGCGTATGTCGCGGTGTGCCACGAGGCGATGACCCGACAGGTGGACGATGCCCAGTACCAGGTCGTCGCGGGCGAGGGCGTGTCGGGCGACGGCGCGAGCGCCGAGGCGCTCGGCCGCTACCTGCGCACCCGCGCACGGCAGATGGCGGAGGAGCCCGACAGCCCGCTGTTCTTCGGCCGGCTCGACTTCGAGGACTCCGAGGAAGCGGGGGACCACCGGCGGCAGCGGTACTACATCGGCCGCAGGCGGGTGTCGGAACACCCGGCCGCACCGCCCCTGGTGATCGACTGGCGTGCGCCGGTCTCCCGCACCTACTACCAGGCGAGCGCCCTGGAACCGCGCGGAGTCGCGGTACGGCGGCGCTTCGGGTGGGCGCCCTGGAGCCACGGCGCTCCCGAGGACCTCACCGGCCTGGAGGACGAGCACCTCGACCACGCCCGGGGCGACGACGGCGGCGACGCGGCGAGCGCGATCGTCGCCGCCGAGATCGAGCGGCCCCGCCTCGGCCCGATGCGCGACATCGTCGCCACCATCCAGCCGGAACAGGACAACCTGGTCCGCAGCGAACTGAACGAGTCGGTCTGCGTTCAGGGCGCGCCGGGCAGCGGCAAGACCGCCGTCGGCCTGCACCGCGCCGCCTATCTCCTCTACACGTTCCCCGAGCGGCTGCAGCGCAGCGGCCTGCTGATCATCGGCCCCAACCGCACCTTCCTGCGCTACATCTCGGAGGTGCTGCCGTCGCTGGGCGAGATCGACATCGCCCAGCTGACGGTGGAGGACGTCGTCGCCCGGCACCCGGTGCGGCGGGCGGACCCGGAGGACGTCAGCGTCCTGAAGCACAGCGACCGTATGGCCACCGTCCTTGAGCGTGCGCTGTGCGCCCGGATGAGGCACCCGGAGGAGTCCATCGCGGTCACCGACGGCTCGTACCGCTGGCGGGTGGACTCGTACGACCTGGCCCGGGTCATCGACGAGGTGCGGGGCATGGGGGTGCCGTACGGGATCGGCCGCGAGCATGTGCGTTCGCGGGTGGTGACGCTGATCCAGCAGCAGGCCGAGCGGCGGGCCGGCCCGAAGAGCGTGACCTGGGCGCGCAAGATCGGCCGTTCGAAGCCGGTCGCCGCGCTGCTGGAGGCGGCGTGGCCGGTGGCGCGGCCGGAGGAGGTCGTGGCCACGCTGCTGAGCGATCCGGGGGTGATGGAGGCCGCGGCGGACGGGATGTTCGACGCCGCCGAGCAGCGGGCCCTGCTGTGGGCGAAGCCTCCGCGTTCGGAGAAGAGCGCCACCTGGTCGGTCGAGGACATGCTGCTGCTCGACGAGGTCGCGGGGCTCATCGAGCGCCCCGAGGGCTACGGCCATGTGGTCGTGGACGAGGCCCAGGACCTGTCGCCGATGCAGTGCCGGGCGATCGCCCGGCGCAGCGCGTTCGGCTCCATCACGGTGCTGGGCGACCTGGCCCAGGCGACGGCACCGTGGTCGGCGCGGACCTGGCAGGAGCAGTTGACGCACCTGGGCAAGGCGCAGGCCACGGTCGTCCCGCTGACCACCGGCTTCCGTGTGCCCGCCGCGGTGATGGAGCTGGCCAACCGGCTGGTGGGCGCCCTTAGCGTGGACGTGCCGCCGGCCCGTTCGCTGCGCCACGACGGCGAGTTGACGGTCAGCGCGGTCGACAACCTGGCGTCCGCCACCGTGTCCGCCGTCCGCGCGGCCCTCGGCCGCGAGGGGTCGGTCGCCGTCATCGCCGCCGACGACGCGGTCGCCGCCACCTCGGCCGCCCTGCGCAGGGCGGGCATCGAGACGGCGACGGCCGCAGAGGTCGGCACGGCCACCCGGGTGACCGTGCTGCCCGCGACAGTCGTCAAGGGCCTGGAGTACGACCATGTCGTCGTGGTGGAGCCGACTGCGATCGTCGAGTCCGAACCGCGCGGCCTGCACCGGCTGTACGTCGTGGTGACGCGTGCGGTCTCCCGGCTCGACGTCCTACACACCCGGCCGCTGCCGGAGCCGCTCGCCGCCTGAGGCGCGGGGACCGTCAGAGAACTGTCGAGACCTGTCCGAGATGTGCGGCCCGGGGACCCCCGGGCCGCATTTTCTTTACGCCTCCTTGAAGAACCCCAAGGCGGAAAATTGCCCTGGCTTTCAAAGTTGGCCGAATTGCCGTTGCCGACGGTCGCACTTGCGCCAAATCCCTGTGGCAATGATCACTGAAGGCCCCGCGGACTGTCTGAAGTTGCAGGATGGCTGAAGACATACCGAAGCCTCGGCACCATAGGAGCACCTGCGGATGTCCATCGTCGGACGGGACATACAACTCACCCAATTGCATGACCTGCTGACCGCACGCGACCGCGGAGCGGGTCCGATCGCCCTGGTCAGTGGCCCTGCGGGGATCGGCAAGACCGCCCTCCTCCACGAATTCACCCAGAGCGCGGCGAAATCCGGTTCCCTCGTCCTGAGAGCGGCCTGCTCCCCGAGGGAACGCGCCAACTCTTGGGGCGTGGTCCATCAACTCCTGTGGCACACAGGGCGATTCAAAGGAGCTTCACAGCGTACGAGTGACACGCTCGCAGCCGTCGGCCGCAGCCTTGCGGCGGTCACCCGGGCACCGGAAGGTGAACGCGACAAAGCCATGGATGAATTTTGCGCGGCCGTCATGGAATTGGCCGACGACCATCCCCTCGTCCTCGCCGGCGACGACATCCACGAGGCCGACCCCGAGTCGCTGGGCTGCCTCGGGCACCTCGCCCGCCGCATGGTCGCCTCCCGGGTCCTGGCGGTGTTCACCGACCGGCCGCAGGCCCTGCCCCCGTACGCCGCCGCGCGGGCCGAGTTCGCCCGGCAGCCCGGATTCCACCAGCTGCGGGTCGGCCCGCTGACCGCCGGCGACATCCGGCTGCTGCTCACCGAGCGGCTGGGCGTGCCCGCCGACGAGGCCGGCGCCGCGGAGTTCCACGCGGCGAGCGGGGGCAGCCCGCTGCTGACGCGAGCCCTGGTCGAGGACACCTGCAACGCCCTGCAAGGCACGTACACGGGCGCGGCCGCGTTACGGCCGGTCGCCGGGGAGATGTTCGACTCCGCGGTGGTCGACTGCGTCCACCGGGTCAGCGCGCCCGCGGCCGATCTCGCCCGGCACCTGGCGGTGCTCGGGCCGGACGCGCTGACGGTGCTGCTCGACCACAACAGCACGAACCCACCCACCCGGCACCTTCAGGAGCTGACCCAGGCCGGCCTGCTGGCGGGCCCGGGCTTCCGCCACCCGAGGATGCACACCGTGCTGGGCGGCGAGGTCTCCGCCGAGGAGCGGGCGCGGCTGCACGGGCGGGCCGCCGTACTGCTGCACGACAACGGCGCACATCCGGCCGCGGTGGCCGAACACATCGTGGCGGCGGGAGGTATGGCGGAATCCTGGGCGCCCCCACTGCTCCGGGAAGCCGCTGCCGACGCGCTCGCCCAGGACGAGTTCCCCAAGGCGATGCGGCTGTTCGACCTGGCCCACGCCATCTGCCCGGACGGGCTCTTGCGGGCGTCCATCCTGTTCCAACGCACGCTGTCCGCCTGGCAGGTCGACCCGGCCAAGGCGATGCGGCGGCTCCCGGAACTGAAGGAGGCGCTCCAGGCCGGGCATCTCACGGCCACGTCGGGCGCGATGTCCCTGATCAAGAACCTGGTCTGGCACGGCTATGTGGACGAGGCCGCGGAGGTGCTGGAGCTGGTCGACCGGCAGCTGGCCGACGACCCGGGCGAGGAGGGCGTGGCCGAGGTGCGGGCGCTGCAGCGGTGGCTGTCCGTGCTGTGCCCGCCGTTCCACCGGCGCATGTTCGGCGAGGTCTGCGTCGACGTCACCCACGAGATCGCCCCAGCGGCGATCGCCGAGCAGCCGCGGCTGCACGCGGCCACCGCCCTGTCCGTCGTCCTGCGGGGCGGCGAACCCGGGCCGGCCGTGGTCGGCGCCGCGCATGTGCTGGAGATGTCCAGTCTGACGCCGACGCTTGAGACCATCCCGCTGGCGCTGATGACGCTGTTCTACGCCGACCGCACCGAGCAGGTCGACGCCTGGTGCACCACGCTGCTGGAGGCGGCCCGCGAGCGCAACATCCCCACCTGGGACGCGCTGCTGTCCTCGCTGCGGGCGGCGAACCTCATCCGGCAGGGCCGGCTGCTGGAGGCCGAGCGGCACAGCGACCTGGCCCTGTCGCGGATGTCGTCAGGGGGCTGGGGGCTGAGCATCGGCCTGCCGCTGGCGAGTTCGGTGTACGCGCTGACCGCGATGGGCCGCTACGACGAGGCGCGGGCCCGGCTCGGCCAGCCGGTGCCCGAGGCGGTCTTCCAGACCCTCTTCGGCCAGCACTACCTGTACGCCCGAGGGCAGTTCCACCTCGCCACCGGGCGACTTCAGGCCGCGCTCGGCGACTTCCTGGCGTGCGGCAAGGCCCTGGAGAGCTGGGGGGTGGCCGACACCACGCTCATCCCCTGGCGCACCGGGGTGGCCGAGGCCCGGCTGCGCCTGGGCGAGCCGGACCAGGCCGTGACGTATCTGCGGGAGGAACTGGCCCGGCACAAGGGCCGCCCCCGGGTGCACGGCAACGCCCTGCGTCTGCTGGCCTCGACGATGGAGCCCCGGCAGCGGCTGCGGGCGCTGCGGGAGGCCGTGGACGAACTCCAGGACTCCGGCTGCGATCTGCTGCTGGCACACGCGCTGGGCGACCTCGGCCGTGTCTACCACCTGTTGGGCCAGTCCAACCGAGCCCGGGTGATCGTACGGCGTGCCTACCGGATGGCGAAGAAGTGCCATGCCGAGCCGCTCAGCCAGAGCCTGCTGCCGGATGCAGAGCGGTCGGCCGATGGCCGGGTGTGCGCCGCCGGGCACGAGGCCTCCGAGCAGATCCACGACGTGCTGTCCGAGGCCGAGCTGCGGGTCGCCGCCCTGGCGGCGGAGGGCCACACCAACCGGGAGATCGCCCGGCGGCTGTTCATCACGGTCAGCACGGTCGAGCAGCACATGACGCGTGTCCTGCGCAAGCTCAACCTGTCCCGCCGTGACGAACTGCCGCAGGGCCTGAACACTATGGGCGGTTCAGCCGCACCGGCAGTGAGTGGAGCCCGCGGATGAGCGTGCTGGTGCGCCACCGCACGTCCTCGGGGTCGACCGCGAGCCGCATGGCGGGGAAGGTGTCCAGCAGCGCGCCGAAGGCGATCTGCGCCTCCATCCTCGCCAGGGGTGCCCCGAGGCAGTAGTGGATGCCGTGCCCGAAGGCGACATGGCCGCCGGTGGGCCTGCGGACGTCCAGCGTGTGCGGATCGCCGAAGCGCTCCGGATCCCGGTTGGCGGAGGCCAGTGCCAGCAGCACGAAGTCGCCGGCCGGGATCTCGGTGTCGCCGATGCTCAGGTCCTCCGTGGCGCACCGGAACGTGGCGTGCTTCAGCGGGCTCTCCAGCCGCAGGAACTCCTCCACGGCGCCGGGCAGCAGGGAGCGGTCCTGGCGCAGCGCCTCCCACTGGTCCAGGTTCCGCATCAGGTGCAGCGTGCCGTTGCCGAGGGTGTTCACGGTGGTCTCATGGCCGCCGATGAACAACAGGAAGGCCATCGAGACCAGTTCGGTCTCGGTGAGCCGGTCGTCGACGTCACGCGCCGAGACCAGCGCGGCGAGCACGTCGTCGGTGGGCGTACGGCGCTTGCGCTCGATGAGGTCGCCGAGGTACTCGATCATCGCGGTCGACGCGGCGGCGGTCGCAGCCGGCGAGTCGCCGGAGACGAGCGCCTTGGACCAGGACTTGAAGTTCTCCTGCTCCTCCAGCGGCACGCCCAGCAGCAGGCAGATCACCCGGATCGGCAGTGGGAACGCGAACGCGTCCAGCAGGTCCACCGGGTCCTCGTCCGGCAGGGCGGCGAGCAGTTCGCCGGTGATCTGCTCGATCTCCGGCCGTAGCTTTTCGATGGCGCGGCTGGTGAACGCCTTGTTCACCAGCTTGCGCAGCCGGTTGTGGTCCGGCGGGTCGGAGTGCAGCATGTGGGTGGCGAGGGCGGAGGAGAACGCGCCGCGCTTGTTGCGGTCGGGCTCGTTCTGCGCGAACAGCCGGTCCGTCCTGTTGAGGTCGGTGCTCAGCCGGGGGTCCGCGAGCGCCGAGCGCACCTCCTCGTATCCGGTGATCAGCCACACCGGCAGTCCGCCGCACACGGGGACCCCGGGAGGCATCATCACCCGGTGCGCCGAGCCTTCGGCGTTGAGCCGTGTGTACACGGAGTGGGGGTCCTGCATGAACGCGTCGTCGAGTTCCAGAGGGGCTGAATCCTGAAGCATGGGCACATCCTCGAAAATGACGGCTCCGGGCCGTTCGCGGGTCGCGCTGAGCCTATGTACGCCCCTGGGGGCCGAAGCCGATCCACGGCGAGAAGAGGGGGTCTAGGGGCCTGATAGGGGCCGCCCGCCGGTTGGTTGTGTGAGTCCCGGCGGGCGGCCGGAGCAGCCACCAGGCCGGGGGAGATCACCCGGCAGCTGCTGGTCCGGTGGTGGCGCGGTCAGTTGCTGGGCGCCAGGTCGCCTTCCGTGGCGCGCGCCTGCTCCGGGGGAGCCTGGGCGGGCTTGCGCAGGTCGATGGTGATCAGCAGGCCCGCGAGTACGGCGGCGAGGGCGGTGATGCCCGCGGCCCACAGGCTCGCGACGGCGTAGCCGTGGACGGTCGCCTCGGTCACGGCCCGCTCACCGCGACCGCCGCCCGCGATCCGGTCGGCGGTCACGCTGGTGGCGATGGCGTTGAGCAGGGCCGTGCCGATGGAGCCGCCCAGCTGCTGGGAGGTGGAGACGAAGGCCGACACCACACCCACCTCCTGCGGCGGCACGCGGTAGGTGGCGGCGCTGATGCACGGCGAGATCACCAGTCCGACACCGATGCCGAGCAGGATCTGGGTGGGCATCAGGGTCGAGGCGTAGGAGCTGTCGGGGGTGAGCCGGCCGAGGTTGAGCAGGCCCAGCATGGCGATGAGCAGGCCCGGCACCACCAGCAGGCGCAGCGGGACGCGGGGCACCAGCCGGGCGGCGATCTGGGTGGAGGTGAGCACCGTCGCCACGGTCGCCGGCAGGATCGCCAGACCCGTGCGCAGCGGCGAGAAGTCCATTACCACCTGCAACTGGTAGGTGAGGATCAGGAACAGGCCGAACAGGCTGACCATGGCCAGGGCGATGGTCAGGCTCGCTCCCGCCCGGTTGCGGTCGGCGACCAGCCGCAGCGGGAGCAGCGGAGCCGGCCCCTTGGCCTGGGTGAGGCCGAACGCGCCGAGCAGGACCACGGCGGCCGCGAGGCAGCCGAGGACGCGGGGCGAGGTCCAGCTGTGGGTCGCCGCCTGGTCGAAGGCGTAGACGAGGGCGAGCATCCCGCAGGCGGAGAGCACCGCGCCGGGGACGTCCACCCGCTGGCGGCCCGCGGGCATCGCCGGCAGCAGCAGCAAGGCCCCGGCCACCACGGCCGCGCCGATGGGCACGTTGACGTAGAAGCACCAGCGCCAGTCGAGGTACTCGGTGATCACACCGCCGCCCAGCAGGCCGATGGCGCCGCCGGCGCTGGCGACCGAGCTGAAGACACCGAACGCCTTGGCGCGTTCGCGCGGTTCGGTGAAGGTGGTGGCGAGCATGGCCAGGGTCGAGGGCACGAGCAGCGCGGCGAACACGCCCTGCGCCGCGCGGGCGCCGACGAGCACCTCGGCGTTCGGCGCGGCGCCGCCCGCCACTGAGGCGACGGCGAAGCCGACGGCGCCGGCCACGAAGGCGCGCCTGCGGCCCACGAGATCGCCGACCCGTCCGCCGAGCAGCAGCAGGGCACCGAAGGCGAGGGTGTAGGCGGTCACCACCCACTGCCGGCTCGCGTCCGACATCCCGGTGTCCTGCTGGGCCCACGGGAGGGCGATGTTCACGATGGTCATGTCCAGCATGACCATCAGCTGAGCCAGGGCGATCACCCCCAGCCCCCACCACCGGTAGCGCACCGACCTCTCGGTGGAGGCCGCTGTTGCCTGTGCCATGTCCTGATGTCCTTCCCTCACCGCGGGCGGCACTCGGTCCGGCCCGTCCGTCTTCCGCTAGCGGACACTAGAGCAGATTTCTTAACCAAGTCAATTCACAGACTCGGTCACCTGATTGCCCGGGTAAGGAATGTGCTAGGATGGCCTGGTGAATGCGCCGATGGGCTTGCGGGAGCGCAAGAAACAGCGAACGCGAGAGACGATCTCCGACACGGCGATCACGCTCTTCCTTGAGCACGGGTTCGACCAGGTCTCGGTCGTCGACATCGCGGCCGTCGCCGAGGTCTCCAAACCCACGCTGTTCAAGTACTTCCCCACCAAGGAAGACCTGGTCGTCCACCGCTTCGCCGACCACCAGACGGTGAGCAGCACCGTCGTCGCGGAGCGGCCGCCCGGGGTGTCCGCGATCGACGCCCTGCACCAGCACTTCCTGGACGGGCTGGCGGCCCGGGACCCCATCACGGGGCTCAACGACGACGAGGACGTCCTCGCCTTCCACCACCTCGTGTACTCCACGCCGAGCCTGGTGGCACGCGTCAGCCAGTACCTGGCCCAGGCCGAGGAGGCGCTCGCCCAGGCCCTGGTGGACGCGCTGGACGCGCTGGACTCCGACCGCGCGATCACGGCCGCCCTGCTGGCCGGTCAGGTCATCGCCACCGAGCGCATCCTGGCATCGGTGAACTGGCAGCGCATCGTCGCCGGCCGGTCCGCGGACGAGGTCTACCCCGAGGCGGTGGCCGACGCCGACCACGCCTATGCCCTGCTGCGCCAGGGCCTGGCGGGGGCAGCCGCCCAGAAGTGAGACCGACGACGGCGCCGCCTCCGAAGAGGCGGCGCCGTCGTCGTTCTGCCGTCGTACGCCGGATCAGTCGGCCGCGTCCGCCGGCCGATCCGGATCATGGCCGGGCTCCTGCCTGGGCAGGTTGTTGTGCCGCTCGATGTAGTCGGCCAGCCGGTCCATGCTGTCCGTGCCGCGCTCCCGGAAGGCCCGCGCCTGGGAGGCCATGTCGGCCGGGGACTTGTTCTGGCCGAGCTTGTACACGCCGTCGATGCGCCCGATCGGGATCTCGAACCCCTGGATGAGCCGCAGGTACTCGTCGAACAGCGCGCTCGCCCGGCGCGGCAGCGACCAGGGCTGCTTCGGCGCGAGCCGGCTCTCCTGGTCCTCGATCAGGTCGTCCAGCTGGCGCATGGTGCGCACCTCGTCCAGCAGCCGCGGCCGTCCCGTGACGTGCACGGCCGCATAGGCCCAGGTGGGGAAGTGCGGCTGGGAGGCGTAGTGGTCGGGCGAGATGTAGGAGCTGGGGCCGAGGAACGCCACCACCACCTCGACGTTGCCGGCGAGCGCCTCACAAATCGGGTTGCCCCGCGAGAGGTGCCCGCGCAGCTTGCCATAGGGCCAGGCGTGCCGGTCGAGCACGAACGGGATGTGGACGGCGGCGGGCCGGCCTTCCACCGACAACGCCATCAGGCCGAGCGGGTACTCCTCGATGAGGTCCCACTGCGTCTCCAGGTCCGGCGGCCGAAAGTAGTCGGGGCGGTAGACCATCTGCGCTCTCCTTTCCGTGTGGGGCCTGATCAGGCGGTGGCGGCGGACACCGCGCCGCCGAGCAGCGAGCCGAGGTACCCGAGCACCGCCGCGCTGTCCCCCGCCGGCGCGGTGAGCCCGATGTAGCCGTCCGGGCGGACGAGGACCAGCGTGTCGGCGCCCAGTCCGTAGGGCGCCGGCCGTTCGCCGAGCAGGCAGGTCCTGAGGTCGTCCGGGCCCCCGGCCGCCACCTCGCGCAGGGCCGCCTCGCAGCCGGCCCCGAAGCCGATCAGCGTGAAGTGCGGACCGCGGAACACGTCGAACAGCCGGACGAGCTGGCCGGCCATGTCCAGGCACACCGAGTCCGGGGCGCGGTCGCCTGCCTGGACGCCGCCGGTGTCGCTGAGCGTCGCGCGGCTGAGCGGGCTGGCCCGGTACTCGAGACCGAACTGCAGGGTGTCCTGGGTGAGGCCGGCCTCGGCGCCGCCGGTGCCGCCGGTCATCTCCTCGAACACGGCCCTGGTGCTGGCGACGCTGGTGTCCAGCGTCCAGCGCGCCACGGGCAGCCGCTCCTCCTGGTAGGTGTCGAGCAGCTCAGGTGCCGCCCCGGCGAGGACGAGCGCGAGCTTCCAGCCGAGGTTGTAGGCATCCTGGACGCCCGTGTTGGCGCCCAGCGCCCCGAGCACGGGGTGGACGTGCGCGGCGTCCCCGGCCAGGAACACCCGGTCCACCCGCAGCCGGTCGGCCATCCGCACGTTGATCCGCGAGGTCGACAGCCAGGTCGCGTCGTGGACCCGGATCGGCATCCCCGTGGCCCGGTCGACGGCCCGCTGGAGGGCCTCCACCGACGGCTCCATGGGCCGGCCGTCCGCGCCGACGGGCGGTGTGGCCTGGATCTGCCAGGAGCGCGTGCCGCTGAGCGGGCACAGCATGACCACGCCGAGGTCGAGGTCCAGCCACTGGTACCAGGCGTCGGGAGCCAGCCCGTCGATCTCCACGTCCCCGACGATCAGCTGCTTCTCCGGCTCGGTGAACCCCTCGAAGGAGATGCCGAGTCGCTTGCGGACCAGGCTGCGGCCACCGTCGCACCCAACGAGATAGGCGGCCGACACCTGCTCGGTGCCCTGCGCGGTGGCCAGGGTGGCGGTCACCTGGTCCGGGTCCGGCTGGCCGAACTCGACCAGCTCGGTGCCCAGTTCCACCGCGACGCCGTACTCGGCGAGCCGCTCCCGGAGAATCTCCTCGACCCGCGACTGCGGCATGAAGTGCAGCCGGCGAAACGGCTCGCCCTGGGTGGGCGCGTTGTCGAGGTACGGGATGGTCTCGTTGATCAGCCGGTCGCGGCGGTAGCGCCGGAACGGAAGCCGCTGCGTACCGGACGCGAGAACCTTGTCGATGACCCCGAGGTCGTAGAACACCTCCAGGGTGCGGGGCTGGATGCCGGCCTTGCCGCGCGAGGCGGTCGTGAAGCTCCGCTCCTTGTCGATGATCCGCACCGGTACGCCCCGGCGGGCCAGTTCGAGCCCGAGGGTCAGACCGGTCGGCCCGGCCCCGCTGATCAGCACGCTGACGCTGTTCATACAACCCCGTCACTTCGTCGTTGGGTGGGCAATTGCCCTGACCAGGGCTGCACGCTATGGAGGGCGCAGGGCTCGGGCTAACCCCTAAGGGGCCCCTAGGGCCAGGTGAACCCAACGGGGAACAGTCGCGGCAATTCGTAGGGGTTTCGGTTGCGCTCGGCTGTCGCGGTTCTCGTAGGTTATTGAGCGCTGTTGGTGCTGGCTGTGGCCCATGCGTGTTGGACGGGGCCAATTTCGTCGGCGGTGGGCTGAGCGGAGTCGATGGCGGAAAACCGGGCGGTGATGATCACGCGGGAGACTGTCCAGCTGACCGTACAGACCCCTTCCCGGTCTTGCGCTGAATCCACGCGCGGTCGCTCCCGTACGACGCCCGCGAAGGGGGTGTGGGCGTCGTACCGGAGGAGCGCGGCATGTTACGGGAGGAACGCTCCGACGCACTCAGGACACGGTGTGCTCCTGCCGACGCGTGAGCACGTTCGTCGCGTTCCGCTCCTCGCGCGGCAGCCATCGCACCGCGCGGCGTCGATCACGCCCAGGTCGTCGAAGACCTCCTGGGTGCGCAGCTACAGGCCCTTTCCCCGCGAACCCGGGAAGAGGCGATCCGAGCGCTCGACCACGCGGGCGCGTATGCCGCGCCTCACCAGGTCGCAGGCCAGTGCGAAGCCGGTGGGGCCCGCACTCACGATCAGTACGGGTGCTTCGTTGCCGACAGCAGCTTGTTAAATGGCATGCCCTCGACAGTGATCTTAACGACGTTCCAGGAGGTCACGCTTCGCGGAGAAGCCGCCGAACGCAGACGCCTCGACGAGATCGAAGCGGCACGCCAGAAGCGCATCCGCTGGGAAGCCCCATGGAAGAAGCCCGCGTCCAGTACACCGAGGCGTACCGCTTCAGACACTTCGAAGCGCAGGAATCGGCATGGCGCCACGCCACCCGACTGACCACATACATGAGCGCGGTACGCACGCGAGTCGAGGCCATGCTGCCGGGCCAGGCCAGGACCGAAGCCGAAGCAGGGATCAACTGGACGTCAGCCACCGTGGAGCACCTCGACCCCCTGAGCACGCCGCCCCGGCTGCCCGACATCCCCGAACCACGAGCCGACGACCTGAAGCCATTCCTCGGGCACAGCCCATGACACGCCGCCCGACTGAGGCTCCACCCAGCGTCACGGACCGTCAGCATCGAGAGGCGCGAGGGCGAGGTCAGCCGACGGGTCGGCGGCCGTCCCCCCGCCCCCTCCGGGGCCCATTAACCACCGGCTGCGGGCTTCGCTGGCAGCCACCAAACTGTGCGTGACGACCCGTCAGAAGTTGCGCCGTTCGTGCGTCAAACATGCGTCAATATATCGCCCGTAACGCACGTAACGCCCATAACGCACACTCAGCGAAACCGCAGGTCAGCGACCCTTTTCGGCTGGCTCAAGGATCGCGACACACTCCACATGATGCGTCATCGGAAACATGTAGAGACAATGCCGACGACCCCAACCAGCAACGCTGGCGCTGATTGGGCCCTTTGCACCTCAATCCCAACGCTGAGCGGAGCAGGGTACCCGTCAATGGCCGGTTTCCGAAACCGGTGATTCCTCGGACAATCGGCAGTCCACCGCAGCTCCCTGCTTCCCCACTGCCCCGGAAGCAACCGAACCGAAAGGCACTGTTGGCAGGAATGCCCAGCCAGGGCAGCGAAACGCATCACGGCCCGTTCAGCCCCGAGCACATCCGCGCCACCTTGAGTGGGACCGCGAGCGTCGAGGACGCCGCCCAGGCGTTCGGATTGTCGAGATCGAAGGGCTACGACCTTGGTCGCCGCGGGGAATTCCCCTGCCGCGTGCTGCCGATAGGCCGCACCGCCCGCGTCGTCACCGCCTCGCTGCTCCGCGTACTCGAGAGCGGCAAGCCGGAGTACAACGGAGCCTCCGGTGCAAGCCCCAATCCGTCTTGACCAACTGCACGACGACGCCCTGCCGGAGCAAGCCGACGGGGCCCCTCACGTGTCACAGGCGTGTCACCAACCCTACGGACGCACTCACGCCACAAGGCCCTGACCTGGATTTACGCGCTCACCCTGGGCCAGCTGGACGCCCATGGACGGTTTCTACGACATGTGCCATGTGGTCCCCAGGGAGGGACCGAGGATGAGTACGGGTGCGTCGTCCGGACCGTCGATCCGGTACTGCAGGGTCTTCGGGGGCGTCTGCGTCTCACTCACCCGCCCCACGGTAATGACTGGACGTAACGCCCTGCGGTCAGGGGGTCGCAGTCGAGACGACATAGACCATGGGGTGGGACTTGTCGGTCAGAT
Source organism: Streptomyces sp. SLBN-118 (assembly GCF_006715635.1). Lineage (NCBI taxonomy): Bacteria > Bacillati > Actinomycetota > Actinomycetes > Kitasatosporales > Streptomycetaceae > Streptomyces > Streptomyces sp. SLBN-118. The sequence goes on from NZ_VFNP01000001.1 coordinate 1,580,215, forward strand.
CGACGGTGACGTCCTGGGTGGGACGGGGGTCCTTCTGCACATGGCTGGTGCCCGCCCACTCGCCCTCGCTCGCGCCGAAGTCCCAGGCGACGGTCTCGGCGTCATGCGGTGCGATGCTGACCTCGCCTTCGTCGAGCTGCGCGCGGCTCGTGCCGACGCCCTTGAGGAACCGGTCGAGCCCGGCGGAGGTTGTCCGGAACTGTACGTACAGCCTGCTGGTCTTCCAGTTGCTCGTCTCGTAGTACGCGACATGCGTGGACCTCTCGGGGATCGGCACCTCGAAGACGCGGCGCTTCATCTGGGAGGGCCAGGTGTCGCGCAGGCCGGTGGCCGAGGACTCCGACTCCTTGTCCCGCCCGCTGTCACGGCTCTGCTCCGCGGAGATCACCAGATAGCCGGCCGGGATTCCGACGAGGAGCACGATGATGATCGCCGTCAGCCAGCGACGGCGGACCATGTGGCGGTGGTCCTCCGGGAGGCGGGTGCTCTCGTCCGGAGAGATGGACTGGCGGGGCACGGTCATGACTACGGTTCCTGGGTGGGGCGGGTGGGGCGGGTGGGGCCGGAGTTACGGATGGCCTGCGCATAGCGCTCGTATCGCTCATGGCGCTCCACACGGCGCCGGTTGGCCCGGCGGAAGCGGCGGGCCACGAGCCGCGCGAGGTCGGCCGCACCGACCATACCTGCCTCCGGGCCGAGCTGGGCCTTGACAATGCGTGCCTCGGGGCGGTAGCCGCGGCCGGTGAGATGACGGCGGAAGGCGTCCCGGGCGGGGCCGATGAGCAGGTCGTCGGCCGCGCTGACACCGCCGCCGATGACGAAGCACGACGGGTCGAGGGCGGCGGCGAGATTGGCGATGCCGATGCCGAGCCACTGGCCGATGTCCTGGAAGAGCTCGACGCACATGGCGTCGCCCTCGCGGGCGAGTTCGGTGATGACCGGGCCGGTGATCTCGGGGATGTTCCCGCCGACGCGCTCGATGAGGCTGTGTGCGACCGGGGAGTCGGCGGCGGCGAGCTCACGGGCCTCGCGCACCAGAGCATTGCCGGAGCTGTACTGCTCCCAGCAGCCGCGATTGCCGCAGGGGCAGCGGTGGCCGCCGGGCACGACCTGCATATGACCGAACTCACCGGCGACGCCGTACTTGCCGCGCTTGACCCGGCCGTCCTCGAGGATCGCGCCGCCGATACCCGTACCGAGAGTGATCATGACCAGGTGGTCCTCGCCGCGGCCCGCGCCGAAGCGCCATTCGGCCCAGGCGGCGGTGTTGGCGTCGTTGTCGACCAGGACGGGAACGGCGAGCCGGGCCGAGAGGGCATCGCGCAGAGGTTCGTTGCGCCAGGCGAGATGCGGCGCGAAGAGAACCTTGGAACGGTCGGCGTCGACCCAGCCCGCCGCGCCGATGCCGACGGCGTGCACGTCGTGGCGGTCGGACAGGTCGAGGACCAGCTCACAGATGGTGTCCTCGACGACCTTGGGACTCTTGGACTTGTCCGGCGTCTCCGTGCGGACCTTCTCCAGGATCACGCCGTCGGCGTCGACGACACCCGCCATCACCTTCGTGCCGCCGATGTCGATGCCGACGGTGGGAACGCGGGGCGCGGTGAGATGCGAGCGCCGCTCGCGGGTGCCGACGGTCTTCAGGACGGTGGCGCGGGCGGCGCCGCGGTGCGGGAAGTCGCGGTAGGTGCTCATGTCCCTGCGGGGTCTCGGGGCGGGGGCCGACGGCTGTCATGTCCCCGGCGATGGGCAGTGCCCACCGGGGCCGATTCTGCCATCCGGCGGGACGGGGCGCCGGGCGCCGGTGGGCAGTGCCGGTGCGCGGGCGTTGTTTCCCCGACCCGCCCTCCCTACGGCCTGGCGGGTCGGGGAACAGGTCCGCGGCAGGCGCTACGAAGCGTCCGCCTCCTTCACCGGGTGGCCCCCGAGATGCGTCGGCACCGGCGCCCTCTCCAGTTCGTGCCGCAGGTCCTCCAGCTCGCTCCCGCCCGCCATCTGACGCGTCAGCTCGTCCAGCGTCACAGAGCTCTTGCTGTGGCTGGCGGACATCGTGCCGCGCTTGAGCAGGACGAAGCGGTCGCCGACCAGATACGCGTGGTGCGGGTTGTGGGTGATCAGTACGACACCGAGACCCGCGTCCCGCGCAGCGGCCACATACTTCAGCACCACGCCGGACTGCTTCACACCGAGCGCGGCGGTCGGCTCGTCCAGGACCAGGACCTTCGCGCCGAAGTACACGGCCCGGGCGATCGCCACGCACTGGCGCTCGCCGCCCGAGAGCGTGCCGATGGGCTGGTCGACATCGCGCAGGTCGATGCCCATGCGCAGCAGCTCGGACCTGGTCGTCTCGCGCATCCGCTCGACATCGAGGCGCTTGAAGGGACCGACCCCCTTCGTCGGCTCCGAGCCGAGGAAGAAGTTCCGCCAGACCGGCATCAGCGGTACGACGGCGAGGTCCTGGTAGACCGTGGCGATACCGCGGTCCAGCGCCTCGCGCGGGCCGGACAGGTTCGCCTGCTCGCCCTCGATGAGGAAGGTCCCGGCGTCGTGATGGTGCAGACCCGCGATGATCTTGATCAGCGTGGACTTGCCCGCACCGTTGTCACCGAGCACGCAGGAGATCTGCCCGGCGTGGACCTCCAGCGAGACACCCTCCAGGGCGCGGATGTTGCCGTAGTACTTACTGACGTTGTCGAGCTCGACGAGGGCCGTCATTTGCTTGCCTCCGCACGCTTGCGGACCCATGCGTTGAGCAGGGTGGCGAGAAGGAGCATCGCTCCGAGGAAGAACTTGAACCAGTCCGGGTTCCACTCCGCGTACACGATGCCCTTGCTGGTCATGCCGAAGATGAACGCGCCGACGGCCGAGCCGATCGCGGAGCCGTATCCGCCGGTGATCAGGCAGCCGCCGATGACGGCCGCGATGATGTACGTCAGCTCGTTGCCGACGCCTTCGCCGGACTGCACCACGTCGAAGGAGAACAGCAGGTGCTGGCCGGAGACCCAGGCGGCGAAGGCGACGCCCATGTACAGGCCGATCTTGGTCTTGTTCACCGGGACGCCGACCGCGCGGGCCGCGTCCGCGCCGCCGCCGACTGCGAAGATCCAGTTGCCGAAACGGGTGCGCAGCAGAATCCAGGTGGCCAGGGCGACCAGCGCGAACCACCACAGGATGGTGACCTTGAGGGTGACGTCACCGAAGGTCAGCTGAGACGCGAAGATCTTCTTCGCCGAGCTGAAGCCCTCCATGTCGGCGATGGACTTCGTGGAGACCGTGTCGCTGATCAGCTTGGTGAAGCCGAGGTTGAGGCCGGTCAGCATCAGGAACGTGCCGAGCGTGATGATGAAGCTGGGCAGTTTCGTACGGGTCAGCATGAAGCCGTTGAAGACCCCGATGGCCAGCGTGACCAGCAGCGAGACAAGGACGCCGACCCAGACGTTGGCCGTCATCTGGTAGCTGAACATCGAGGAGATCAGCGCGGAGCTGGTCACCAGGACACCGGCCGACAGGTCGAACTCGCCGCCGATCATCAGCAGCGCGACCGGTACGGCCATGATGCCGAGGGTCGATGCCGCGTACAGCACGGTGGAGAGGCTGGACGCCTGGAGGAAGGAGTCCGCGACGATCGAGAAGAAGATGAAGACCGCGGCGGCTCCGACGACCGAGCCCAGTTCGGGCCTGCCCATCAGCTTGCGCAGGGGCGAGGTGCGCAGCAGCCGCTCGTCGCTCTTCTGTGGTGGTGTGGCAGGTGGTGCGGTCGCACTCATCGTGTCCCCCGATCTGTGTATTCCTGCAGCTCGGTGACTGCGTCCACGACGCCGTGCCTCTCTTGCCGTACTCGCTGTGCTTCCCGGTCCGGCCGGGGGGCTTGGTGACGCGCCCCGGCCGCCCAAGTATGTGTCACAGCAGGTCGGAGGGTTGGCATCGGGTATGCCACGCAGGTCATCGGGTTCCGTCGGCGGTGAGCTTCTCCAGCGCGGGCACGTCCTTCTCAGTGACCAGCGCGGGACCGGTGAGGATCGGCTTGCCGCCGCCGATCACATTGCCGTTGACCTTGTTGAGCCAGAGCTCGTCGACGGCGAGGTAGCCCTGGAGGTAGGGCTGTTGGTCCACGGCGAAGCCGATCTGCTTGGCCTTGAGCTGCTTGACCACTTCGGCGTTGAGGTCGAAGGTGTCGACCTCGGCGCTGGAGCCTGCGCCCTCCTTGGCCTTGCTCGCTGCGGCCGCGATGGGGGCTCCGAGGGCGACGACGGAGTCGATGTCCTTGCCCGCCTGGAGTTTGGCCTCGATGGACGAGGTGGTCGCGGGTGTGTTGGTGCCGTCGACGTTGAGGTTCTCGACCGTGCCCTTGAAGGTCTTCTTCACTCCGGCACAGCGCGCTTCGAGCGAGACGTTGCCCTGCTCGTGGATGACGCAGACGGCCTTCTTCTTGCCGCGCTTGTTGAGTTCCTCGCCGATGGCCTCGCCCGCTACGGACTCGTCCTGGCCGATGTGGCTGAGCGCGCCGAGCGCCTTGGAGAATTCGGCGCCGGAGTTGATCGTGACGACGGGTATGCCTGCCGCGACGGCCTTCTTGACGACATCCTGGACCGCTTCGGGCTTTGCGAGGGTCACGATGATGCCGTCGACCTTCTGGTCGATGGCGGCCTGCACGAGCTGGGCCTGCTCCTTGCCCTCCTTGTTGGCCGAGTAGAGGAACTCGACGTTGTCTTTGCGGGCGGCGACCTTGGCGCCGCTCTGGACGATGTCCCAGAAGGTGTCGCCCTCGCCGGAGTGCGTCACCATCGCGATCTTCAGACGTCCGGTGGCTGCGGGAACCCCTCCTCCGCCGTCCTTGGAGGGGCTGTCCTTGGCTTCCTTGCCGCCGGAACTGCTGCATCCGGCAAGGACGACCAGGGCACTTGCGGCGAGCAGGGCTGCTGCCGTGCGGGTGGTTCGCATGGTGGGTCCGCCTTCTCTCCCGGCCGCCCGATTGCGGCTGGGTGAGTTTTTACGGGGGCCACGCGACCCCGTCAAGACTTTGTCCGAACATTCTTACGCGAATGACATTCTTACGTGACCTGCTTGCGGCCCTCCACGGGCGGTCAGGGGCGGACGAGGAGCTGGAACTCGAAGGCGTAACGCGAGGCCCGGTAGATGTGCGAGCCGAACTCGACCGCACGGCCGGTGTCGTCGAAGGTGGTGCGCTCCATCGTCAGCAGCGGAGCACCGGTCGCCTCGGTGAGCAGCTCGGCCTCGAGCTCGGTGGCGGCCCGCGCCCCGACCGACTGCCGGGCACTGTGCAGGGTGATCCCGGCGGACCGCATCAACCGGTACAGGCCAGTTGCCTCGAGCCGCTCGCTGTCGCAGTCGAAGAGGCCCGCCGGCAGATGGTTGCGCAGCCTGGCCATCGGCTCGCCGTGGGCATAGCGCAGCCGCTCGATCAGCTGCACGTCGCTGCCCTCCGCCACTCCGAGCGCGGCCGCGACGGCGGCGCTCGCCGGTTCGACGGCATTGCGCAGCACGGTGGTGGCCGGGCGCTGGCCGGCCGCCTCCAGGTCGTCGTAGAGGCTGCTGAGCTCCAGCGGGCGCTTGACCTGGCTGTGCACCACCTGGGTGCCGACGCCTCGGCGGCGCACGAGCAGGCCCTTGTCGACGAGGGACTGAATGGCCTGGCGGACTGTCGGGCGGGACAGGCCGAGCCGGTTGGCCAGCTCTATCTCGTTGCCGAGCAGGCTGCCGGGGGTGAGGGTCCCTCTCTCGATGGCGGATTCCAGCTGCTGCGACAGCTGGAAGTAGAGCGGGACCGGACTGGTGCGGTCCACGCTCAGCTCGAGAGACAGGGACGGGTCCGTCACGTGTCTGGGCTGCTTGGGCACGGAGTGAGCGTAGTCGCACGGAATGTTGACGGGAAGTCGTGAAGTTCGGTTGTCAGGACAAAGTCTTGACATCGTGACCGGCGCGACGCCACCTTTGGGCCATGCGCATCGGACTGATCGGAACGGGACGTATCGGAACCTTTCACGCGGGCGTGCTCAGCCGGCACCGGGAGGTGGGTTCACTGGTCGTGGCGGATACCGACGCGGCGCGGGCGGCCGAGGTCGCCGAGCGCACCGGGTCCACCGCCGCGCCCAGCGCGAACGAGATCTTCAAGTGGGGCGTGGACGCCGTCGTGATCGCCTCCGCCACCGCCGCCCACGCCGACCTCATCGCCCGCGCCGCCCGCGCCGGGCTCCCCACGTTCTGCGAGAAGCCCATCGCCCTGGATCTGCCGGGTACGCTCGGCGCCCTGCGCGAGGTCGAATCCGCGGGCACCCAGCTCCAGCTGGGCTTCATGCGCCGCTTCGACGCGGGCTACACAACGGCCCGCGAGCTGGTGCGCTCGGGACGCCTCGGCCGCTTGCACACCGTACGGGCCATCACCTCCGACCCGGCACCGCCGCCCGCCGCGTATCTTCCGCTCTCCGGCGGCCTGTACCGGGACTGCCTGGTCCATGACTTCGACATCCTGCGCTGGGTGACCGGCCGGGAGGTCGTCGAGGTGTACGCGACCGGCTCGGACGGGGGCCCCTCGATGTTCCGCGACGCGGGCGATGTCGACACGGCGGCCGCGGTACTGACCCTGGACGACGGGACGCTGGCCACGGCGACGGCCACCCGGTGCAATGGCGCGGGCTACGACGTACGCATGGAACTCGCAGGTGAGCTCGACCAGGTCGCGGTCGGCCTGGACGACCGTACGCCGATCACCTCGACCGAGCCGAAGGGCCCGCCGCCCGCCACGAAGCCGTGGCCCGGTTTCCTGGAGCGGTTCGCCCCCGCGTACGAGGCGGAGCTGAACGCTTTCATCCGGATGGTCGAGGGCGAGGCCGAGAACCCCTGCGACGGCCGCGAGGCGCTCACGGCGCTGCGGATCGCGGAGGCGTGCGAGCTGTCCCGCCGGGAGCACCGGCCGGTCCGGCTGGAGGAGATCCCGGCGGACTGAGCCGACTGGCAGACTGCCGGGCCCCGCCGGGCTACCAGCGCACCGGCAGCCGCCGCACGCCGCGCATCAGCAGGCCCGGCAGCCAGTCGAGCGGTCCGCCGGAGGGGTCCAGGGCGAGGTCCGGGCAGCGTTCCAGCAGGGTACGGATGGCGATGCGGGCCTCCATCCGCGCCAGCGGCGCCCCGAGGCAGAAGTGGATGCCGTGCCCGAAGGCCAGATGGCCCCGGGTCTCGCGCCGGATGTCGAAGGTGTCCGGTGCCGGATAGCGCGACGGGTCGCGGTCGCCCGCTGCGATGCCGACCAGCACCGTCGCGCCGGCCGGGATCACCCGGTCCCCGACCGGGACCGGCTCGGCGGTGAAGCGTGCCGTGCCGGTCTCCACGGGGCCGTCGTAGCGCAGCATCTCCTCGACCGCACCGTCCAGGAGCCCGAAGTCCGCACGAAGGGCGGCCAGTTGGTCGGGGTTGGTGAGCAGGGCCCGTACGCCGTTGGAGATGAGATTCACCGTCGTCTCGTGGCCTGCGATCAGCAACAGGTAGGCGAGCGCCCGCAGTTCGGCCACAGAGAGCCGGTCGTCGTCCTCGGCCCGGGTCTGTATGAGGGCGGAAAGCAGGTCGTCGGCGGGCCCGGCACAGCGCTTGTCCTCGATGAGTTCGTCGAGGTACGCGGCCAGCGCGTGGACGGCGTCGGCCTCGGCGTTCGCCCCGGTCGGGGCCACCACCTCGTTGGACCACTTGCGGAACGCGTCGCGGTCGGCGGCCGGGATCCCGAGCAGTTCGCAGATGACCGTGATCGGCAGCGGGAAGGCCAGCGCGTCGACCAGATCGCCGTGCCCCGCCGGCAGCATCGCCTCCAGCAGCTCGTCGGTGATCTGCTGGATGCGCGGGCTCAGGTTCTCCACCCGCCGCGCAGTGAATTCGCGGGCCACGAGCTTGCGCAGCCTGGTGTGGTCGGGCGGGTCGAGGACCAGCAGATTCGGTCCGACGACCTGCTCGTCGAGCATCATCGCGCCGACCGTGGCGGGCGACTTGGACAGCCGTGGGTCGGCGAGCGCGGCCCGCGCCTCCTCGTGGCCGACGATCAGCCAGACCGGCTCGCCGCCCGCCATACGCACCTTGTGGACTGGCCCCGACTCGCGCAGCCGCGCGTAGTACGGATACGGGTTCGCGGTGAAATCCGCTCCGTACTCCCCCAGATCGACGGTTTCCATCGCGCCAGGGTACGTCGGCTGCACCGGCTCGTCCTCGTCGAGCAGGCCCGCATCGTGTGCCAAGAGCGCGATCTGGACACGGTTGTTGAGATCCAGATCCGAACGACAGACCCTAATAGCTGCCGTACTCGGGGCGGCCCGCCAGCTCGTACGTGTGGATGGCCACGCCCGCGCCCGTGACCCGGGAGGCGGTGTGCCGGAAGGCCGTCGGGACGGCGCCGCTGGCGAACAGCTTGCGGCCCGTGCCCAGGACGACGGGGAAGAGGAGCAGATTGATCTTGTCGATCAGGTCGTGCGCCATCAGGAAGTGGGCGAGGGCTCCGCTGCCGTGAACCTGGAGCTCTCCGTCCGTGCGCTCCTTGAGCGCGGTGACCTCTTCGACGAGATCACCGTGGATGATGGTGCTGCCCTCCCAGTCGGCCTTTTCCAGCTTGGTAGAAGCGACGTACTTCGGCAGGGAGTTGAGCTTCGAGGCGACCGGATCGGCGGGGTCGGTCACCTTGGGCCAGTAACCCGCGAAGATCTCGTACGTACGGCGGCCGAGCAGGAAGGCGCCCGCCTGATCGAAGACCTCAGTCATGAACCGGCCGAAGTCCTCGTCCCCGTACGGCACGGACCAGCCGCCGAGCGCGAAGCCGCCGCTGGTGTCCTCTTCGGGACCTCCGGGGGCCTGCATCACGCCGTCGAGGGTGACAAAACTGGTGATCGAGAGCTGAGCCATGGCAGGTTCCTCTTTCGGGGTGCTCTGAGTTGCGGTGTTCCGGTCATCTGCTGAGACCCCCCTCGTACCAGGAAATCATCGGTCGGCCCCGCGTGCCTCGGACGCGCCCGGGGTGCTTCTTACGCCCTAGCCGGCGTCCGTGGAGAACAGCCCGCCGGTCGGTCCCTGCTTGTCGCCGCCCTGGGCCTTTCTGAGGGCGCCTGCGAGACCCTCGATGGTCAGCGACTGGAGGATCACCCGCCCGTTGCCCTCCAGCGTGGCCAGGGAGAGTCCCTCGCCGCCGAAGACGGCGTTCATCAGGCCTTGGCGGTTGAGGCCGCCGATGCGCTGGATGCCGTAGCGGATGCCCTCCTCGAAGGCGACGATGCATCCGGTGTCGACCTCGATACGGCCGCCGAAATCGGCGGGGTCGAGGTCGATGAAATTCCCCGCGCCGCAGATGATGACCGTTCCACGGCCGGTGAACTTCTCCAGGATGAAGCCCTCGCCACCGCTGCGGCCGGTCTTGCCGCCCCGGAAGGCGATGCCGAACTCGACCGTGGACTCGGCGGCGACGAAGGCGTCCTTCTCGGCCATCCACGCGCGCGTGCCGTCGAGTTCGAGGGCGCGCATCTCGCCCGGCAGTACGCCGGCGAAGCCCACGGTGCCCTCGCCACGGGTGGAGGTGAAGTACTGGAAGGCGAGGGATTCACCGGCGAGGGCGCGCTGGCCGGCCTGCATGGCGGTGTCCATGGCCTGGCGCAGCATTCCGCCCATGCCGCCGGAGCCCGAGCCGGAGGCGGGGCCACCGGCTCCTGACAGCCGCGTCTCCATCGTCACGTTGGACGTCTTGAACAGGAACTTCCCGGCCTCGCAGTAGACGGTCTGGCCCGGCTGGAGGGAGACGACCGCCATTTGCATGGCGTTGCCGACGATCTCTTGCTGAAGGGTCACACGGGGATTCAACGTGGGTTTGCCGCCGGCGCCGAGGAGGCAGGGCCGCCGTCGTCGCGGCGTTGCGCCTGCGGCTGCTGTTCCCCTACCCGCCCCTTCCCGAACTGGGGCTTCGCCCCAGACCCCGTATGCGACCTTCGGCCGCATGTGCTCAAACGCCGGACGGGCTGAAAATGTGCGGCCCAGCCGCACCTCCGGCATTTGAGGAGCGGGGGTCCGGGGCAGCGCGCCCGGTTACGGGAAAGGGCGGGTTGGGGAACAAGCCCCGCGGGGGTCAGCCGCCCAGTTCCTGGTGCCGCGCAGCCAGCCGCGCCGCGCCCTGTGTGGTCAGCGAGCCGAACAGCCGCAGCCGCGAGATCCCGCCGTCCGGGTATATGTCCACTCGTACATGCGTCCCCACCGCCGGAGCCCCGAGCACAAACCGGTGATTCGTGTCCGGCTGCAGCCGGGTCCTCGGCAGGATCTGCGTCCACTCCCCCGTCTCACCGTCGCGGAGCGAAACCGCCGCCCAGCCCGCGCTGTTGCCCTTGAGATACGCCGTGTCGATCTCGACCGCGCGGATCTCGGACTGCGCCACCAGCTGGTAGCGGATCCAGTCATTGCCCTTGTCCCGGCGTCGGCGGGTCTCCCAGCCGTCGTCCATCTTGCGGGAGCGGCCGGGCTGGATGGTGTTGGTGGCCGGGGAGTAGAAGCGGTCCGAGGCGTCCTCGACCCGGCCGCCGTTCTCCAGTGCCACGAGGTCGAAGGTGCCGAGCACGCCGAGCCACTCGGGGTCGGGCGCGACTTCGCCGTAGACGCGCAGGCGGGCGATGCCGCCGTCGGGGTGCTGGTTGACGCGCAGGTGTGTGAAGCGCTGTTCGACGTCGACGGCGAAACCGTTCGCCGCGTGGCCGCCGATGGCCGTACGGGGCACGAGCTTCGTCCACTTCACGTCGTCGGCGAGCAGATCCCCGGGCGAGGGGGACCCGGCCACCGCGGTGGCCTCGACCGAGACGGCCTGCGGGTAGTTGCCGCGGAAGTGGGCGGTGTCGATGACGATGCCGCGTACGACGCCCGGTGCTCCGAGGCGTACGAGCGCCCAGTCGTGGTCGTCGTCCGTGGGGTGCGGCTGCTCGGCCGAGATGCCGCGGCGGCGGCGGGTCTCCCAGCCGTCCATGATCTTGCCCTTGTGACCGAAGTGCTCGGGGTCGAACTCCGCGGCCTCGGGCTTGAGCATGTTCTCGCGCTCGGCGAAGAACTCGTCGTTGGCCGCGATGACGCCCGCGCCGAGCCGACGGTCGGCGAGGTCAGCGTAGTGCGTGAAGGGGAAGTCCGCCGTGCGGTAGTCGGCGTACGGGTCGCCGCCGCCGAACGGGCCGGCGTCACCGGTGAAGGAGGGAATGGACACGATCAGTTGTTCCTTTCGAGCAGCCGGCCGGTCGGCTCGGTCAGGGTGCCGTTCTCCACGATGCGTTCGCCGCGCAGCCACGTCGACCTGACGACTCCGTGCAGGGTCTTGCCCGCGTACGCGGTGACCTGGTTGCGGTGGTGGAGTTCGGTCGGGTCCACGGTGAAGGTCTGGTCGGGCGCGAGGACCGCGAAGTCGGCGTCGCGTCCGGCCTCGATCGCGCCCTTGTGGGCGAGTCCCGCGAGCTGTGCGGGCGCGGCGGACATCCAGCGGACGACGTCCTGAAGGGTGTGCCCGCGCTTGCGTGCCTCGGTCCAGATGGCGGGGAGGCCGAGCTGGAGGGAGGAGATACCGCCCCAGGCGGAGGCGAAGTCCGGGGTCTTGAGGTCGGAGGTGCAGGGCGAGTGGTCGGAGACGATGCAGTCGATGGTCCCGTCGGCCAGGCCGTCCCACAGGGCGTCCTGGTTCTCGGCCTCACGGATCGGCGGGCAGCATTTGAACTCCGTTGCCCCGTCGGGGACTTCCTCGGCCGTGAGGGTGAGGAAGTGCGGACAGGACTCGACGGAGATCTTCACGCCCTCGCGTCTGGCGGCCGCGATGAGCGGCAGCGCGTCGGAGGAGGACAGATGCAGCACATGCACGCGGGCGTCGAGCCGCCTGGCGTGGGCGATCAGGCCTTCGATCGCGGTGTTCTCGGCGTCGCGCGGACGGGAGGCGAGGAAGTTCGCGTACGTCGGTCCGGGCTCCTGCGGCGCCGCGGCCAGATGGTTCGGGTCCTCGGCATGGACGATCAGCAGCCCGCCGAAACCGGCGATCTCGGCCATCGACCGGGCGAGCTGCTCCTGGTCGAGCTCCGGGAACTCCTCGACGCCGGACGGCGAGAGGAAGCACTTGAAGCCGAAGACTCCGGCGTCGTACAGCGGCCTCAGGTCCTTCACATTGGACGGGATGGCGCCGCCCCAGAAGCCGACGTCGATGTGGGCCTTGCTGCGCGCCACCTCCTGCTTGGCGGCGAGGTTGGCGACGGTGGTGGTCGGGGGCAGGGAGTTGAGGGGCATGTCCAGCAGGGTGGTGATGCCGCCCGCCGCGGCCGCGCGAGTGGCAGTCCAAAAGCCTTCCCACTCACTGCGGCCGGGGTCGTTCACATGGACGTGGGTGTCGACGAGACCGGGGAGCAGGACGTCGTCCCCGAAGTCCTCCAGCCGCGCACCGGGCGGCACCTCGGCGTCGTACGGAAGCACCGCCTCGATCTTCCCGGCGGCCACGGCGACCGATGCTGCCCGTGTGCCGTCCGGGGTGATCACGCGCGTCGAGCGCAGTACCAGCCTCACGTCCACATTGGACACCCGTGCCCCTCACTTCCGTCCGGTACAGCGGACCACTCAGAGAAATTCAACGAACTGTTGAAGGAGTCTTCACTCCGCAGTCCTCGCCGTCAAGACCTGCCCGATCCGGTCTGAGGTCCTGGATATTTCCACAACGTGGAAGTAGAATTTCGCAAAGCAGAATGTGTTTTTCGCCGAGCAGCCCGGACGCCCGGTAGGCTGCTCACTTGCCCGCCTGCCCGAAAGGACCGTTGACGTGCCAACGTCCAGCGCCGGCTCCACCGACGCCGCCAAGCCCGCGAACAGCGGCGGCGTGCAGTCCCTGGAGCGCGCCTTCGACCTGCTCGAGAGAATGGCCGACGCGGGCGGCGAGGTCGGGCTGAGCGAACTCTCCCTCAGCAGCGGCCTGCCGCTGCCCACCATCCACCGGCTGATGCGCACGCTGGTGGCCTGCGGTTATGTGCGCCAGCAGCCCAACCGCCGCTACGCACTCGGCCCCCGGCTGATCCGCCTGGGAGAGTCCGCGTCACGGCTGCTCGGCACCTGGGCCCGCCCCTACCTCGCCCGGCTGGTCGAGGAGACGGGCGAGACGGCGAACATGGCACTGCTCGACGGCGACGAGATCGTGTACGTCGCGCAGGTGCCCTCCAAGCACTCCATGCGGATGTTCACCGAGGTCGGCCGGCGCGTGCTGCCGCACTCCACCGGCGTGGGCAAGGCACTGCTCGCGCACACCCCGCCGGACGAGGTACGCGCGCTACTCGCCCGTACCGGCATGCCGGCGGCCACCGAGAAAACGATCACGACTCCCGAGGGCTTCCTGGAAGCGCTCGAACAGGTGCGGCGCGCCGGTTACGCGGTCGACGACAACGAGCAGGAGATAGGGGTCCGCTGCCTCGCGGTCTCGGTGCCCAACTCCCCCACGGCCGCGGCGGTTTCGATCTCCGGTCCCGCGGGCCGGGTCACCGAGGCGGCCACCGAGAAGATCGTCCCGATCCTCCAGGAGGTCGCGAAGGATCTCTCGGCGGCGCTGGCGAACACGGCCGCGCAAGGCTGATCCCCCAAGCGACACCCACCGCCCCGCTCCTGCCTGCTCGATGCCGCGGGAGCGGGGCGTTCGGCTTGTCGGGGCCTTGCGCGCGATCCGCCTCCAGCAGCACGCGCGCCGCCTCCTTGGCGCGCGCCGCCGTCGCGCTGCTCCCGGTGATGGCGGCGGTCGTGATGGCGCCTCCACCAGGAGCAGAAGAGGCTCGGCCGGCGAGACGGGGACGGCCCCCGACGGACGAACGCCGCATCGCCCTCTGAACAGTCGCGGGCGGGCGGTGGCTCAGCCCGCGACCGGCAGGGCCGCAAGCCGCCCGTCCGCCATCGTCACGGTGTGGTCGGTCCGCTCCAGATGTGCCAGGTCATGGGTGACCAATACGGTCGCCGTCCCCCGCTCCCGTGTCAGGGCGCCCAGCAAGTCCAGTATCGCCGCGCCCCGTTCATGATCCAGGGCGCTGGTCGGCTCGTCGACCAGCAGCACCGCGGGCTCGTTCATCAGCGCCCGGGCGATGTTCACGCGCTGGCGCTGGCCGCCCGAGAGCTGGTGTGGGCGGCGGTGAGCCTGGTCGGCCAGGCCGACCGCGTTCAGCAGGTCCAGGGCCCTGGCGCCCACCTCGCGCGTTCGGTGCCCGGACAGATGGGCCATCACCTGCAACTGCTCGGCCGCCGTCAGGGACGGCAGCAGATTGGGCTGCTGGAAGACGATGCCGATGCGCTCGCGCCGCAGCGCGGCCTTGCCTGCCCGGTCCAGGCCGGCCGTGTCCGTACCGTCGACGACGACCCTTCCCCGGTCGGGGGTGACCAGGGTCGCCGCGACCGCGAGCAGGCTCGACTTCCCGGAGCCGGAGGGGCCGACGACGGCGGTGAGCGAGCCCGCGGTGACCTCCAGCGAGACGGAATCCAGCGCGGTGAGCCGCCCGTCGCCGTCGGGGTAGGTCAGGGTCACGTCGTCGAGCAGCAGACTCGCGGCGGTCGCAGAGGTTGCAGAGGTCATCGGGCGCTCCCGAGGGCGGTCAGGGGGTCGACGGCGGTGATCCGGCGGATGGACAGGGCCGCGCCGAGGACGCCGAGCACGATCATCACGGCGGCGGGCAGCAGCACGGTCGGCGCCGCCAGTACGAAGGGCACGTCACCGCCGCCGATCAGTGCGCCGATCGCGGCGGTCAGAGCGGTACCGAGGAGTGTTCCGGCCGCCAGCATCGTCACCGCCTGCCCCAGCGCGTCCCCCAGCAGGTACGGCGTCGACGCGCCGAGCGCCTTCAGAACGGCGATGTCGGCGCTGCGCTGGATCGTCCAGACCGTGAAGAAGGCCCCGATGACCAGGGCGCTGATCACGAAGAGGAAGCCGCGCATCAGCTGCAGCGAGCCGTTCTCGGCCTGGTAGGAGCCGATCGCGGTCAGGGCTTCACCGACGCCGAGTGTCTTCGTACCGGCCGCCTTGTCACCGGCCGCGAGGTCCACGCCGCCCGCGCCGTCCGACGTCGTGAGCGCGATGACGGTGGCCTGTTTGCCGACCGCCGTGCCGGAGTTCCCGATCCGCTGCCAGTCGTCGAGCGCCGTCCACACCACCGGCGTATGGCCGAAGGAGGCATCGCCCTCGACCGCCGCGACGCGCTCGTCCAGGCTGCCGATCCTGATCCGGTCGCCCGCGCCGACGCCCAGCTCCTTCGCCGCCTTCCCGGAGAGGACGACACGGCCCGGGGCGAGGCCTCGCGGCGCGAGCCCGGAGCCGGGCTCCACACCGAAGGACGACACGGCGGCGCTACGGTCCCCGGCGGCGGCGTTCAGCGTACGGATGCCGATGGGGTGGGCTCCGGTGACGCCGGGCTGCCGCGCCCAGCTCACCCACTGGTCCTCGTTCACTGACGAGTTGGTGAAGGACACCGGCCGGCCGCCGGGCGGGGCGGCGAAGGCGATGTGGTCGGCGGGCAGGCCGGTGACGGCCGAGGTGTTCTCCCGGGCCAGCCCGGCGGTCAACCCCGACAGCAGCCCCACCAGCAGCGTGATCAGCACGACCACCGTGCCCATCAGGGCGAACCGGCCCTTGGCGAACCGCAGATCTCTCCATGCGACGAACATGGGCTCAGCCTCCGGTACGAGGGCCTCGCGAACATCGCGCCTCGGTGCGTACTCACATCAATCCTTTGGTTGACCTCGCGCCCGCGCCCCCCGCTTACGCTGGGACGACCATGGATTCCCGAACCCTCACCCCCGTCCTGCGCGTGCTGCCGCTGTGCCTGCACGCGCTGCTGGCCGGGCTGCTCGCCCTCGCCGCGATACGGGCCGTGGCGGACGGCACCCCGCACGCCCACGCCGTCGTGGCGGCCGCCGCCGTGACGGCCGCTGTGTACGCCGCCGGTGTCCTGAGTCCGGCCGTGCACCGCTCGCCGCGCGCCGCCGCGCTCTGGCTCGCCGCACTCGGCGCGGCCTGGCTGGCGCTGCTCGCCCTCTCCCCCGACGGCCTGTGGGCCGCCTTCCCGCTGTACTTCCTGCTGCTGCACCTGCTTCCGGTGCGCTGGGGGCTGCCCGCCGTCGCGGTCACCGCGGGCGCCGCCATCGGAAGCTTCCTGCTGCACGGCAGGACCATCACCCCGGGCACCTTCATCGGGCCGCTGCTCGGCGCGGCCGTCGCCGTCGCGACCGTGCTCGGCTATCGCGCGCTGTACCGGGAGAGCGAGACACGCCGCGAGCTCATCGAGGAACTCATCTCCACCCGGGCGGAGCTCGCCGAGGCAGAGCACCAGGCCGGGGTGCTGGCCGAACGTGAGCGGCTGGCCCGGGAGATCCACGACACTCTCGCCCAGGGGCTGTCCAGCATCCAGCTGCTGCTGCGCGCCGCCGAGCGGACCCTGCCCGAGGACGCTCCGGCCGCCGTGCATGTACGCCGGGCCCGGCAGGCCGCGCAGGACAACCTCGCCGAGGCGCGGCGTTTTGTACGCGCCCTGACGCCGCCGGATCTGGAGCGCGGCTCGCTTGCGGGCGCGCTGGAGCGCCTGTGCACGCTCGCATCCGGGCCCGGGCCCGCCGTCCAGTTCGGCATCAGCGGTACGCCCGTCGAGCTGCCCACTCCGTACGAGGTCGCCCTGCTGCGTACCGCGCAGTCGGCGCTCGCCAACACTGTGCGCCATGCCGCCGCGGGCCGGGCCGAGATCACGCTCAGCTTCATGGACACCTCGGTCTCGCTCGACGTCGTCGATGACGGCCGGGGCTTCGACCCCACGACCGCGGCGCCGGTGCCGGGCGGGGACGGCGGGTTCGGACTGCCCGCGATGCGGTCGCGAGCGCGGTCGCTCGGCGGGACGCTCAGCGTGGAGTCGGCCCCGGGCCAGGGCACGGCGCTCGCGCTGACGCTGCCCCTTCCGGCGCAGGTTTCCGCATGAAAGCGCCGATCCGCCTGCTGCTCGCCGACGATCATCCCGTCGTACGGGCGGGGCTGCGGGCGGTCCTCGACACCGAGCCCGACTTCGCCGTGGTCGCGGAGGCGGCCACGGCGGAACTGGCGGTGGTCCGGGCCGCGGCGGGCGGCATCGACGTGGTGCTGATGGACCTCCAGTTCGGCCCCGGTATGCACGGCTCGGAGGCGACGGCGGCGATCAGCGCCCTCCCGGACGCGCCGCGCGTGCTGGTCCTCACGACGTACGACACGGACGCGGACATCCTGGCGGCGGTGGAGGCGGGCGCGGCGGGCTACCTCCTCAAGGACGCACCGCCGGAGGAACTGTCCGCGGCGGTCCGCACGGCGGCATCGGGCAGGTCGGCGCTCGCCCCGGCCGTGGCGCACCGGCTGATGGACCGGATGCGGACGCCGTCGGAGGCACTGACGAAGCGGGAGCTGGAGGTGCTGCAACTGGTGGGGGACGGCCTGTCGAATCTGCAGATCAGCAAGGAACTGTTCCTGAGCCAGGCGACGGTGAAGTCCCATCTGGTCCATATTTACGCGAAGTTGGGGGTGGACTCGCGGACGTCGGCGGTGGCAACGGCCCGGTCCCGCCGCCTGATCCGCGGCTGAGCCCGTCCCGTATTCACCCCGTCCGGCGTTTGACTCAGACTCCTAGCGCGGCACCTCGCCGAACAGGTCCACCGCGTTCCGTACCTTCAGCAGCCCCGGCGCCAACGCACTCACCGACCCGATCGCCCCGGCGATCAGCAGCAACGAGCGCCGCATCCGCGGGACTTCGGGATCGCCCGCCGCCACCATCGCCGCCAGCACGGCCAGTTCGTCCTCGGCGATCCCCCGGTCGGGGAACTCGCCCGGATGACCGGCCAGTTCGCGGCGGAGCCGGGAGATGGCAGCGCGCAGCTCCGTCGCCCTAGGGTCCTCGCCGCTCTCCGTCACCCGCGTCTGCCCCACGCTCCGCAACAAAAGTTCTTCCCCTCGCACACCCATGTGCCGCCTCGGCGACCCGTGGGTCGATGGTCAGCCGCCCGGGGTCGCGGGCAAGTTAACGTCATCCGGCGCGGTGCGCGCCACTCCGCCGACCGAAATCAGTACGTAGGCTGTACGGAGTCGATCGCGCCGCGCCAGACCGTCACATCGAGGGTGATGTAGTGGCTGGGGTCCGACTCGGGCGACCTCCCCTGGTAGGTCACCACGCCTACGTTCCCCGTTTCGCTCAGCACACAGAACTTCGCGCCCTTCGACAGGTTTTCGATCTTGAGCACAGTGGCGAACCGCGTCTCCGACCGGCAGGTCTCCAGATCGGCGTTCTGGCCGGGGCGCAGCAGGATCAGCTTTGCGTTCCGGGCCTCGATCGTGCCGAGGTACCACTCGTGCTCGACGTCGACGGTGCCGGAGTCGCTCGATACCGGCTTGAGCGGGTCGTCGCCGAGGGTGATGCCGTAATCGTCCGTGACGTTGAGGCCGTTGTACGTCTTGGGCGCCGGGTCCGGCGCAGCCGCGGGCGTCGACGACTTGCTCTGCCCAGGGGTCGGGGTGGCGCCTCCCTTACCGCCCGCGTTCGGCGAACTGCCGGCCTTGCCACTGCCCTGCGACTGATTGCCCTTGTCGTTGCCCTTGTCGCCGAGGGCGAGGTACAGGAGGCCTCCGGCCACCGCGCCGACCACCAGAGTGGCGACGACGGCAATGGCCAGATTTCGCCCCGTCTTCTTCTTGGGCGGCGCGGTGGGTGCGGCGAGGGTGTTGTACGGCTGCACCGGCTGGTGGTGGTACTGCGGCGGGGCAGCCTGCTGGTGAGGGTAGCCGTACGTCGGCGGCTGCGTCTGAGGGGGGCCGAAGCCGGGCGGCGGGGTCGGTCGCGTGGCCGCGGCGGTGGGGGCATACGCGGCCGGGGTCTGGCCGGGCGCCGGGACCTGGCCGGGCGCCGGGACCTGGCCGGGTCCGGGAGGAGCCTGCATCGGCGCAGCGGCGGCGGGCGCGGTCGGGGGGTGAGCCGGGGCGGTGGGAGCGTACGCGGCCGGGGCCTGTCCGCCCGGCGGGGTCGCGGGCGGCGCGGGGGCCGCCTTGCGCGTGGTGATCTCCGCGGCGACGGCGCCGGGCAGCCACTCCTCGGGACGGCGCAGCACCGTTTCGGCATTGGCGGACTGGCAGATGGTGAGGAGTTCGGCGACCGACGGCCGCCCCTCGGGGTCCTTGACCAGGCAGCGGGTCACCAACTCCCGCAGTTGCTCGGGGAGTTCGGTGAGGTCGGGCTCCTCGTGGACGATCCGGTAGAGCACACCGTGCGACGTGCCCTCGCCGAAGGCCGCCTTGCCGGTCGCCGCGTACGCCGCGACCTGGCCAAGGGCGAAAATGTCGGTGGCCGGGGTGACTTGGCTGCCGGCCGCCTGCTCGGGGGCCATGAAGGACGGGGTGCCGATGGTGACACCGCTGCTGGTGAGCGACGTCGCATCGGCGGCCCGTGCGATGCCGAAGTCGATGACGCGCGGCCCGTCCGCGGCGAGCAGCACATTGGCGGGCTTGAGGTCACGGTGGACGATGCCCGCACCGTGGATGATCTGCAGCGCCTCGGCGATTCCGGCGACGAGCAGCAGCACGGTCTCGACCGGGAGCTTGCCGTGTTCGGCGACGGCGTCGGCGAGGGAGGGCCCGGGGACGTACGCCGTGGCCAGCCAGGGCTGTTCGGCCTCGGCGTCCGCGTCGATGACAGGGGCGGTGTACAGGCCCTGCACTCGCTGCGCGGCCTGCACCTCCTGGGCGAAGCGGCGGCGGAATTCGGCGTCCTGGCCGAAGTCGGGCCGGATCACCTTGATGGCGATGGGCCTCCCGCCGGGTGTGTACGACAGATAGACCTTGCCCATGCCGCCGGCGCCGAGCCGCGCGGCGATCTTGTATCCGGCGACGTGCCGCGGATCGTCTTCGCCCAGCGGCTGAAAGACCGTTCCCTGGTGTGCGCGCCCACTCATCGACTCTCGTCCCCCATGGCGAAGTTCAGCATTGGAGATGCACCTTATCCAAGGTCACCTCGGGCTCTCCAGGTCAGACGACAGCCTTCGAGCGGGCGGTTCCGGATGGGCGCCCGCGGCAGACGGACGGCGCAGCGCTTCGCCCGGAAATGAGGTAGGGAGTCCTTATGGCACACGTCGCAGAACCAAGGATGGAACCGGTCGTGGCCGGACTGCTGCTCGCCGCGGGCGGCGGACGGCGGCTCGGCGGACGCCCGAAGGCGCTGCTGACGCACCGGGGCAGGCCGCTGGTGGAGCACGCGGTGCGCGTGCTGCGCGAGGGCGGCTGCGGTCCCGTGCATGTGGTGCTGGGTGCGGCCGCCGACCGCGTACGCAAGGAGGCCGATCTGCCCGGCTGCGTACTCGTCGACAACCCCGACTGGGAGGAGGGCATGGGCTCTTCGCTGCGTGCGGGCCTTCAGTCGCTGTCCGCCACGGCGGCGGACGCCGCTCTTGTCTCGCTGGTGGACCAGCCGGGCATCGGCGCCGAAGCGGTGGCCCGCGTACGGGCCGCCTGCCGCTCCCGTCAGTCGCTGGCGGCGGCCGCGTACGGGGGTGAGCGCGGCCATCCGGTGCTCTTCGGCGCGGGGCACTGGCAGGAGATCACGGCCGGCGCGGTCGGCGACCGCGGTGCCCGCGCCTATCTCAAAGACCACGAGTCCTCGCTCGCGCTGATCGAGTGCGGCGATGTGGCCGAGGCGTACGACATCGACACGGCTGAGGATCTGGCGCACCTTGAGTGAGCGGCGTGGCACTCAGCGACACGGTCTGTCGACCCAGAGAATCTCGATATCAACAAACCATTGAACTTCCACCATGAGGAAACTACTATCCACTGGTCAGAAGCGCCCGACACCCAGACGGCGCCCGCGACCGCACCTCGGCTCTTGCGGCACCGAGTGCCGTATCAGCACGCCCGGCGGCCGTCGGGCACCGCCCGCTGAAGGAAGTGACAGCTCATGTCCGCACCAGCGCCGTCCCCGCTGGCCATCGTCGAAGCCGAGCCCCTGCCCCGGCAGGAAGAGGTTCTCACCGACGCGGCCCTCGCCTTCGTGGCTGAGCTGCACCGGCGGTTCACGCCGCGGCGTGACGAGCTTCTCGCCCGCCGCGCCGAGCGCCGCGCCGAGATCGCCCGTACTTCCACCCTGGACTTCCTCCCGGAGACCGCCGCGATCCGCGCGGACGACTCCTGGAAGGTCGCTCCGGCCCCCGCGGCGCTGAACGACCGCCGGGTGGAGATCACCGGACCCACCGACCGCAAGATGACCATCAACGCCCTGAACTCGGGCGCCAGGGTCTGGCTCGCCGACTTCGAGGACGCCTCGGCCCCCACCTGGGAGAACGTCGTCCTCGGCCAGCGCAATCTGATCGACGCCTACGAGCGGAAGATCGACTTCACCGACCCGGCGTCCGGGAAGACTTACGCTCTGCGGCCGAACGATGAACTCGCGACCGTCGTGATGCGCCCGCGCGGCTGGCACCTCGAAGAGCGCCACCTGCAGTTCGAGGGCCGCCCGGTCCCGGGCGCACTGGTCGACTTCGGCCTGTACTTCTTCCACAACGCGCAGCGCCTGATCGACCTCGGCAAGGGCCCGTACTTCTACCTCCCGAAGACGGAGTCGTACCTGGAGGCCCGGCTCTGGAACGACATCTTCGTGTTCGCGCAGAACTACGTCGGCATCCCGCAGGGCACCGTCCGCGCGACCGTCCTGATCGAGACGATCACGGCGGCGTACGAGATGGAGGAGATCCTCTACGAACTCCGTGACCACGCGGCCGGGCTCAACGCCGGCCGCTGGGACTACCTCTTCTCCATCGTCAAGAACTTCCGTGACGGCGGCGCGAAGTTCGTGCTCCCGGACCGCAACGCGGTGACGATGACCGCCCCGTTCATGCGCGCGTACACCGAACTCCTCGTCCGCACCTGCCACAAGCGCGGCGCCCACGCCATCGGCGGCATGGCGGCCTTCATCCCGTCCCGCCGCGACGCCGAGGTCAACAAGGTCGCCTTCGAGAAGGTCAAGGCCGACAAGGACCGCGAGGCGGCCGACGGCTTCGACGGCTCCTGGGTCGCCCACCCCGACCTGGTCCCGATCGCGCTGGCCTCCTTCGACGCGGTGCTGGGCGAGAAGCCCAACCAGAAGGACCGACTGCGCGAGGATGTCTCGGTGGCGCCGGGCGACCTGATCGCCATCGACTCCCTGGACGCCAGGCCCACGTACGAGGGTCTGCGCAACGCCGTCCAGGTCGGCATCCGCTACATCGAGGCATGGCTGCGCGGCCTCGGCGCGGTCGCGATCTTCAACCTGATGGAGGACGCGGCGACCGCGGAGATCTCCCGCTCCCAGATCTGGCAGTGGATCAACGCGGGCGTGGTCTTCGAGAACGGCGAGCTCGCCACCCCGGAGCTGGCCCGCAAGGTCGCGGCACAGGAACTGGCGGCGATCCGCGCGGAGATCGGCGAGGAGGCGTTCGCGGCGGGCAAGTGGCAGCAGGCCCACGACCTACTGCTGCGCGTCTCCCTGGACGCCGACTACGCGGACTTCCTGACGCTGCCCGCGTACGAGCAGCTGACCGGCTGACGTCTGCCGTTTCTGTTGGACTCCGCCCCCGGTACCGCACAGCGCACAGCACCGGGGGCGTCGTGGGCCCACGCGTACTGTGCGGCAGCGAACTGCGACGGCGGCCCGGTACGTCTCATCTCGTGCCACTCCGGCTACGCCGCGCCGAACTCCGTGGAACTCCCTCTCGCCCAGAGGGTGGCCAACGACCTTGGGGTGCCGGTGTACGCACCGACCAACAAGGTTGGAACATCGCCCGACCTGGGCCCCGGGCAGACGCCTCAGATTGGCAACAACGGCTACTGGCGAATATTTCTTGCCAATGGCCGAATAGCGGAACGATCAACGGAGACACAATGATCAAGCGAGTGGGGTTCTTTCGCGAATTCGAGCCTCAGGACGCGGACCTCTCCGCTCCGTCGATTCATGATGCTGTTCGACCGCATGGGATGGATGACGAGTCCGGAATCCTGGCGTACCTTTCATCGGGGACCGAGATCTTCAGCGCCATGGGGGCGGAACGGGATGTCGTTACGGGCGACGAGTGGATTCCGGGAGCCGGATCACTCGTCACCGACGGCACTTGGATGTGGCCGATCGAACTACACCATTACGTGAAGCGGTACCACGCAGAATTGCCGGAAGATTTCCTCGCGACAATGCGCTCCACGCGCTACACCGCTCCGGCAGTGTCACGCGACCGCGTCGAGGAGATCGTTCGGGATGTTTTCGGTGGACTTCCCTTCGCCACTGGGGCAGGCGGCAAGGAAGGCGCGGACGGTTTCTTCTCCTGGTACCTGTCCTATCTGACCTCACAGAGCAGCAGCCGGCTGCTGGAGAGTCTGGAGGCGGCAGGGCTGAAGGCTCGTCATCCCCTCACCGGTGACATCTCCCTGTTCCGTACGGGGAAAGACGGTGGAGACGCCCGGCTTGTGCGGGACTCGGGGGACCTGGCCGACGTTCTCGCCGATCCCGGTCACGGCGAGGTCGCGCTCCACCTCTGGTTCGCTTCGGACACCTTCACGATTCTCCGGGTGCGACGGCTGGATGACGAGACGACCGTTGTCGTCCACGAGCTCAGTGACCTGCAGGAGCCGGAGCGTGAGCAGGTGGTGGCGGCGCTGGTGCAAACGCTCGACCAACTCCGTGACTCATGCCGTGGGTTCGTGCTCGACCGCGCTGGGCTCAGCCCGCACGTCGCCTGGGACTCGGTGATCTGCGAGGGCGCGTCACCGACCGCGCCTCTCCCCGACAGCGTCGCGGTCGACGCGACCCGCTTCGCGCAGCTTTCCGGGTTCGACACCATGACACGCACCACCTACGGACACCTGGCGGTCTTTAGCCGGAGGTCTACGGAGGGGGCACGACCGTAGCGTCGGTGCCCAGATGTCACCAACACGCTGGCCACAGCACCTCAACGGACCACGACCGTGCGCTGCGCCGAGAAGTCACCCCACTTGCCGTCCGGCAGCTGGGCCCGGAGCTTGATGCTGTAGCGGGTGCCCGGCTTGTCCGTGACGGTGATCGTGTACGCCGCCGTCCCGGCGGGCGGCTGGGCACCCCAGACGATGGTCGTGGCCAACTTCCCGTTCAGGAACAGCTGATGCTCCTTGACCGGACCACCGGTCTGCGGTGGCGTCCAGCTCAGGTCGATGTTCCCCTTGCGGGCAGTCGCCTTGAGATCGGTGGGTGCCGTGCTGCGCCCCTTTCCCGGCGCCGACACCGTGGTCAGGTCCACGGCGTTGCTGTCCGGTGAGGAGTTGTCGGCGGCGTCACGTGCCCGCACGGTAAAGGTGTAGACGGTGCCCGGCCGCAGCCCGGTGACGCGGGCCGTGGTCTCGGTGCCGCTCACGCTGTGGATGCGGGAGTCCTCCTGGTAGATGTCGTACGAGGCGACGCCGACGTCGTCCGCGGCACGCGCCCAGGACAGGCTGGCCTCGCGGCTTCCCACGACCCGGCCGCGCAGCTTGAGTGGCCGCGAGGGCGTCTTGTGGTCCTCCGGCGTGGGGGCCGGGGTGGTGACGGGCACGGCGGTACTCGGATCGGAAAGATTCCCTGCGGCATCGCGCGCCCGGACGGTGAAGCTGTATGAGGTCCGAGGGCTCAGCCGGTCGATGTCGACCATGTGTCTGGTGGCGGGCAGGGTCTTGACCCTAGCGCCCTGCTGGAACACCTCGTAGCCGGTGACGGCCTTGTTGTCGGTGGCCTGCTCCCACATGACGTGCACGGACGTGGCGCTGCCTGCTTGAGCCGTCACCCCAGCGGGAGGCGACGGGTTCTCGGTGTCTCTGTTCTCGCCGCCGCAGGCAGCCACCAGGAGGACAGCGGCGCAGGCCAACGCGGTGAGTGTGGGGGGACGTTGCACAGTCGGACCTCCGCGGTCGACGCAATGGTCCAGACCTATATGCCATAGGCGGCGCCTGCCCACAAGAGGGTGCGCCCGCGCGCAAGCCGCCCGGCAATGCCCAGATACCCGTCGTGAGTCTTAGGGCTTTCTTATGGCTTCTTGAAGAAGCCCTCCCCCGGGGCCTTTTGACGCACGGATCGGCCTACGCTCTCGTCAACCCCCCACCGTGATCCCGGTGGGCGCGCTGCGTCTGCCGGGATCCCGCTTGCTCAGCCGTCTTCCTTCCGAGGTGTTGCACGTATGGGTTCCCGAAGAGCCGCCAGCCACCAGCCCCGCTCTCACGCCCGCCCCAAGAGCGGGATGCGGGCGCGCACCGTCGTTCTGGCGCTGGGTGCGATCACCGTCACGACGGGCGTCGGTGTCACCCTTGCCACCGGCGGCGGCCACGGAGGCGACGCAGGCCGGGTCACAACCGATGCCGCCGGTGACCTTCCCGTACCGGTTGACGGCCAGGCCGCCGCGGGCAGTGCGTCGCCCCTCGCCTCCCCATCAGCGATACCCAGCGCAACCGCCTCACCGACCCCGAGCGTCAAGGCTTCCGCCAAGCCGAAGCGGACGGCGAGTCCGACCGCCGCCCCGAAGGTGCAGAGCAAGAGCGGGAGCAGCACCGGTGGTTCGAGTCGGCCTACCGTACGGTCGGGCGGCGACGGCGGGTCGTCGAACGGCGCCGAGGCGCAGGTTCTCTCCCTGGTCAACAAGGAGCGTGCGGCGGCAGGTTGTTCTCCGCTGACCTCGAACGCGAAGCTCACCAAGGCCGCGGACGACTACAGCGACGTCATGGCCGACTCAGGCGTGATGTCCCACACCGGGCCCGACGGATCGACGATGGCCGGCCGCGTCGAGGCGGCCGGATACGCCTGGTCCACGCTGGGCGAGAACATAGCCCAGGGGCAGTCCGACGCCGCGGCCGTCATGGACGCGTGGATGAACAGCCCCGGCCACCGCGCCAACATCCTCAACTGCTCCTTCAAGGAGATAGGCATCGGCGTGCACTTCGGGGACGGTGGCCCCTGGTGGACGCAGGACTTCGGCGCAAGCCGGTAGCGGGAGCGGCTACCGCTCCTCGCCCGCCAGCCCGAACGACACCCGCACCCGGGCCCCGCCCATCGCGGCGCGGGTGATCTCCAGCTCTCCGCCCGCCGCCTGGGCCGCACGCGCAACGATGTCCAGGCCGAGGCCCGTGGAGCCGCCGACGCTGACGCCCCGGGTGAGCGCGGCCCCCGGGTCGGCGACGCCGGGGCCCGCGTCCTCCACCGTGAGCAGCACATGCCGGCCGGTGCGCTCCACGCGCACGGCGAACGCAGTGCCCTGCGGAGTGTGCCGGAAAACGTTCCCGATCAGCGCGTCCACGACCGCGGCGAGCTCGTCCTCGGGGAACCGTACGGGCGTCCGGCGCGGCGTGAAGGAGCGTTCATACAGCCGCTCCTGCTGGGTGGCGAGCACCGACCAGAAGTCGAGCCGCATCGCCACCACCTCGGTGACCTCGCAGGGTTGCGCCACAAGCGCCCCGTTCGCGGGGCCGGCGGCCAGCGGGGTTCGGGCGGCGGTGATGATCGAGTCCAGTTCGCTCTCCAGCTGCGCGACGGCCTCCGTGATCCGCCGGGCTCCCGGTGAACCACCCAGCAGGTCGGCCTCCAGGTACAGCGCTGTGAGCGGGGTCCTGAGCCGGTGCGAGAGGTCGGCGACCATCTCGCGCTCGATGGCGAGCAGTTCCACGACCCTGTCGGCCATGGTGTTGAACGCGGCCCCGGCTTCCTGCAGCTCCGGCGGACCGTCCGGGTCCACCCGTACGTCGAGGTCCCCCGACCCCAGGGCCAGTGACGCACGCTTCAGGCTCCGGGAAGAGCGGACGACCCGGGCGCCCAGCCGGTCGGCGACCAGCACCGAGCCTCCCACCAGGCCGAGCGCGAGCAGCGACATGACGCCCCACGAGGCCCACACGCCCCGGGTCAGATCCCCGGCGGGCACGTACGCCTCGACGACCGCCACCCGGTTCTCCGCGAGTACGACAGGCTGGAGATAGACCCATCCCTCGGCGGTGTCGAGCACCAGCGTCTCCCGTTTGCCCACCGCGCGGCTCAGCGCTTCCTGCGGTGCATGCAGGGTGCCGACGAGCCCGCCGTCCGGGAGCCGTACGGCGAGCCGGTCGTCCGAGCCCAGGCCCGAGACCGCCTGCTGCACGTCGGCGGGTCTGGTGGTCAGGGCGAGCACGGGCGAGAGCGCGGCCGCCCGCTGCTCGGCGGCGGTGGTCACCCGGTCCCGGGCCTGTTCGCGTACGAGCAGGGCGAGCGGGACGAGAAATGACAGCGCGACCATCAGGGTCGCGGCGAGGGAGATCCCTGCGAGGGCGCGTCTCATGACGGCGGCGCGACCAGCTTGATCCCGATACCGCGCACGGTGTGCAGATAGCGCGGATCCGCGGCCTTTTCGCCCAGCTTCCTGCGCAGCGCCGAGAGGTGGACGTCAACCGTCTGGTCCTCGAGATAGGGCTGCTGCCATACCTCGGCGAGTATCCGCTTCCGGGATATGACCTGGTCGGCGTTGTGCGCCAGGTAGGCGAGCAGGTCGAACTCCCGCCGGGTCAGGGAGAGTTCGACGCCGTCCAGGTGTGCGGTCCGGGCGAGCGGGTCGATCCTGAGACCGGAGACCTGGAGGACCGGCTGCCGGTGGCCGTCGTCCGCGGCCGGCCGGGACCGCCGCAGTACGGCCGCGATCCGGGCGGCGAGCTGACCGCCCGAGAAGGGCTTGACCATGTAGTCGTCGGCTCCGGCATTGAGGAGCCTGATGACCTCGGTGTCGTCGTCGCGGGCCGTGGCGACGAGTACGGGTACGCGTGAAATGCCCCGGATCATCCGCAGCACGTCGAGACCGTCCAGGTCGGGCAGCCCGAGGTCCAGCACGACGATGTCGGGCGGGCCCTGGGTGATCTGCCGCAGCGCCTCGAAACCCTGGTGAGCGGTCTTCACCGCGTACCCGTGTCCGGTGAGGACCTCGATCAGCGCGGCCCGGATGACTGGGTCGTCCTCGACGACAAGTACGGAGGCCATGAGCAGGCACGTTAGCGGGTCCGCCAAGATGGTGTCGTGTCCCGGTACCTGCGCTACGTGCTCATCTGGCTGTCCTGTACGGCTGCCAGCGTCACGGCCGTCATGATCACGGTCCATTTCGTGGTGGGTTCGACCAGACCGACGGCTCCGGTCGCGCAGTCTGCGGCAAAGGACTTCGCGGCGGACCCGCCGCGGGCTTCGGCGACTCCCAGCGCCTCCCCGAGCCCCGAGCCCACCCCGAGCCCGTCCAAGCCCAGGCCGACGCCGCCCCGGAAGACCGAAAGACCTCGTACGGCGTCACCGATCCCCACGGCCCGGACAACTCCCCCGCCGTCACAGGACACGTCCGGGGCGAACTCGGGCGGTGCGGGCTGCGAGGAGGGCGGTTCGGGTGTGCACACCATCACCTCCCAGGGAGGGAAGGCAACGGTGCGCTACGGAAGCGGCGGGGTGTGCCTCATCTCGGCGGTGCCGAACCAGGGCTTCACGGCAAGCACCACACAGAGCGCGCCGGACACCCTGACGGTGACGTTCGCGGGCGACCGGCACCGTTCGGAGATCACGGCGACGACCGTTCCCTCGGACCGGGCCAGCGTGCGAGAGACGTCCTTCTGAGGCGTCGTCGGCGTCCTTCTGAGGCGTCCTGCTGAGGCGACCCGACGCAGGATCGGCCTCGCATGTCTCCTCACGCTCGCACCCGATGGCGTAATCGAACCGAGACCTGCGGCTACCTAGCGGTAACAAGCCACGGCGTGCGAGATTCCGCGTGCCACCGGCCGGCGGCCCCTCACACCCACGCCATACCGCCTGGACTTTGTCGTGCCTCCAGGCGCGGCCGACCGCAGGAGTGTTCCGCCGTGACCGGATTTCGCACCACGCGTGTCTCCCCCCGCTCCCGAAGACGGGCCACCGCCGCGGCCCTCGTACTGCCGCTGGTCTGCACCGCTCTGCTGACCACCGGGGCGGGCTAGTCCGCCGCGAGCCCCGCCTACGGGCCCACCGCAATGTCTCCATGGGCGACAGCTACATCTCCGGCGAGGCCTGATCCACGCCGCGCCGACCGGTAACCACTCGTGTCGCAATACGGCCGGGGCCGGGGCCGCTGGGATGTATCTGTCCCCGCTCTCCTGACGGCACCGACGCCGGTCGACCCGGCCGATCAGCGTCTGCGGGTCTTCTTCGACCGCGGCCTCAAGGGGTCGCTCACCGCGGCGGTGCGACGGGCGGCCGCCGCGATGCCCGGATCGACGCTCACCGAGATGGGCCAGCACCCGATGCGCCCTGTTGGCGTCGGCGTCGGCGAGCGCGGCGATCAGGGCCTGGGGGCCGCCCGGCCACGTGGCGCCGACCTCGTCGAACGCGGTCACCAGGGAGCTCGGGGCGAGCCCGGGTTCAGCCCGGGCATCCACGCCCTGGCACGCGTACAGGTCGTCCAGGACGAGGGCCGCCCGGGCGCTCTGAGGGACCTGCCGTTCATCCGCCTCCCCGCCACGGGCACGCAGCGCCTGGAGGGCGTACGCACCGAGCGCGCGGTCGGCGAGCAGTCTGCGCAGGGCTTCCGGCGGTGCGGTCGCTGTGTCCATCCAGCTGAACAGCGCGCGGGTTGAGCCCGATTCGTCGGTGCCTGGCTTGGTGGCGGCGAGGGGGCCGAGGAGTTCGTCCCATGCCCCGGCGCTGTTCTCGCGGGCGGACAGCCAGTCGGTGACGGCGCGGGTGGCGGCGTCCTGGGGCCAGAGCCGGGCCGCTTCGACGAGGGTGGCCGCGTCCCAGCCGCTGACAGTGTCCCGGTCGGGCGCCGCGACCGCACCGGCCTTCAGCATGTGGCGGACCGCGGCGGCGCCGAGGGGGCTCAGGCCGAAGGCGTCACCGGTCCGGAAGACCGTGCCGGTGGCGGAAAGCCGGTCGACGACCGCGGCGAGCGCCAGGGCGGGAGCGTCGAGCTCCGTCCGGTCCTCCTCGTCCAGGCCGGGGATGCCGAGCAGGTCGGACAGCTCGTGCGGAGCCGGGGTCGTGTACTCGGCCGGGGCACCGCCCGGGACCGGCGCCGGCCTGCTCTCCACGGCCTGGTCGATCAGCCAGTCGCTGTACTCGGCGGCCTTGCGCGCCACCGAATCGGCGGTGCAGCCGCGCTCGTAGAGAGCGTACAGCAGGTGCGCCACGTCGTCGGCGTACTCCCGGTCCAGTGCCGGATCCTCAGTGAGACGGCCGACGGCCGTGGCAAGGATGTCCGCGGCGAGTTCGGTGAGTTCCTGCGGGGTGCCGTCGGCCCAGATTCCGGCGGACGGGCCCGGTGTCGTCAGTATCCCGTCCTGCTGGAGCAGACCACAGGCGACCGCGAGGTGACGCACCTCCTCGTCCACCAGATCCGGCCCGTCGGCGGCCACGGAGAGGAGGGCGGGCAGCGGGGCCTCAAGGAGCAGGCCCCGCACGTCCTGCGGCGCGGGCAGCTCGGGTGGTGGTGGGACCGGGAGACCGGAGTCGCCGTAGTAGCTGAGGTGCTGATCGAGGAGCGCGTCGGCAAGGACGAGGTGGGGCGAGTCCTCGGGGCCGGGTGCGAGATGCGCGTACGGCCCCGAGAAGGCCTCGGACAGTCCCGCGGCCGTCCAACGGTCCATCAGCGTGCCCGCGATACGCCGCATTTCGCCCGGCAGCCCTTCTTCCGGGTCCACGTCCACCGCCTCAAGGGGCAGACCGGGCAGCAGGGGCCCGGCGGGCGATGGATGCTCGATATCGCGGGCGAAGGCCCTCAGCAGGGTCTCGGCCAGGAGGATCTGCGTGAAGACGGTCCGCCCCGTGACGTCCGCCCGCTCCACACCGGCGGGCAGGGCGGGGCGGTCCGCCCGTGGACTGCGGTCATGAGCGTCGAGCCGTCGCAGCACGGCCTCGGGGTCCTCGACCGGTGTTCCGTCGGCCCGCATCAGCGACGCGTACCAGCGCGACCAGGTCAGGTTGGCCGGATCAGCCACGGCCAGCCGGAATTCCGGCTCGGCCTCGTCGATCGCGGCCAGCAGCCGGGCCTGACGCTTCGTGTTCAGCCTGCCCCTGGCTCGTACGAGGTCGGCGAGCGCGCGCAGGACAGCGGGGGCGACGGGCAGCTCGGACTCGGTCACGCAGACCAGGACCGGCACATCCTGGTGAAGGACCTGCCGGACCAGCTCGGGGGTCGGTTCCGGCAGGCCGGTCCGGCGATCCGCGCCTCTGAGGACGAGCAGGGTCAGGACAGCATCGGCGATGCGGGCGGAGGAA
Source organism: Streptomyces sp. SLBN-118 (assembly GCF_006715635.1). Classification (NCBI taxonomy): domain Bacteria; kingdom Bacillati; phylum Actinomycetota; class Actinomycetes; order Kitasatosporales; family Streptomycetaceae; genus Streptomyces; species Streptomyces sp. SLBN-118. The sequence goes on from NZ_VFNP01000001.1 coordinate 1,611,462, forward strand.
GGGCTGCCGAAGGCAGTGGCCTCCTGGAGGAAGAGAGCAAGGCCTACGTCGGGGGTGAGGCTGGTGGTCACATCTCCCAGCGTAGGAAACGGCGCGGGTCCCTGCGGGGTCGTCGGAGATTTGGCACCCGTTCCGGTTACGCACGCTCTGTCTACGAGGCCGACGACCCATCGCCTGGCGGTCAGCCGAGCCAGGCGATGTCCATCACGTACAGCCGTCGGGCGGTGCGTCGCCGACCCAGAAGTCCCCACTACCACGCGGTGATCTCGCCTGCGCCGACCCCCGTCCCTCGCGCCAGGCAGGCGTCGAATCCGCCTTCATCATGCGCACGCCTCAACTCCACACGTCCGCAAAGTAGTTGACAGGTGATCGAGGACGACGCTTTGATCTAGCACTCGTAACGACCCGACACCTACAGGGGGAACGCTTGATGAAGCGCGGAACAATAGCAAAGGCCGGTATGGCTCTCGCGGCGAGCGCCATCATCGTCGGGGGCATGGCGGGCTCGGCCTCCGCAAGCGGAAGCAATGTGACCATCTCCCGGACCTGGGGCACGGCGACCTTCAAGACCTACGGCGACGAGCTGTGGGTGAAGGACCTGTCCGCGGACGGCTACTCCGTGCATGCCAAGATCCAGCGCTGGCAGAAGGTCAACATCGACGCGTGGAGCTGGGTGGATCACCGGACCGGCTGCTACGACACGACCACCAAGAACGACACGACCGACGGCTACTCGTTCTGCGACTACGACCTGACCGAGAATGACACGGTCCGAGTCTGCATCGTCCGCTCGAAGGACGGCGTCCGCTACGGCGACTGGGTCTGCAGCGCCGAGACGAAGGCCTGATTCCTGCGCGCCCTGCGCGCCCTGCGCGCCCCCGCCCGCCCTTGCCGCGTGCGGCCGGCGGGCGTGCTGGGGGCGCGCAGGACACATGGGAGCTTTTCGCCGGGCGTCGGGGCGCAGACGGGGGTTCAGAACAGGCTCCAAAACACGGCCCGATGCCGGGCCCGCCGCGGAGTCCCACTGCAAAGACCTGTGAGGACTCTGCCCGCCCACCTCGGCTGGCGAATGAATGCCGCTGGTCAGATGCTTGAGGCATGCGACTACGACCGAAGGAAAGGAAGTCCGCCCACCACCACGCGCCCGGAACGATAGGCGTGCACATCGAACCCACGCGTGCAGGTGGCCTCGTCTACGAGACGCTGAGCGCGATCTTCGAGCTTGCCCTTGCCCCGCCCGGGGCGGGTCGGATCGTCCCGGACGGCGGCGGCGACGGCCCGGTGGTGTCCGCCTTGCCCTTCGACGTACGCCGACAGCGCCCCCTCCACGAACCGGTCCGGCTCTCCGAAACCGTCCGTGCGCTCGTCTATGGTCGCCCGAAGGACATCAAGCGGCTCGTTCACGGCCTCCAGGAGCACTTCTCAGTGGAGGACACGGGCTCCCGCGAGCCTGATCACGGAGAGCAGGTGCGCGAGCTGGTGATCGGGCCGAATCAGGGCAGCTGACAGCGGACACGAGCAGCGGACTACTGTCCTCGCCCATGACCGAACCTTCCTGCCTGCGCGCCACCCGCGCGTCCTGCGACACCGTCGCCGTCGACTACGCCGAGTTCCTCGGAACCGAGTTCGCCGCCAAGCCCTACGACCGCGCGATGCCGGCCGCGTTCGCCGAGCATCCGCCGCTGATCGGGTCGCAGTCCGGCGGACAGGCAGTGCTGCTGTCCGCACTTGCGACGCAGCGCGCGGACGGGTGCAGCCACTCAGCCGCGAGCCGCGCCCCGGTTGTCAGGTGCGGCAGCGGCATGGTGCGCGGCCCGTGCGATGTTGCGTGCCATGCCGCGGAACACGACAGCGTGGAACGGTGACACGCTCCACCAGTAGAGATGGCCGAGGAGGCCGTGGGGGTGGAACAGGGCGCGCTGTCGGTACCGGCTGTGGCCGTTGCCGTCCGATTCCACGGACATCTCCAGCCAGGCGAGTCCCGGAAGACGCATGTCGGCACGCAGCCGTAGCAGCCGGCCCGGTTCGATCTCCTCCACCCGCCAGAAGTCCAGCGAGTCACCGACCCGCAGCCGGGCCGCGTCGCGGCGGCCACGGCGGAGTCCGACCCCGCCGACGAGCCGGTCGAGCCAGCCCCGCACGGCCCAGGCGAGCGGGAAGGAGTACCAGCCGTTCTTGCCGCCGATGCCTTCGATGACCTGCCACAGCGCCTCCGGTGAGGCGTCCACAGCCAGCGCCCGCCGATCGGTGTACAGGCTGCCTCCCGCCCAGTCGGGGTCTGTGGGCAGGGGATCACTCGGAGCGCCCGGCAGGGAGGCTGAGGACCAGCGGGTAGTGACCTGGGCGTCGCGCACACGCTGAAGAGCCAGCGTGAGGGCCTGGTCGCAGCCGATCGGTGCGCCCGGCGGATCGGGGACGTACTCCGCGATGTCGTGCTCGCGGCAGACGACCTCGTGGCGCAGGGACTCGGCCAGCGGCCGGGCGATAGACGGGGGAACGGGAGTGACAAGGCCGATCCAGAGGCTGGAAAGCCGGGGGGTGAGCATCGGCACGCGCAGGATGAGGCGGTGAGGCAGCCGCGCCACCACGGCGTATCGCCGCATCATCTCCTCGTACGTGATGACATCGGGCCCGCCGATGTCGAACGTCCGGTTCACCGTGTCGGGCATCCGCGCACTGCCCACGAGATAGCGCAGCACGTCCCGGACGGCGATCGGCTGGATGCGGGTGGCGACCCAGCTCGGGGTGACCATGACCGGCAGCCTCTCGGTGAGGTAGCGCAGCATCTCGAAGGACGCGGAACCGGAGCCGATGATGACCGCGGCGCGCAGCACGGTGGTCGGTACGCCCGAGCGCAGGAGGATGGCGCCCACCTCGGCACGCGAGCGCAGATGAGCGGAGAGTTCGCGTTCCGGGACATCGGCCGGGGTCAGTCCACCGAGGTAGACGATGCGTCGTACGCCGGCTGCCCGGGCCTGCTCGGAGAAGAGCCTCGCGGCCTTCCGGTCGGTTGCCTCGAAGCCGGATCCGGAGCCGAGAGCGTGCACGAGGTAGTAGGCGACGTCGATGCCGCGCAGGGCTTCGCCGAGCGAGGCCGCATCGGTCACGTCTCCGCGCACCACCTCCACGTGTTGGGCGCACGGCTGGTCACGCAGCTTCGCCGGCGTCCGGGCCAGGCAACGTACACGGTGCCCCGCATCCAGCAGTTCGGGCACCAGACGGCCACCGATGTAGCCTGTCGCGCCCGTGACCAGACAGTGGGGTTGCTGTGCTCCCTCGCCGCTCGCCATCGGTGTCCTCCGTCAGTGCGTGTCCCGTGCTTCTCACGGTCTCGCGCATCGCTCTCCTCCGCACGGCCGGGAGTCCAGGTCCGTCGCCGCGTCTCCCGGGACGGCCCGTCACCCGGCGAACGGCGCGCTACGGAGGCCTGCCGGCGCCGTGGCCGCCAACGTGGCCCCGGACCAGCACGGCGATCCACACCACCCCGCCCGCAGCCGGGATCCGATCAACTTGACTGTCCCGGAGATCCGACACCTACTGGCCGCCGCTTCAGGTCTCGTACGGGCTGATGGAGCCGGCGGGGGACGACCCGAGCCGGGACGGGATCTTCGGCCCGGTCGTCGCCGTCCCCGAGGACGCGCCGCTCCTGGACCAGGTCATGGGCTTCAGCGGCCGCCGGCCGGACTGGCGGCCGGGCGACTGACCGGGCGGGCGACTGGACCTTTCTGTACTGGTATCGATCCGCTTCACCGGGGCGAGCCCCTTCGGGCACTCCGGATGCCTGGACATGAAGACCCTCTACGCGACCAAGGCGCACCTCCCGCTGCGTGCCGTCGCCAAGGGCACGATGCCGCGCGAGTTGCTCTCCCGTCGGCGGCACACGCACCACGCACTGGACGACGCGATCGAACAGGCGGAGCTGTTCAGTAACCTCATGGCGTGGCCGGGGCGCTGACCCCAGGAAGGGGTTACGCCGTGAAGTCCATGGTCAGAGCGCTGCTCGCGCTGACTCTGATGCCGGTGCTGACGCTCGCCGCCTGCGCGGGCTCCGACGACCACAGGCCCGGCGCTCCCGGTGCCGCCGCTCAAGTCGGTCTCGAAGACCCCGCGAAGAAGGACATCGCCATGCAACTGGTGTCCAGCGCGGAGAACTCCTCGCTGGACTGGAAGGCCCAGTACAAGTACATCGAGGACATCGACGACGGCCGCGGCTACACCGCCGGAATCATCGGCTTCTGCTCCGGCACCGGCGACATGCTCGCCGTCGTCGAGGGTTACACCAGGGCCAGGCCCGGCAATGGCCTGGCGCGCTTCCTGCCCGCGCTGCGCTCGGTCAAGGGCAGCGATTCCCACCAGGGCCTCGGGCAGCCGTTCGCCGACGCGTGGGCACGCGCCGCCGTTTCGGACCCGGCGTTCCGTGCCGCGCAGGACGCCGAGCGGGACCGGCTGTACTTCACGCCCGCGGTGCGCCAGGCCGAGGACGACGGGCTGGGCGCGCTGGGGCAGTTCATCTACTTCGACGCCTATGTGATGCACGGGTCGGTCGACAGCGAGGGGTCGGTCGGCTTCCGCACCATGCGCGAGCAGGCCATGCGGACCGCGAAGCCGCCCGCGAGCGGCGGCGACGAAAAGGCGTATCTGAATGCCTTCCTGGACGCGCGCGTCGACGCGATCGGCCGCGAGCCCTCGCACACCGATACGAGCCGCGTCGAGACGGCCCAGCGGGTTTTCGTCGCCGACGACAACTTCGACCTCGACCCGCCCCTCGAGTGGAAGGTGTACGGCGACAGCTACCGGATCGACGCGGAGTAGGGCTGCGTCGGGCGCAATCGAGTGGGGCCCATCACCCATCTGCGGGCCGACTCGCTGCTCGGCGCAGCCTGCGGTATGGGCATCAAGATGTTCGGCGTGCCCGGCGCATCGCTGCCCGCCGACGAGGCCGAGGCGACGGCCTTCGACCTCGACCTGATCAGCAACAAAGTCTTCTTCGCCAACACGGCGTACGACCACATGGTCATCGAGGAGCTGTTCGCCGAGCTGCCCGACGCACTGGTGAACCCGGCACGGCGCACGTGTGAATGGGGGGAGCGCCTTCCGTTACGGCGACCACATCGCGAAGGTGCAAACCGTGCCGCTCTCGCCGGTCACGTATCTGCCGGTCGATGTGGGGGCGGACGGCGAGGCGTTCCTCAACACCCTCGTGGCAGAGGCTTCTGAGCGCGACCACGTCTTCGAGCTGCAGGTCCAGCTCAATTCCGATCTGGCGCGGATGCCGGTCACGACACCTCGGTGGAGTGGCCCGAGCAGCTCTCGCCGTGGGTGACGGTCGCGACGATCGCCATCCCGCGGCAGGACATCGGCGGCGAGGAGAACCTGGCCGCCGCGGACGGCACGTCGATCGCGCCGTGGCGCACCCGCGAGGACCACCGGCCGATCGGTGAGATCCAGCGGGTCCGCGAGGAGGTGTACCGCCGCTCGTCCATCGAGCGGCACCGCCTCAACGGGCAGCCGCGGGTGGAGCCTTCGGGCAGCGCCGAACTGCTCGGCTGAACTCTCCGGCGGGGCTCCCTGGCCGAGCCCCCCGTCTCAACGTCCGGGCGACGAAGGGGTGTACGACACTTCCAGACTCTGATAGGAAAGCTTCCTAACAGAAGACGGGAACGACGAACTCCCTTTGGAGGCAAGGTGCCCACCCCCCACGTACGCGCCGCACGTCCGCTCAGGTTCCTCCCCCGCATCGCCCTCGGCGTGGCCCTCATCGCCGTGCCCGCGACCGCCGTCGCGGCCACGTCCGACGCGCCAACCGAGGTGTCATCGGCCCCCGCTCCGGCCGCCACCGGCCTCGACGACCCGGCGAAGAAGGAGATCGCCATGCAGATCGTGTCCAGCGCGGAGAACTCCTCGCTGGACTGGAAGGCCCAGTACAAGTACATCGAGGACATCGACGACGGCCGCGGCTACACCGCCGGAATCATCGGCTTCTGCTCCGGCACCGGCGACATGCTGGATCTGGTCGAGCTCTACACCCAACGCAAGCCCGGGAACGTACTGGCCAAGTACCTTCCCGCGCTGCGCGAGGTCGACGGCAGCGACTCGCACGAAGGGCTCGACCCGAACTTCACCAAGGACTGGAAGAAGGCGGCCCAGGACTCGGAGTTCAAGAAGGCCCAGAACGACGAGCGCGACCGGGTCTACTTCAACCCCGCGGTCAAGCGGGGCAAGCAGGACGGCATCGGGGTCCTCGGCCAGTTCATCTACTACGACGCGATCGTGATGCACGGCGACGGCGGCGACTCCACCAGCTTCAGCAGCATCCGCAAGAGGGCGCTGGCCAAGGCCAAGCCCCCGGCTCAGGGCGGCGACGAGAAGACGTATCTGAACGCCTTCCTCGACGCCCGGGTCTGGGCGATGAAGCAGGAGGAGGCGCACGAGGACACCAGCCGGGTCGACACGGCCCAGCGCGTCTTCGTCAGGAAGAACAACTTCAACCTCAACACGCCGCTCGACTGGAAGGTGTACGGCGAGAGCTTCCACATCGACTGACGCGTCGAGTGCTCACGGCAGGGCCGGAGGGCCGGGTGTCCGCGCGGACACCCGGCCCTCCGTGCAGCGTCACGGGGTGGTCACCAGCCCAGCAGGCCGGCGACGATGACGGCTCCGAAGACGACGGTGAGGCCGTCGGCTCGCCCGCGTACATGGCGGCCACATGCTGGAGTCCGCTGGTGAACCTTTTCAGAGGAGGCGGGGTCTCATCGACCGAATGCCTTCCCAGCTGTGAGCCCGGTGCTTCCGGGGTGTGAGGACACGAGTCACCGTCCCGGGGGGTGCGGCACCGTACGCGGTGCCGCACCCCCCGGTCACGGCTGCCATGGACCCCGCTCGGGTCCACGGCCTCCGGTCGAGGGCCGTCCCCCTCGACCGGACTTCTTCTTCTCAGCCCTGCGCGGCGATGCGCGCGAGGCGCTGTGCCTCGTCCCGCGCGGCGCGGGCGATGGCGTCCTCGTCCACCGTGGTCAGGTGGCCCGCCTCGACGACGGTCTTGCCGTTGACGAGGGAGAGCGTCACCGGGGCGGCCGCGCCGAAGACGAGCGCGATCACCGGGTCGGCGATGGAGGAGTGGGCGAGCGTGTCCAGCTTCCACAGCACCAGGTCGGCGAGCTTGCCGGCCTCGATGGAGCCGATCTGGTCGGCGCGGCCGAGGACTTGGGCGCCGCCGTACGTACCGAGGCGCAGGGCCTGACGGGCGTTGAGGGCAGCCTCGCGGTGAGCGCCGAGCCGGTTGATGAGGAGCGCGTTGCGCAGTTCGGTGTGCAGTTCGCCCGACTCGTTGGAGGCGGTGCCGTCGACGCCGAGGCCGACCGGGACGCCCGCCTTCAGCATGTCGGGGACGCGGGCGATGCCCGCGGCGAGGCGTGCGTTGGAGGACGGGCAGTGCGCGACACCCGTGCCCGTACGGGCGAAGGCGGCGATGTCCGAGTCGTTCATGTGCACGCAGTGAGCCATCCACACATCCGCGCCGAGCCAGCCGGTCGACTCGAAGTAGTCGGTGGGGCCCATCCCGAAGAGCTCCTTGCAGAACTCCTCCTCCTCGACGGTCTCCGAGCCGTGCGTGTGCAGCCGTACGCCCTTGCGGCGGGCCAGCTCGGCGCCCTGGCGCATCAGTTCGGTGGAGACGGAGAACGGCGAGCAGGGCGCGACGGCGATCTGCGTCATCGCGTCGAAGGAGGCGTCGTGGTACTTGTCGACGGTCTCCTCGGTGGCGGCGAGCGCGCCGTCGAGGGACTCGACGGCGAAGTCCGGCGGCAGGCCGCCGTCCGACGTGCCACGGTCCATGGAGCCGCGGGCGAGGGTGAAGCGGACACCCATCTGGCTCGCCGCCCCGATGATGGCGCCGGACAGTTCGCCGGAGCCGTGCGGGTAGACGTAGTGGTGGTCCATGGCGGTGGTGACACCGCCGCGGGCCATCATGGCGAGGGAACCCTGAGCGGCCGCGCGCACCATCGGCTCGTCGATCCGCGCCCAGGTCGGGTACAGGGCGACCAGCCAGTTGAACAGGTTGTGGTCGGTGGCCAGGCCCCGGGTGATCCACTGGTAGAAGTGGTGGTGCGTGTTGACCAGGCCGGGGGTGACCAGATGGCCGGTGCCGTCGATGCGCCGGACCACGTTCTCCAGGCCGTCGGGGGCCTTGCCCGCTCCCACGGACTCGATCCGGTTGTCCGCGACGACGACGTAACCCGAGGCGTACTCGGTGTCGTTCGCGTCCACGGTCGCGATGGCACAGTTCTCGATGACGATGCGCGAAGCCGCCATGGCGGGTCCTCGTTCTTCCCATTTGGTGGAACGGACCCGGGGGTCGAGCGGGGTGACGACCGGATCCGCGGTGCTGTTGTCTGCGCAGATGCCCCCGCTCTCCCCCTGGACCTGACGCCGGCGCACGCGTCGGGGGTACGGCGGAGTACTACAGGTTGGTCATGTCGAGAGGGATCTGCGGCTCGATGCCGTCCCGCAGAACCGTGGCCTCGATCAGACCGTAGGGGCGGTCCGCCGCGAAGTAGACCTCGTTGTCGTTCTTCAGCCCGAACGGCTCGAGGTCCACCAGGAAGTGGTGCTTGTTCGGCAGCGAGAAGCGGATCTCGTCGATCTCACTGCGGCTGTTGATGATCCGCGAACCCATTTGGTACAGGGTCTGCTGGAGCGAGAGGGAGTACGTCTCCGCGAAGGCCTGGAGCATGTGCTTCCTGGCCTGCTCGTAGGACTTCTCCCAGTTGGGCATGCGCTCCTCGTCCGAGGACCAGCTGTAGCGCCACCTGGCGGACACCTGGGTCGCGAGGATGCGGTCGTGGGCCTCCTGGAGCGTCGTGTACTTGTCCTTGACGTAGCCCCAGAACTCGGAGTTCGTCGAGTTCATCACGACGAGGTCCTTCAGGCCGGAGATGACCTGCCACGTCTCACCGTCGAAGGTGATCTGGGTGACGCGGGTCTCCTGGCCCTTGCGGACGAAGGAGTGCTTGACCTCGTCGGCCCCGATGAACTTGGAGTTGCTGTCCGATGTCTCGATGCGCTCCCAGGCGTACTCCTCGATGCGGATACGCGCCCGGTGGATCGGCTCCTGGCTGGTCACGAAGTGACGGGCCAGGTGGATGCCGAACTGCTCGGCCGACTCGATGCCGTACTCCTTGGCGAACGCGTACACCGTGTTCTTGGTGGTGTCGGTCGGCAGGACGTTGGCGTTGGAGCCGGAGTAGTGGACGTCGTCCATGTCGCCGGAGAGGGCGACCGAGACATTCAGGTCCTTGATGTGGTGTGTGCCGCCGTCCCGCGTGATCTTGACGACGCGGTTCTCTGCTTTGCCGTACTGGTTCTGGCCGAGAATCGTGGGCATGTCTGCTAGCTCCCTCGGTAAACGGAGTAGCCGAACGGGTTGAGCAGCAGCGGTACGTGGTAGTGCTCGCCCGGCGTGACGGCGAAAGTGATCGTCACCTCGGGGAAAAACGCACCGCTGTCCCTTACGCGGGGGGCGTCCTGCTGCGCCTCGGCTTGCTTCTTGGAACTGTTCTTACTGACGAAGTACGCCTCGGTCTCGAAGTCGAGACGTACGTGGGTGGTGCCCTCCGGCAGGGCCGGCAGGTCCTTGCAGCGCCCGTCCGCGTCGGTCGCGGAGCCGCCGAGCGCCACCCAGCCCGCGCCGGAGCCGCTGCGGGCCGCGAGCGAGACGGCGACGCCCTCGGCGGGGCGCCCGACGCTGGTGTCCAGGATGTGCGTGGACACCGAGGCGGTGGTTTCGGTGCTCATGCGCTCTCTTCCTCTACGAGACGGCTCAGCCGGATACGGTTGATCTTGCCCAGTTCGGCGCGGACGATTTCCCGCTCCTTCTCGGGCGAGTTCCCGATCCGCTCACGGACCGCGTCGCGCATCTGCTCACCGGTCCGGCCGGTGGCGCAGATCAGAAAGACGTGCCCGAACCTGTCCTGGTACGACAGGTTCAGTTCGAGCATCTCGGCCTTGAGCTCCTCGGAGGCCCCGGACATCCCGCTCTGCTCGCGGGAGGAGGTCGGGTCCCCTGGCTTCGGGCGGCCGATCGGCGGGTGCCCGGCCATCGCCTCGGCCAGATCCTCGGCGGTCAGTTCCGCCATGGCGGCGTCGCCGGCGTCGAAGAGGGCCTCCACGGTGGCGTACGGACGCTGGGCGAGCAGCTTGCTCCCCCACGCCGAACTGGCGCACACCTCGTGCAGTGCGGCCAGGGCCGCGCTGTCCTGCGAGGTGTTGAACCGGGCGAGGCCCGGTGTCGAGCCTGAAGTCACGGGAGCCTCCGTGGCTGTCTGTGCGTTGGACTGGCTGCGGACAGCTAACGCCCTCCGGCGACACGACGTCAACACTTTGTTGAAAACTTGGCAACGTGCGAGCCGCCGACGGGGTCAAGCGTTGACATGTCCAGATCACCACGAGGGAGGGGGCGAGGTGCCCACCGGGCGTCGCACGGACGGACATTATGAAATGTCCACCACCCGGCCCGTAAATAGGAACTACCCCTAACGGCCCACACGACACAGCCCTCACGTAACTCGGCATAGACCAAGGCGTTATGTGGATGTCATCGCAAACCGGCGCCCACGAGACGCCGAGCAGGCGGCCGATGCCCACCCCTGCCCCTCGTGAAGATAATGCGCCTTTCGGCATGCCCTCAAAAGGGAGAGAAGTGTTGTGAAAGATATCCTGCTGTGGACGGCCCTGGCCTTCGGTGCGGTGTGCACCGTCCTGGCGGCGCTGTCCCCGCCTCCGGCCAGCCGGATGTGGCGCACGGACCTGCGGGAGCTGGAAAGCCGCCGGCGCATGAGGGCAGTCCTCGCAGCGCAGACCACTTTTCCTGTACAGCCATTGCCCTCGCCGCCGGCGGCCCGCACCATTCCTTCGCCGGACCAGCGAATTGAAGGTGCGCCATTGACCCCGTGCTCATGCCTTGAATGGAAACCGGAAGAGATGCACGCGAATTTGTAGGACGGCCGGCTCCCGGGGAAACCCAACGGCCCCTATGGACCCTCGGCCGGTGTCTTTGTGTCCCGGGACGCATTCTCCCGGTTGAGGTAGTTGTAGACGGTGAATCGGCTGACGCCGAGCGCACCGGCCACCGTCTCCACGCCATGCCGTACCGAGAACGCGCCGCGCGCCTCCAGGGTTCGCACGACCAGCTGCTTGGTCTTGCGGTCCAGCTCGGACAGTGGCATGCCGTGCCGGCGCTCCATGGCGGCCAGGATGTGGTCGAGGGAGTCCGCGAGCTGCGGGAGTCGTACGGCGAGGACCTCCTCGCCCTCCCAGCTGAGCACGACGTCGTCCTCGCGAGCCTCACCAGGTGCGAGCAACTCGCCACCCATGGCGTCCACGAGTGGCTTGACCGCCTCTGCGAGTGCGTGGTCGGCGGGCCCGGTCATGCCTCGCCCTCCACGACGTTGACCTGGAGCGAGACCCGGGTCGCCCCGGTGTCCAGGGCCCTGCGCAGCAGCGCGTCGACCGCGCTCAGCACCGCGTCGGCGCCACCCTCGGCCGTATTGCCGAAGGGGCCCACGTCCACCGTGTCCAGATCCGCGCTCTGGACGACCTCTCGGACGGCCAGCGCGTGGGCCGGCGGCTCGTCCAGGTCGAACGGCTCGGTCGTGAACTCCACTCTCAGTCGCACCATGCCCCCACGTTAGCCGCGCCCTTCGGCGCCGTCGTCGGCCTCCCGGCCCGGACCAGCTCAGGAAAAGCTCCGGAAAAGGTACGACACGTCGCGACGGACGGATGCCGCTGCCGCGTAGAGCAGGTGAACGGGTCGCAGGCAGCGGCACTGGGAGGGGTCTGCATCATGACAGGGCGCAAGCGCAGAGGTGTCCACACGACCGTGGTGGTCACGGCGGCCATGGCGGCACTGACCGCTTCGCAGGCACCGGGAACGGCGGCGCACACGCCGCGCCCGGCGCATGTCCGCCCGGCCCCGCCCGGGCCGAGCGTCTCCGGGGACACCCCGTACCGCACCGAGCTTCCGCCCCTGCGGGCGCGCGCTGCGGCACGCGACGGCGCGAGCAGGAGCGGCACGCCGGCCGGCGGGGCGCTGCCCGCCACCGTCCTGACCGCCTACCGGCAGGCCGAGGACGCGCTCGCGGACAGCACGCCCCAGTGCCGTCTGCGCTGGCAGCTGCTCGCCGCGATCGGGCAGGTCGAATCCGGGCAGGCGCGCGGCGGCCGGGTGCGGGCGGACGGCACGACGCTCGCTCCGATCCTCGGCCCGCGGCTGGACGGCAACGGGTTCGCCGTCATCAGGGACACCGACGGCGGGCGGTACGACGGGGACTTGGCGTACGACCGTGCCGTGGGCCCGATGCAGTTCATCCCGTCGACCTGGGACGTCTGGGGCGCCGACGGCAACGGCGACGGGATCAGCGATCCGGGCAACATCTACGACGCTGCGCTCGCGGCGGGGCGCTACCTGTGCGCGGGCGGCCGCGATCTCTCCTCGGCAGCGGATCTGGACCGCGCGATTCTCGGCTACAACCGCTCCGCCGCGTATCTGCGCACGGTCAGGGCGTGGTTCGCGTACTACCTCGAAGGTCACCGGGTCGTGCCGGACCAGGGGGCTCGACCGGCCGTTCGCCCCCGGTCGAATGTGCCCGGGAAGCCGCGGCCGACCGTGTCCTCTGCGGCGACCGCCCGCCCGGCAGACGCGTCCGCCGCGCCCAACTCCTCGCCCCCGCCCTCTCCTTCGCCCTCGCCGTCGAAGAGCGGCGGCACCGCCACGGAACCCTCGGTGCCGCTGCCCGCGGTCCCGGCACCCGTGGTCGAGCTGCCCGGGCTCGGTGGGCTGACCAGCAACGGAACGGAATCGATGCGCGCCTCCCCCTCCACAAGCCCGGATACCGGGCGGTAATCTCCCCCGCGCCGGGCCTCTGCACCTGCCCGGCGGGGTGAGCGCGAAGGGGCCCTCATGGCGACGGACACAGGCGCGGCCGACGACCGGTGGCAGCGTGCGTGGAGCCACCGCGAGCAACTGCTCAAGGTGGCCAGACGCAGGTCCATGAGCATGGAGGACGCCGAGGACGCCGTACACGAGGCGATGCTGCGCGCCGCCGAGCACCCGGAACTGGACGACGAGCGGCTCGGCGCGTGGCTGACGACGGTGACGATGCGGCTGTGCGTGGACCGTTACCGGCAGGTCAACCGGGAGAGCGAGGTGCGCAGCAGCCCCACGCTTCTGACACCGGTGCCGGTGCCGGTCGAGGAGGCGGTCTGCGACCGCGCCGAGGCTCGGTGGCTGGCCGTACGGAGCGGTGAGCTGCCCGCCCGCCAGGCCGAGGCCCTGTGGCTGAAGTCCGAGGATCTGGATGTCGGCCAGGTCGCCGTGAAGATGGGACTGAGCTACCGGACGGTCGAGTCGCTGCTGGCGCGGGCCCGCAGGACCCTGCGCCATTCCCTTGCCGCCACGCTGGGCGGTGCCCTGTGGCTGATCGGGCACGGCCGGCGGGGCGGTAACGCCCATGCGGTGGCGGTTGCCTCGACGGCGGCGACGCTGGCGGTCGCAGGACTGATCCTGCTGCCGCATGTGCACGAGGATGACGGGCCCGGCTCGCCGCGTCCCGCGTCCCCCGCGGTGTCACAGGCAGGGGACGCGCGGCAGTCGGACGGGGGCACCGCGGGGCCGACCGCGCCCACTCCCACCGAGTCGTCGCCGACCGGTGCGGACGCCGGGCAGCCTTCCGGCGGACCCCTGCTCACGTACCTGCCGGGGGTTTCGCTGCCTCCTCTGCCGCCGCTGCCGCTGACCACTGCGGCCGTACCGGACGTCCCCGAGGTGCTGGACGTCCCGGCCATGCCGGAAATTCCCGTACCCGGCCTGTCCGGACTGCCGTCGACATCCTTGCCATCGGCATCCCTGCCGTCCGCGCCCGGGCCGTCGGCGTCACTGCCGTCGACGTCGCTGCCTCCGCAGGACCCTTCCACCATGGACCTTCCCGCCGGGGACCTTCCCCTGGACGTGACGGACGCCGCGTCGCCCGTTGCACACCCGTAGGAAACCTCCCGGAAAAAATCTTCGGCCCGCAGCGACGGACCGGCCGCCCCTCCCCGTAGAGCAGATGTCGGAGCTGCTCCACGGCTGAAGGGTGAACCGGATGGGTGTCGAGATCTGCGTGGAAGGACTGACCAAGTCCTTCGGCCACCAGGTCATCTGGCAGGACGTTTCGCTGACACTGCCCGCCGGCGAGGTCTCGGTGATGCTCGGCCCTTCGGGCACGGGCAAGTCGGTGTTCCTCAAGACGCTCGTCGGGCTGCTCAGGCCCGAACGCGGGTCGATCCGGATCGCGGGCACGGACATCACCGCCCTGCGCGAACACGATCTGTACGAGGTGCGGAAGCTGTTCGGGGTGCTGTTCCAGGACGGCGCGCTGTTCGGGTCCATGAACCTCTACGACAACATCGCCTTCCCGCTGCGCGAGCACACTCGCAAGCCGGAGAGCGCGATCAGACGAATCGTGCTCGAGAAGATGGACATGGTCGGCCTGCTCGGCGCCGAAGGGAAGCTGCCCGGCGAGATATCCGGCGGTATGCGCAAACGAGCCGGGCTGGCCCGGGCGCTGGTGCTCGATCCGGAGATCATCCTCTTCGACGAGCCGGACTCGGGGCTCGACCCGGTGCGAGTGGCTTACCTCAACCAGCTGATCGTCGACCTCAACGCGCAGACCGGCGCGACCTTTCTGATTGTCACGCACGACATCGCCTCCGCCCGGCAGGTCCCGGACAACATCGGGCTGCTCTTCCGCCGCGAACTGGTGATGTTCGGCCCCCGCGAGAAGCTGCTGACCAGCGAGGAGCCGGTGGTACGGCAGTTCCTGGGCGGCCGGATGCAAGGCCCGATCGGCATGGCCGAGGAGAAGGACGCGGCGCAGGTCGAGCAGGAGCTGGCCCAGCTCGGCGATGCCGCGGATCCCGTACCGCAAGGACTGCCCGAGCTGACGCCGCGCCTTCTGCCCACCGCGGGGGTCACCCGCCCGCCGCGCTGGGAGGCGATCGCCGAACGCGAGTCACTGCGACAGATGCGTGCCGCGGTGCGCGGAAGGGGGACGGACCTGTGAGCCTGTCGCCCACCGGAGCCCTCAGGCACACCGGCAACCTCTTCGCGCTGGGTCTCGACGTCCTGCGGACCATACCCAAACGCCCTTTCCAGGCGCGGGAGTTCATCCAGCAGGCCTGGTTCATCGCCAGTGTCACCATCCTGCCGACCGCGCTGGTGTCCATCCCCTTCGGCGCCGTGATCGCGCTGCAGATCGGCAGTCTGACCCGGCAGCTGGGCGCGCAGTCCTTCGCCGGTGCCGCATCCGTCCTGGCGGTGTTGCGCGAGGCCTCACCGATCGTGACCGCGCTACTGATCGCCGGAGCGGGCGGCACCGCGATCTGCGCGGACCTCGGGGCGCGGAAGATCCGCGAGGAGATCGACGCCATGCAGGTGCTGGGCATCGACCCCATCCACCGGCTCGTCGTACCGCGGGTGCTGGCGACGATGCTGGTGGCGGTGCTGCTCAACGGCCTGGTCTCGGTCGTCGGCGTGGCCGGCGGCTACTTCTTCAACGTGGTCCTGCAGAACGGCACACCCGGCGCCTACCTCGCCTCCTTCACCACCCTTGCCCAGCTGTCGGACCTGTGGGCGGCCGAGCTGAAGGCCCTGGTGTTCGGCGCCATCGCGGCGATCGTCGCCTCGTACAAGGGGCTCACCGCCAAGGGCGGCCCGAAAGGTGTCGGCGACGCCGTCAACCAGTCGGTCGTGATCACTTTCATGCTGCTGTTCGTCACCAACTTCGTGATGACGGCCGCCTACTTCCAGATCGTGCCGCAGAGGGGATGAGGATGGCGCTCACACAATGGCTTGAGGAGCTGGGCACCCAACTGACCTTCTACGGGCGGTCCATGGCGTGGACCGGCCGGACGCTGCGCCGCTACAAGAAGGAGATCCTGCGGCTGCTCGCGGAGGTGAGCTTCGGCCGTGGTGCGCTCGCCGTCGTGGGCGGCACGGTCGGCGTCATCGCCTTCCTGTCCTTCTTCACCGGCACCGAGGTGGGTCTGCAGGGCTACGCGGCCCTCAACCAGCTGGGCACGTCGAACTTCGTTGCGTTCCTCTCGGCGTACTTCAACACCCGTGAGATCGCACCGCTGGTGGCGGGTCTCGCCCTGTCCGCAACGGTCGGCGCCGGATTCACCGCACAGCTCGGCGCGATGCGCATCAGCGAGGAGACCGACGCGCTGGAGGTGATGGGCGTTCCCTCGCTGCCGTTCCTGGTGACCACCCGGATGATCGCCGGCTTCGTCGCCGTGATCCCGCTCTATGTGATCGGGCTGTTGTCCTCGTACTTCGCCGCGCGCACCATCACGACCGGCTACTACGGGCAGTCGACCGGCACCTACGACCACTACTTCCAGCAGTATCTGCCCCCGGTCGACGTGCTGTGGTCGTTCGGCAAGGTGATCGTCTTCGCCGTCGTGATCATCCTTGTGCACTGCTACTACGGCTACTACGCGAGCGGCGGCCCGGCGGGCGTGGGCGTCGCGGTCGGCCGTGCGGTGCGCACCTCCATCGTCGCCGTCAACATCCTCGACTTCTTCCTCAGCCTGGCGATCTGGGGCGCCAACACGACCGTACGGATTGCGGGGTAGGGCCGGTGCAGAGCGTCCGACTGAAGCTGTACGGCGTCGCCTTCATCGTGGTCATGGGGCTGTTGCTGTCGTTGTCCGTGGCCGTGTACCAGCAGGTGTTCACCTCGGTCGTACGGATCACGCTGGAGGCCGACACACTGGGCAACCAGCTGGATCCGCGGGCCGACGTCAAACTGCGCGGGCTGCTGGTCGGCGAGGTGCGCGCGGTGCGGGCGGATGGCAGCAAGGCGAGTGTCGACATCGCGCTCAAGCCGGAGCATGTCTCCCGGATCCCGGCCGATGTGCACGCACGGCTGCTGCCCAAGACGCTGTTCGGCGAGAAGTTCGTCGAACTGGTGCCGCCGCGCGGGTCCGGCGTCCGGCCCATCCGCGCCGGTGATGTCATCACCCAGGACCGCACCACGGTCGGTATCGAGGTGCAGCAGCTGCTGAACGACCTGCTGCCGCTGCTGCGCACCGTACGGCCCGCGGAGCTCAACGCCACACTCTCCGCGTTCGCCACCGCTCTGGAAGGACGCGGCGACCGCATAGGGGCCAACCTGACCCGCGTCGAAGGGTACTTGCGCGAGATCAACCCCCATATGCCGTCCATCAAGGAGGACATCACGCGCTTCGCCGATGTGGCCGAGGTGTACGGCGACGCCGCGCCCGATCTGATGAGGATCCTGCGCAGTTCCGTCACCACCAGCCGCACCCTTGTCGAGCAGCAGGACCGGCTGGCCGAGGCCCTGAAGGCGACCACCACGGCCGCGGGCACCGCTGAGAGGTTCTTCGACGACAACGGCGACCGGCTGATCACACTCGGCCGGGTCTCCCGGCCCACCCTCGCGTTGTTCGCCCGCTACTCCCCCGAATACCCCTGCCTCCTCGACGGTCTGGTGCGCCAGGAGGAGGCATCCGAAAAGGCGTTCGCGGGCGGGGAGATGCACATCACGCTCGAATTCGTCCGCCCCAGGCCCGCGTACCGACCCGGTGAGGAACCGCGCTATGCAGAGCGCTCAGGACCCGACTGCCGAGGACTGCCGAATCCCCGTGTTCCGGCACCGGATGTCCATCTCGACGACGGTACGCGGCGCACCGTCGCGGGCGGGCCGTCCGGCGGAGCCCGAGTGTCGGCCACCGCGGCCGAGCAGCGGGCCGTCGGCTCGCTGGTGGCCCCCGTCCTCGGGGTGCCGGCCGACCGGGTGCCCGCGGTCGCGACGCTGCTGTTCGGGCCGATGGCACGCGGAACGGCGGTGAGTGTCGCATGAGGAGGGCACCTGCCACGGCGGCCATGGCGCCGCTGGTGAAGTTCTGTCTATTCGCTTTGGTGACGGTGCTGGCGACGGCACTGCTCGCGGCGACCATCGTCAATGTCTCGTTCGCGGAACAGGACACCTACCGGGCGGTGTTCAGCGATGTCACCAGCCTGGAGGAGGGCGACGACATCCGGGTCGCCGGAGTGCGCGTCGGCGAGGTCAAGGACATCGCGATCACGGACCGCACGCTTGCCGAGGTGACGTTCACCGTCGCCCACGACCGGCCGCTGCTTGCGAGCACAGGCGCGGTCATCCGCTACCGGAGTCTGGTCGGGTCGCGCTATGTCGCCCTGACCGAGGGCGCGGGCGACGGGACGCGCCTCGAACCGGGCGGGGTGATCCCGCTGAACCGGACGAAGCCCGCGCTCGATCTCAATGCGCTGCTCGGCGGGTTCAAGCCGCTGTTCGCGGCGCTGAGTCCCAACGACGTCAACCAGCTCGCCACCGAGATCATCAAAACTTTGCAGGGCGAGGGCGGCACGGTGGGCAGTCTGCTCGCCCACACCGCGTCGCTCACCACGACGATCGCCGACCGCGACGAGCTGATCGGCTCCGTGATCGACAACCTCAACACCGTGCTGGGGACCCTGGACAAGCGCGATGCCCGCTTCTCCGGGCTGCTCAAGCAGCTGCAGCGGCTGATCTCGGGCCTGTCCGCCGACCGCAAGCCGATCGGCGCCTCGCTGGCGGGCATCGACGGGCTGACCGAGGCCACCTCGGGCCTGCTCCAGGACGCCCGGCCCCCGCTGCGTGACGACATCGCCGGGCTGAAGGAGCTCACCGGAACGCTGAACAAGAACGAGAAGACCGTGGAGGGCGTGCTGAAACGGCTGCCGAACAAGCTCAACAAGCTGACGGGGACCGCCTCGTACGGTTCCTGGTTCAACTTCTACCTCTGTGACTTCGACGGCCGGATCGTGCTGCCGAAGACCGAAGAGGTCATCCGCCCCGAGCTCCATGTCGCCCGGGCGAGGTGCTCATGATCCCGTTCCGCGAGAGAAATCCTTCTGTGATCGGAGCCGTGGGCGTCACCACGCTCGCGCTGCTGGCCCTGGCCGCGTTCAACGCCGACAGCCTGCCTCTGATCGGCGACGGCGAGTCGTACAGCGCCGCCTTCTCCGAGGCGGGCGGCCTCAAGCCCGGCGACGAGGTGCGGATCGCCGGGGTCAAGGTCGGCAAGGTCGACGAGGTCGACCTGGACGGTGACCATGTGAAGGTCACCTTCCGGGTCAAGGGCGAGCCGCAGTTCGGCACCCGGACCGGGGCCGCCATCAGGGTCAAGACGATCCTGGGCGCGAAGTACCTCGCGCTGCAGCCCAAGGGATCCGGGCAGCTGCGGCCCGGCAGCGAGATCCCGCTGAACCGGACCGTTCCGGCGTACGACGTCGTCGCGGCGTTCAGCGATCTGACGACCACCACGGAGAAGGTGGACACGGCCCGGCTGGCGAAGGCGCTCGACATCATCTCCACCACCTTCGAGGATTCGCCGGCCGAGGTACGGGCCTCCATCAAGGGTCTGTCGAAGATCTCCCGTACGGTGGCTTCCCGCGACCAGTCGCTGCGCGAACTCCTCGATCACGCAGGCGGGGTCACCGGCGTGCTGAAGGACCGCGCCGACGAGTTCGCCGTCCTGGTCAAGGACGGCGACAAGCTCTTCAAGGAGATCGCCGCGCGGCGGGCTGCGATCCACTCGCTGCTCAAGAGTTCGGCCGCACTCGGCGTCCAGCTCTCGGGCCTGGTGGAAGACAACCGCAAGCAGATCGGCCCGGCGCTGAAGAGCCTGGGCTCGGTGGTCGCCATGCTCGAACGCAACCAGGCAAGCCTGGATCGCAGCATCAAGCTGCTCGCGCCCTATGTGCGGGTGTTCACCAACACCCTCGGCAACGGGCGGTGGTTCGACAGCTACATCCAGAACCTGGTCGCCACTCCGGTGGTTCCGCGGACGGGAGGCTCGCGATGAACGCCCGCTTCATACCGCGTCACATACTGCGTCACATTCCGCGGTTCGTGCCGCGTCTCATGCCGGGGGGACGGCTCGCCCGGCGCGTGGCGCCGACCGTGGCGTTCGCGCTCGTCGCGGGCACGACGGCGGTCGTCCTGTGGCCGCACTCGTCCCCGGTCCATGTCACCGCGTACTTCCCTCGCACCGTCGGCATCCACCCCGGTTCGGACGTACGCGTCCTCGGCGTCCGCGTCGGCAAGGTCGGGAAGATCACGCCGGAGGGCGGCCGGGTGCGGGTGGAGCTGGAGTACGAGTCCGGACGCAGGATCCCCGTGAACGCGAAAGCCGCGATCATCAACTCCTCGGTCGTCAGCGACCGTTACGTACAGCTGCTGCCCGTCTACCGCGGCGGGCCCGCCATGAAGGACGGCGCGGTCATTCCGCTGAGCCGCACGGCCGTGCCGGTCGAGCTGGACCGGGTCTTCGACAGCCTGCACACGACAGCCGAGGCCTTCGGCCCCAAGGGCGCCAACAAGGACGGTTCGCTGTCCCGGCTGCTCGGGGTCGGCGCGGACAACCTCGACGGCCAGGGCGCGGGGCTCCACCAGACGGTCGAGGACCTGTCGCTGGCGGTCACCACGCTGTCCGACGGCAGGCAGGACCTGTTCGGCACCGTACGCAATCTCCAGGTGTTCACCGCGGCGCTGGCCTCCGACGACAAGAACGTGCGGTCGTTCAACGACAGCCTCGCCCAGGTGGCCGACCAGCTCGCCGGGGAACGGGGGGACCTCGCGGCGGCACTGCGGAATCTGGGGGTGGCGCTCGGCGACGTGTCCGCGTTCGTACGCGGCAACAAGAAGGCTCTGACCGCGGATGTGAAGGGGCTCAGCAAGGTCACCCGAGTGCTGGTCACCCAGCGGGCCGCCCTGGCGGAGCTGCTGGAGGTCGCGCCGGCCGGGATCTCCAATCTGCAGAACGCCTACAACCCCTCGTCCGGCACCCTCGACACCCGTAACAACCTGGACCAGTCCCAGGATCCGGCCGCGCTGTTGTGCTCGCTGCTGCGGACCACAGGGGATGCGGGCGGCAAGAACCCGGACTGCAAGGAGCTCCGGCAGCTCTTCGACACGCTGCCCCCATTGCCCACTGCCGTACCGGTGTCGGGCACCGGACCGGTCGACCGGACGCTCGGCGGAATCCTGGAGGCCGGTGCATGAGGTTCAGCAAAGTGCTGCGCGGGGGCCGGGCCGCGGCCCTGTGGACGGCGATGGGCTCGGTCGTGCTCACCGGCTGCGAGTTCAACGGCCTGTACGACGTGGGGCTGCCCGGCGGCGCGGCCGACGACGGCAATGCCTACCGGGTCACCGTCGAGTTCCGGGACGTACTCGATCTGGTGCCGCAGTCGGCCGTGAAGGTCAACAACGTCACGGTGGGCGCGGTCGAGAAGGTGGAACTGGCCGGCTGGCACGCCCGGGTGCGGCTGCGGGTCGACGGCAAGGTGAAGCTGCCGGCCAACGCGATCGCCGAGCTGCACCAGACCAGCATGCTCGGCGAGAAGTACGTGGCGCTGTCCGCCCCGGTGGACACCGCCCCCGCGGGCAGGCTCGGCGACGGCGACCGGATCCCGCTGTCCCGCAGCGGGCGCAACCCGGAGATCGAGGAAGTGCTCTCCGCGCTCTCCGCGCTGCTCAACGGAGGCGGGGTGGCCCAGCTGAAGACCGTCACCACGGAGTTGAACAAGGCCCTGGCGGGCCGGGAGAACCGGGTGAAGTCCCTGCTGACCGAGCTGGACACCTTCATCGGCGGCCTCGACGGGCAGCGCAAGGAGATCGTCCGCGCGCTCGAAGGCATCGACCGGCTGGCCGCGCGGCTGGCGCGGGAGAAGAAGACCATCGCCGCGGCCGTCGACACCATGCCGGGCGCGCTGAAGGTGCTGGCCGACCAGCGCCGCAACCTGACCGCGATGCTCACCTCGCTCTCGAAGCTCGGCGCGGCGGGCACCAAGGTGGTCAACGCCTCGCGGGCCGATCTGACGGCCAATCTGCGCAGTCTGCGGCCGATCCTGGCGCAGTTGAACAAGGCGGGCAGCGATCTGCCGAACGCGCTGGAGCTGCTGACGACGTATCCGTTCCCGCGCAATGTGACGGGCGCCATCAAGGGCGACTACGTCAATCTCAAGATCACCGCCGATCTCGATCTCGCGAGCATCTACGGCAATCTCGCCGAGGAGCCGAAGAAGCCGGGCGCCCCGGGCAAGCCCGGGCTTCCGGACGTGCCCGATCTGCCCGGCGTACCACTGCCCACCTCGCTGCCGAAGATCCCGGGCGCGCCGACGGCACCTTCCTCTCCGCCGGTCGGGACGGATCCGCTGTGCCCGCCGGTGTGCACCGGCAGCTACGCCTCCTACGGAGGCGGGATCGCCGAACGCTTTCCCGCCGGGGCCTCTTTCGCCCTCGCCGAGCTGATGCTGAAGGGGATGCAGCCGTGATCACTCGTACGGTCAAGGCCCAGTTGCTCGCCTTCGCCACGGTCACCGCCGTCGGGGTGTCGTACGTCGGCGCCCAGTACACGGGCCTGGCGGACATGCTCCTCGACCGCGGTTACACCGTGCGCGCCGAATTCACCGAGTCCGGAGGCGTCTTCCCGGGAGCGGAGGTCACCTATCGCGGGGTGCCGGTGGGCCGCGTCGGTGAACTGCGTCTTGCGGGCGCCGACGGGGTTCAGGTGGCGCTGGACATCGAGGACGGGGTGCGGATACCGGCCGACACGCTGGCGGTGGTGGCGAACCGCTCGGCGGTCGGCGAGCAGTACGTCGACCTCCAGCCGCGTGGCGACGGCGGCCCGTTTCTGCGCGACGGAAGCGTGATCGACCGCGGTGACACCCGGGTGCCGCTGCCCACCACGGATGTCGTGCTGAGCCTGGACCGGCTGGTCAACTCCGTGGGCAAGGACGACCTTCGCATCACGGTCGACGAACTCGGCAAGGCTTTCGCCGGAACCGGCCCCCATCTGAGCCGGCTTGTCGACTCGGGCAACAGCCTCGTGGAGTCGGCGTCCGCGTCGCTGCCGCAGACCGTCTCGCTGATCGAGGACTCGCGCACGGTCCTCAAGACGCAGGTCGACAAGGGCTCGGCGATCAAGTCCTTCTCACACGACCTGGCGGACCTGACCGCCGAGCTGAAATCGAGCGACGGGGACCTGCGCAGGCTGATCGGCTCGGCCGCTCCGGCCGCGCAGGAACTGAACTCGCTGCTCAAGGCGAACGAGACCCATCTTCCCGTACTGCTGGGAAATCTGATCAGCGGCGGCCAGATCACGGTGGCCAGGCTGCCCGGCGTCGAACAGGCGCTGGTGACCTTCCCGGTGGTCGTCGCGGGCAGCTCCACCGTGGTCCCGGGCGACGGCACCACCCACTTCGGCATGGTCACCGCAGCGGACGATCCCCCGCCGTGCCGTCAGGGATACAGCACCCAGCGCCGCGACCCCGCGGACACCGCCGAGCGCCCCGCGAACACTGGCGCCCGCTGCTCGGCCCCGCGCGGCGGCACCACCTCGGTCCGCGGCGCGCAGAACGTACCCGGCGCCACGGCTTCGGCGGGGGCCGGCCGGGCTGCGTATGTCACCCCGTACGACCCGGAGACCGGCATCGTCGCCGGCCCGGACGGAACGCTCGTCGAGATCGGCTCGACGGGCGGCGAACAGAGCGTGCTCGGAAAGGACTCGTGGCAATGGCTGCTCGTCGGACCTATGGCATGAACGCGGGCATCCTCGCGCGCCTGACGCGCTCGCTGCGCCTGCTCGGCACCAGAACAGCGGCCTCGGCCCGGCAGGGCAGAGCCATGGCGGCCACGCTCGTGGTGGCGACGGTGGTGACCACGGCGCTGAGCGGCTGGCTCTGCGTGAAGGTGTACGAGCAGCGTGCCGAGGCGCAGCGGCACCAGGACATCCTGGCCGCCGCCCGGCAGTCCGCGCTGAACTTCACCTCGCTGGACTACCGGCACTACGAGCAGGACAGCCAGAACGTGCTGAAGGGCGCCACCGGTGACTTCAAGGAGCAGTTCTCCGCGCAGACGGCCGAACTGACGAAGCTGGTCGCGGCCAACAAGTCGGTCTCGCAGGGGCAGGTGCTCGAAGCGGGCATCACGCGCAGCGACGAGCGCACGGCCCGCGTACTGGTCGTCGCCGACAGCAAGGTGACCAACACCGCCGCCCCGGGGGGCCAGGCCCGCACCTATCGGCTGCAGCTCGACCTCGTACGCGAGAAGGGCCGCTGGCTGACGTCCGACGTCGAGTTCGTCGGCTGACCGCGTGCCCGGGCACACACCCGTACCACCTGCAGTGAGGAGCAAGGCAGTGAGGAGCAACACCGTGGCGAACGTGACCGGCAAAGGCCCCGGCACCGCATCCCCCGGCCGCCGCTCGATGGCCGCTGCCGCCCGTGCGGCGGCCAGGCGTACGGAACGGGTGGCGACCCGCAGCCCCGAGGCGACGCGTCCGGAGGCAGCGGACGGGACGCCCTCGAAAGCACTGGACGAGCTGCCTCTGGAGGCACCGGACGACGCGAGCCAGGGACGGCGTGCGGACGATCAGTACGCCGGACCGGTCCTGGTCGCAGAGGAGCCCGTGGCCGCCGCGGCGCGCGAGCGGCGGCGCGGCAGGTTCTGCGCCGTACTGGCTGGGCTGGTGGTGGCGCTGCTGGCCGCGGTCGCCGTGCTCGGGTGGGAGTACGGGGACGGCCGGCGGACACAGGGGGCGCGGACTGAGGCGCTCGCCGCGGCGCGGAAAGCGGCGCCCATGGTGCTGTCGTACGACTACCGGCGGCTCGACAAAGACTTCGCGGCGGCGCGCGGCCATCTGACCGGCACCTTCCGTGACGAGTACGGCAGGACGACGGCGAGGGTGGTGGCACCGACTGCGGCCAAGTACCACGGGGTGGTCAAGGCGACGGTGGTGAAGCCGCCGGGCGGCGGCGCACCGGCCGCCTCGGTGGTGTCGGCCTCGCCGGACAGAGCCGTCGTACTGCTCTTCGTCAACCAGGTGACCACGAGCACGCAGGTGACGGGGCCACGTGTCGATCTGAACCGGGTGCGGATGACTCTGACCCGTACGTCCGAGGGCTGGAAGGTGAGCGGGGTGGACGCCCTCTAGCCACTTCTGGCGACCTCGGGCGGCCTCATGCGGTATTCGCCGGCGGAAAGCCCCGAGTAAAGCCGCGAGCGCTTCCGAGCCGGGGGACAGGCCTGAACAGGCCCTCTGTCCCCCGGCTCGGGGGCGCTTTTTGGTTGCCCGCTCTTGACAGTCCTCCCCCATCCCAGGCAATCTTCCATTACGCAGAAACTAACTTCCGCAATACGGAAGGAGCGCAAGCCCCTCATGGCCCCTCTTTTCACGAACAAACGCGGCACGGACCAGCGCTTCGATGTGAACCTCTCGATCCTCTTCACGGAACTCCCGCTCCTGGAGCGCCCCGCGGCAGCAGCCGCGGCGGGCTTCACGGCGGTCGAGCTGTGGTGGCCCTGGATCGAGACCCCCACCCCGCCCCAGGCCGAGCTCGACGCCCTCAAAAAAGCGCTCGACGACGCGGGCACCCAGCTGGTGGGCCTGAACTTCTACGCCGGGCAGCTGCCGGGCCCCGACCGCGGCGCGCTCTCCGTGCCCGGCGAGGAGTCCGGCCGCTTCCGCGCCAACATCGACGTGGCCGCGGACTTCGCCGCCTCGGTGGGCTGCAAGGCGCTCAACGCGCTGTACGGCAACCGCGTCGAGGGCGTCGACCCGGCCGTCCAGGACGAACTCGCCCTGGAGAACCTGGTGCTCACCGCCCGCGCGGCCGACCGGGCCGGAGCGATCCTGCTGGTCGAGACGCTCAACAAGCCGGAGTCCCCGCTCTACCCGCTGGTGAGCGCCCCGGCCGCGATCGAGGTCATCGACAAGGTGAACGCGGCGACGGGACTCGGCAACGCCAAGTTCCTGCTCGACATCTACCACCTGTCAATGAACGGCGAGGACGTCAGCGAGGTCATCGCGGCCTACGCCCACAAGACCGGCCACGTCCAGATCGCGGACAGCCCGGGCCGTGGCGCGCCGGGCACGGGCTCGCTGCCGCTGGAGCGGCTTCTCGACGAGCTCTCGAAGGCCGGTTACGACGGCTGGGTCGGCCTGGAGTACAAGGCCGGCGACCGCCCGAGCGCCGAGTCCTTCGGCTGGCTCCCCGCCG
Source organism: Streptomyces sp. SLBN-118 (assembly GCF_006715635.1). Lineage (NCBI taxonomy): Bacteria > Bacillati > Actinomycetota > Actinomycetes > Kitasatosporales > Streptomycetaceae > Streptomyces > Streptomyces sp. SLBN-118. The sequence goes on from NZ_VFNP01000001.1 coordinate 1,637,587, forward strand.
AGGCCCGCGCGGCCAACTGACCTCACGTTCAAGAGTTTTGAGAGAGGCACCCTCATGAGCACGCTCGCTGATTCCCCCCGCACAGACCGCCCGGCGATTGCCTGGATCGGCCTCGGCATCATGGGCTCCCCCATGTCCGAGAACCTGCTGAAGGCGGGCTACCAGGTCACCGGCTTCACCCTGGAGCAGGACAAGCTGGACCGCCTCACCGCCGCCGGCGGCACCGCGGCGTCCTCGATCGCCGAGGCCGTCAAGGACGCCGACGTCGTCATCACGATGGTGCCCGCGTCCCCGCAGGTCGAGGCAATCGCGTACGGCGAGAACGGCATCCTGGAGAACGCCAGGCCAGGCGCCCTCCTGATCGACATGTCCTCCATCACCCCCCAGACCTCCGTCGACCTCGCCAAGGCCGCGGCACAGAAGGGCATGCGCGTACTGGACGCCCCGGTCTCCGGCGGCGAGGCGGGCGCGATCGAGGCCGTACTGTCGATCATGGTCGGCGGCGAGCAGGCCGACTTCGACGGCGCGCTGCCGATTCTCGAGGCGCTGGGCAAGACCATCGTCCTGTGCGGCCCGCACGGCTCCGGCCAGACGGTGAAGGCCGCCAACCAGCTGATCGTCGCGGTCAACATCCAGGCCTGCGCCGAGGCCGTCGTCTTCCTGGAGAAGTCCGGCGTGAACCTCCAGGCCGCCCTGGACGTCCTGAACGGCGGCCTGGCCGGCTCCACGGTCCTGACCCGCAAGAAGGACAACTTCCTTAACCGGGACTTCAAGCCCGGCTTCCGGATCGACCTCCACCACAAGGACATGGGCATCGTCACCGACGCCGCCCGCAACGTCGGCGCCGCGCTGCCCGTGGGCGCGGTCGTCGCCCAGCTCGTCGCCTCCCTGCGTGCGCAGGGCGACGGCGGCCTCGACCACTCCGCCCTGCTGCGCGCCGTCGAGCGCCTCTCCGGCCGGCAGGCCTGAAGCCGGGCCCGCACAGGGCCCCCTGATTTCCGGGCGGCGTCGGCGCTGACAACTGTCCTGTCGCGCCCAGGCGCCGGCGCCGTCCGGAACACCACCCTTCGATTTCAACAAACTGTTGACGTGATGTTCGAGGCGAATCTACGCTCCTCGCACCGCCAGCAGCTCCAGTAAGGAAGGTCAGTCCCGCCACCATGACGCAGCGTGTGCTTACGACCGAGTCAGGCGCCCCGGTCGCCGACAACCAGAACTCCGCCACCGCAGGCGTCGGTGGCCCCATCCTCCTGCAGGACCAGCAGCTGCTGGAGAAGCTCGCCCGCTTCAACCGGGAGCGCATCCCGGAGCGCGTGGTGCACGCCCGCGGCAGCGGCGCGTACGGCTACTTCGAGGTGACCGACGACGTCACCGCCTTCACCAGGGCGGACTTCCTGTCCCAGGTCGGCAAGCGCACCGAGACCTTCCTCCGCTTCTCGACCGTCGCCGACTCGCTGGGCGGCGCAGACGCGGTGCGCGACCCGCGCGGTTTCGCCCTGAAGTTCTACACCGAAGAGGGCAATTACGACCTCGTCGGCAACAACACCCCGGTGTTCTTCATCAAGGACCCCATCAAGTTCCCCGACTTCATCCACTCGCAGAAGCGCGACCCCTTCACGGGCAAGCAGGAGCCGGACAACGTCTGGGACTTCTGGGCGCACGCCCCCGAGGCGACGCACCAGGTGACCTGGCTGATGGGTGACCGCGGCATCCCCGCCTCGTACCGCCACATGAACGGCTACGGCTCGCACACCTACCAGTGGACGAACGAGGCCGGCGAGGCCTTCTTCGTGAAGTACCACTTCAAGACCAACCAGGGCATACGCTGCCTCTCCTCGGAGCAGGCGGCCGAGCAGGCCGGCAAGGACCCCAACAGCCACCAGACGGACCTGCTCCAGTCCATCGAGCGCGGCGTGAACCCCTCGTGGACCCTGTACGTCCAGGTCATGCCGGCGGCCGAAGCGGCGGAGTACCGCTTCAACCCCTTCGACCTCACCAAGGTGTGGCCGCACAGCGACTACCCGCTGCAGCGCGTGGGCCGTCTGGTCCTCGACCGCAACCCCGACAACGTCTTCGCCGAGGTCGAGCAGGCCGCGTTCTCGCCGAACAACTTCGTGCCGGGCATCGGCCCTTCGCCGGACAAGATGCTCCAGGGCCGCCTGTTCGCCTACGCGGACGCGCAACGCTACCGCCTGGGCGTCAACCACACCCAGCTGCCGGTGAACGCGCCGAAGGCTGTTCTTGGGGGGTCTGCCGACAACTACGGCCGCGACGGCTTCATGGCCACGCGCAACGGCTCTCGCCACGACAAGAACTACGAGCCCAACTCGTACGCCGGTCCCGCCCAGACGGACTCCGCGCCGACGGCCCCACTGGCCATCCACGGCTGGACGGGCACGCACGCCGCGCCGCTGCACACCAAGGACGACGACTTCTTCCAGGCGGGCGAGCTGTACCGCCTGATGTCGCCGGAGGAGAAGTCCCGTCTGGTGGCCAACATCGCCGGTGGCCTCTCGCAGGTCACCCGTGACGACGTCATCGAGAAGAACCTCACCCACTTCCACGCGGCCGACGCCGACTACGGCAAGCGCGTCGAGGAGACGGTCCGCGCCCTGCGCGAGGACTAGAACCACACAGGCTGCGCCCGGACCTGACGGGAGGTCAGGACGAGGCGCCGCCCGCACCGCGGACCCGGATGAGGGGTGGTCGTGCGGTACGGGCAGGCCGAGGACCGCGGCGGCAGTGCGATGCCAGTGCGGTGGTCAGGCACCGGAGTTACGCTTCTTGACCTGAAGGAAGCGAACCCTCGGTCCCAATCGCCCCGCCGCGGTCCTCTCCCTGAGGCAGTCCAGCCACACAGTCTCCGCCCGGCGCCACGAACGTCCTGTCGCGCCGGCCTCGCGTCGTCGGGCGGTATCAACACACAGCCAGAGCGCCGAGTTGCGGACGGTCCCGCAGCTCGGCGCTCTTCTTTGTGCTTATGCGTTTCAGCTTGCCCCCGTATCCCTTGGCCGTGGCCGTCCCGCGCTGTTGCTCCGCTTCCGGCTGCGCCGATCGGAGCCTGGACGAGCGGCCGACCGGGACTGATCGTTCCCAAGGTCATGGCCATCACCTTGGCCAGAGTCACCCACGCAAGCAGCTACCCGAGCCACCACGCTCCGTCTCCATCGCTTTCGGGTCGGAAGCTGGCGCTCGGGCAACGTTCGCCCTGCTGACCTGAGCGCAGAGCACAAAGCGGCCCCCGCCCCGGACTTCACTCCGGGACGGCGGCCGCTCGTGGCTCGGGTCGGTGATCAGACCTTGAGCGTCCTGATGGACGTGGGCGCGTGGCCCGGTTCCGTCGCCAGCTCCTCGAACTCGGTGACATCACTGATGTCGGCCGTCTTGCTCATCGAGATGTTGGTGACGCGCTCCAGGATCGCCTCGACGACGACCGGCACCCGGAACTCGGCGGCCAGCTTCTTGGCCTCCTCGAAGGCCGGCAGCAGTTGGTCGGGCTCGGTGACCCGGATGGCCTTGCAGCCCAGGCCCTCGACGACCTTGACGTGGTCGACGCCGTAGACACCCAGCTCGGGGGCGTTGATGTTCTCGAACTCCAGGTTCACCTGGAAGTTGATGTCCAGGCCGATCTGTGCCTGCCGGATCAGGCCCAGGTAGGCGTTGTTCACCAGGACATGGACGTAGGGGATCCTGTGCTGCGCGCCGACCGCCAGCTCCTCGATCATGAACTGGAAGTCGTAGTCACCGGACAGCGCGACGACCGGGCACTCCGGGTCCGCGGTGGCGACACCGAGCGCGGCCGGGATGGTCCAGCCGAGCGGGCCCGCCTGGCCACAGTTGATCCAGTGGCGCGGCTTGTAGACGTGCAGCATCTGCGCGCCGGCGATCTGGGAGAGGCCGATGGTGGTGACGTAACGCGTCTCGGGGCCGAAGGCCTTGTTCATCTCCTCGTACACGCGCTGCGGCTTCATCGGCACATTGTCGAAGTGCGTACGGCGCAGCAGGGTGGCCTTGCGCTCCTGGGTGGAGGCGACCCAGTCGGAGCGGTCGGGCAGCTTGCCGGCGGCCTTGAGCTCCTTGGCCACCTCGACGAAGAGCTCCAGCGCGGCCCCAGCGTCGGATGCGATGCCGTAGTCGGGGGCGAAGATCTTGCCGATCTGGGTGGGCTCGATGTCGACGTGAACGAACTTCCGGCCCTTGGTGTAGACGTCGAGCTTGTAGCCGGTGTGACGGTTGGCCCAGCGGTTGCCGATGCCCAGCACGAAGTCGGACTCCAGGAAGGTCGCGTTGCCGTAGCGGTGCGAGGTCTGCAGACCGACCATGCCCGCGTTCAGCTCGTGGTCGTCGGGGATCGTGCCCCAGCCCATCAGGGTCGGGATGACCGGCGTACCGGTCAGCTCGGCGAATTCCACCAGCAGTTCGGACGCATCGGCGTTGATGATGCCGCCGCCCGCGACGATCAGCGGGCGCTCAGACTCCAGCAGGAACTGGATCGCCTTGTCGGCCTGGGCGCGGGTGGCGGCGGGCTTGTAGACCGGCAGCGGCTCGTACGTCTCCGGGTCGAACTCGATCTCGGTGAGCTGGACGTCGATGGGCAGGTCGACGAGGACTGGGCCCGGGCGGCCCGAGCGCATCAGATGGAAGGCCTGCTGGAAGACGCCGGGGACCTGCGCGGCCTCCAGGACGGTCGTCGCGGCCTTGGTGACCGGCCCCGCGATCGAGGCGATGTCGACGGCCTGGAAGTCCTCCTTGTGGATCACGGAGGTCGGCGCCTGGCCCGTGATGCACAGGATCGGGATGGAGTCGCCGATGGCCGAGTACAGGCCGGTGATCATGTCGGTGCCCGCCGGGCCCGACGTGCCGATGCAGACCCCGATGTTGCCGGGGTTGGCGCGGGTGTAGCCCTCCGCCATGTGGGAGGCGCCTTCGACGTGGCGGGCGAGCGTGTGGTCGATGCCGCCGCCGGCCTGGAGGGCCTTGTAGAAGGGGTTGATCGCCGCGCCCGGCACACCGAACGCGTGCGTGACGCCTTCGCGCTTGAGGATCTCAACTGCCGCTCGGGCAGCGGTCATACGAGGCATGGGGGCTCCTGCTTCGGCCGGTCGGACTCGGCTCCTTCGCGTCACTCCAGAGCATCGATTCCGTAATGCGGAAGTATTGTTCTGCTATACGGAAGTAATGTAGGACGCGTACAGAGCGGCGTCAAGGGATGACCGAAGTACCTCCCCGAGGCATCCCGCTTGGTGGACGATGGACGGCAGCACGAAGGGAAGGGGGGAGCGCGATGGCAGACGCGATGCCTGTCCGCTGTCCGTCCTGCCGCCGCGACCACCTGTTCGCGTCGCCGGTCCTGCCCTGCGCCTGCGGCGCTCCGCTCGCGCCGCCGCTGCTGCACGCCCCGCCGGAACCGATCACGCACCGCACCTGGGCGGACGACTGGGTCACCGTCCGCTGCCTGGCCTGCGGCCGCCAGGACCACTGGCCGCAGCCCGAACTCGGCTGCCCCTGCGGCACGGTCCTGCGCATCCCGGTCCGCCCGGTGAGCGCGCCCGGCCCCGGCACGACGGACGTGATGTCCTGCGCCGCGCGCCCCTCGCACCTCCCGCTGCCGCACACGGCGACCGTGCCGCGCCCCTCGTTCCGGCCGGTCACGATCCGTTCCGCGCGCGACGCGGTGACCGCTGCGGCGCGCTATCTGGCGTGGCTCGGGTTCCGGGACGTCGTCCAGCCGGAGGTGCGGCCCTCGTCCGGAATCGACCTGCTCGGCCCCGGCCTGGTCGCCCAGGTCGACACCTCCACGCGCCCCGCCACCCTGCGTGACGTCGAGTGCCTGTGGCTGAACGGGCTGAGCGTCTCCGCCACCGGTGTCTTCTTCTCCCTGGCGAGGTACGCGGACGACGCGAGGTGGCGCGCGGACGACCTCGGCGTCCCACTGTTCATCATGGACCTGACGGGGAGCCCTCATCCGGTGAACGCGTCGGCGGACGAGCTGATCTCCACGGGGGCGTGAGCCTGACGGTGCGCCGGTGGCGTGCCACGCCACCCCGCCCCGCCCTTGCCCGCTGTGACTTTTCGGCTCCGCCGCATGGGCTCCCGAGGCCCAGACCCCGGATGCGGCCCTTCGGCCCGCAAGTCCTCAAACGCCGGACGGGCTGACATGTCCGGCCGAGCCGCACGTGTCAGCCCATGGAGGTCCGGGACGAAGTCCGGGGAAACTGAGGCGCGGGGGTCCGGCGGCGCGCGCCCGGTCACGGCCCCCCGGCGCAGCGGCACCGCCGCCGCCCCGCCTACCCCTCCCCCGCACCCCCGTACCGCCGCCTCAGCTCCACCTTCCGCACTTTCCCGCTCACTGTCATCGGGAAGTCCGCCAGAATCTCCAGCCTCCGTGGAATCTTGTAGTGCGCCAACTGCTCCCTGCAGTACGCCGCGATGTCCTCCAGTGTCGGCGGATCCCCGGCATCCCTCGGAATCACGCAGGCCAGGATCTCCTCCCCATAGCGTTCGTCGGGGACCCCGACCACCTGGACGTCCGCGATCTTGGGGTGGGCATAGAGGAACTCCTCGATCTCGCGCGGATAGACGTTCTCACCGCCCCGGATGATCATGTCCTTGATCCGGCCGACGATCTGGACGTAGCCGTCTTCGCGCATCACCGCCAGATCGCCCGTGTGCATCCACCGGCCCGCGTCGATCGCCTCGGCGGTCTTCTCCGCCTCGTCCCAGTAGCCGAGCATCACGCTGTAGCCGCGGGTGCACAGCTCCCCCGCCTCGCCACGCGGGAGCGTCACCCCGCCGGCGGGGTCGACGACCTTGACCTCGACGTGCGGCAGGACCCGGCCGACCGTGCCGGTTCGGCGTTCGATGTCGTCGTCCCGGCGGGTCTGCGTGGAGACCGGCGAGGTCTCCGTCATTCCGTAGCAGATCGAGACCTCGGCCATGTTCATCTCCGCGACGACGCGCTTCATGACCTCGACCGGGCAGGGTGAGCCCGCCATGATGCCGGTGCGCAGCGTGGACAGGTCGTACGAGGCGAAGTCGGCGAGGTTCAGCTCGGCGATGAACATCGTCGGTACGCCGTACAGCGAGGTGCAGCGTTCCTCGGCGACGGCGCGCAGGGTGGCCGTCGCGTCGAAGGACGGGGCCGGGATGACCATGCAGGCGCCGTGCGAGGTTGCCGCGAGGTTGCCCATCACCATGCCGAAGCAGTGGTAGAAGGGCACGGGGATGCAGATGCGGTCCTGCTCGCTGTAGGCGATCATCTCGCCCACGAAATACCCGTTGTTGAGGATGTTGTGGTGCGAGAGCGTCGCGCCCTTGGGGAAGCCGGTGGTGCCGGAGGTGTACTGGATGTTGATCGGGTCGTCGCAGGACAACTCCGCCTCGCGGGCGGCCAGTTGCCCGTCCGTGACAGTCGGCGCCGCGTCCAGGAGCACGTCCCAGGAGCCGTCCTCGATGTAGTGGACGGACCGCAGGTCGGGACAGTTCGGCCGCACCTGGTCCACCAACGCCCGGTAGTCGCTGGTCTTGTGCCGCTGCGAGGCGCACAGCACTGAGATCCCGGCCTGTTTCAGCACGTATTCGAGTTCGTGCGCCCGGTACGCCGGGTTGATGTTGACCATGATCGCGCCGATCCGGGCGGTCGCGTACTGCACGAGCACCCACTCAGCGCAGTTGACCGCCCAGATCCCGACCCGGTCCCCTTTGGCGACGCCGATCCCGAGGAAGCCTCTCGCCAACTGGTCGACCGCAGCGCCGAATTCGGCGTACGTCCAGCGAGCATCCATGGCCAGATCGACCAGCGCCTCGCGGTCCGGCCAGGCAGCGATCGCCCTGTCGAGATTCCGCCCGATCGTGTCGCCGAGCGGCGCGGTGGTCCCCGTGCCGTGCGCGTAGGACAGGCTCATCGCAGATCTCCCTCGACATACTCGGCGCTCGAGCCCTCGGCCGTGCGCTCGCGCAGCTCGATCCGGCGGATCTTCCCCGAGACGGTCTTGGGCAGCGCGGCGAACTCCAGTCGGCGGATGCGCTTGTACGGCGCGAGAACCGCGCGCGAGTGCTCGAAGATCAGTTTCGCCGTGTCCGGTCCGGGCTCCCAGCCCTCCGCGAGCACCACGTACGCCTTCGGCACGGCGAGCCGTACAGGGTCGGGCGCGGGCACGACCGCCGCTTCGGCAACCGCCTCGTGCTCCAGGAGCGCGCTCTCCAGCTCGAACGGCGAGATCTTGTAGTCGGACGCCTTGAAGACGTCGTCGGAGCGGCCGATGTAGGTGATGTAGCCGTCGGCGTCGCGCGCGCCGATGTCGCCCGTACGGTAGAAGCCGCCCGCCATCGCCTCGGCCGTACGCTCCGTGTCTGAGTGATACCCGGTCATCAGGCCGACCGGGTCCCCGGACAGATCCAGTGCGATCTCGCCCTCGGCCGCGCCCGGCTCGCCCGTCACCGGATCCAGCAGGACCACCCGGTAGCCGGGGCTCGGGCGGCCCATCGACCCGGCCTTGAGCAGCTGGCCGGGACTGTTGGCGACCTGCACGGCCGTCTCGGTCTGCCCGAAACCGTCCCGGATGGTCACGCCCCATTCGCGGCGTACGGTCTCGATCACCTCGGGGTTCAGCGGCTCACCGGCGGCGACGACCTCGCGCGGAGGCGTACGCAGCAGGCCGAGATCCTCCTGGATCAGCATGCGCCACACGGTCGGCGGGGCGCAGAAGCTGGTGACGCCCGCGCGGTCCATCTCCGCCATCAGCCGGGCCCCGTCGAAGCGCGTGTAGTTGTGGATGAAGACGGTCGCCTCGGCGTTCCAGGGCGCGAAGAGATTGGACCAGGCGTGCTTGGCCCAGCCGGGCGAGGAGATGTTCAGATGCACGTCGCCCGGCTTCAGCCCGATCCAGTACATCGTCGCCAAGTGGCCCACCGGGTAGGACACATGAGTGTGCTCGACCAGCTTGGGGCGGGCGGTCGTGCCCGAGGTGAAGTAGAGCAGCAGCGGGTCGTCCGCCCGCGTCACACCGTCCGGCTCGAAGCGGCCCGGCGCGGAGAACGCCTCGTCGAAGTCGAGCCAGCCCGGCACATCGGCGCCGCCGCGGTCCGCCACCGCGATCCTTGTGTAGTCCCCCGGCACCTCGGCGAACTTGGCGGTGTCCGCCACGCGCGCGACGACGTGCCCGGCGCGTCCGCGGTCGATCCGGTCGCGGAGGTCCACCGGTCCGAGCAGCGGTGTCGCGGGGATGACGACGGCCCTCAGCTTCATCGCGGCGAGCGCGGTCATCCACAGTTCCTGCTGGTTGCCGAGCATGACGAGGATCCGGTCCCCGGCCCGTACGCCACGGTCCCGCAGCCAGTTGGCGACCTGGTTCGAACGCAGGGACATCTCGCCGAACGAGACGGTGATCTCCCGTCCGTCCTCCTCGACAATGTGCAGCGCGGTCCTGCCGTTGCCGGTGGCGATCTCGTCGAACCAGTCCAGCGCCCAGTTGAAGCGCTCGGGCCGGGGCCAGGAGAAACCCTCGTACGCAGCCGCGTAGTCCTCCCTGTGCCGCAGCAGGAAGTCCCGGGCCGCCCGGAAACTCTCCGTCGCGCTGCCTGACGTCATGTGTCCTCCTCATTGCCGGACCGGCTACTGACATCGTGTAATCAGTGACCCAGGTCTCACTACCCCCGCATGGGGGTGACACAGCCCCCCGTACGGGGGTGACACAGCGCGCAGGAGGAGAGCGGTGTCCGAGCCGGCCGATGCGGTGGAGTTGCGAGCGGCGCTGCTACGGCTGCGCCGTGCGACCGGGCTGCCGGTCGCCTTCGGCGGGCTGCTGCATGATGCCCGGCAGCTGCGGATCGCCGAACTGAACGGCGCGGCCACGGGAGCGCTGCGCGGTCTCGCGGTCAGTGCGGGCAACGGGCTCGGCGGCAAGTCGATCGCGCTGTCGCGGCCGTGCGCGGTGACCGACTACCCCTCGGCGCGGCACATCAGCCACGAGTACGACGCGGCGGTCGCGGCGGAGGGTCTGCGCTCTGTGCTCGCGGTGCCCGTCGTCGTACGGCGCAAGGTGCGGGGTGTGCTGTACGGCGCGCTGCGTGAACCGAGGACGCTCGGCGAGCGGACCATCGACGCGGCGGTGGCCGCGGCGCGTGATGTGGAGCAGGCGCTGGTCGTACGGGACGAGGTACAGCGGCTGCTGGCCGTGGCGCGGGAGCCGGTGGCGGGCCCCGGGGCGTGGGAGGAGGTTCGCGAGGTGCACGGCGATCTGCGCGCGCTGGCACCGCGGATCGCCGACGAGGCGCTGCGGCGGGAGCTGCTGGCGGTCTGCGGCCGCTTGGCGACCGCGTCGGACGTCCCGCCGCGGCGGCAGTCGGTCGGTCTCGCGCCGCGGGAGCTGGATGTGCTGGCCTGCGTGGCCGCGGGCTCGACGAACGCGGCGGCGGGCGAGCGGCTGGGGCTGAAGCCGGAGACGGTGAAGGCATACCTGCGGGCGGCGATGCGCAAGCTCGGGGCGCACACGAGGCTGGAGGCGGTGGTGGCGGCGCGCCGGGCGGGCCTGCTGCCGTAGGTCCTGTCCGCACGCTTTGGCCGAATCGGTCCGGGGCGAGCCCTGGCCGCGCCGCCAGGCAATCAGGTTGAATATGCAAATGGTGTCCACCGACCGCTTCCTCGCCTTCGCCGCGATGTCCCTGCTGGTGATCGTGATCCCGGGGCCGAGCGTGCTTTTCGTGATCGGCCGGGCCCTCTCCCACGGCCGCCGTACGGCGGTGGCCACGGCGCTGGGCAATGTCTTCGGCTCGTACATCCTGGTGGTGGCCGTCGCGCTGGGCATCGGTGCGCTCGTGGAGCGCTCGGCCGCGGTGTTCATGGCGGTGAAGCTCGCGGGCGCGGCCTATCTGGTCTTCCTCGGGGTCCAGGCATTCCGGCACCGCAAGGACATGAAGGTCTCCGACATGGAGGCTCCGCCCGGACCGGCGCGAGGCGATCTGCGTACGGTCGTGGACGGCGTCCTGGTCGGCGTCACCAACCCCAAGGGCATCGTCTTCTTCGCCGCCGTTCTTCCGCAGTTCGTGGACCACGCGGCGGGACACCTGCCCGCGCAGATGTTGCTGCTCGGCCTGGTCCCGATTTCGATAGGCCTGGTCACGGACACGCTGTGGGGTCTGGGCGCGGCCGCGGCACGCAGCTGGTTCGCCCGCTCGGAGCGCCGCCTGTCGTTGGTGGGCGGCGCGGGCGGGTTCGCGATGATCGGCCTGGGCGTGACCGTGGCGGCGACCGGCCGCGCGGACTGAGGTGTACGGAGGCGCCTTACTCGCTGAAGAGCCCGAACTCGATGACGTGCGTGGTGCCCGGTGACACGGTCATGAGCATCCGCTGTGCCTCCTCGGCCACCGCCTCGCGTTGCGCTCGTGTCAGTTCTCCGAAGGCCTGCACGATCACACGCGCGCTGTCCTTGGTCTCGGTCAGCCGCCAGATCCCGGCGAGGTGGCCGTCGACGAGGAAGGTGCAGTGGGCCTGATTGCCCTTCCAGGTGCGCTGCCGGTACTCCTCGGGCACGACGCGGGTCCGGTCGGCGTGCGAGAGCAGCAGATTGTCGAACTCCGGCAGCAGACGGGGAGGCGCGGGAGTGTCGGCGTCCGGGCGGGGCGCGTCCGGGAGGTCGAAGAGCTCGACGCCGTTCTCGTCCTGAAAGAGGGCCAGCTGTGGCCGCAGCCGCTCGAAGACCTCCCTCAGCCGCGTCAGTCCGGACCAGGTCTGCATGTCCCTGACCGAGGCGGGCCCGAAGGCCCCCAGATAGCGCAGGACGGTGGCGTCGGGCGCGGGCGCGGGCTCTGCCTGCCGCCCGAACCAGTGCTCGGCGGTGGTGAGCGCGACCTGGCCGCTCCTGCCCCACAAGCCGCGCGGGGTGACCTGCACCAGCGGCAGCACACAGCGCGCGGCGACGGAGAGGGCGAAGGCATCGGCGTCCGGCCACTCCTTCAGCAGCACCTCGCGCAGCTCCTTCATGGTCCGGGGCTGCTCCTCGACCAGCTCCCGGCTGATGGCCCCGAGCCGGTCCAGATCGACCCCCGCCAGGCCGGTACGGAACTGCCTGAGCTCGCGGTCGCGGGCGGCCTGGACCAGCGGCCGCAGGGTGAGACAGTCCTCGGCGGTGTGCGTGTGAATGGTGGAACGCATCGTGACCAGGCGCGCGACCTCGCGGGAGGCCATCAGCCCTGAGAGCTCCTCGGGGTCGAAGCCCTTCAGTCGTGCGGCGAGCGCGTAGTACGGCGGCTTCACATTCTGCGCCTGGAGGCCGACGAGATGCCCGACGGCGCCCCTGACGGACATCGCGGACCTGGGAGCACGGCGCAGCAGGAGCTGGCGCGCCAGGGTGGCGCGGTTGAGGGCGCCGTTGCCGAGCACGGGGTAGGTCGTCTTCGAGGCCATGCGCCGTACGCTACTCACGTATGCGGACACCTTCTGTCCTCAAGGAATCCCGGAGGAATCCCGGAGGGATTCGAGGAACGCGCCGGTTGCACCCCGTCATGCCGGGCCATTTCGACCCGGATATCCTGCTCCGTGGCCGTACGGGCGCGGACGACACCCGCGCCGTTTCCGAGGCGGGAGGTGAGAGACACGATGCCGCTGTCCCCGAAGAAGCACCAATGGCGCCGCCGCCCCCTCCTGCCCCCGAGCCAGCAGCCCGCCAATCCCCCGCCGGCGGAGCCCGTCGCTCCCGCCCCGGTGCAGAAGGACCAGGGCAGCATCGTCCAGGCCGCGCTCTACCGCGACGGCCGACGCGTCTCGACGCCCGACTCCCTCGCCCAGACCTTCCGCCAGCTGCGCGAGTACCCCGACGGCATGGCCTGGATCGGGCTGCACCGCCCCACCGAGGCCGAAGTCCTCTCGCTCGCGGAGGAGTTCGACCTCCATGAACTGGCCGTCGAGGACGCGCTGGAGGCCCACCAGCGCCCCAAGCTCGAACGGTACGGCGACACCCTCTTCGTGGTGCTGCGCGCCGCCCGCTATCTCGACGCCCAGGAAGAGGTCGAGTTCGGCGAGCTGCATGTCTTCGTCGGCAGGGACTTCCTGATCACGGTCCGCCACGGCGCGGCCCCCGACCTGTCCGCGGTCCGCCACCGCATGGAGAAGACCCCGGAACTGCTGGCGCTGGGCCCGGAGGCGGTGCTGTACGCGATCCTGGACGCGGTGGTCGACGGCTACGCCCCGGTCGTGGCGGGCGTGCAGAACGACATCGACGAGATCGAGACCGAGGTCTTCGGCGGCGATCCGGCGGTGTCGCGCCGCATCTACGAACTCTCCCGCGAAATGGTCGAGTTCCAGCGCGCCACCCGCCCCCTCGTCGGCATGCTGCACGCCTTGATGGCGGGCTTCGCGAAGTACGGCACGGACGAGGAGCTCCAGCGCTATCTCCGCGACGTCGCCGACCACGTGACCCACACCAGCGAGCGCGTGGACGGCTTCCGCCAGGCGCTGGCGGACATCCTGACCGTGAACGCGACGCTGGTGACGCAGCAGCAGAACGAGGAGATGCGCGCGATGGCGGAGGCGGGCATCGAGCAGAACGAAGAGATCAAGAAGATCTCCGCCTGGGCGGCCATCCTCTTCGCACCCACACTGGTGGGAACCATCTACGGCATGAACTTCGACAACATGCCGGAGTTGCACTGGGCGAGTGGGTATCCCTTCGCGGTTCTGCTGATGGCAGCGGTCTGTCTGAGCCTGTACTTCGTCTTCAAACGGCGGGACTGGCTCTGAGTCATCGCGTCAACAACGACGGGCGGTCGCTGAGCCTGCTGGCGCCGAATCCGCAGCACGCCCTCGGGACCGACCGCGTGGCCTCCTGGGACCTGCCGTCCGATCCGGCGGTGGTGGCCGAAGCCCGTGTCCGGACCCTGCGCTGCCTCGACGCTTGGGGGCTGAGCGAGCTGGCCTTCACGATGGAACTGATCGTCAGCGAGCTGGTCACCAATGCCATCCGTTACGCGGCGGGGCCCATCCGGTTGCGTCTGATCAGGACCGGTCCACCTCCCACCCCGGGCCTGTACCGCTTTCGATGCCCAGGTCATTGAAGGATGCGGCCAGGGGATCGTTGCCGGCGCTGCCGTCGGAGGTGTCCATCGCGCTACCTCACCCATGAGAGGCCGGGATCTCGGCGCATGTCCGGCGCCTGCATGGCTCATTCCTGTGGTGCCTCCAGCATGGCACCGAGCCGCCGTCCGGGGGCGGTGGGAGCCGATCCGGGGTGTGGGACAGTCCGGATCGGCGAGCGGCCGCCGCGAGGAGGCACAGGGCGCCGGGTCAGTGCCGCTTGCGTGCCACGTAGTACGCGTTGCCGGGCCACACCCGGTACCCCACGGCGCCGCATAGGCCTGGTGCTGACGCCGTAGTCCGGCTGCCGCCGACGAACCGCGGCCGGGGTCCCACGAGATGGGGCCCCGGCCGTTTCGTGTGGTGCCCGGGTCAGTTCGACGGGGCGGCAGGGGGCTCCTGCCCGGGAGCCGCGCCGGACTCGTCGGCCTTCGTGTCCTTCGAGGGGCGTTCCTTCGACGGCGGGGGAAGACGCTGCTCGGCCAACAGCCGTGCGCAGTACGCGGCGACGCCGTCCGGACCGCCCGCCGCGTCTTCGAGCCGCTGCCAGGCCGGGCCGTCAAGACTGCCGGGGCGTCCCTGCCGCGACTCGTACACACGACACTGCGCCAGCTGGTCCCTTGCGGTCGGCGGGCGATCGTCGCGCGTGGGTCCGGCCGGTCCGGCCTTCGGAGGGACGGGGACGAAGGGGCGCGCCGGAGCCGTGATCCCCCCGCCCTGGGAGGGCGAGGAACTCGGGGCCGGCGCCGGCCCGCTCCGCCCGTCCGTGAACGGTGCCGGGATCGTGCCGGCCGCCATCGCCACGCCGCCCAGCGTCAGCCCGGCCACAAACGTGCCCAGGCCCGCCTTGATCCAGCGGGCCAGGCCCCGCGGCTTCACGGGCCGCCAGTCGTCCCTGCGCCGGGTGGGCGCGCCCGTAGCTCCCGCGGCACGGGCAGCCCGGAAGGCGGCGAGGGCGCACCGCTCGGCCTGCTGTGCCGCAGGCTCCGTGCGCGCCGCCGCTGCAAGCAGATCGTCGAGTGTCGGAGCAGGCATCACGTGCGGCTGGGGGGCCCGCATCGGGGTCCACCTCGGCGTGCGCGGCTCGTCACCGGGGTCCATGGCACCTCTGGATCGGTTCGGTCATCTCCTTCTCCCAGCGCACGGGAGTCCGAATCTGTCACGCGGCTTCGCCCGAGCGTCGCCAGATGTTTCCCCAGACGTCTCAGCCCGCGGTGCGTGGCGGCGCGTACCGCTCCGGGCCGCCTGCCCAGCACCCGGGCCGCCGCGGGCCCGTCAAGACCGATGACAGTCCGCAGCAGGACCGCTTCCGCCTGTCTGTGGGGCAGGGCGGTTATCAGCGCGACGGCCCGCACGGTGGAGATGGTTTCCAAGGCCTCCGCGGCCGTGTTCTGCCTGGCCGGCAGCTCCATCGGGTCCTGTTCGATGAGCGTGCCGCGCGGGCGGCTCCTCAGCCGGCGCAGATGGTCGATGGCCCGGTTGCGCGCGATGCAGGCGGTCCAGGCGCGGAAACCTGCCCCGTCCCCCCGGAAGCGTCCCAGGTCACGCACGATCTCGAGCCAAGCGTCTGATGCGACGTCCTCGGCGTCGTCCCCGACCAGACCTCGCAGATAGCCGAGCAGGCGAGGCTGCACGAGCCGGAAGGCGGCCGCGAAGGCCGCCTCGTCCCCCTGCTGTGCCCGCGCGACGTCCTCACCGAGCTTCGCGTCGTACGTCTCCACACGGCGCCCGCCCCCCACCTTGCCCACTCGTTCCTCTTCGTCGCCCCGCGTCACGGCGCACCCATACTGATGCCCCCTACACATGACTGCGCCGTGCCCTGCGGAAATGTCACCTGCGTCCGAGCGGTCGCAGGGCTCGCGAGCCTTCCCGTGGCGGGCGAGGATGGGGGTGATGGAGACAACGAGCACGGCCCCCGGAGTGACGTCGAGCCATGAGGTCTTCGGCGCACCGTGCTGGATCAGCCTGATGGCGCGCGACCTTCAGGCCGCTCAGTCCTTCTACGGCGCGGTCCTCGGCTGGACCTTCCGGCGCGCCCGGCTCGGTGCCCAGTTCCGGCTCGCACATCTCGGGGGCACCCCCGTCGCCGGTATCGGCGCGCTGGCCCCCGCCCTGCGGGCCCCCGTCGCATGGACACCATATTTCGCCGTTGCCGACGTGGACGAGACGGCGGCACGGATCCGGGAACGCAGTGCCACCGTCGCGGTGGGGCCGCTGCGCTTCCCGGTGGGCCGCGGAGCCCTGGCCGCGGACCGGGACGGCGCCGTGTTCGGCATCTGGGAGGGGCAGCTGGTCTCCAACTGGCAGGCCTGGCGCAAGAACGCGCCCGCCTGGCTGCGGCTGCGCACACGCGACGCGTTCGAGGCTGCGATCTTCTACGGAGAGGTCCTCGACTGGGCCGGAGAGCGCCCGGGCTGCTGCCAGGTCGACTACCAGGAGGGAGAGGTGGTCCTCCACCAGCATGGTCAGGTACTCGCCCGGCTCAGTTCGGGCGCGATCGGCACGGCACCC
Source organism: Streptomyces sp. SLBN-118 (assembly GCF_006715635.1). Taxonomy (NCBI): domain Bacteria; kingdom Bacillati; phylum Actinomycetota; class Actinomycetes; order Kitasatosporales; family Streptomycetaceae; genus Streptomyces; species Streptomyces sp. SLBN-118. The sequence continues at coordinate 1,654,166 of NZ_VFNP01000001.1, forward strand.
GACCCGCTGTTCCAGCCGCGCTGGCACGTCCACTTCCCTGTCGATGATGTGCAGGCCACGGTCGAGGCCGCGCTCCTCCACGGTGGCTCGGCGCTCGGGCAGGGCCCGGCCGCCCACGGGGTGGAGGCGACGCTCCGCGATCCCGACGGTGCCCTGTTCACCGTCACGAGCCGCCCGGCGAGCTAGGTGTATTGCCCTGTGAGGTTGGGGGCGTCCGCGGCAGGGACATCACCGCCGCAGGGAACATCACTTCGAGCCGAGCGGCCGCACCGTCATCGGCGTCCCGAGCACCTGATGGCCGCCACTGGCCAGCATGCGTACCTCTCCCCGGTCGCTGATCTCCGCGCGGACGATGCCCGTCTCGTCCTCGTAGATCGGGTATCCCCCCGCCCCCGCCTGCGCGGTGCGGTGGACGATCACCGCGTCGTCCTCCACGGCGGACGCCTGAAATACCAGTTCGTAGGTTTCCGGGTAATCCATGAGTGCCTCCCGACATCGTCCATCGTCGCGCAGACCGGCCGGCGGCGCCTATCGGAAGATCGCCATTGCCTGCACTTCGAGTACCGCGTCGTCGGCGTTCCAGTCCTGGACCTTGCCGAGGCAGCGGGCCGAGAAGGTGCCCTGCGGGACCTCGTTGCGAGTCCTTCCCGTGTAGGTGCGCACCGCGCGGGCCGCCCGCGGCTGTGCCTTGTACCGGCGGATGAAGGAGTCCAGGTCCGTCCCCGGCCCAGATCCCGCCCGCTGTCGTAGGTCACGCTCCGCTCGTCGAGTACACGGCCGCCGAAGCGCATCACGGTCAGCGATTCGCCCCGGTAGAAGCGGACGGACTTTCCCGAGGGGGAGTCGTCGGCGCCGCTCAGACCGTCTACTGCGCGGGCGCCAGTTCCGCGGCACCGAAGGAGACGTCGAAGCGGTCGCACCAGATACTGACGCTGGTGTAGCCGGCCAGATCGAGGTCCCGGGGCAGGGCGTAGTTCTGGTCGCCCATGTTGCCCTTGAGCTTGCCGAGGCTGATGTGCTTTCCGTCGTCGAAGACCCGCCAGCCGGCCGTGCCGTGCTTCACGGGGGCGTCCGTCAGCAGCACCCGGAGATCAGGACCGTTGCTGGTGTCCAGGTTCTCCAGCCTCAGAATGCGCGAGCCGTCGGGCAGCCGGACGATCCGGGCCGAGCCCGAAGTGTTGTGTTCATGGCTGATGAGCGTGCCCGATGCCAGGGTCTGCGGGCCGGAGGCGGCCGGCGCCCTCCCCGGCTCTCCGGCCGCCGGAGCTGCGGCGGCGGGGAGTTCGTCCCGTACCGTCTCGTCGACCCACAGCTTCCACGGCTGGAACCAGTAGAGCCCGAGGCCCAGCGCCATCGCACCGGCGACCAGCGCAGAGACGACCACAGGCCTCTTCAGCAACAACCGCACGCGTCCCACGACGTCCTCCCGGTATCCGCCGGGCGCTGTGCCCGGACCCGTCCATTCAACGGGACTTCGCGCCGCGGAGGGCGGCCCGGCGGATGACGGAAGTCTTACGTCAGAGGCGGCGTCGTCCTACGCCCCCGCGATCAGGCGGTCGACCGCCGCCGTCCCCGAGCTGTAGCCGGGTGCCATCGGCTGGGGCAGCTCCGCGGCCACCGGCGCGGCGCGCGGCGCGCGGGCGGGGACGAGCCCCCGCGCCGAGACCGGCTCCTGCGCCAGCGCCAGCATCGGCGCCGCCGGCTGCGTCTGAGCCTGCTCCGGCGGCAGCGGCTGTGGCGAGGGCACCTGGGAAAGCATCGGGGCCATCGGCTGCGGGGGCGGTTCCGGGGCCTGGATGCGCCGCCCGTACAGAACCCCTTCCATCGCCTCCATCAGCCGCAGCACATCCTCCTGCGGCCGCACCACCAGCCGCAGGAACCGGCTCGAACTGCCGACCTTGTTGCTGCACTCGCGCACCAGCACCCCGTACTCGGAAAGCAGCCGGTCCCGCAGGACCGAGCCGTCCACACCCTCGGGAAGGCGTACGTAGAGGAAGTTGCCCTGCGAGGGATAGACGGTCATCCCCGGCAGTTGAGAGAGCCGCCAGGTCATCTCCTGCCGGTCGCGGCGGGCCTGCGAGAGGCTCTCCGCGTACTCCTGCCGGTGCTCCTTGAGCATGAAGACCACAGTCTCGGCAAAGGAGTTGAGATTCCACTTCGGCAGGGCAGCGCGCACCTTCCCGGCGAGGGTGGGATTCGAGACGAGGTAGCCGAAGCGGACGCCGTGCAGGCCGAAGTTCTTGCCCAGGCTGCGCAGCACGATCACATTCGTCCGCAGCACGGCCTCCGCGGCGACGCTCGGCTCGGGCTCGGCGTCCGCGAACTCCAGGAAGGACTCGTCGACGACGACCAGATCAAGATCCTGGAGCTCGTCGAGGAGCGCGATGACCCGCTGCTTGGGCAGGAAACCGCCGTCGGGGTTGTTGGGGTTGCAGATGACCGCCGCGCGCGAGCCGCGGCTCCGGATGAACTGCACGAAGGACGCCGTGTCGAGGCCGAAGCCGTGCGCCTCGGGCAGCAGGAGCATGTCGACGCGCTTTCCGGTCTCCATCGGCTGGTCGGTCCACCGCCCGAAGGTGGGCACCGGTACGGCCAGTGACTCGCGGACCAGCAAGTGGTCGATCCAGGTGATCAGTTCGGTGGATCCGTTGCCCATGGCGACGGTCTGCGGGTTGAGTCCGAGCACCTGGCACAGCTCGGCGGTGATGGTGTCCGCCCCGCTCGGGTAATAGGTGAGGATCTCGCGCAGGCGGCTGCCGAGCATGTCGAACATCTCGGGGGTGGGAAAGTACGGATTGCACGGGATGCAGAAGTCGGTGATCTCTCCGGCCTGTCCACCGCCTGCCCGGTTCAGGGTGAAGTACGAAGGGCTGTGCGCGGTGGACGCGCGGAAGAGTGCGGTGACGTTGCCGCCGGCCATGGATCTGCCTCCCCTGCCTGCCAATGGCCCGTACGGATGCGCAGGGACCCTCCCGGAATACGGAAGGGGCTGAGGTGATGTTCAACGACTATGGTGAACCTTGATGTTCACACCGTCGGGCCCCACGTTCCGAGAGCTCGCCGTGCAGGCGCTCTCGTCGATCGAGCACGGCTACGACCTGCTCGCGCCGAAGTTCGACGAGACCCCCTTCCGTACTCCCGACCGGCTCCTCGATCCGGTGGTACGGGCGCTCGGGCCGCTCGGGCCGTTCCGCTCCGGGCTCGACGTCTGCTGCGGTACGGGGGCGGGGGTGCGTGTGCTGCGGCAGCTGTGCGAGGACGGGGTCACAGGGGTCGACTTCAGCGCCGGCATGCTCGCCGAGGCGAAAGCGACGTACCCCTCGGTCACCTGGGTACGCGCGGACGCCCTCGCCCTCCCCTTCACCGAGGCCTTCGACCTGGCCGTGAGCTTCGGCGCGTTCGGCCACTTCCTGCCCGGCGAACGCCCCGCCCTCTTCGCCCAGGTCCACCGGGCGCTGCGCCCCGGCGGCAGGTTCGCCTTCCCGCTCCCGGCGCCTGCCAGGGTCGGCTCCCCGCTGTACTGGGCGCTGTGGGCCTTCGACGCGGCGATGCGCGTACGGAACCTGCTGTGGCGGCCGACGTTTGTCATGTACTACCGCACCTTCCGGCTCTCCGACGTGCTGTCCGAACTGGCACGGGCGGGGTTCACCGTGGAGCTGCGGCCGCTCGAAGAGCTGGGCCGCCTGGGGGACGGCAGCCCGCGGTGCGGGCTGGTGGTGGCCACGCGCCACGACTGAGCGCGGGCTTTATTGGTCGACCGGTGAGACCCCGGCGGTGGGGTCCGGGGCAACCGAATTGATTCCGGCCCCGGGGCGGGGTCCCGGCTCGGCCATTGGAGTGTCAGCCGCGATGTGGCCTGTGCCCGCTCGTGGCAGTCGGCGGGCGCGCACGGCACATACGTGTAGGACCGCTGACATGAAGATCAGGGCGTTCTCCCGAGCCGTGCGTCCGTGGATGCTGCACCACGCCGGGTGGTGGCTGGCGGGCTCCGTAGCCACTCACGGTCTGACCGTGATCGCCGCGAGGCCTGAGACGGTGGATCTTCGGGTGTACTACGCCGCCTCCCCCCGGGTGCTGTCCGGGCAGCTCTACGACTATGTCCTGCACTTCGATGGACGCTCACGACGCTGCACTTCACCTACCCCCCGTTCGCGGCCGTGTTGTTCCTGCCGCTGTCCGGCCTGCTGTGGGCTCTCGCCGCCTGCCTGTGGCAGCTGATGTCGGCGGCGGGGGCGGCCTGGGCCGCGAACTGACGCTTCTCGCCGTCGGCGCCGGGGCTTCTGCTCCGGTCGCCCGGACCCGGGTGCCGTGGGAGCGGGCCCCGGGGGGTGTGGGAGCGGGATGGGGATAGGGCAGCCCTAGGTGCACGCGGTACTCAGGCGACGGAACCTATCCGGCCCGCCGGACCCTCGGTGCCGTCGTGGTGGATGGGCGTATGCGCGCCGGTCAGGGAGATCCCGCTGCCTCCACGGCGGTTCGCCACGATCTCCGCCGCGATCGACAGCGCCGTCTCCTCCGGCGTACGCGCGCCGAGGTCAAGGCCGATGGGGCTGCGCAGGCGGGCCAGTTCGAGTTCCGTGACGCCGACCTCGCGCAGGCGCGTGTTGCGGTCCTCGTGCGTGCGCCGTGAACCCATGGCGCCGACGTACGCGACGGGAAGCCTGAGGGCCAGTTCGAGCAGAGGGACATCGAACTTGGCGTCGTGGGTGAGGACGCAGAGGACCGTACGGCCGTCCACCTCCGTCGACTCCAGATAGCGGTGCGGCCAGTCGACGACGATCTCGTCCGCCTCCGGGAAACGGGCGGCGCTCGCGAAGACAGGGCGCGCGTCGCAGACCGTGACGTGGTAGCCGAGAAACTTTCCGACCCGTACCAGCGCCGACGCGAAGTCGATCGCACCGAAGACGATCATCCGCGGCGCGGGCACCGAGGACTCGACGAGGAGGGGCAGGGGGCGGCCGCAGCGCGAGCCGTTCTCTCCGATCGCGACCGCGGCCGTGCGGCCCGCGTCAAGAAGTGCCAGGGCCTCGCCCGCCGCCGTACGGTCCAGTTCCGGGTGACCGCCGAGGGAGCCTTCGTACGAGCCGTCGGGCCGCACGAGCAGCGCCCGGCCCATCAGTTCGGACGGTCCGTCGGTGATACGGGCGAGGGCGGCCGCCTCCCCCTGGGCGGCGGCCGCGAGTGCGGCGGGGAAGACCCCGCCGCGTACCGGCGTGACCAGGATGTCGATGATGCCGCCGCAGGTCAGACCCACGGCGAAGGCGTCCTCGTCGCTGTAACCGAACCGCTCGAGGACGGTGAGACCGTCCTCGAGCGCCTGCTGACACAGCTCGTACACCGCACCTTCGACACACCCTCCGGAGACCGACCCGATCGCCGTGCCGTCGCTGTCCACGGCGAGTGCCGCGCCCGGCTGCCGGGGGGCGCTGCCGCTGACCGCCACCACGGTGGCCACGGCGAACTCGCGTCCCTGCTCGACCCACCGGTTCAGCTCTTCGGCGATGTCCAGCATGTCGGTCTCCTCAGGGGTGTGTGTGAGGCGGCGGGGGGGAGCTCCGGGGAGCTAGTTGACTCCCAGCCACCCCTCGATCGGGTGCAGGGCGAAGTACGCCAGGAAGACGGCGGAGAGCACCCACATCAGCCAGCCGATGTCACGGACCTTGCCCTGGACGGTCTTGATCAGGACGTGGGCGATGACGCCCGCCGCGATACCGGCGGTGATCGAGTACGTGAAGGGCATCAGCACGGTCGTGAGGAAGACCGGGATCGACGTCGCCTGGTCGTTCCAGTCGATGTGCTTGGCGTTCGTCAGCATCATCGAGCCGATGACGACGAGCGCGGCGGCGGCCACCTGGGTGGGGATGACCTGTGCCAGCGGGGTGAAGAACAGGCAGAGCGTGAAGGCGAGACCGGTGATGACACTGGCGAAGCCGGTACGCGCACCGTCGCCGACACCCGCGGTGGACTCGACGAACACCGTCTGGCCGGAGGCACCGGCGAGACCGCCCAACGCGCCACCCGCACCGTCGATGGCGAGAGCCTTGTTGAGGCCGGGCATCTTGCCGCTGTCGTCGGCGAGGTTGGCCTGCTGGCCGATGCCGATGATGGTGCCCATGGCGTCGAAGAAGCCGGCCAGCACCAGGGTGAAGACGATGACGCCGACGGTGATGCCACCGACGTTGCCGATACCGCTGAAGGACACGCTGCCGAAGAGGCCGAAGTCAGGGGTGCTGACGATGGAGCCCGTGATCTCGGGCGCGTTCAGTCCGCCCCAGGCCTTCTTGTCGAGGCCCGCGAACTGGTGGACCAGCGCGGCGAAGACGGTGCCGCCGACGATACCGATGAGGATCGCGCCGGGGACCTTGCGGACCTGGAGCAGGAAGATCAGCAGGACCGTGACGGCGAAGCAGAGCACCGGCCAGCCGGTGAGCATGTCACTCGTACCGAGCTGGATCGGCTTGGCGCCGGCGATGCCGCCCTCGCCGGGCATGGAGGTGACGAAGCCCGCCTGGACCAGGCCGATGAGGCAGACGAACAGGCCGATGCCCATGGTGATGGCGTGCTTGAGCGCCAGTGGGATGGCGTTCATGATCAGTTCGCGGAGGCCGGTGACGACGAGCAGGACGATCACGAGACCGTAGATGACGCACATACCCATCGCGTTTTCCCAGGTCATCTCCGGAGCGACCTGGAATGCCATGACGGCGGAGACGCTGAGCCCCGCGGCGAGGGCGAGCGGCACATTGCCGATGAAGCCCATCACGATGGTGGTTGCCGCGGCGGCGAAAACGGTCGCGGTGGTCAGCTGATCACCGTCGAGCTTGTGGCCGGCCGCATCGGGCACCGAAAGGATCACCGGGTTGAGTAGGATGATGTACGCCATCGCCATGAAGGTGGTGATGCCGCCACGCACCTCCCGACCGATGGTCGACCCTCGCTGGGTTATGTGGAAATACCGGTCGAGCCAAGAACGCTCGGCGGGCGGGCGAAGCGAGGTGGGGGTACCCCCGGGCCGACGGCTCTGGGGGAGTGTTCCCGCGCCGGCGTCCTCCGCCGTTGTCTTGGTCTCAAGGGACTGCTGGGTCATGGTGCCTACTCCCAAGGTTCACAGGGGCACCCGCATGGGGACTTGAGATTGCGGGATTTGGGATGGTGCGTTGGCTGCACGACCCGGGGGACGGCCCGAGACGAACTTGGCTGGTACTGCTGGTTTGCTGCGGGTTCCAGAGACCGCGAGCGGTGCGGTACTGGGGTTCTCCGGGCGGCGCGACAGGCTGACCGGGGGGTCCCCCATGCCGTGGGCCAGGGGACGTGACGTTCCTCAAAGTGGCGGTCGCGCCGCCCGGAGAGTTCTTGGCTCAGGTTCCGGTGAGGTGCTCGGGGCGCACCGGTGTCCTGTTCAGCTCCAGACCCGTCGCGTTCCGGATCGCCGCGAGGACGGCCGGAGTTGACGAGAGGGTCGGGGCCTCGCCGATACCGCGCAGCCCGTACGGCGCGTGGTCGTCGGCCAGTTCGAGTACGTCGACGGGGATGGTCGGCGTGTCGAGGATGGTGGGGATCAGGTAGTCCGTGAAGGAGGGGTTGAGCACCTTCGCGGTCTTCGGGTCGACGATGATCTCTTCCATGACCGCGACGCCCAGGCCCTGGGTGGTGCCACCCTGGATCTGGCCGACGACGGACAGCGGGTTGAGCGCCTTGCCGACGTCCTGGGCGCAGGCCAGTTCGATGACCTTGACCAGGCCGAGCTCGGTGTCCACCTCCACCACCGCGCGATGCGCGGCGAAGGAGTACTGGACGTGGCCGTGGCCCTGGCCGGTGACCAAATCGAAGGCCTCGGTGGGGCGGTGGCGCCATTCGAGCTCCAGGTCGACCGCGTCGCCCTCGAGCACGTCCACCAGGTCGGCGAGGACCTCGCCGCCGTCGGTGACGACCTTGCCGCCTTCGAGCAGCAGCTCGGCGGTGGCCCACGCGGGGTGGTACGAGCCGAACTTGCGGCGGCCGAGTTCCAGGACCTTCTCGCGGACCTTCTCGCAGGTGTGCTTCACCGCGCCGCCCGTCACGTACGTCTGGCGGGATGCCGACGTCGAACCGGCGGAGCCGACCTGGGTGTCGGCAGGGTGGATCGTCACCTGTGTGACGCCGAGTTCGGTGCGGGCGATCTGCGCGTGGACGGTGACACCGCCCTGGCCGACCTCCGCCATCGCGGTGTGCACGGTCGCGACCGGCTCGCCGCCCACGACCTCCATGCGCACACGGGCCGTGGAGTAGTCGTCGAAGCCCTCGGAGAAGCCGACGTTCTTGATGCCGACCGCGTAGCCGATGCCGCGGACGACGCCCTCGCCGTGCGTGGTGTTGGACAGACCGCCCGGCAGGGCGCGTACGTCCGCCTCCTCACCGGCGGCGAGCCACTGCTGCTCGGGCGGCAGCGGCATTGCCTTGACACGGCGCAGCAGTTCGGCGACCGGGGCCGGGGAGTCGACCGGCTGGCCGGTCGGCATGATCGTGCCCTGCTCCATGGCGTTCAGCTGACGGAACTCGACCGGGTCCATGCCCAGTTTCGCCGCGAGCTTGTCCATCTGTGCCTCGTACGCGAAGCACGCCTGGACCGCGCCGAAGCCGCGCATGGCGCCGCAGGGCGGGTTGTTGGTGTAGAGCGCGATCGCCTCGATGTCGACGTCGTCGACGACGTACGGGCCGACACTCAGGGACGAGGCGTTGCCGACCACCGCCGGGGAGGCCGACGCGTACGCGCCGCCGTCCAGGACGATCCTGCACTTCAGGTGCGTGAGCTTGCCGTCCTTGGTCGCGCCGTGCTCGTAGTGGAGCTTCGCCGGGTGGCGGTGCACGTGTCCGAAGAAGGACTCGAACCGGTTGTAGACGATCTTGACGGGCTTGCCCGTGCGCAGGGCGAGCAGACAGGCGTGGATCTGCATCGACAGGTCCTCGCGGCCGCCGAACGCGCCGCCCACGCCGGAGAGCGTCATCCGCACCTTCTCCTCGGGCAGGCCGAGGACCGGGGCGATCTGGCGGAGGTCGGAGTGCAGCCACTGGGTGGCTACGTACAGCTCGACGCCGCCGTCCTCGGACGGCACGGCAAGGCCCGATTCGGGACCGAGGAAGGCCTGGTCCTGCATGCCGAAGGTGTACTCGCCCTTGACGACCACATCCGCGCGCGCTGCGGCCTCGTCGGCGTTGCCGCGGACGATGGGCTGGCGGTGCACGATGTTGGGGTGCGGGACATGGCCGATGTGGTGGTCGTCGCGTCCCTCGTGGACCAGGATCGCGCCGGGCGCTGTCGCTGACGCCTCGTCCGTGATGAGAGGCAGCTCGGCGTACTCGATCTTGATCTTGGCGGCGGCGCGGCGCGCGGTCTCCGGGTGGTCGGCGGCGACCAGGGCCACCGGCTCGCCGTGGTGACGGACCTTGCCGTGGGCGAGAACCGGGGTGTCCTGGATCTCCAGGCCGTAGTTCTTCACCTCGGTGGGCAGGTCGTCGTAGGTCAGCACGGCGTAGACGCCGGGCATCGCGACGGCCTCGCCGATGTCGATCGACTTGATCTCGGCGTGCGCGACGGTGCTGCGGAGCGTATGGCCCCAGAGCATGTCCTCGTGCCACATGTCCGAGGAGTACGCGAACTCACCCGTGACCTTGAGGGTGCCGTCGGGCCGCAGCGTCGACTCGCCGATGCCGCCCTTGGTCTTGGAACCCTGGGAGAGGTTGGTGGGGGTGCCCGCCGGAGCGGTGGCGACCTGTGGATGCTGTGCCATCGTCAGACCGCCTCTTCCTGACGGGCGGCCGCGAGGCGGACCGCGTCGAGGATCTTCTCGTAACCGGTGCAGCGGCAGAGGTTGCCGGAGAGCGCCTCGCGGATGTCCGCGTCGGACGGCTCGGCGTTGCGCTCCAGCAGCTCGTCGGCGGCGACCAGCAGACCGGGCGTGCAGAAACCGCACTGCACGGCGCCCGCGTCGATGAACGCCTGTTGGATCGGGGAGAGTTCGCCCTGCTCGCCGGCCTGGCCGTCCAACGGCCTGGCCTCCCAGCTCTTGGCAGCGTCCAGGGATGTGCCGCAGGTGCCGGTGGCGCAGCCGCCGTGCTCGGCGCGCTGCTTGGCGTAGTCCGCCAGGCCCTCTACGGTGACGACCTCGCGGCCCTCGACCTGGCCCGCGGCGACGAGGCAGGAACAGACCGGCACCCCGTCCAGACGGACCGTGCAGGAGCCGCACTCGCCCTGCTCGCACGCGTTCTTGGAGCCCGGCAGGCCCATGCGCTCGCGCAGTACGTAGAGAAGGCTCTCGCCCTCCCACACGTCGTCGGCTTCCTGCTGACGACCGTTGACCGTGAAGTTCACGCGCATGATGCGACTCCCTCAGTGCTGCGGCCCTTGCCGCGGTAGGACTCCCACGTCCAGCCGAGCGTGCGGCGGGCCATGACGCCCACCGCGTGGCGGCGGTAGCCGGCGGTGCCGCGCACATCGTCGATGGGGCTGCAGCCGCCGGATGCGAGCCCCGCGAACTGCTTGGCGATCGACGGGGTGATGATCTTCTTGCTGTCCCAGAAACCGCCCTCTTCGAGCGCGGCGTTCAAGAACTCCTCCGCCGCCTTCGCCCGGACCGGGGTCGGGGCTGCTGAGCCGATGCCGGTGCGCACGGTACGGGTCTCGGGGTGCAGGGCCAGGCCGAAGGCGCAGACGGCGATGACCATCGCGTTGCGGGTGCCGACCTTGGAGAACTGCTGCGGGCCGTCGGCCTTCTTGATGTGCACGGCGCGGATGAGCTCGTCCGGGGCCAGAGCGTTGCGCTTCACGCCGGTGTAGAACTCGTCGATCGGGATCAGGCGGGTGCCGCGCACCGACTCGGCCTCGACCTCGGCTCCCGCGGCGAGCAGCGCCGGGTGGGCGTCGCCGGCCGGGGACGCGGTGCCGAGGTTGCCGCCGACGCCGCCGCGGTTGCGGATCTGCGGGGAGGCCACGGTGTGCGACGCCAGCGCCAGACCGGGCAGCTCGGCCCGGAGGTGGTCCATGATCCGGGTGTACGGCACGGAGGCGCCCAGGCGGACGGTGTCCTCGCCGACCTCCCATTCGCGCAGCTCACCGATGCGGTTCAGGTCCATGAGGTACTCGGGCCGGCGGTGGTCGAAGTTGATCTCGACCATCACATCGGTGCCACCCGCGATGGGTACAGCAGTGGGGTGCTCGGCCTTGGCGGCGAGCGCCTCCTCCCAGCTGGCGGGGCGAAGGAAGTCCATGAGTGGCTCTCTTCTTCGTAATCGGGGTCGATCGTCGCAACGGGCCCGGGACGGCCGGCCCTCGACTGGCTATTCATGTGCCGTTAACGCGGTCTGGCCCAAGTACACAAGGCGTGCCCCGCCCGGTGCAGTCACCGAAACCATGAAGGAGTTGGCTGGTCGCCTGTCTCGTCTTGTAGATTCGAACGAAAGGCGAGGCTCTGTAACCTCACTGTTTCCCCATGAAAACCGTGGCCAGAGGCCACCGGCAACAACGAGACAGATCGGCGGCGACGAGATGCGGCTGCGCGCACTTCTGGAGACCGAAGGGCTGGGGCTGCGGCTGCTCGGCGGCGAGGACGAACTCGACCGCGGCGTACGCGGCGTGATGACGACCGACCTGCGCGACCCGAGCCGCTATCTCTCGGGCGGTGAACTGGTGCTGACGGGTCTCGCCTGGCGGCATTCGGCCGAGGATTCCGAGCCGTTCATCCGGATCCTGGCGAGCGCGGGGGTGGCCGGTCTGGCGGCCGGCGAGGCCGAACTGGGGAACATTCCCGGCGATCTCGTGGACGCGTGTTCTCGCCATCGACTGCCACTCTTTGCAGTTAATGAATCTGTTGCATTCGCAACGATCACAGAGTATGTCGTGCGCCAGGTCTCCGGCGAGCGGGCCGGTGACCTCGCGGCGGTCGTGGACAGGCACAGAAGGCTGATGACGTCGGGTCCCGCGGGCGGCGGCCCCGAGGTCGTCCTGGACCTCCTCGGCTCCGACCTGGACCTTCGCGCCTGGGTGCTCTCCCCCACCGGCCGCCAGATCGCGGGCGCGGGGGACGCGCTGCCCGGCCCGGTCGGCGCCATGCTCGCCGGCGAGCATCTGGCCGCGACCCGTTCGGGCCGCCGGGGACCCCACCGCGTGACCATCGGCACAGCGACGTACTCCCTCTTCCCAATCCGTAACTCCGGCCGCGGAGCCGCCCCCGCGTCCCGCGACGTACGCGAGAGCGTTCTGTCGGACTGGCTGCTGGCGGTCGAGGCCGACGCGGGCGACTGGCCGGCTGCCCGGCTGGATCTGCTGCAGGGTGTGACCCAGCTGATCGCCGTCGAGCGGGACCGGCGCGAGGCGGCGCGCACGGTACGGCGCCGGCTCGCGCAGGAAGTCCTCGAACTGGTCCAGGCGGGTGCCGCGCCCGCCGAGATCGCGGCCAGGCTGCGGGTGGCCGCCCCCGTACTGCTGCCCGGCCTCGGGACCGCTCCCCACTGGCAGGTCGTGGTGGCACGGGTGGACTGGGAACAGGACGGGGCAGCGGGGGACGCGATCGAGGCCGGTCCCGTCGCCCAGTCCCTGCTGGAGGAGATACTGGTCGCCCCGACGGCCGAGGGCCCCGAATCCGGCGACCGGATCGCGGTCGCCCACACGGGCGACGAGGCGATCGCGCTGGTCCCGCTGCCCGGCGTCCCCGTCGACGCGGAGGGCCCCGACGTCGCCTCCACGGACGCCGGACTGCACGCGGACGCACTGCTCGCCTCCGTACGCGACCCGCTCTCGGCCGGTCTCGACGGCGACGGGCGGCTCACGCTGGGCGTCAGCGCCGCCGTCAGCTCGGCGGAGGGCCTGCGCGGCGCACTGGAGGAGGCCCGGCACGCCCGCCGGGTGGCCGCGGCCCGCCCCGGCCGGGTCTGCGCCGCCGGCCACCACGAACTGGCCTCGCACGTCCTGCTGCTGCCGTTCGTCCCGGACGACGTGCGACGCGCCTTCACGGCCCGGCTGCTCGACCCACTGCGCGATTACGACCGGCGGCACCGGGCGGAGCTGATCCCGACACTGGAGGCGTTCCTGGACTGCGACGGTTCCTGGACGCGGTGCGCGACGCGGCTGCATCTGCATGTGAACACCCTGCGGTACCGGGTGGGCAGGATCGAGCAACTGACGAGCCGGGACCTGTCGCGCCTGGAGGACAAGCTGGACTTCTTCCTGGCGCTGCGGATGAGCTGAGGGCGTGGCGCCGCGGATGAGCCGAGGGCCTGGCGCCGGGATGAGCCGAAGCCCCCGCTGCCGTCTGCCCGCCTGCCCGCCGCGTCACCCACACGGGTAGTGCGAGATTCATCCGGTTGACGCCCCTGGCCATGAAGGACACCGCCACCGCGCCCCACCACCCGCCCAGGGATTGTGAATTCATTCACCTGACCCCTTGGCCAGGCATGCCTATCCATGCTGAGATGCGGGCAGACTCAACAGCTCAATGGCGTGCTCGGGGAGGGCAAGTGGCGCATACCGCCATGTCTGGTTCCGGAACCACTGCAGGTGACGATCCACTCCAGACCGCGGTATGGCGGCTGCGTTCGCGCGGCTGTTGGACCGACGCAGCGGCTCTGCTCACACCGCACGCGGCCGATCCGGCCGCGGCGCTCGAACGGGCCGGACTGCTCGTCGAGCGCTGCCTGTTCACCGCCGAGGGCTGGGCCGACGCGGAGGACGCGCTGCGAACCGCGGAGGCTGCGGCCGGGGACGACGAGGAACGCGGCGGCGCGGCGTGCGAGCGCGGGCGGCTGGCGTACGCGGCGACCCGGCTCGGCGTGCGCGACCGCGCCGACGAGGCCCGCGCGGCACTCGGCCGGGCCGCGGCGCTGCTCGCCCCCACCTCGCCCAGGCGCCCGCTGCTGGACTTCCGCCGCGGCCTGGTCGCCGAACACATCGCCGACTCACCGCAGGCTGCCCTCGCCGCCTACCAGCGGGCGCACGCCGGAGCGAGCGCGCACGGGGACACGCTGCTGCTCTCCTTCACCTGGCACCATCAGGCCGGACTCGCCCTGCACGAAGGTGAGTTGACGGAGGCACGGCACGGTTTCTCGGAGTCGCTGCGGATCCGCGAGGAGCTCGGCTACCTGATCGGCACGGCACCGACACTGGCCGCGCTCGCCGACTGCGAGCCGGAGCCGGAGGCGAGCCGGCTACGCGCGGAGGCGGGGCGGCTGTTCCGCCTCCTGGGCGGCGTACCGGTGTGGCTCGGCGCCCAACTGGCCGCCGCGGTGCCGGTCCCCTCCTCCCGGGTCCAGGCGTCCCCCGTCCAGCCTTCCCCTCCGCAGCCCGAGCCCGCGGCGTGACCGGCGCGAGGAGTCACCGGTGAGCGCCCGACCGATGGGCGGTCCTGTCCCGGAACCCCAGTCGCCCTGGGACGAGATCACGACCGGCCTGTGGATGGGCGGCCATGTCTGGGCGGACGCGGACGGCCGCCATCTGGACGCCGTGGTCGACCGTGAATTCGACCTGGTGATCAGCCTGTTCACCCGCCGGGGTCACGGCCCGCCCGACGGTGTCGAGCACCATGTGGTCCCGATCCCGGACGACTGGCTCACCACGGACCAGATCGACGAGGTCCGCCGCCTGGCACTCGTCACCGCCGACGCCGTACGCACCGGCCGCACCGCGCTCGTACGCTGCTACTCCGGCTACAACCGCTCGGGCCTGGTGGTGGCCCAGACCCTGATCGAGCTGGGCCACGACGGCGCGGGAGCGATCGACCTCATCCGGCGCAGGCGTTCACCGTGGGCCCTGCACAATGTCGCCTTCGAGCAGTACCTCATGACCGGCCTGGACATCGCCTCACTGCTGACAAGCCTGGAGTCGCCGCCCTGACCGTCCGGATCACACCAGTCGGCCGAGGGCCCCGACCGGATTCATGACCAGCAGCACGACGACGACGGCTGCGGCGACCCAGAAGACGCCCATGCCCCGACGCCGCCGCGCCTGTCGCGGCTGATCGGGCCATGCCCTCCACGCCTCGGGCTCGGCCCGCGCCTCAGTCCTGCCCCTGCCCCGCTTCCCCAGCCCCCGCACCCTGCCCTGCCGCCGCGCGGCCTCCTCGTCCGCGCGCCGCAGCCGCTCGGCCACCATCCGCGCCCGCGCGGACGGCTCCTTGGGCGCATCGAGCCGCGCGGGTCCCTCGCTCTCGCGCTGGAACTCCTCCCACGCCTCGTCGGGTATGGACGACTCCGGCAGCTCCGCGGTCATGAATGGTCCCCCGTTCGAACGGACTTCACCAACGGCGGCACAGACTAAGGGCTGTCCCGCAATACCCGGCGGATGAGCGCGCGGCGTCAGATGCGGTGCATCGCAAGGCGGAGAGTCGTCCTCATACTGGGCGTATCCGGGCGATTCGACAACGCAGCGAGGTGCCGTAGCTGTCGTCGCGCGCCCGGCGGGTATTGCGGGACAGCCCTTAGTGCAGCCCTGGAGCTCCGCGCGGAGAGAGCGCGGGCAGGCCCGAAGTCCCGGGCATCAGCGACGGTCAGCAGCGACTATGCGCGGAGTTCCAAGGTGCAGCACTTGACGCTGCCACCTGCCTTGAGGAGTTCCGCGATGTCGACGCCGATCGGGTTGAAGCCGCGTTCCCTCAGTTCCTTGATCAGCCCTGAGGCGGCCTCCGGCAGCAGTACATTCAGGCCGTCGGAGAAGGCGTTGAGGCCAAAGGCCGCTGCATCGTGATCAGACGCCAGAATGGCATCCGGAAAAAGCTCACGGAGCACAGCCTGACTTCCCGGCGTGAAAGCATCCGGGTAATACATGATCTCCGTGTCGGTGAGAACCGACAGTGCCGTGTCCAGATGGTAGTGGTTGGGATTGACCAGGGTCAGGCCGACCACCGGGAGCCCGAAGAACTCCTGAGCCTCTGCGTGCGAACGGGAGTCGGTGCGAAACCCTGACCCTGCCAAGATGTGGCGCCCGACAGGGAGATAGTCGCCTTCCCCCTCATTGATGAACTCCGGCCACAGTACGTCCTCGTATCCGTTGTCGATGAACCAGTTGAGATAGGCGGGTCCTTCGGCCGTGCGCTCCATGTGCCGGAAACGGGCGCCCATGACCTTCCCGTCCACCACGGTGGCGCCATTCGCGGCGAAGACCATGTCAGGCAGACCCGGTATCGGTTCGATCACCTCGACCTTGTGCCCGAGGGAAAGATAGAGTTTGCGCAGTTGCTCCCACTGCCGCACGGCCAGTTCATTGTCAGTCGGTTTCTCCGGCCGCATCCAAGGATTGATCGAATATGTGACATCGAAGTACGAGGGGCGGCACATCAAGAGCTGACGGGGGTACGCTGTGCGGACTTTCTGGACCATTCTTTCTCCAACTGCTCGACGGTAGCTTCCGGATGATGCCTTCACTGTGGCAGGGTGCGAATATGGCTCGTCAGCCTGCCACCGTGGTGGATGTGAAAAGCCAGTGCAATCGGCGAATCCGTGCATGTCCAGGACTCTTCTGCATCGGCTTGCTCCCAGGGCAGCGCTGCCGTGGAGGCGATACCCGGCGCACACAGCAGAGGAAGCCCCGCGAACGTCGTGCCGGCGGCCGTGTGCGCATGGCCGCACAGCACTCCTGCCACGCGGGGGTGACGGCGCACGACCTGTTCCAGTCGATCGGCCTCCCGCAGCCGGATCGCGTCGATGTACGGGATACCGAGCTCCACGGGCGGATGGTGGAGAGCGATGAGGGCTGCTGTGCCCCGGGACTCGGCGAGGGTGGCGTCCAGCCAGTCGAGCGTCGACTCCTCAAGCCTTCCCTCCGGACGCCCGGGAATGGACGAGTCGCACATCAGCAGGTGTACGTCGCCGATGTGCCGGGCCTGATTCACCGGAGCGCTGCCCTTGCCCGGCTGACCGAGCAGGACGTCGCGGAATTCCTCCCGGACATCGTGGTTCCCCGGACACACCAGAACGGGGAAGTGCTCGTAGAGCGGGGCGAGGACCTCGCGGGCCTGGAGGTACTCCGCCTCCGTACCGCGGTCCGCGATGTCCCCTGTGATCACGACGGCATCAACCGTGCCCGGCAGCCCCGCCAGGTAGGACACCACGCGCCGGACCCGCTCCTCGCTTTCCCGGCTGCCGTCCAGATGCAGATCGCTGAGCTGCGCCAGAACCGTCATGTCAGCGCCTCTTCGGTCTCCGCCGGCTCTGCGGCATTCCGCCCGTCCCGCCACCGGGCCCACGTCCCGAGGAGCATCGCCGCGGACACCGCCGCGATACCGATGAGAGTGGCCTGCGACTGGTGCAGCCGCGGGTCGAAGAACTGTGCGACGTAGGTGATGACCAGGTTCGTTCCGAACAGCATCGAGACCGTGATCGGCTCCGTACGGACAATGCCCTGCTGGAGCAGGTACAGCGAAATGATCACGCCGACCGTACTGATGGCGAGGATCGCGCCCACATTGCCGGGCGAGTACGGCCCGAAGCTGTCCCGTGCCACCAGGATCACGAAGGTGGAGGCGATGAGCAGCACGAAACGCGATGCCATCATCTGCTGGACCGACATGCCTCCGTCGCTCAACCGCTTGGTGGAGTACGTGATCCCGGCCAGGGACGTCGCGGTCAGCACGCACGCGGCCAGGCCGAAGGCGATCTCCCCCGGCGGCACGTTGCCGATCGCGGACGATCCCTGCCATGCCATCGCCACGAGATAGCCCATGGCGGCCAGCATGATTGCCGCTGCGACCAGTTCGAGCGGCAGCGCCTTCGTACCGGGCCGCAGCTTGAAGCCGAGCAGGATGGTGATGCTGGGCACCAGGCCGAGGATCACCGAGTTCGCCATGGCCGGCTCGAAGACCGTGAAGGCGTACAGCACCGCGATCCAGCAGACGGCCGTCGAGATGTTGAGCGCCACGACATCGGTCAGCAGGCGTCGAACGACCGACGTGAGCGCCTTCTTGTCGCGGCAGGTGAAGAAATAGAAGGCCTGGGCGATGACGAAGGAGTTGAACGCGATGAACTCCGGCGACAGGTGCTGGACCAGCGAGCCCTCGAACACCGACTTGGTGGAGTTGATGACGCAATAGCCGAGGACGAGCAGCGGTCCGGCCAGGGCCAGGCGACGGCTAGGCGATGTCATAGAAACCCTCGCCGTCCAGGTAACGGGCCGTCATGTAGTCGTGCGTCACAATGCCTTCGACCTCGTGCAGCAGATGGACCAGCATCGGGTACGTCATGTCGTTGGTCGTCCGGGAGATCTCCCCGCCCGGGGTCACCTTCAGCAGCACGTCGTGGTAGCTCTCCAGGGCCTGCAACTCGGCCAGCTTCGGGAACTCGACGAGCTTCCCACCGGCGGGCGAGACCATGTTGACGCAGACCGCGTGCCGCGCCACCTCGTAGCCGGTCTCCCAACGCGCCAGGAACTCCCCGGGGTTCACAAAGGCGGACACCGTCCATTCCAGCTGGCTCTCTCCGATGGCCGCCCGCGTGAGCAGTGGCAGCATCGCGCCGCAGACCCGGGCACCCGTCTCTACCAGCCTGGGCCCCTCGGGAGTCAGCTTGACCTCGGTGTGGGCGGCGCCGTTGCGTATCCCCAGCGCGTCCAGCACGGCAAAGGCGTACTCAGCCAGCAGGTCCTGTTCCGGACCCTGGCGGACCATCAGTTGCGAGCCGCCCAGGAGGTCACGCACACCGTTGACACCCAGGTGCTGCGTCTTCCAGACGTCGCAGACGTGGTGCTTCCCGTCCATGCTGACGGTGTTGACGTAGTACTCCGCGCCGACCAGGTACTCCTGGGCGACCACCGCCTCGTCGCTCAGTCCGAGGGCGCTCTCCCGGCCCATCAGCGACTCGAACGCGGCACGGACCTCATCGGCGGTGTCGCAGAAGGACACCCCGTCGTTCAGGGCACTGCGGACCGGCTTGAGCACAACGCGCCGGTCGGTATCCCCGTACCACGTGAGGAGCGCGTCCAGGTCGGTCGCGAGGATCTGGTCCGCTGCCGGCACCCCGGCCGCCCGGACCGTCTCCACCATGCGGAACTTGTCGCGCCGGGCGCCGCTCAGCGCGGTTCCGTTGGTGCGCAGTCCGAGCGCCTCGCTCAGTACGTCGGCCAGCTCGACCCCGATCTCGGCGCCGGCCAGCAGCGCGGTCGGCGCATATGGCTCGATGGCGGCCAGGGTCCGGGCGGTGTCGCCCTGGTGGACGACCGTACCGATGAAGTCCCCGGGTACGAAGGTCGCGGCGAAGACAGCGGGCGTCTCCTGCCGGCTCTGGACATGGAGGCAGTCGTAGCCCTGCGCACGGAACAGGGGGGCGAGATGACTCGCGGACGAATAGGCGTCGACGATGGCGACGACTGGGCGATGGTCAGGCGTACTGCTCACTTGGTCTCTTTCTCTACGGCACGAGGACGGCGTCGGGGACGTCACGAGGAACCGGGACGGATGTGATCCGCTCGACGGCGGCCTTGACCAGGCCGGCGAAGAGGGGGTGGGGGCGGGTCGGGCGTGAGCGCAGTTCGGGGTGGGCCTGGGTGGCGACCAGGTAGGGGTGCACCTCGCGCGGGTACTCGACGTATTCGACGAGCTTGTTGTCGGGGGACGTGCCCGAGAAGAGGATGCCCGCCTTCTTCTCCAGCTCCGTGCGGTAGGCGTTGTTCACCTCGTAGCGGTGGCGGTGGCGCTCCTCGACGTAGGGCTGGTCGCCGTAGACCTCGCGGACGATCGAGCCCTCGGCGAGCTTCGCCGGGTACAGACCGAGGCGCATCGTTCCGCCGAGGTCGCCCGCACCCTCCACATACGCCAGCTGCTCCTCCATGGTGGAGATCACCGGGTGGGCGGTGGCGGCATCGAACTCGGTGGAGTTGGCCTCGGGGATCTCGGCCAGGTTGCGCGCGGCCTCGATCACGATGCACTGCAGGCCCAGGCACAGGCCGAGCAGCGGGATCCTGTTCTCGCGGGCGTAGGTGATCGCGCCCACCTTCCCGTTCACACCACGGTCGCCGAAGCCGCCGGGGATGAGGATCGCGTCGACGTCACCGAGCTGCCTGGCGGCGCCGGCCGGGGTCTTGCAGTCGTCGGAGGTGACCCACTTGACCGTGACACGGGCCCTGTTGGCGAAACCGCCGGCGCGCAGCGCCTCGGTCACCGAGAGATAGGCGTCGGGGAGGTCGATGTACTTGCCGACCAGCGCGACCGTGACCTCGTGGTCGGGGTTGTGCACCCGGTCCAGCAGGTCGTCCCAGACGGTCCAGTCGACATCGCGGAACGGCAGGTCCAGCTTGCGTACGACATAGGCGTCCAGGCCCTCGGTGTGCAGCACCTTGGGGATGTCGTAGATCGACTTGGCGTCGATCGCCGCGACCACGGCCGCCTCGTCCACGTCACACATCAGCGAGATCTTGCGCTTGATCGCGACCGGCACATCGCGGTCCGCTCGCAGCACGATCGCGTCTGGCTGAATACCGATGTTCCGCAGGGCGGCGACGGAGTGCTGGGTCGGCTTGGTCTTGAGCTCGCCGGACGGGCCGATGTAGGGCAGAAGCGAGATGTGCACCACGAAGACGTTGTCCCGGCCGACCTCGTGGCGTACCTGCCGCACGGTCTCCAGGAACGGCAGCGACTCGATGTCGCCCACCGTGCCGCCCACCTCGGTGATGACGACATCGACGTCGTCGGCGGCCATCCGCCGGATCCGGTGCTTGATCTCGTTGGTGATGTGCGGGATGACCTGGACGGTGTCGCCCAGGTACTCACCACGCCGCTCCTTGGCGATGACCTGGGAGTAGACCTGCCCCGTGGTGACGTTGGCCGAGCCGTCGAGGTCGACGTCGAGGAACCGCTCGTAATGGCCGATGTCCAGGTCGGTCTCGGCGCCGTCGTTGGTGACGAACACCTCGCCGTGCTGGAAGGGGTTCATCGTGCCCGGGTCGACGTTCAGATACGGGTCGAGCTTCTGCATGGTGACCCGCAGGCCCCGCGCCTTGAGCAGCGCGCCCAGGCTGGAAGCCGTAAGGCCCTTGCCGAGGGAGGAGGCGACACCCCCGGTGACGAAGATGTGCTTGGTCGTCATGGATTTGGGCGGCATCGCCAAGAGGGGGCTCCCGTGGTCGCGAGGTGAGGTGAAGGAAGAAGTGGTCGGTGCTCAGGTGCGGGCGTCTCTCAGCGCGCGACGGCCCGCGAGGACTGCGCCGTGCCAGGCTCCGCGTCCGGCTTTCCGTTCTGCCGGAGCTGCGGCAACGCCCTTTCGGCGCCCCTCTCCAACGTCCCGCGGGCGACGGCCCGTTCGAGCCACCAGCCGGCGATCTGCGAGGTGACGACGGCGGTGAGCACCAGCGTCGTGAACATCGACTCGTTGACGATCCCCGCGTCGAAGGAAACCGTCGCCAGCACGATGCCCGGACCACCGCGCGCGTTCATCGCCACGGCGAGATTCACGGACTGGGGCACCGGCCATTGCGTCATCCGGGCGCCCGCGTAGACGCTGGCCGCCTTCGCCACACAGGCAACTGTGATGAAGCCGAGTGCGAACCACGGGGCGAAGGAGTGCACCAGGTCGAGCCGAAGGCCGACCACGGCGAAGTAGACGGGGACAAAGAATCCCGACGCGAAGCCGCGCATGACCTTGAGGGACTCCGAGTCAGGCAGCCTGCCTCTCAGTCCGGACATGAGACCCACGACGAATGCGCCGAAGATCGGGGCGACGCCGAGGAAGATGCAGCCGCCGGCCACCGCCAGAACGACGGTCATGCGGACCGCCACCTGGCCGAGCGGACGGTCGGCACCGGCCGCCGTCGCAGCCGCGGCCCGGCGGCGGAACATCAGGCCGCCCAGTGCCATCAGCCCGAAGAAGGCGACGGACGCGAGGGAATGGTACGCGGCGGAGGCGTGCGCCGACTCGACTCCGAGCAGCGACGCCAGGCCGAAGGGGTTGTCCTTGCTGCCCGCCACCATCCCCAGAGCCACGGAGATGAGGACGTTGAGGACGATGTCCTCCACAACCGCCACAGAGAGAACCACTCGGGCGAACCGGGTCCTGATGATCCCGATGTCAAGCATGATGCGCGAGATCACCGGAATACTGGTGACCGCGACGGCGCAGGCGATGATCAGGGTCAGCGCGGTGACGTTGCCGGCCGGGCCCACGACGTCCGAGGTGTCGATCACCTTGACCATCAGCAGGCCGAGCCCGAAGGGAACGGCCATGCCGACGGCCGCGATCACCGCGACCGTACGGCCGTCCTTCCGGGAGAAGACCGTACGCATCTCGACGCCCGCCATGAACATCAGCAGCAGCATGCCGAGCTGGTAGACGAGCGCGAGCCCCGAGGCCACAACACCTTCCTTGGGGAAGAGCCATGCCTGCGCCTCGGGCCACAACTGCCCCAGCAGCGTGGGCCCGAGAAGCAGCCCGCCGATGATCTCTCCGATGACCGGGGGCTGACGGAAACGCGCGAAGAGGCGCCCGATCAGATGGGATGCCGACAACAGCAACGCCAACGCGGCCAGTACCCGGAAGAGTTCAGTTTGCGACACGCGGATCTTCCATGCTGAGGCGCGAGGCCACTGCCGACGACGAGCCCGTGTACTTGCCGTCGTACCCGACGGCTTCGCCCTGCATGGACCAGAAGGCGAGCTTGCCGATCATCATGCCGGGATACACCCGTACCGGATGGGCGACCTTCATCTCAAGCGTCCAGGGGAAGACCGCGCCGCTGTGCCCAAGCGGGGCGGAGAACTGGATCCAGATGCCCAGGGTCGACGCCGACCGGCAGGCGTAGAGCGTGGCAGCATAGTTCGGGCTGCCCATGGCCTCCATGGTGCCGCCGAGGTAGAAGCGGCCCGGTTCGAGCACCATGCCCGCGGGGCCCATTTTCACGTGTTCGGCCTTCGGCGGCTCGAAGCAGTCGATGACGTCCTGCTCGTACCAGAGAATGTCCTCGGCCAGCCGGAACCCGTAGCTGTTGGGTTCGATGCGCTCCGGGTCGAAGTCGTCGATGTGGATACGTCCCGCCCGCACTTCGGACAGGATTTCCGGGCCGCTCAGAATCACAGCCAGCTCCCCAGTATCTCGTGGACGGCGGTGCGGTACTCGTCGAGTCCCGCACCGTTGTCGATCACTGCGTCCGGCTCGATCAGGTCGATCTGCCGGGTCGAGCCGTCGGCCCGGGACGGGTCGCCGCGCCCGGCGAGCCGCTTCTGGCGCAGCTCTTCGTCGCAGGTGATGCGCAGCACGCGGAATCCGTGCTCGCGCAGTGCCGGCGCGTCGACGTGCGGGTCGCGGAGGTCGTCGTTCACGACCAGGTCCGCGTCCACTTCGGAGAGCCGGGCGACGAAGTCGTCGGCGATGGACTCGGGCCGGATGCGGCGCATTGCGTCGGCGAGGGCCTCCATAAGGATCTGGTCCTGGGCGCCCGCGTTCAGCGTGGCCCCCGCCGTTCGGTAGACCTCGGCCTGGAGGTCGTACAGAGGCTTGGCGAGCTTCACCCGTGCGTGACTCAGGCCCTTGTCGCGGGCGAACTCCTCGATGAGGGTCGCGCAGGTGGACTTGCCGGCGCCGGCAAGGCCGACGATGGACACACGCAGCGTGTCGTGAGTCTCGGGCATGGTCAACTCGCCTTCGTGGTGGAGGAGTTCGTCGCGGCGGTGCGGCCGAGCACGGCATCGGGGTCGATGTCGAGCGTGCCGCGCAGGCGAACCATGTCCACGGACCCCAGCGCCGTACGCAGTTTGGCGAGCGAGCGGTAGAACTCCGCGTAGTCGGGCACGAGGTGGGACTGCCAGGTGAAGAAGGTCGTGTCGACCTGACGGTCCACGATCTTGTTCAGGTGGGCCCAGCGCTCGTTCTCCTCGGTCAGGTGCCAGGTGGTGAGCGGCTCTCCCGGCTTCACCTCGGGCAGCAGCAGCGCGGCCAGCGGCTGGGGCTCGGCGGAGAACTCCACTCCGAGCCAGGATTCGAAGATGTCCGGGTCCATGAGGATCTTGTGTCCGGGCTCGTACGAGTCGATCGCCGCGTCGACGCCTTCGCGGACCAGCTCTTCCAGGCGCGCGTCGCCCCTGATGGTCCCGACACCCACATACGGGTAGTCGCGCCACGGGTGCACCATGATCCGGCCGTCTTCCAGCGTGCAGAAGAGCTTGTCGCCCGTGAAGTACTTCCAGCCCGGCCGGCGCAGCGCCGAGAGCAGCGTGGTGGTCTTGCCCGCGCCCTTGGCGCCCGCGATGATCACGGCTTCGCCGTCACGGTGCAGACCGGAGGCATGCAGCACGACGGTGCCCCGGTCCTCCTCGTGCCGGATGACGAGATCCCGTACGAAGTCCAGGATCTGGACCGTGGATGCCTCGGTGATGCGGATGAGGAAGGTGTTGTCCTTCGCCGCGTCGACGGGCGCGTCCAGCAGGGTCCCGCGGTTGACGTAGAGCTTGCGTCCGCCCTCGCCCACGACGTGGGCGTCGAAGTTGAATTCGGCGGCGTTGCTGCGCCGGATGACCGACTCGGGCAGCTCCCAGACCTCGGGGTCGACATCCGTATCCGGGTCGTACGAGCGGACCGCGATGCGGAACGTCGGCTCGTGCAGCCCGCTCTTTGAAATCAGGTGCCGGAAGAAGTGCCGCACAGGTGCGAAAACGCCCTCCGCGTCGTCCGCGACATCGAAGCGTACGGTCGTGTGCAGGAAGTTCAGGTACTCGATCATTTAAGGTGACTTTCCGTCCTCACGTGGTGTCGGCCGTGACGGCCCGGAGCAGCGCATCGACGTGGGCCTGGAACGACTGGGCCCAGATGGGCTCCAGGAGCGGTGCCAGGCCGTCGATGCCGAGTTCGAAGGCGATGGAGAGGGCGAGCCGCGAGCCGCCGGGCGCGGAGTCCACCGACCACTCGCCGGTCAGCTCTTCCAAGTCACCGCTCACCTGCTCGAAGCGCAGCCGGGGCCCCTCCTCCGCGAACTCCCGCTGAACCCAGGACACTTCGCTGCCGTTGAGCAGCACGGTCCACGCCGTGGTGCGGTATTGCCTGCTCTCCGAGGGCACCGTCCGTACGTCGACCACGTGCCCGGCGCGCGACGCGATCCCCTCGCCGTCCTTGACGAGGGACCACAACTCCTCGGGCGTCAGGCCCTCGGTCACTGCTTCCGCCTGAATCTCAGGCATCTTGATCACACCTCTCTGGTCAGGCGGCCTTCATGAACGGCGCCAGGAAGCCGATGTCGAGACCGGCCGCCCGGGCGAGCCGGGCCCAGACCCGGAGGGTCCGCAGCATGTCCCGCTGCCCCTCGGCGACGAGCCGGTCGGGCAGTTCGCCCGGGAACGCCTCCAGCAGCCGCTCCCACAGGACGTAGATCTCCTCCACCCGGCAGGAGTCGCCGCCGAATTCCTCGTCCAGGCCGAACACGTCGACCAGCTCGGGACCAGAAGCGTCGACCACCTCGTGCATCCCGTACTCCAGCGCGAGCGCGAGGCAGTGGACATCGTCCGCGGGGGCCCGGCCGGCCAGGCGCTGGTCGATGTCGAGGAACTGCTCCAGAAGGCGAAGCTTGGCCGCCTGCTGCATCTGGGGCTGCTCGGTGCCGCCCTCCAGGTCCTCGATGTACGCGCGCCCCTCGGCGAGCATCAGCCAGGCGGCCTGTACCCATGCCTCGACGGCCTGCGGTCCCGGCAGGGCGTGTCCGCCCCGTACCGAGGGGAAGGCTGTGAGCCGCTCTGCGAGCCGTACGCCGCCGGCGCTCATGTTCCGCTCCTGATTCGCATCCGGCGTCATGCCGTCGCCTCCTCTTCGCCGTAGCCGATACGCAGGCGGGCCGCGCCCGCCCGCAGGGCCCGCAGCAGCGAGGCCGCCTCGGACGATCCGAGACCGGTGATGTCGTCCAGGCCGACGGCCCGTGCCGTGAGCGGCAGTTCGCCCGTCCCGGGCAGCACTACACCGCCCCCGGGGGCCACCAGCAGCGACGCTCCGGGCAGGAACGGCTGCATGGATCCGGTCATCTCTGCCCGTACGGAGACCGACCCGGCGGTGCCGCTGGCCCGTACGACGTCCAGCGCGAGCGCCACGTATGCCTGCGCCATCGGCTGGTCCGCGGCCGACGCGTCGAGCGTGTCGGCGATGCCCTTGCGCAGCCGCTCCACGTCGGCGGCGACAGCCTGCACGCGCTCGTCGCGCCAGCTTCCCTCGGCGACGAGACGGGTCCAGCGCAGGACGTACCACTTCCGGGTGGTGTAGACGTCACCATGGTGGGAGAGCAGGGCGTCCATCAGATGCAGCAGGACGTTGTACGCGTACCCGACCCGGCCCCGGGTCTCGCCCGCCGCCTCGGCCAGCGCGGTGTGCACGACCTGTTCGAGCGCGGTCTGCAGTGAGGCGCGGGCCCACACCGTGCCGAGCGCGGGCAGCCACTCCACGTAGGGGGCGGTGCCGTCCAGGGAGATGCCGTTGACGATGCGCTCGGTCTGCTTGCGGCGCGGCTCGCGTTGCTTGTCCCAGGAGCGGAAGCCCGCCACCGTGGCATCGGGGGCGAGGGCGGCGAGCCGGTTCAGCTCGTCCAGGTTGGAAGCGAGTTCGGTGCGGCTGAACGAGACGACCTCCAGGTGATGGCCCTCCTCGAAGATCTTGGTGGAGATCCTGGGGCCCTCGATCTCTTCCTCCTGGATCCGGATGAAGTCGAGGTCGCTGGTCGCGTTGGCCAGCCCGTGCACGGGGGAACTTGTCAGCAGCAGCTGGCCCTCGCCCACCTGTTCGCGCATGATCCCGGCCAGCCAGGCGGGGTCGAGCGAGCGACCTGCGAGGAACGCGGAGACGCTGGCGTGACGGCGTGAGGTCAGTTCCTCCGGGGGCAGGTCATGGAGAAATCCGGATGTCATACCCATCAGGGACATCTTTCGTCGGTCGGTTCGGAAGCGATTGATTGGGGACCGGCCGTCGCGGCCGGTTCCGCGCCCAGCTGTCGCAGGACGAGCCGGGCGGGCAGCGTGTTGTCGACGACGCCCCGGTCGCCGCCGGCAGCGATGCCCGGCCCGACGGCGAGATGGATGGCGTGCAGCCTGGCGTCACCGGTGCTGACCACATGTGCCCCGGTCTTGAGCACGCGCCGGGTCACCGGCCCCTCGTCCGGGCCAAGCACACCGGCGGCCGGCTGGTAGTCGTCGGCGAGCACGACGTACGCCACCGTGGGGTCGCCGCCCCCGGCGGGCAGCGGTGCGCCGTCCGCGTCGATGAATCCTGCGACCACCGGGTGCCCTGTCTCCGGGTCGGTGATGGCGCGCAGCGCCTTCTGTGCTCGTTCCATGGCGTCGTGCGCCCGGCCGGGGTCTGCGGCCAGGTCCGTGGTCCACAGCGACCCGTTGTTGGCCGGGTGGTAGAAGACCTCCGAGCGGTACGGGTCCAGCGCGCCGTCGGCGGTCAGCACCGCGAGGCCTTCCCGTACCAACTGTTCGTTGAGGTGGACCAGATGGGTACTGCCGACCATGCCGTGGTCCGCACCGAGCACCACCGTGTCGCCGGGATCCGCGCGGTCCAGCACGCGGCCGAGGATGTCGTCGGACCACTGGTAGCAGCGGCGGAGGTACGACCAGACGGCATCGGCGATGTCGGGGCGGTGGACGCCGCTCTTCTCGTCGCACCAGCCCAGCAGTTCATGCCCGATGTCGTCGGTCATCGGCAGGTAGACGACCACCAGATCCGCGTCGTGCTCCTTCAGTACGGCGTCCGCCGCCGCGCCGAACGACTGCGCGACACACCCCACCGAGGAGAGGAGAACCTCCTCGGCCGAGCCGTCGCCGCCCTCGGCCAGCCGGCGGCCGAAAGTCCCGACCCGGTACAGCGGGCCGACGCCTTCGCCTGCGAAGGGCGGGAGCCCGCGCAGTCGGCCGACGAGCGCTCGATTGCTCCCGCCGGTCCGCGCCGCCCACACACCCGTGTGAACCAGCAGCAGCCGTTCGGGCGTGCGGACGCAGGCGACCCACGTCCCGTGTCCATCGTCGTCCAGTGGCAGCTGCTGCCAGCCACCGCCGGCCACCAGCAGCACGTCATGCTGTGCGCCGCTGCGAACCCGGACCCGGCCATCGGCCCAGACCTCGGCGTCGACTTCGTACGCGCCGATCGCCCAGCGGTGCGCTCCGATGCCGGAGGCGATTTCCCGTACCGAATGGCGGATCAGCCGTCGGCTGTAGGCCTCCACCGCCCCGTCGATGTGCGGACCGAGCGCGCCCGCCTCGTCGAAGACCCACGGAGTGTGCACGAACGCGCTGCGCAGATCGCTTTCGGAGAGGGTCTCCCACACCGGCGGCACGGCCGGAAAGCCGGGCGAGAAGCCGCTGACATGGCTGGCAATCCCCTCGCCCGCACCGGGCACCGTGTACCCGGTGACCCCGTGTTCGCTCGGCCAGGTACCCGTGAAGAGCGTCGCCAGCGAGGGCGGGGTCTGGCAGTTGGGCCGGGCCGGGCGGGCCGCCGCGATCGTGCCGCGCTCGCGCATGGCACTGACGGCGGGCAGTGCGCCCTCCCGCTCCAGCTTGTCCACGACCCAGTGCGCCCCGGCGTCCCAGACCACCCAGTAGACCGTCACCGCGCCATCAACTTCCCGATGAGCAGGGGCAGTTCACCGATCGAATCAATTTCGTGGTCCGCCTGACCGGTAAGGCCCTCGCCCTGCTGGTCGGCGTATTTGCCCGTCCGCACCTGCACGGTCCGCAGACCCGCCGTGCGCCCGCCGGCGATGTCCGTGGTCGCGTCGTCCCCGACCACCACGCACTCGGCGGCCGTGACCGACAAGGATCCCGCCGCCAGCTCGAAGAAGTCGGTCGCGGGCTTGCCGAGTACCCGGGCGGTGACGCCCGCCGCGTACTCGATCGCCGCGACCACGGCGCCGGTGTCCAGATGGTCACCGTCCGCACGTTTGAAGTAGCGTCCGCGCTGCATCGCGAGGAGCACCGCCCCGTCCCGGACCGCCCGGAACGCACCGTCGAGCGCCGCGTAGTCCAGCGTGTCCCGGCAGTCGCCGATGAGGACATGGCTGTACGGAGGCTCGTGTACCAGGTTCCCCAGCTCGCTGCGCAGCGCCGCCGATACCAGTGGATAGGCGCGGGCACCCGCGGCGGCGAGCAGTTGCTGCGCCGCAACCACCGGTGTGAACAGCTCGTCCGGGCGCACCATGAGCCCGTACTCCACCAGCTCGGCCCGGACCTGGGCGACGGGCTTGGAGTCGGTGTTGGTCAAGAAACGTAGTCCCACGCCCAGTTCACGAAGGCCGGCCAATGCTCCCGCAGCGCCCTCGATCGCCCTGCCGTCCGCGTAGAGGGTGCCTTCGAGGTCGAGCAGGATCCCGCGCACCGGTGCGCCCGCCATCTCAGTTCACCACCCGGGCCAGCTCGGGGCGGGCCGAAACGGCGTCCTTGAGAAACGTCCGCTTCGAGTAGAAGCCCCGCTTGTCGTTGAGGCCGTGGTCGCGCAGGAACGCCTGCAGCCACGCCACGATCTCGGCCATCTCCTCCAGCACGGTTGCCTCGTCGGGCTCCACGGCGGTGCGGCTGCGCAGGTACTCCAACTCGCACTGGTTGAGGGTGACCTCGCGGGCCTCGACGAGGCTGCAGTGGTCGAAGAAGATCCCGTACACGTGCCCGGTACGTACCGATTCGAAGTTGATGTCGTAGCGGACCCTGCGGAAGGAGGGCAGCCGGACGGCCTCCACCTTCAGCTCCTCGCTGATGTACCGCTCGAACCCGCCGTCGTCCGCGAGGTCGAGACCGTACGTGTGGCTCTCGCGGCGCTCGAATGCGTCCTCCGCGTACCACTTGCGCTTGAGCAGGTGTTTGCCGTCGGTGGTGGGGATGAACGAGGCGTAGCCACGCTCGGCGGCGGCGGGGCCCGTCACCTCGAAGAGGTGGTTGAGATAGTCCCAGGCCTGGAATTCGTCCCGGTACTCCATGACGTAGCCGGGCAGGCTGCCGTCCAGCATGCTCCGGTACAGCTCGACCGTCAGGGTCCAGGTGTCGACCGGCGGCGTGAGCGTGTACTTGTACTCGAGTTCCTTGCCCGCGAAACACTTGCGGTAGTACCGCTGGTGGTTGTTGAGGAAGAGGAACTGCTCCGCGTGGCGGCGTACCGCTTCGGGCAGCCAGCCGAGCTTCTCCACATCGTGGGCTGTGACCGGCTCCGGCGTGATCCGGATGAAGCAGGCATCTTCGGCCAGGAAGCGGATCTGACTGTAGATGTGCGTCTCGGCGCCCTCGGTGCTCAGGTAGAAGAGCGGGACCAGCGGTCCGCCGGTCCGCCGGCCGTCTGTGACGGCGGACATCGCGTCCAGCACGGCCCTGCCGGGCAGCATGCCGGGGAACAGCTCGGTGCCCTGCGCCTTGGCGGAGTGCTCGCGCGATCCCTCGGCGGTGCGGGCCCGCAGCTCGACGGTGCCCACCTCGTCCCAGCGCAGCACGATGGTGTTGCTGGGGACGGTCTGCTCCAGCGGGGCGTCCAGCGGTACGAGGACGATCGGCTCGCAGTCAGACAGGGGCCGGGTGCCGTTGAGCAGATGAAGTCCCCCCAGGGCCAGCCAGGCGCTTCGGGCGCCTTCGCCGGCGGTGTCCAGGTCGGTGCTGCTCACGGTCATTCTCCCTTGAGGCCGGTCATCGCGACCGTGCCATTGCTGATCACTGCTTCTTTTCCGGTGACGCCGGGGGCGGCGACCGCAGGAACCCCCGCCTCCCGCAGCAGAATTGCCAGGTGGCCGAGGGCCGAGCCCTGGTCGAAGACAAACCCCGCGACGTACTCGATCAGGACGGAAAGGACGGCGTACGGGCGTGACGCGACGACCACGGGCTTCTTTGGGGATGCCTTGACGAGGTCGATGATCTTCGCCAGACCCTCGTGCTCGCTGACGTCCTGGGACTTGTCGATGCTCACGGCCGGGCCGATCGACAGGCGGCGCAGCAGGGCGTCGTCGTCCAGGCGCAGCAGCGGTCCACGTGCGGTACCGGGCGAAATACAGACCTCGCCGTGGGCCACGGAGACCGTGTCCGCGCCGCCGAGCACCGAGTAGTCGACGAAGTAGAGCTTGCCGCCGTCGAAGACCCATTCCAGGGTCACCGGGCCGTGCTTGTCGTGCATGGCGGAGGTGAACCGGGCGATCTCGTCGAGGTGCGGGACCAGGGTGGCGCCGCCGTCCGGGACGGTCGTGTTGCCCGGGGCGTCGAATCCGAGGGACACATCAGACACCACAATCGCTTCGCCACCGGCTGTGCCACGGTTGAGTGCCATCAGGCCCTCATCCGTGAACTCGACGACGAGGCCGTCACCCGCCGTGCGGGAGATGACGCCGAGTTCGCCACGAATGAAGTCCCGTACGACGACCGCGTGCAGAACCGAACCATCTGCGGTGGCACCGGCGGTGACTGCCAGTTGGTTCAGTACTTCTTCCTTGGGAACGACGATCTGGCGCAGAGTGTCGCCGAAGTCGAGCACGCATTCGCCCGTGCCGCCGGCGAGCCTCTCGCGCAGCCCCGCGGCGGTGCGGGCGTCGTGCAGGCCGCGGCCGTTGAACTGGACGATCCAGCCGGCACCGACAGAGACGCCGTTGTCGCGCGCCATCCGGTGCGCAGGACCCCGCTTGGCGACGTAGCCGCTGTAGACGGCCGCGACCTCACCGAGTTGGAAGGTGGCCGGCAGCTCGTCGAAGTACAGGCCGTACGCCTCAACTACGGGCTCCTGCGAACTGCGGGGCACGTTCCGGGCTGCGGTGAGCGGGCGCACCTGGATCAGATGGACACCTTCGGCGTCTGCCGCCCACTCGACGTCAACGTCGTGGCCGCGCTGCTCGCGCAGCTTCCGGACCATCGTGACGACCTCGTCGAGCACCTGGCGCTCGACGGCGTCCGCCGTGTTTTGGGGGGCCGTACGAGCAGCCAGCTCGCTGGAGTCCGCGCGCTTCGGCACGGCCACGCCCGCCACCAGCTCGTCGGCGAGGCCTTCGACGTACTCGACGACGACGCGGTCGTCCTGGGCACCGTCGAGGCCGGTGAACGCCACACCGGCCAGCGCGGGCCGCACCAGGCGCTGGACGATCACGGCGAGGCGCGGCATCGGGTCGAAGTTGGCCGCCCTGACCCGGGCTGCGACGGCCGGGGCCTCGTAGTACGAGCGCCAGCACTGCTCAATGGCAGCGATTGTCGCCTCCGCGCCGCGGACGCCCAGGATCGACTGGTGCACACCGGCGAGGCTGGAGCCATCGGTGTCCTCGTCCAAGCCCGAGGAGCGGACAGCGAGTTCCACGTTCTCGGGATCCTTGAAGATCTCGTTCAGACGGGCCGTGAGCAGGGTGCGCGCCACCTCGGGAAGGACTATCTGGTCCCCGATTTTCTGGATCCGGGCCACGGAATCCGTGAAGAACGCGCCTACGGTCGCCTTGAGATCGCCGAAGGCGTCGGTGAGCGCGGCACCTTGTTCCTCGGTCAGCGCGTCGGCGAACTCTCCGGCGGGAACCGAGAAAGCGGTCGGCACCCGGAAGTCGTGGCTGGATTCGGAAAGCTCGGCGAACTTCGGGCCGACCTCGGACACCTCGAGACTGGCACCGAGTCCGGGGAAGCGCTGCCGGGCGAACTGCTTGTCGAAGTCGACGTGGATGTCGCTGGAGCGAGGCCCGACCGAGCCCTGATATTTTCCGTCGTAGAGGACGATCTCGCCCTGCGGTCGCCACCACATCATCTGGCCGATATTGATTCCCGGATACACGCGCACCCGGTTCATGCTGTAGAGCTGAAGCGTCCACTGTCCGGTGTAGCCGATGTCGCCGAGGCTCGCGGAGAGGTTGATGAACAGTCCGAGTCGGGCCACAGAGGAGCGCGCTGCGAACGTGGGCGCGTAGTGCTCGCTCCCCAGGACTTCGATGGTGTGGGCCAGGTACAGCCGACCGGGCTCCAGGATGTAACCATCGTCCGGGATCTCGATTTCCTCGAAGTCATTGGTGCTCCGCGCGTCGAGCGGCATGTCCTGATAGACGCGCAGAGTCTTTCCGAGGCGGAAGTTGTAGCTGTTGGGGTTGACTTGTTCCGGCGTGAAGGGATCGATCGTTATCCGACCGTTCGCGCGTTCGCGCTCGATCTCGGTCCCAGTGAGAATCATGGGGTCACCTTTTCGCTTGTTCCCGTATCGGGAAGCGCCGCCGGAGCGACGGTTGGCCGGCCTCTGCAGAACACCCGGAGAATCAGGGAAAGGCGGTAGCGGCCGATCGTGAAGAGAATGAGGGCGTCGGCGGCGTCACTCAGGGGAGAGGGAATTTCCGCCGCGCAGGCCTGGACGGGGGAAGGATGTGACCGGCAGATCGGGCGCTCAGCCCCAGCCGGTGTCTCTCTGCGACGCATCGGCAACTGCGCTGCGGCCCCAACCGGTGTCCTCCTGCGCAGAGGCTAACCCGGCGAGTCCGAGTGCCAGAGCCAGAACCCATCCGACAACGAGCGCCTTGTCAAAACGCCTCATGGGTCACCTTCACCTTTACGTCGATCCGTGTTCATCGATCTCTCACTGAGGCTCCCTTGCGTCAACGAGGTCGAGATGCATCAACATGCCAGAAGCGGCAGGTGTATTGGAGGTTTAGGGTGATCATGAAGTGGCATGGCAGCAAGCTGAGTGCCATCCATATCGGTGCGAAAGGTGCAGGGATACCCAATTGAACGAGGAAGCGATCACCCGAGAGGTGCTTCAGTGGGTGTATGGATATGCGCTCGAACGTGGCCTGGATCACGGTGCCCGCCCCGTCGAGGTCGCGGCCGCCCTCGGCTTCCCCCTCGCCGACGCCCAGGCTGCCGTGGAGCAGCTGCTCGACCTCGGGCTGCTGCGCGGCAGCCCCGACCTGAATGTTGCAGCGTCGCCGGACGAGGCTGCGTCGAGGGTCATCAGCCCCTTGGAGCGCGAGATGCGTGCCAGGAGTGCCCTGATCGAGGAGAAAAGGCGCCGGCTGATGTCCTTCATGCCGGTCTTCGAGGCGAGCAAGGCCGCGAGCGAGAAGCAGAGCCCGGTCGAGGTCATCGACGATCTTTCCGACGTCCGTGCGGTGATCGCGGAACTGGCCGCCGGCTGCCAGGACGAGATTCTCACTGCGCAGCCCGGCGGCGGGCGCGAGGAGGACATCCTGGAGGAAGCGGCGCCCCGCGACGAGGCGGCCCTCAAGAAGGGGGTCCGCATGCGCACCCTCTACCAGCACACGGCCCGCTTCAGCCAGGGCACCTGTGTTTACGTCGAGCGTGTGGCGCGCCTGGGCGCTCAAGTGCGCACCCTCGACGACCACTTCACACGAGTGCTGATCTTCGACCGCAGGTCCGCGCTGATCGAGGTCCCCGACAACTCGGATGCCGCTGCTTTGATCCGGGACCCCCATGTCGTGTCCTTCATCGCCGAGACGTTCGAGAGGCTCTGGCTCGCCGCCGAACCGTTCTCGACCGCCGCCGGCACGCGCGTGGAGATAGCGGACGACCTGAAGCAGGCCATTGTCCGGCTGCTCATGGAGGGCATGACGGACGCTTCCATCGCCTCCCGCCTGGGCCTGTCGGTCCGCACCTGCCGCCGCCACATCGCGGACACGATGGCCGAACTGGGTGCCCAAAGCCGCTTCCAGGCGGGCTACATGCTGGCCGCCCGCACGTCCCGCTCCGCTCCTTTCCCGCCCGACCGCCGTGGGTAGGGCCTGGACCGCACGGGCGGGGGCCCTCCTCAGCAACGCGTTGCGCGGCTCAGGTGACCTTGTAGTGCTTCGTTACCTCTGCCGATCTCGGCGCACGGCAGCTCGCCGCTGGGCCTGATACGGGTGGTACTTGCCTGTGCGCGGTCGCGGTTGCGGCGTACCTCCCGGCTGATCGTGGCGGGGTCACGGCCCAGCTCGCGGGCGATCGCGCGTATGGACTTCTTGGCCCGCAGGAGGTCGGCGATGGTGATCCGCTCGTCCGCCGACAGATACCGCGGCGAGACGGCCGTCAGGCCTCCGCGCCGGTGAAGTGCTCCCGCACCAGCGACTGCACCACCGTCAGGTCCTGGGCGACCAGGGCCTCCAGCAGTGCCATGTGTTCCGCCGCGTCCGCCACCAGGTCGGCGCGGCGGGTGACCGGGGCGCTTGTCAGGGGCCATTGGGAGCGCCGGTGGAGGTCGTCCGCGACCATCACCAGTTGCTGGTTGCCCGACAGGGCGAGTACCGCGCGGTGGAAGGCGCGGTCCGTCTCCGCGTAGGCCGCGCGGTCGCCCGTCGCCGCCGCGGCCGCCGTCGCGTCGGCCAGGGGGCGCAGCGCCGACCAGCGGGCGGCCGGGATCGTGCGGGCCAGGCGGAGCATGACCGGGATTTCGATCAGGGCGCGGACCTCGGCGAGTTCGGCCAGTTCGCGGGCGCTGCGGACGGTGACGCGGAAGCCGCGATTGGGGACGACCTCGACCGCGCCCTCGGTGGCGAGCTGCTGCATCGCCTCGCGTACTGGGGTCGCCGAGACGCCGAAGCGTTCGCCGAGGACGGGCGCGGAGTAGACCTCGCCGGGGGCCAGCTCACCGTCGACGAGGGCCGTGCGCAGGGCTTCGAGGATCTGGCCGCGGACCGAGTGGCGCTGGACCGTGCGGGGTGCCGTGTCCGGCGAGAGGGACTCGCTGTGGGTGTGTTCGCCGCGGGCCTGTTCCGGGATGCGGGGGCGGGCAGGAGGAGAGTCCGCCGGACCTGCCTGTTCGGGGACGTACGCGGACGCGAAAAGCGGCGTCGCGGCGTCGCCCGCTCGGGCCTGCTCCACTCGGCTCCTCCTCCGGACGGCGGTCCGGGCCGCTCGCGTACGCGGGGGCCCTTTGTGCACCATAGGCGGACAGAGCGACAGTTCAAACACCGATCACGTCGGGTAAGGTAAGGCTAACCTGCTAACGATCGTGATTCGGTGGTCCCCGGCATGACCGTTCCCGCCCTGACGCCCGCCCTTGCCTCGCCCGTCCAGGACGCCTACGCGCGCCTGGCCGAGGTCTTCTCCGGGCTCCGGATCCGGGAGCTCACGGACGGCGAGCGGGCCCCCGTCGGCGCCGGCTGGGTGGGTGCCGCGGAACTCGCAGCCGGCGGGCCCGCCCTCGACGCCTTTCTCGCCTGGGACAACGCACAGATCCTGCGGGATTACGGACAGCAGGCCCGGCCCGACGTCATCGCCGGCCTCGGCCTGCACCGCTACGCCTGGCCCGCCTGTCTGCTGATCACGGTCCCCTGGTTTCTCCACCGCCGCGTGCCCCGGCTGCCCGTCGAGGACGTCGCCTTCCATCGGACGCTCGGCCGTATGACGGTCCGCGTGAGGGAATTCACCTGCCTGCCGGGCGACCGGGCCGGGCAGTTGCCCGGCGCCCGCGTCGTGCCGGACGAGGAGGCACTGCGCGCCGCGGTGCGTGACGCCGTCGCCGAGCACGTCGGTCCCGTACTGGACGGCTTCGCTCCGCGGATGCGCCGCGGCCGGCGTGCGCTGTGGGGCATGGCGACCGACGAGGTCGTCGAGGGCCTGTGGCACGTCGGGCATCTGCTCGGCGAGGAGCAGCGCGCGACGGCGGAGCTGGAGCGGTTGCTGCCGGGCACCACCAAGCCGTACGTGGGGACCGCCGGCTTCCGTGGGCTCACGGGCCCGGGCGGCGAGGTGCTGCCGACCCGCGACCGGGCCGGCTGCTGCCTCTTCTACACGCTGCGGCCGGAGGACACCTGCGTCACCTGTCCGCGCACCTGCGACGCGGACCGCGTGAACCGGCTGCGGCCGGGCCTCTGACCTCTCGCACGCCGGTTGACACGCCACCCGACCGGGTGAGGTAAATCGAACCAACTTCCTTTACTCGTACGGCGGTTCGAGGGAATCACCCCTATCTGTATGCCACAGCGCCCCATTGGCGTTCTCTTGCCCCGAAACCCCCTGAGGGCGCTGGGACTTCGGCCACTATGGCGGCCGAAACGCTCTACCGCGATGCAAGGGACACCGCCCATGAGACTGACCGACATATCGCTGTGGCTGCTTCCTGGCGGCGTGATGCTCCTGGGGTGCCTGGGCGCGGTGGCGGTGCTCGCGCGCGGCAAGCGCGCCGGTGGCGAGGCCGCGGCCGACGACTCCTGGGAACGGAGCGAGGAGCGCCGGCGACGCAAGGAAGCGATCTACGGCACGGCCTCCTATGTGCTCCTGTTCTGCTGTGCCGCCGTCGCCGCCGCACTCTCGTTCCACGGCCTCGTCGGCTTCGGCCAGCAGAATCTGAACCTCACCGGAGGCTGGGAGTACCTCGTCCCCTTCGGACTCGACGGCGCCGCCATGTTCTGCTCGGTACTGGCCGTGCGCGAGGCCAGCCACGGTGACGCGGCGCTCGGCTCGCGGCTGCTGGTGTGGCTGTTCGCGGGCGCGGCCGCCTGGTTCAACTGGGTCCACGCACCAAGGGGGTTCGGCCACGACGGGGCCCCTCAGTTCTTCTCGGGGATGTCGCTGTCGGCAGCCGTCCTGTTCGACCGGGCGCTCAAGCAGACCCGCCGGGCGGCACTGCGCGAACAGGGCCTGGTACCCCGCCCGCTGCCGCAGATCCGTGTCGTGCGCTGGCTGCGCGCTCCCCGGGAGACCTTCGCCGCCTGGTCGCTGATGCTCCTGGAGGGCGTACGCACCCTGGACGAGGCGGTGGAGGAAGTCCGCGAGGACCGGCAGCTGAAGGAGCAGAACCGCCTGCGGAGGCGGGACCGGGAGAAGATGGAACGGGCGCAGATCAGGGCACTCAACCGGCAGCACCGGGCATGGGGACGCGGGCGCCACCGCCTGTCCGAACTGCGCCAGGAACTGCCCGCCCTGGGCTCCGCAAACGGTTCGGCGCAGACCGGCTCCGGCAGCGTCGCGTCCGTCGCGGAGCCTGCCATAGCCGAGCCGGGAATGCTGCCGCTTCGCGCCCGGCCCTCCCTCCAGGCCGTGAAACAGGCGGGCGGCACTGAGTCGCGCACGATCGACCTCACCGCCGAGGACGACACCCAGGCGCTGCCGCGTCTCGACTCCCTGGAGCGGAAGCTCAAGGATCTCGAGCAGCAATTCGGCTGAGGGCACGCAGACCGTCCAGGACGCGCCACAGCCGCACCCGCACGAAGGCCGGTCTGCGAAGGTCAGACCGGCCTTCCGTGCAGTTCGAACCAGACGACCTTGCCCACACCGTGCGTCTGGACGCCCCACGCGTCGGCCAGGCTCTCTACCAGCACAAGCCCGCGGCCATGGGTGTCCAGGTGCGCCGGGGGTGCATGCGGCACCGGCAGTCCGGCCATGAAGTCCCGTACCTCCACGCGGAGGGTGGACGCCGCGACGCTCGCCGTGACGACCGCGCCGTCATCAGTGTGAACCAGTGCGTTGGTCACCAGCTCACTGGCCAGCAGCTCGGCCACGTCCTTCGGGTCCTGCTCCCCCCAGTGCCCTAATAACTCCCGTAAAGCACGTCGTACTTCAGGAACCGCCGTGAGATCCGCAGAGCCCAGCCTGCGACGCAGCCGACCGCCCGGTTCCCCCTGCCTCCCAGGTTCCCGGCCGCGCCCGCTCACCGTCGGCCCGGCCCCTCCCTGACGCCCCGTCATCATCCCCACCCGCACGTCGGCACAGCCCTTCTCCGAAACGACTCCCTTTGTCGAACACGCTCACGGAGATGCATGCCCCGAGTGGAGAGCACCACTCATGTCGATGTACCCATCACACGCCTGCCGGGCTCAGGGCCTCGGTACGTTTCGGAGGTTGGAGCGAGCCATCTGCGCCATCCGGCCCACGCCGCCGTCCAGCACGATCTTGCTGGCCGAGAGCGCGAAGCCCGTGACCATGTCGGCGCTGATCTTCGGGGGGATGGACAGCGCGTTCGGGTCGGTGACCACATCCACCAGGGCCGGGCCCTTGTGCCGGAAGGCGTCCTTGAGCGCGCCGGCCAACTGCCTGGGCTTCTCGACCCGGACACCGTACGCACCGGCCGCACGCGCGATCGCCGCGAAGTCGGGATTGCGGTTGGTAGTCCCGTACGAGGGAAGTCCCGCGACGAGCATCTCCAACTCGACCATGCCCAGCGAGGAGTTGTCGAAGATCACGATCTTCACGGGCAGGTCGTACTGGACGAGGGTGAGGAAGTCACCCATCAGCATGGTGAATCCACCGTCGCCCGACATCGAGACGACCTGGCGGTCACGGTCGATGAACTGCGCGCCGATCGCCTGCGGCAGGGCGTTGGCCATCGAGCCGTGACTGAAGGAGCCGATGATCCGGCGGCGGCCGTTGGGGGTGAGATAGCGCGCGGCCCACACATTGCACATCCCGGTGTCCACGGTGAACACGGCATCGTCGTCGGCGAGTTCGTCCAGCACGGATGCGACGTACTCGGGGTGGATCGGGACGTGCTTTTCCACCTTGCGGGTGTAGGCCTTGATGACACCCTCGAGTGCGTCGGCGTGCTTCTTCAGCATCTTGTCGAGGAACCTGCGGTCCGTCTTGGCGCGCACGCGCGGCGTGAGGCAGCGCAGCGTCTCGCGTACGTCGCCCCAGACGGCAAGGTCCAGCTTTGAGCGGCGGCCGAGATTCTCGGGCCTGACATCGACCTGGGCGATCGTGACGTCGTCGGGGAGGAAGGCGTTGTACGGGAAGTCCGTGCCCAGCAGGATCAGCAGGTCGCACTCGTGGGTGGCCTCGTACGCCGCTCCGTAGCCGAGCAGACCGCTCATGCCCACGTCGAACCTGTTCTCGTACTGAATCCACTCCTTGCCGCGCAGCGCGTGCCCGACCGGCGCCTTGACGCGCTCGGCGAACTCCATTACCTCGGCGTGCGCGCCCGCCGTGCCGCTGCCGCAGAAGAGCGTGACCCGGTCCGCCTCGTCGATCATCCGGACCAGCTTGTCGATCTCCGAGTCCCCGGGCCGCACCGTGGGGCGGGAGGTGACCAGCGCGTGCTCGACGGACTTCTCGGGCGCGGCCTGCGACGCGATGTCCCCCGGCAGGGACACGACGCTGACGCCGCCGCGGCCGATCGCGTGCTGGATCGCCGTCTGGAGCAGCCGGGGCATCTGCCGCGGGTTGGAGATCAGCTCGCTGTAATGGCTGCACTCGCGGAACAGTTGGTCGGGATGCGTCTCCTGGAAGTAGCCGAGGCCGATCTCGCTGGAGGGGATGTGCGAGGCGAGGGCCAGCACGGGGGCCATGGAGCGGTGGGCGTCGTACAGCCCGTTGATGAGGTGCAGGTTGCCGGGGCCGCAGGATCCCGCGCAGGCCGCGAGCTTCCCGGTGATCTGGGCCTCGGCGCCGGCCGCGAAGGCGGCGGTCTCCTCGTGCCTGACCTGGATCCAGTCGATGGCGGAGTTGCGGCGGATGGCGTCGACGACGGGGTTGAGGCTGTCGCCGACGACTCCGTACAGCCGCTGGACGCCGGCGCGGACGAGGATGTCGACGAACTGCTCCGCCACACTCTGCTTGGCCATGGAATGCGTACCCTTTCTCCGCCGAACGGGCCTGAACATCCATCAACCCACGGCGGCAGCGCTCACGCCTCCCAGACGGCGACAGCCGTACGGTCGTCGGCGTACCCCTTCACCCTCAGCTGGGCGTCGGCGAGGAACGCCGCCAGGCCGGGCGGCTCGGCCGCGGACCAGCGCGCGGACAGTTCCTGTGCGAGGGCGGGCTCGCTACGCAGCGGCTCGGCCAGGCCCGTGCTGCACAGCAGCAGAGTGTCGCCCGGGCGGGCTACGGAGGCTCGGAAGCGGAACGGCTCGGCCGGTGGCGGGGGCGGTGCCTCGATGTACGGCGAGGGCGGCGTCGCGATCCCCAGATCCATGGTGAGCCGGTCGCCCTCAGGGGTCTCGGCGGGCGGTGACCCGAAGCCGACGACGGGGTCGCCGGTGACGGCCGTGGGCTCGGGGACCATGGGCTCGATGTCCTTCCAGGCGCCGTCACGCAGGCGGAAGAGACCGCCGCCGCCGACGCCGAAGAACACCCGGGTGCGGCAGGCGGGATCGGCGGAGAGCAGCAGACAACGCAGATGGGCGCTGTACTCCTCCGGCTGGACGCCTTGCTCGGCGGCACTGGTGCGCAGCCGGCCGAAGCTGCGGTCGGTGAGCCGGTGCAACCCGGATTTGAGGTCGCCGCGGCGGCCTGCCCTGATGTCGTCGGAGAGCCGGGCGTGGCTGCGGCCGACGGCTGCGGCGATCCAGCGGCAGGCGTCGGCCGCGGCGAGATGGGCGCTCTCGGCGGCACGGGCGCCGCTGGCTACGGCGACCAGGACGAGCGCGGCATCGCCGGTGCCGAAGCGGGCGGTGAGCAGGGCGTCGCGGCGGGGTTCGCCACGGTAGCGCGCGGAGTCGCCGCGGATGGAGGCGGCGCGCAGGATGTACGTGCCGTAACGGGCGCCGTCGAGCACGGTGTCGGCGACGAGTTCGTCGAGGTCCTGAGGCCGGGCCGGGGGCAGAGCGGTGGGCTCGGCGTCGTAGGTCGGCGGGCCGTCGCCGAGGTGACCGACCTGGGGACGGGCGGGAGGCGCGGCCGGAGGGGCGGCCGGAGGGGCGGCCGACTCCTGGGCGGGGGGCGGGACTTGGGCGGGCGGCTGGGCGGGGCGCGGCGGCTCGGGCGGTAGGGGCGCGGGCGGTAGCGGCGCGGGCGGGGGCTCGGTGCGCGGCGGTTCCCACGGGACACGTTGCCGCGGGGGCGCGGTGGGCGGAAGGGGGGCGGGGACGTCCGCGGGCGTCTCCCACCAGGCGCGTGGACGCCCCCGCTCAGGCGCCGGGTCCGGGTCCGACTCGGGGTCGAGGTCCAGGTCCGGGTCGAACTCCGGCTCGAACTCAGGGTCCAGGTCCGGGTCCGGGTCCCGCGGCTCGGGTGCGTCGTCCGCTGCGACCGCGTCCACTGCGGAGTCGAATCGGTCGTCAAGCGTGTCGCCCGCTCTCGCCCCCGGCCCGGTGTCCGGAGCGGACGCGGCGTACAGCCGGTTCCACCAGTCGTCCTCGGTGGCGGGCCTTTCCCCCTGCTGACTCATGCCCTTATTGTCCACCGCACGGCCGCACCGAAAACGGGGCATCCCGAAAATGAGGCAACCAAGAAGTGGTCCGCCAGGCGTCCCCACCCCCCACGGGAGGGCGTCCGGCGGACCGTTTCGTGGTCGGCGCGCGGGCGTACGCGTCGGCCACGAGCTGGTGGGCGCAGTGGCCGCCGGCGTCCGTCAGTTGGGCCTGCGGTGCGCCACATTGGCACGGGGGCGGCCGGAGCAGGGATGATGTGCGCGGCGGAAATACGCCGTGGCCGGTTTCCGCCATTGCGGCCGGCGAAGTGCACGTCGTGGAGGGGTGGGGTCTGTGCTGGGAGCGATAGGTCTCGATGAGAGACAGGAGTCGGCATACCGCGCGCTCGTCGCGCTCGGGGCGGCGGAGGTCACCGATCTCGCGCACCGGCTGGCCCTGCCGGAGCCGGACATGGAACGCGCGCTGCGCAGGCTGGAGCAACAGGGCCTCGCCGCACAGTCCTCGGCGTGTACGGGACGCTGGGTGGCTGCGCCGCCCGGAGTGGCGCTCGGGGCGCTGCTGACCCAGCAGCGGCACGAGCTGGATCAGGCCGAACTGGCGGCGGCGCTGCTCGCCGAGGAGTACCGCGCGCAGGCCGTCGAACCCGCCGTGCACGATCTGGTGGAGGTGGTGACGGGCGCGAGCGCCGTCGCTCACCGTTTCCTCCAGCTGCAGCTGGGTGCGGCCGAGGAGGTCTGCGCCCTGGTCACCGGCCATCCGGTCGTGGTCGCCGGAACGGACAACGACGCCGAGGAGAAGGCGGCGACGCGCGGCGTCACCTACCGCGTGGTGGTCGAACGCGACGTGCTGACCATGCCCGCCGGGACGGCCGAACTGAGCGCGGCGCTCGGCCGCGACGAACAGGTCAGGGTGGTGGACCGGGTCCCGACGAAGCTGGTCGTCGCGGACCGGACCCTGGCGATGGTGCCCCTGACCGGACGGGGAGCCGAGCCCGCGGCTCTCGTCGTCCATGCGAGTGGGCTCCTCGAGTCGCTGACGAGCCTGTTCGAGGCGGTGTGGCGGGACGCCCTGCCGCTGCGGCTCGGCGCGCGCGGTGACATCTGCGAGGAGGCGACTCCCGGGCCTGACGCCGCGGATCTGGAGATCCTTTCGCTGCTGCTCGCCGGGATGACGGACGCGAGTGTGGCCAAACAGCTGGACCTGGGACTGCGGACCGTTCAGCGCCGGGTGAAGGGGCTGATGGAGCTGACGGGTGTGACGACGCGGCTTCAGCTCGGCTGGCAGGCGTACGCGAAGGGCTGGGTGGCTCGCGACCTGCGCGGTTGAGCGGGATCCTGCACCCTTGGCAGATGGGCGTGTGGCAGCTCCTGCTGGTGGGCCTGGTGATGCTGCTGGGCCTGCTCGGGGTACTCATTCCCGGTGTGCCGGGGCGGTGGCTGGTGTGGGCCTCGGTCATGTGGTGGTCGCTGCACGAGAAGACCGGAACGGCCTGGGCGCTGCTGGTGGGCTCGACGTTGGTCCTGCTCGTCGACCAGGTGCTGGTGTGGCTGCTGCCGCCCCGCCGGCCGCGCGGGGTGGGGGTCACCCGCCGGATGGTGGTGTCCGCGGGCGTGGGCGCACTGATCGGCTTCATTCTCATACCGGTGGTGGGCGCGATACCCGGGTTCATCGGGGGCATCTACGGGTCGGAACGGCTACGGCTGGGCGGGCACGGGCCCGCGGCGGCCTCGACCCGGGCGGTGATGCGGGCCGTGGGGACGAGTGTGCTGGTGGAGCTGTTCGCGTGCCTGCTGGTCATGGGGGCGTGGATCGGCGCGGTGATCGCGAGCTGAGCGGTTCCCCCGTCCTGGCCCCTTCCCGGCCTGAGCCGGACGAAAGTCCTAGGACCCGACTCGGTCCCGTATCCGATGCGGCGGACGAGGTACGCGTGTGAGGCTGCGTGCATGACCGAATTCAGCGAGGCCGAGCGCACTTATCTCGCGTCCCAGCGGCTGGGACGGCTGGCGACCGTCGACCCCAAGGGCCAGCCGCAGGCGAACCCGGTCGGCTTCTTCCCACAGGCCGACGGGACGATCCTGATCGGCGGACACGCCCTCGCGACGACGAAGAAGTGGCGCAACCTGCAGGTGAATCCGAAGGTGGCGCTGGTTGTCGACGACATTGTGAGCCTGCGCCCGTGGAAGGTGCGGGGCGTGGACATCCGGGGCGAGGCAGAACTGGTGACGGGGCCGCATGAGCTGGGCCCGCACTTCAGTGAGGAGCTGATCCGGATCCGCCCGAAGAAGATCCACAGCTGGGGTCTGGAGTAGGGGGCACACCCCACGGGACGAGGGCTTCGCGGCGCCTTCCGTACGCCAGTGGGTGGTGTACCCCCTACCCGGACGGGCTTGAACTCCCGCCGGTCGCCCGCAACTTCAGAGCCGCTTCCCCCTGCGGGGCCCGGGACGAGGTCTGGGGAAGGTCGAGGCTCGGTCCCGGAAGCGAAGCCTCGCCACGTCAGCGCGAGGGAGCCGGGGCGAAGCCCTCGCGCCGGGGGCCCGGGGGAGCCTCAGCCGAGCGCCCCCGGCGTTACCGCGGGCGCGACTGGGACGCGAAGCCTCGCCGCGACGGGGCGAGAGCCGGAGGCGGAACCCCGCGCGGGCGGCCGCCTCGGAGCCCGACCGCCGGGACGGCCTCCCGCCGCGAGTTCGAGGCGAAGTCCCGACGCAGGGGCCTTGGGGCGAAGCCCC
The DNA here is from genome assembly GCF_006715635.1 of Streptomyces sp. SLBN-118. NCBI lineage: Bacteria > Bacillati > Actinomycetota > Actinomycetes > Kitasatosporales > Streptomycetaceae > Streptomyces > Streptomyces sp. SLBN-118. Next base: position 1,698,803 of record NZ_VFNP01000001.1, read on the forward strand.
ACAGCCCGCGCCCGGGCGTTACCGCGGGCGCGATTGCGGACACCAAGCCCCGCCGCGTCAGCGAGCGGTGGCCGGGGGCGAAGCCCCAGCGCATTGTCCGGGGCGCCCCCGGCGCAGGAGGCCCGGGCGAGGCCCAAGCGAACGGGGCCGGGGAGGCGCAGGGGCTCCGGGGCGGAGCCCCCGCGCACGGGGCCCGGGGGCCCGAGCCCAGCGTGGGGCCCGGGCGCGGAGCCCCCGCGCACTGGCCCCGGGGCGGAGCCCCCGCGTCTGGCACCCCGGAGTCACCGCACGTCGCCGCGTTTCGCCCGCATCTGCGCCCGCCCTTCCGCCCCCTTCTGCTTCCAGTCGCGCCGGATCTCCGCCCGCAGCCTCGCGTCCGTCTTCGCGACGATGCGCCTGTTCTCACGCAGCAGCTTGCGGTAGCTGTCCAGCCGCCGCTCCGGAAGGGAACCGTCCTCGATCGCCGCGAGCACCGCACAGCCCGGCTCGGCCTCGTGCGCGCAGTCGTGGAAGCGGCACTCCTGCGCGAGGTCCTCGATCTCCGAGAAGACCTGCCCGACACCCACCTCGGCGTCCCAGAGCCCGACGCCCCGCAGACCCGGGGTGTCGATGAGTACGCCCCCACCGGGCAGGGCGAGGAGGTTGCGGGTCGTCGTGGTGTGGCGGCCCTTGCCGTCGACGTCGCGGATGGCCTGCACGTCCATCACGTCCTCGCCGAGCAGCGCGTTCGCCAGCGTCGACTTGCCCGCACCGGACACGCCGAGCAGCACGCTCGTCCCGCCGGACACGATCGCGGCGAGGACTTCGACGCCTTCTCCGGTCTGCGAGCTGACGGGCAGCACCTGTACGCCCGGTGCCGTCGTTTCCACGTCCTGGACGAGATACGAAAGCCCGGTCACGTCGGGCACGAGGTCCGCCTTGGTGAGCACGACGATCGGCTGCGCCCCGCTCTCCCACGCGAGCGCGAGGAACCGCTCGATCCGCCCGAGGTCGAGTTCGACGGCGAGCGAGACCGCGATGATCGCGTGGTCGACGTTGGCGGCGAGGATCTGCCCCTCGGAGCGGTTCGACGAGGTGGAGCGTACGAAGGCGGTACGGCGCGGCAAATACGTCCGTACGAATCGGGGGTCACCGTCACGGTCGACAGCGGCCCAGTCACCGGTGCAGATCACCCGCAGCGGATCGTGCGGGGTCACGAACGCGGTGTCGGCGCGGACGAGCCCGTCGGCGGTGACGACATCGCACTGCCCGCGGTCGACCCGTACGACCCGGCCCGGCAGCAGCCCCTGCTCGGCGTGCGGGGCGAATGCGGCTGCCCAGCTCTCGTCCCAGCCGTAGCCGGACAGCGGGTGGGAGGAGGCCTGAGAAGAAGAAGAGGAAGACAAGGGAAACCCTTCACAAGGGTGGCCCCGGCATCGCGCTCGTCGGCGCGAAGGGTGAAGGAAGGTCAGCCGGAGACCACAGGGGTGGGAATGATGATCTTCTGGACCTGGGCAGCGCCCAGCGCAGCGACAGTCATCACGGTCCTCACCTCCTGTTCTCGCACGGGGGCCCGGCACAGCGCTTTCACACCCCCGCCGGGAACGAGGCAACGATGCCCGCAGGCGGTGAGAGGCGTCAACCTGTTTTCCGGCCTCCGCGGGACGCCTGAACAGGCCCATGGCCCCGGCGAGTTCCCCGCGCTGTCGGCGGCAGTGCCGGAGCCCGCGGTTCCGTACGCCGCGTCACCTGTTCGGCCGCCCCGCTTGGGCCACTCGCGCACGTTATGTATCCATACGCTCACGCCGTGTGGCGGGGCCTCATGATCGCCCATAACTTCGCCTCATGACGAAACGACAGCTCATGTGCCTCACATGCATCGCAGTCGTCGTGGTCTCGGGACTGGGCGCAGCCGCCCCGTCCTCCGCCGCGGCCATGCACACGGTGCATCCGGGCGAATCGATCCAGGAAGCGGTGGACGCCGCCGAGCCGGGAGACACCATCGTCGTCTCACCCGGCACGTACCGCGAGAGCGTCCTTGTCACCAAGGCGGATCTGACCCTGCGCGGGTCGGGGAGCGCGACCGTCATCATGCCGGGCGCGGCCACCTCACAGGCGCCCAACGCCTGCACCGCGGCCGGAAGCGGTATCTGCGTGATGGGCACGGCGGCCGAGCCGGTCGACGGCGTGACCATCCGCGGACTGACCCTCTCGGGCTTCACCAAACACGGGGTCTGGGCCTCCGGCACCGACCGTCTGACGGTCCGGAACGTGACAGCGGAGAAGAACGGGGTCTGGGGCATCGCCCAGCAGCGGTCCACCCGTGGCATGTTCAAGGGCAATATCGTCCGTGACAACGGCGATGCGGGAATCTTCATCGCGAACATGGTCGACTCCGAGGGCGGGGCGACCGACACCGGCGGCGCCCTGATCGCGAACAACCAGCTGACCGGGAACCGTATCGGAGTAACCGTCAGGCGAGTCCGGAACCTCACTGTCCGCTCCAACGCCATCGCCGGGAACTGCGCGGGCGTGTTCGTCGTCGGCGACGAGTCGAAGCCCGCGGCCGGCGCGATGACTCTGCGGGCCAACTGGATCGTCAGGAACAACAAGTCGTGCCCGGCCACCCCCCGTCTTCCCGCACTCCAGGGCTCCGGAATCGTCCTCACCGGCGCCGAGTCGACGGTGATCCGTGCCAACTACGTCGTGGACAACGCCGGCGCCTCACCGCTGTCCGGTGGCATCGTGCTGTTCCAGAGCTTCGTGGGCGCCCAGAACACCGCCAATGTCATCACGAACAACCAGGTGCAGGGCAATGAGCCCGCCGATCTCGCCAATCGCGGCGGCGGCACGGGCAACACGTTCACCGGCAATGTCTGCCAGGCCTCCGAGCCCGCAGGAATGTGCTGACCGGTGTTCCCCTTCACCAGGAGAATCGAGGCGGTATGACCACCGTAAGTCCCAGACCGGCCTCAGCGGCCGGCTCCACTTCCGAGCCGGCCGCTCCCCCGCCGGGCATGCGCCTGCGGGAGCTCGTGTTCGGTGCGGCCTGCGCCGCCGCCGTACGCGCGGCGGCCCGGCTGGGTGTCGCCGACGCGCTCGGCGAGGCACCCGCGACGGCCGAGGAGCTCGCCGTCGAGCTGAACACCGAGCCGCAGCCGCTGCGCCGGCTGCTGCGCGCCCTGTCCTGCTACGGCGTCTTCGCCGAGACGCCGGACGGGAGCTTCGCCCATACGGAGATGTCCCGCATGCTGCGCGAGGACGATCCGGGCAGCCTGCGCTATATCGCCCTGTGGTGTACGGAGCCGTGGACCTGGGATGCCTGGCCCCGGCTGGACGAGGCGGTGCGCTCGGGCGGGAACGTCTTCCAGGAGCTGTACGGCAAGGGCTTCTTCGAGTATCTGCACCAGGACGCGCACGAGTCGGCGCATGTGTTCAACCGGGCCATGACGACGTCCAGCGTGCAGTCGGCGCTGGAGGTCGCGGAGCTGCTCGACCTCACGGGCGTGGGTGTGGTCGCCGACATCGGCGGCGGCCAGGGCCATGTGCTGGCCAGTCTGCTGGAGAAGCACCCGAGTGTCCGGGGCACGCTCCTGGACCTGCCCGATGTGGTGGCGAAGGCGGATCCCCGGCTGCGCACCGGCGGTTCGCTCGCCGAGCGGGTGCGCATCGTTCCCGGGGACTGCCGTGAGGACATCCCGGTCGAGGCCGACCTCTACATCATCAAGAACATCCTGGAGTGGGACGACGACTCCACCCGCAGGACCCTGCGGAACATCGTTTCGGCGGCCCGCCCCGGGGCGAGGGTCGTCGTCATCGAGAACCTCGTCGACGACACCCCTTCGATGAAGTTCACCACCTCGATGGATCTGCTTCTGCTGCTCAACGTCGGCGGTGCCAAGCACACCAGGGCGAGCCTGGTGGAGCGCATCACCGCTGCGGGCCTGCTCATCGGTGCGATCCGGCCCGTCAACGCGTATCTGCACGCCTTCGAGTCGGTCGTCCCCAGCTGATCCTGCAGGCAACGAACGCCCCGGGCCCGGCTCCAACTGAGCCGGGCCCGGGGCGTTTGGTTCTGTCGGCTGTCAGGCCCTGGCGTCACGCTCCCAGGCGTAGAACTGACGGGCCATCGCGTCCTTCGGGCTGCGCCAGGTCTCCGGGTCGTACGGGCTGACGAAGGCCTGGAGCCGGTCGCTGATGTCCTTGAACGACGGGTGTTCCGTCACCTTGGCGATCTCGGGGCCGGGCGGCCGTTCCGACTCGATCAGATGCAGATACACGTCGCCGAACTGGAAGAGTTTGCGCCGGGTCACCCCGACGAGGTGGGGCAGTTCGCCGGCGTCGGAGGCCGCGAACAGCTTGGCGATGTCCGGAGCCGACTCCGGCTCCATACGGGCGACGATCAGGGCGTGGTGCACAGGAGGTTCCTTCCTGGCCGGGCTCCTCGCCCGGCCGGGTTTCCCCGTCGGACGGCTTCAGTTGACGGCGGCGGCGCGGCGCTCGCGGTCGCGCTGTTCGATCTTGTCCCGGATGAGCTCCATCTGGATCTTGGAGTTCCGGTTGATGTTGTCGGTCATCCAGTCGTCGTCGACGGGGGCGTCCGGCTTCATCGCGAAGTCCTGCGTCCAGTGCATCCTGGTGCCGCCGGGGACCTCCGTGTACTCCCAGCGGATGTTCATGTGCTGGAAGGGACCCGTCTCGACGCGGCGGGCCGTGACCGTGCGGCCCTTGCGGTCGGTCGTGCGCTCCGAGACCCAGCTCCAGACCTTGCCGTTGTCGTCGGGGTGCATGGTGAGGCGGAAGGTGGTGGTGCTGCCCTTCCGTTCCAGGATCTCGACCGACGCGTACTCACTGAACAGGCCTGGCCAGTTCTCGATGTCGTTGGTCACGTCCCAGACGAGGTCCAGGGGTGCGGCGACGGTGATCTCGTTCTCGGTGTGTCCGGGCACGTCAGGCTCCAGTCATGAGGGTGTTGTTGACGAGGTCGAGGAACTCCCGCGGGGTCTTGCAGCGGTCCGCGTCGGGAGGCAGCGGACGGCCGTGCCGGTTCTCCAGCTCGCCGACGATGCCGAGCAGGCCCAGGGAGTCGAGGCCGAACTCGTCGAAGCCGGAGTCGGGCCGGTTCGCGAGGTCGACGGGGTCCACGGTGAGACCGGCGCCCTTCTTCATCAGGGCGGCCAGTTCTTCGATGGTCAGTCGGTCGGACATGGGGACTCTCCTTTTCACTCGGGGGTGTCGGTGGCGCCGCGCAGCACCAGGGCCGCGTTCGAGCCCATGAGGCCGCGGCTGAGCACCAGGGCGGTCCGCAGCTGCGCCGGCCGGGCCCGACCGGTCACCAGGCTGAGGTCGTGGCAGACGTCGAAGACGTTGGGCGTGGGCGGCACGACGCCGTGCTCCATGGCCAGTACCGCGGCGGCCACGTCCAGCACCGGCCCTCCGCAATAGGCCCGCCCGATACCGGTCTTGGGCGCCGTGACCGGTACGCGCCGGCCGTGTGCGCCCAGCGCGTCGGCGATCGCCAGCGCCTCCGCCCGGTCCGCCTCCGGTACGCCGAGCGCGTCCGCGAAGACCACGTCGATCTCCTCGGGCGCACACCGGGCCTCCGTCAGCGCCCCGCTGATCGCCCGGGCCAGCCCCTCGCGGGACTGCTCCCAGCGGGAGGGACCGGTGAACGTCGCCCCGTGTCCGGCCACCACGGCACGCGCCTTGGCGCCGCGGCGCAGGGCCGCCGTCTCCTCCTCGACCACGAGCATGGCGCCGCCCTCCGCGGGCACGAATCCACAGGCGTCCGATGTGAAGGGCCGGTAGGCGCGCGCCGGGTCCTCACAGGTGCTCAGATCCTCGTAGCCGAGCTGGCACACGACCGAGTAGGGCGCCAGGGGGGCTTCCGCGGAGCCGACGACGACCGCGTCGGCTCCGTTGCGTACGGCCCTGGCGGCATGCGCGAACGCGTCGAGCCCGCCTGCCTCGTCGCTGGCCACGACGCCGCAGGGACCCTTGAATCCGGCCCGGATGGAGATCTGGCCGGTGCTCGCCGCGTAGAACCAGGCGATGGACTGGTACGGGCCGACATAGCGGGGGCCCTGCCCCCAGAGCCTTTGCAGTTCGCGCTGGCCGAACTCACCGCCGCCGGACCCGGCGGCGGTCACCACACCCACCGCGAACGGCGAGCCCTCGTAGTCGGCGCGGCCCAGCCGGGCGTCGTCGAGGGCCAGATCGGCCGCGGCCATCGCGAAGTGCGAGAACCGGTCCGTCTGGACGAGGTAGCGCTCCTCGATCAGCGAACCGGGGTCAAAGGCCCGCACCTCGCCCGCGACCCGGAGCGGCAGGTGCTCGCACCCGTCCCGGGTGACCCGGTCGAGCACACTGACGCCCTCCAGGGTCGACTTCCAGAAGACCTCGGTGCCGGCTCCGTTGGGGGCTATGGCACCTATACCTGTGACGACCGTCCGCCGTGTCCGGCTGGGGCTCATCGCGCCCTCCCATTCGGTCTGGTCATGACGACCGCGGACTGGAAACCGCCGAACCCGCTGCCGACGGAGAGCACACTGCGCAACTTCCGGGGGCGTGCTGTGCGCGGCACATAGTCCAGGTCGCACTCGGGGTCGGGGGTCTCGTAGTTCGCGGTCGGCGGGACCACTTGATGGACCATGGCCAGGACGCAGGCCACGAGTTCGATCGCGCCGATGGCGCCCAGCGAGTGACCCACCATGGATTTGATGGAGCTCATGGGCGTCTTGAAGGCGTGTTCGCCCAGGGAGCGTTTGACCGCGGCCGTCTCGTGACGGTCGTTCTGTTTGGTGCCCGAACCGTGCGCGTTGACGTAGTCGATCGCCGTGGCGTTCAGCCGGGCGTGGTCGAGCGCGGTGTCGATGGCCCGGGCCATTTCCAGGCCCTCGGGGGTCAGTCCCGTCATGTGGTAGGCGTTGCCGAAGGTGGCGTAGCCCGCGATCTCGCAGTAGACGGTCGCTCCGCGGGCGCGGGCGTGCTCCAGTTCCTCCAGGATGAGGACGGCGCCGCCCTCGCCCATCACGAACCCGTCCCGGTTGAGGTCGAACGGCCGCGATGCGTGGGCCGGGTCGTCATTGTTCGGCGACGTCGCTTTGATCGCGTCGAAGCAGGCCACCGTGATCGGTGAGATGGGCGAGTCCGACGCGCCGGCTATGCAGACATCGACCCGGCCCTCCTGGATGGACGCGAAGGCATAGCCGATCGCGTCGAGTCCCGAGGTGCAGCCCGTCGAGACGGTCTGCACCGGGCCGTGGGCACCGACCTGTTCGGCGACCGCGGAGGCGAGGGTGCTCGGCGAGAACGCGCGGTGCAGATCCGGTCCCGCCGGGCGGTGGTCGACGTCCCAGCGGACGCCGGATTCGCTGACCGCGACATAGTCGTGCTCCAGGCGCGTGGTGCCGCCGACGGCCGTGCCGAGCGAGACCCCGATCCGCCAGGGGTCCTGCTGCTCCGGGGCGAGCCCGGCGTCGGATATCGCCTCGCGCGCGGCCACCAGCGCGAACTGGATGTACCGGTCCGAGCGCGCCACCTGGTCCCGGTCGAGACCGTGGGCCGCAGGGTCGAAGTCAACCTCGGCGGCGATGCGGGAGCGGAAGCCCTCCGGGTTGAAGAGCGTGATGCCCCGCGTCGCCGTACGGCCGTTCGCGAGCAGGTCCCAGAACTGGCGGGAGCCCACTCCTCCGGGGGCGACGATACCGACCCCGGTGACCGCCACCCGCCGGTTCACGAAACGGCCCCAGTCCGTTCCGGCGGCCTGCCCTGCTCGGCGCCTTCGCTGTTCTCAGTGGGCTCGGTGTCGACATGCCCGAGTTCGGGGCGCGGCGCCAGCGGGCCGAGGTGGAAGACCATGCGGGCCTCCACGTCCCCCACGTTGCGGAACCGGTGGCGCACGTTCAGGGGGATCATGAGCCCCTGATCGGGCCGCATCGAGTGCGTCTCGCCGTCAAGGTCCACCTCGAGGAGACCGCTCACCACGTACACGAACTCCTCCGAGTACGGGTGGTAGTGCTCGCCGATGCGCTCACCGGGCTGCACGATGGCAAGGCCCATGAAGCCACTGGTTGCGCCCACCGCGGTCGGGGTGAGCATGGCGCGCAGGTCACCGCCGCGCCGTCTGTTGGGCTGGGTCTCGCTGAGATCCACGATGCGTGGGCTGTGCTTGGTCATGTCTGGTTCCTCCAGGTGCGGTGCCCCCGACGGCTCGGCCTGCCAGGCCGCGACGCGCCGGACGTACGGGTCAGGACTCCGTCGGCGCGTTGCGGTCGGTGATCAGCTCCATGGCGGAGTGCTTGAGGAAGAGCACCATCTCCTTGTCGGACTCCGGCACGCCCTCCTCGCCGACGGCGAGCAGCCGGGCGAGCGTGGCGGCCTTGCGCGGACCGCTCATGCCGAGCGCGAGCGCGGGCTGCGCCTCGAGCTTTCCGGTCAGATCGACGAGCCGGACCACGATGTCGTCGCGCTGGAAGATCGTGCTGCTCGCGATGGGGCTGTCCGGGCTCTCGGCCGCCGCCTCGTCCTGCTTGGCGAGCAGCCGGGCCAGCGCCATGCCGCAGCCCTCCTTGGCCGGGTAGTACAGCGCGTGCCGCGTGAGCTCGCCCGACTGCCCGTCCGCCGCCACATGGTGTACGGCGGGCAACGCGGCCCGGGTGAAGAACACCCGTGCGGAGTTGGGGTCGTTGAGGTCCCGGTCCTGCTCCAGGTACGGGTTGATGGCCTCCTCCACCTCACGGACCTCGGGCTGCTTGGCCACGTGCCGCAGTGCGGCGAGTAGGTCGCCCTGCACCTCGATGGCCCGTACGACCCGGTTGCCGTGCATGAAGAGGGAGGTGCGGCGCAGCCGGGTGTGTTCGTCGACGCGGGCCGACGGCGAGGTGTAGCCGGAAAGGATCTTCGCGACCTTCTTCTCGGTGCCCGGCTTCACCGTGAAGGTGAGGGCGTGCCGGACGATTCCGTCGCCGAGCCTGGGCGATGCCTGCAGGCGGCCCTTGAGCTCCTCGGGCGCGGAGGTGACGGTCTTTCCGGTCTCGCGCAGAACGCTGAAGCGCAGCGAGCGGGTGTCGCGCACGCAGCCGTGCAGCGGCTGGACCGTCTCGACGTGCTCCTCGCTGTTCACCCAGGCCAGGAAGGGCGGCGCGCTCTCCCATTCGCTGGTGATGAGCCACTGCGACGGGTTCTCGATCGACTGGCACAGCTGGTCGCTGATGTGGCCGGGGACCGACGCGACCTGGTTGCGCAGGTGCTCGTACGCCTCCAGGAACTCGTTCTGTGCGCCGTCGTGGAGGTCGAGCAGCAGTACGACTCGAAGCCTTGAGCCGTCGAAGGCGGACTGAGATATCCGTTCCGACAGGGTTGTCATCTCTCACACTCCTTTGCGTCACCGCGCGGGTCAACAGCCCTGCGGATACGGACGGTCCGCCTCCCGTGAGTCGGGGGCGCTCCCGAAAACGATCGTGGTCCGGTACTTCGAGTGGCGCGAGAGCTGAGAACCAAGCGGGTGAATGGGCGAGGCAACCTCCGTCGCACAGGGCATGGAAAGTGCATCCCCCAAGGGCGGCAGGAGCTGGAGTAACTGATGGATGAAAACGTCGGCAAAAGCGCTGAGCGCGTTCAGGTCCTCATCGTGGGCGGGTCCCTGGTGGGCCTGTCCACCTCGGTGTTTCTGGGCCGTCACGGCATCAGACCTCTGCTGGTCGAGAAGCACTCGGGTACCTCGACGCATCCGCGCGGACGCGGCATGAACGTGCGCACGATGGAGCTTTTCCGGGTCGCCGGAGTGGAGTCGCAGATCCGGCAGGCAGCCGCGGTCCTCGCGGACAATCACGGGATCATGCAGGCCGGATCGCTGACCGGCGACGACCAGGAGTGGCTGTTCAAGGAGATCGACCCGGGTGGCACGCTCGCCCGTATCAGCCCGTCCGCCTGGTGTCTGTGCAGCCAGAACGACATCGAGCCGCAGCTCATGGCGCGCTCGCGCGAGCAAGGTGCCGATCTGCGGTTCTCCACCGAGCTGCTCTCCTTCGAGCAGGACGATTCGGGTGTCACGGCGATCGTGAAGAACCGGGAGACCGGTGAGCACTCCACCATTCGGGCGGACTATCTGGTGGCGGCGGACGGGCCGCGCAGCCCGGTCAGGGAGGCGCTGCGGATCGGGCACAGCGGCAACGGCGATCTGTTCCACAACGTGAGCATCACCTTCCGCTCCCGGGACCTCATCGACGTCCTGGGCGACAAGCGCTTCATCGTCTGCTACCTGACCAAGCCGGGAGCGGACGGCGCCCTGCTTCCGGTGGACAACGCGGAGCAGTGGGTCTTCCACGCGCCCTGGCACCCCGAGCAGGGCGAGACGCTCGATGACTTCACCGACGAACGCTGCGTCGAGCACATCCGGCGGGCCGTCGGCGCGCCCGGCCTGCATGTCGAGATCACGGGCAAGGCGCCGTGGCACGCGGCGGAACGCGTGGCCGAGCGGTACAGCTGCGGGCGGGTCCTCCTCGCCGGGGACTCGGCGCACGAGATGTCCCCGACCGGGGCGTTCGGCTCCAACACCGGTATCCAGGACGCCCACAACCTGGCGTGGAAGCTGGCGATGGTGCTGGACGGCTCGGCGGGACCCGGCCTGCTCGACACCTACGGCGCGGAGCGGCAGCCGGTGGCCCGGGCGACGAGCGAGCGTGCCTCGGTCCGCTCGGCGGAACACAGTCACCCCGGCTATGCCCCGCCGCCCATGCCGGGCGGGGGCCCCAAGGGCGGGATCCTGTCGGTGGCCATGGGGTACGGCTATCCGCGCGGCGCGGTCGTGGGCGCCGATCCCGAGCGTCCCGTCGTACCGGACCGGATGCGGCTGGCGGGCGACCCGGGCACCCGGGCTCCGCACATGTGGGTGAGCGGTCCCGGTGGCCGGCAGTCCACGCTGGACCTCTACGAGCAGTCGTTCGTGCTGCTGAGCGCCGAGGGCACCGAGTGGCGCGCCGCGGCGCGGAAGGTCGCCGAGCGGCTGTCCGTGCGGCTGGACGCGTACGCGATCGGCGAGGGTCCGGACGCCGATCTGGTGCCGGAGGGTGACACCGACTGGGCGGCGCTGCACAGCGCGACGGGGCAGGGTGCGGTACTGGTGCGCCCTGACGGCTTCGTGGCATGGCGCTCGCCGGGAGCGGTGCCCGATCCGGAAGGCGTGCTGTACGAGGTCATGGCGACGGTGCTGAGCCGGTCCTGAGGCCGCCGCGATTGTTCCGTGATCATCCTCCGAGTCCCCTTCGTCGTCCGCACAACGAAGGGGACTCGGTCATTCCGGTAACAGAAACTGTCGCGAACACGTCGCGCGGGCGGCCTCCGAGTTCTACGGTGCGCAGATAGCTCACCGTAGGCGGGAGGTGTAGAAATAGGACATGGCCGGACGCTACGGCCGCCCGCGCTCGGTTCTGAGAATGCGAACTGTCGCAGGTCAGGTCTTTCTCCTGCAGCTGGCGATCGTGGTGTTGCTGGTCGCTGCCGCCATGGTGGCGCTTGTGCTGCAGTCCAGGTCCGACACCGAGCGCGAGGCGAAGAACCGATCCGTCGCCGTGGCCCAGGCCTTCGCCAATTCGCCGGGAATCGACGAAGCACTCAAGGCTGCCAATCCAACTCTCGTGCTCCAGCCACGCGCCGAAGCGGCCCGTAAGAGCTCCGGGGTCGACTTCATCGTCGTACTGAACACCGAGGGGATCCGCTACACGCATCCGCTGCCCGACCGGATCGGCAAGAAATTCGTCGGCAATCTGCAGCCCGCGCTCGCCGGCGAGGTCAGCACCGAAAAGATCATCGGGACCATCGGGCCGCTCGTCCAGGCCGTCGTCCCGGTCACTGACAGCAGTGGCAAGGTCATCGGGATGGTCTCCGCCGGGATCACCATCGAGCATGTCAGCGGTGTTGTCGAGGACCAGTTCCCGCTGCTGTTCGGCGCCACCGGGGCGGTGCTGCTCGTCACCACCGGCGGGACCGCGCTGGTGAGCAGGCGGCTGCGGCGCCAGACGCACGGTCTCGGGCCGCTGGAGATGACCCGGATGTACGAGCACCACGACGCGGTGCTGCATGCCGTGCGGGAGGGTGTGCTCATCGTCGGCGGCGACGGCCGGCTGCTGCTCGCCAACGACGAGGCACGCCGGCTGCTCGCTCTTCCCGACCATGTCGAAGGAGCCCCCGTCACCGAGCTCGGGCTCGATCCGCTCACCGCCAGGCTGCTGGCATCGGGGCGGACGGCCACCGACGAACTGCATCTGGTCGGCGACCGGCTGCTCGCGGTGAACCAGCGCTCGACCGACCAGGCCGGCGGGCCGCCCGGCAGCGTCGCGACCCTGCGGGACACCACCGAGCTGCAGGCCCTGACCGGAAAGGCCGATGTGGCGCGGGGGCGGCTCAAGCTGCTCTACGACGCGGGCACGGAGATCGGCACCACACTGGATGTGGTGCGCACCTGCGAGGAGCTGGCGGAGTTCGCGGCGGCCCGGTTCGCGGACTACGCCACCGTCGACCTGGTGGAGTCCGTCTTGCGCGGCGAGGAGCCGCCGGTCACCGGCGTCGGCACGGACATGCGCCGCACCGCCTTCAGCGGTCTGCGCGAGGACACCGCGCTCTACCCCCTGGGCAAGCTGATCCGCTTCGTGCCCTCGACCCCGCTCGGCCTCGGCATCCGCATGGGCGAGGCGGTCCTGGAAGCGGATCTGTCCGCGTACACGGGATGGCAGAACCAGGACCCGGACCGGGCGCGCAAGCTCGTCGAACACGGCATCCACTCGATGATCGCGGTACCGCTGCGGGCCCGCGGGGTGATCCTCGGCGTGGCGATGTTCTGGCGCTCCGAGAAGCCCGAGCCGTTCGAGGAGGAGGACCTCTCCGTCGCCGAGGAGCTGGTCGCACGGGCCGCGGTGAGCATCGACAACGCCCGCCGCTACACCCGCGAGCACACCATGGCGATCACCCTCCAGCGCAGCCTGCTGCCGCGCGTGCTGCCCGAGCAGAACGCCGTGGACGCCGCCTACCGCTACCGGCCGGCACAGGCCGGACTCGGGGGGCTCGGCGGAGTCGGCGGCGACTGGTTCGACATCATCCCGCTGCCCGGCGCGCGGGTCGCGCTCGTGGTGGGCGACGTCGTCGGGCACGGCCTGCACGCCGCGGCCACCATGGGCCGGCTGCGCACCGCGGTCCACAACTTCTCGACGCTGGACCTGCCGCCCGACGAGCTGCTGTGGCATCTGGACGAGCTGGTCGCCCGCATCGACCAGGACGAGGCGGGCGACGGCTCGGCGGGCTCCAACGGCTCGGACGCCTCAGTCACCGGAGCCACCTGCGTCTACGCCATCTACGACCCCGTTACCGGACGCTGCGCGATGGCACGTGCGGGCCATCTCCAACCGGTGATCGTCCACTCCGACGGCACCGCGGTCTTCGCCGATGTACCCGGCGGCCCGCCGCTCGGGCTCGGCGGTCTTCCCTTCGAGACGCTGGAGCTTCAGCTTCCCGAGGACAGCAGGCTGGTGCTGTACACGGACGGCCTGGTCGAGGACCGGGACAGGGACATCGACGAGGGCCTGACCCTGCTGCGCCACACACTGGCGGACAACGCGGACCGCACCCCGGAGGAGACCTGCGAGGCGGTGCTCAAGGCGCTGCTTCCGGAACGCCCGCGTGACGACATCGCGCTGCTGGTCGGCCGTACGCGGGTACTGGGTTCAGGCCGGGTGGCCGACTGGGACGTGCCGCCCGATCCGGCGGCCGTGCGGCGGGTGAGGGCCGCGGTGACGAGCAAGCTGGCCGAGTGGGAGCTGGAGGAGGAGGCGTTCACGACGGAGCTGATTCTCAGCGAGCTGGTCACCAACGCGATCCGGTACGCCACCGGCCCGATCCGGGTACGGCTGATCCGTGACCGCACCCTGATCTGCGAGGTCTCCGACCACAGCAGTACGTCCCCGCATCTGCGGCAGGCGGCGATCACGGACGAGGGGGGCCGGGGCCTGTTCCTGGTGGCGCAGTTCGCGGACCGCTGGGGTACGCGGTACACGCCCGACGGCAAGGTCATCTGGACGGAACAGCCGCTGAACTCGGGCGGGGGTGACGCCGGGCGGGCCGGGTGAGCCCTGAAGCGCGCCCGGCCGCCCGGCCCCGCCGTCAGGCGGAGCCGGTTCCCCGGTTGCGCCTGAACGACCATACGGATGCCCCCGGCGATCACCACGGCGGCGACGATGACCGCGATGGTGGCGCCGTCGCCGTCGTCGTCCTTCTCGGCCGCCTCCTCGGTCGCCCCGGTCGTGGGCGTGCTCGGCTCCGTCGTTGGCGCGGAGGCGGACGGGGTCGGGGTCGGTGCGGCCCTACTCGCCGCGGCCCCGGTGCTGCCGGCTTCAGGGCGAGCACCGGCGCCGGGTTCTCCGGCTCCGCGCCGCCGCCCGGGAGCTCGATCCAGCGGTCCACCGTGCCGTCGCCATACGTCTCGATGGTCTTGAAAGCGAGGGACTTGGCGTCCGGCAGCTGCGTGACGGTGATGCTGTGCACCGCGTCCGTGCGGGTGGCCAGCGCCTTTCCGCCGACGGTGGAGCCGTCTTCGGACGGCGTCCAGGGTCCGTGGTGAACCTGGGCCACGGGGCGTTGGTGATTGCTGCCCGGTGGATGGTTTCGCGGGCGAACCCTGACCACCCGCGCCCCTTCCGACGCCGGAGGGCAAGTTCAGCCCTACGGCGATTGAGCACAAGCGCGAAGCGCGTATGGGGTGGATGGAGCCCCGGTTCGCGCCGCGAAGCGGGCGCAGGGGTCTGGGGCGAAGCCCCCCACGCGGCGAAGCCGCAAGTTGTCACAGCGGGATGGGGGTACCTCCCTCGGCCCCCAAGCCGTAGGAGAGGACGGGGTGTGGCTGTATCGACGTGCGGCTCCGCCGCGTGGGGCCCGCCGCAGGCGTCCGCTCATCCCGACTCCCCGCCCAGCGGCCTCCCGCACCGCAGGTTCCACCGCCCCGCCCGCCCGCTCAGCTCCGTCAGCGTCAGCGGCTCGACGTCCAGCCGCCAGAACGCCTCCGCGGGCAGAGCCAGCGCGTGGACGACCGCCGCCCGTGCCACGGCAGGTTCGGTGACCGCCAGCACCCTCCCGGCGTCGTCCGGCAGCGACTGCAGCCAGCCGCCCACCCGTTCGCACAGCGCCAGCAGCGACTCGCCGCCGTGCGGTGCGGCCGCCGGGTCGGTCAGCCAGGCCGACACCGCCTCCGGTTCGCTCACACCGACCTCGTCCAGCCGCCGCCCCCGCCAGCTCCCCATGTCCCAGTCGCCGAGTTCCTCCAAGACCTCGGCTACGGCTGCCCCGGCCCCCAACTCCGCGGCAGTCTCCCGGCAGCGCCGGGAGGGCCCGCTCAGGAACCGGTCCGCCCTCGCCGGCGCACCCGCCGCGGCCCGCGCGTGCCGTGCTCCCGCCTCGTCCAGCGGACCGTCCCCGCCGAAGCGGGCCTCCCGCAGCGCCGCGCTCGTCGCAGGTGAGACCAACATCACCCGTACCGTCATCCCGTACGCCCTTCTCCCGCCGCGGCCCATGGCCCAAGCACATCACGGGTGTTGGAGGCCCCTGTACGCCCCCGTGCGCCGTAGCGTCGCAGGCCAACACGCGGTACGGTCTCGTGTACATGACGAGGGTGTGACGGAAGTCCGGTGAGAATCCGGCACGGTCGCGCCACTGTGAACCCGTTCCCCTGGGGGAGCGTGGGAAGTCAGACCCGGCACCTTCGTCTCAGGCACCACGATCGGGACGCGTGTTCCCCCAGGAGGTTCTGCCATGGCACAGTCTGCCGCGCCCGCCACCGCCGCACCGGCCATCACCCCCATCTCGCTGAAGGCGATCGCTCCCTGGGCGCTGTTCTTCGGCGTTCTGATGCTCGTCCTGCTCTACTTCATCGGCGCCGAGCAGGGCGCCACCTCGCTCATCTCCGGTGAGAACGTGCACGAGTGGGTCCACGACGGACGCCATCTGCTCGGCTTCCCCTGCCACTGAGAATCCAGGGGAAAGCGCATGAACTCCATTTCTGTCAGAGCCCTGCTGGTCCGCGGCATGCTCGCGGGCCTGATCGCGGGCGCCTTCGCGCTGGTCGTCGCCTATCTGCTCGGCGAGGGTCCGGTAGATGCCGCCATCGCGTTCGAGGAGAGCCACGCCCATGAGCACGGCGGCGAGGAACTCGTCAGCCGCACCATGCAGTCCACGGCCGGTCTCGCCACCGGAGTGCTGCTCTTCGGCGTCGCGATCGGCGGTATCGCCGCCCTCGCGTTCTGTTTCGCGCTCGGCCGCATCGGCCGGTTCGGCCCGCGCGCCACGGCCGCGCTGGTCGCGTTCGGCGCCCTGCTGAGCGTGTACGTCGTGCCGTATCTGAAGTACCCGCCGAATCCCCCTGCCGTCGGCGACCCCGAAACCATCGGCAAGCGGACGACGCTGTACTTCCTGATGATCCTGCTCAGTGTCCTGCTCTCGATCGCCGCGGTGATCCTCGGCAAGCGCCTGGCGCCCAGGCTGGGCAACTGGAACGCGACCGTCGCCGCCACGGCCGCGTTCGTCGTTGCGGCCGGGCTCGCGTTCGCCTTCCTGCCCTCGTTCAACGAGGTGCCGAAGGGCTTCCCCGCCACGGTGGTCTGGGAGTTCCGACTGGCGACGCTCGCGATCCAGGTCACGGTCTGGACCGTCTTCGGGTTGGTCTTCGGCCACCTCGCCGAGCGGCTTCTTGCTCCCGCGCCGGCAGCGGCGGAGGGAACGAGCACCGCGTCGCGGGCCGCAGCGGCAGCGAACTGACCGGCAGGGGCCCCGCCCCAGACCTCGCACACGGGGCCTGGGGCGGGGCCCTCAGTCATGCCCGGCGGACTGTGCGGTCAACCGCTGTGCGCGGCCGCGGGCAGCGACACCTCGAAGCGGCAGCCGCCCGTCACATTGCGTACGTCGGCGTGGCCCGCGTGCGCCTCGACGATGCCGCGGACAATGGCGAGGCCGAGTCCCGCGCCCGCCGGGGGCGTACGGGCCTGGGTGCCGCGCCAGCCGGTGTCGAAGACCCGCGGCAGGTCTTCGTCCGGGATACCGCCGCAGCCGTCGGTGACGGAGAGGACCACCCAGTCGTCGCGGCGTTCGGCGGCGACGGCGACCGTGCCGTCGGCGGGTGTCCGGCGGATGGCGTTGACCAGGAGGTTGGCCAGGACGCGGGTCATCTCCTTGCCGTCCACCTCGACCGGGACCTGCTCGACCATGTCCCCGACGAGGCGTACGCCGTGCTCGCGGGCCAGCGGGTCGGCGCCGGCGAGCGCCTCCCCCACCAGGTCGTACACCGACATCCGGGTGGGTGTCAGGGCCAGCGCGCCCGCGTGGATGCGCGAAAGCTCGAAAAGGTCGCCGACCATGGAGTTGAGGCGGTCGACCTCGGTGCGCATCTGGCGGTGGTAGCGGGCCGGGTCGGCGACCATCCCGTCCTCCAGAGCCTCGGACATGGCGCGCAGTCCGGCGAGCGGGGTGCGCAGATCGTGCGAGATCCAGGCGACGAGCTCACGGCGGGAGGTCTCCAGGGCGCGTTCGCGATCACGGGAGGCCGCGAGCCGTTCGCTGGTGGCGGCAAGTTCGCGGCTGAGCGCGGCCAGTTCGGCGGTGGAGGCGCCGTCGGGGGCGGCGAACGAGCCGCCGTCGCCGAACGAGCGTGCCGCCAGGGCGAGTTCGCGGCTGCGCGCGACGACCCAGCGGCCGAGCAGCAGAGCGGTGACGAGCGAGACGACCGCGGCCATCGCGACGACCGTGGTCACGACGCTGAGATCGTGCGCGGACAGGAACATCGCCTGGGCGACGGCGAGCGTCCCGGCGAGCATGGCGGTGACCGCGACTGCGGCGACGACGGTGAGCGAGACGACCACGGACCGGTGGCGCAGCAGACGTAGAACCAGCGCCCCGAGCAGACCGACGGCGGCGGCCCCGAGGAAGGCGAAGAGCGCGATGAGGAGCATGTCGCTCATGGTGGTCAGGCCTCTTCCCGTGGCACGTCGAAGCGGTAGCCCACTCCCCACACCGTCTGAATCAGCCGGGGCCTGGCCGGATCGTCCTCGATCTTGCCGCGCAGCCGCCGTACATGGACCGTCACGGTGGACAGGTCGCCGAACTCCCAGCCCCACACATCCTGCATCAGGCGCTCCCGGCCGATCGCCTCGCCGGGGTGCCGCATCAGATGCGCGAGCAGGTCGAACTCCCTAAGGGTCAGGCCCAGTTCACGCCCGTCCTTGGTGGCGCGCCGGGCCGCCGGGTCCAGCACGATGCCCGCGGCGGCCAGCTCGGGCCCGCCGCGCCGTTGCTCCGCGGAGCCCCTGCGCCGCAGTACGGACTCGACCCTCAGCACCAGCTCGCGCGGGCTGAACGGCTTGGTCACATAGTCGTCAGCCCCTATTTCGAGCCCGAGGATCCGGTCGTCCTCGTCGCCGCGGGCGGTCAGCATGATCACCGGTACGGTGGCGGAGGCTCCGGCCCTGAGCCTGCGGCACACCTCCAGGCCGTCCATCCCCGGCAGCATGAGATCCAGGACGACCAGATCGGGCAGCCGGTCGGCGGCGATCCGCAGCGCCTGCCGCCCGTCGGCGGCCCGGTCCACGGTGAAGCCCGCGCGTTCCAGATAGCCGGTGACGACTTCGGCGACGGTCGGATCGTCGTCGACGACCAGAATGTTGTGCATAGGGCCAGTGTGCTCTGCACGCAGGGCCCTCCAGACACCGGTCCGCCTTACGAATCTGTGACGCCCCAAGCGGCCCCGCCGCGCGCCCAACGACGTCCGATTCGTTCAAGACCTCAAGATGGGCCCTGCCTACGGTGGCGTCATGACTCCACGACTCGATGCGATCGGCCTCGTCGTCTCCGACATGGCCGTCTCTCTCGCATCGACCGGGCCCGCGAGCAGGGCGAGGACGGGCGTCTGGTCGAGGCCACGTTCCCGGCCGAGCCACAGGTGCACACCTCACTGGAGCCGCACGCGTGCCTGGCGTCGTGGGACAGGCGCGGCGAGCTTCATATGATCCGGCCGCAGGCTCAGGGAGCGTCCAGACGACGGCGCCGGCGAGCTTCGACGGCCATTCCTCGTACACACCGTCGAGGCTGGCCCCGTCCGCCGGTCCTTCAGTCCTTGTTCTCCTTGTCGCTGCCCCGCCCGTTGTCCCGTCCCGTGTGCAGCCGGGACCTCACGTCGTCGGGCGGCAGGAAACGCGACCACCGTTCGGGGAACTCCGAGGGCATGTCCCCGCCGCCCTGGTCCCCGTCCTCGTCCTCGTCGTCGTGGTCGTCCTCGTTGGTCTCGCCGTTGTCGTCGAGGACATGCGCCGCCTTCGCCCGTGCCACGAGCTCCACCGCGTTGGCCGCGCGCAGGCGCTCATTGGCCGCGCGGGCCGCCGCGGTGGCCACCGACGGCCAGACGCGGTCGATCGCGGCATTGACCGCGGCGCCCACCAGGACCGCGAAGGCGGTGAGGCCGATCCAGAGCAGTACGGCGATGGGGGCGGCGAGCGAGCCGTAGATCGTGGGGCCCTCGACCGTGCTGGTGAGGTAGATGCGGAGCAGGAAGCTGCCGAGCACCCACATGCCGAGCGCCACCAGCGCGCCGGGGACGTCCTCGATCCAGGGGGAACGGACGGGGACGGACACGTGGTAGAGCGTTGTCAGGAAGGCGACCGAGAGCAGGGTGACCACCGGCCAGTACAGGATGCTGACCACTTCCGTGCCCCACGGGACGAGCTCGACCACCCTGTCGGGGCCGACGACCGCCAGCGGCAGGACCACCGCGCCGATCAGCAGCGCCACGATGTAGAGCAGGAACGCGAGCAGCCGGGTGGCGACGATGCCGCGCTGGCCGTCGAGGCCGTACATCACTGTGATCGTGTCGATGAAGACGTTCACCGCCCGCGATCCCGACCACAGGGCGATCGCGAAGCCGATGGAGATGATGTCCGGCCGGCCGCCGTGGGTGACGTCGTCCAGCAGGGGCTTGGCGATCTCGTTGACGCCACGGTCGGAGAGGACCGTGCCTACCGCGTCAAGGATGTTCGCCTCGATCGAGGCGACCGTGGTGGTGTTGGTCCATTCGTCGATATAGCCGAGGAGACCGATGATGCTGAGCATCAGGGGCGGCAGCGACAGCAGTGTGAAGAAGGCCGCCTCGGCGGCGAGACCGAGGATGCGGTACTCGATGCACGAATTGACCGTGTCTTTCAGCAGCAGCCATGCCATCTTCCGCTTCGAGACATTGCGGTAGAGGACTCGGGCCCGGTGGAGTCGGCCCCTTGGCCGCTCGGGTGTTTCGTTTGCTGCCTGCACCTCCTTACCGTAGCGGCATGGCACCCAGCACCCACACAGTGACCAACCAGGCTCCGCCCCTGGTGGGGTACGACGTCTACGCGTCCGACCGGGCCCTCACGGAGGCCGTGGAGCGGCATGTCGCTCCCGAGTTCCTCGACGGTGTGCGGGAGGACCTTTCGCTCCTCGGCAGCACCGCGGGCTCCGCCCAGGCCCAGGGATGGGGGGTGCAGGCCAATGAGAATCCGCCAAAACTGCGGACGCACGACCGGTACGGGAACCGGACCGACGAGGTCGAGTTCCATCCGGCCTGGCACCGGCTGCTCGGCAAGGCCGTCTCGTCCGGGCTGACCAACGCCTGGGGCCGGCCGGCCGGGCATGTGCGCCGGGCGGCCGGGTTCCTGGTGTGGTCGCAGGCCGAGGCCGGGCACGGCTGTCCGGTGTCGATGACCCACGCCTCCGTGCCCGCGCTGCGCACGGACCCGGTGCTGGCGGCCGAGTGGGAGCCGCGGCTGACCTCCGAGGTGTACGAGGAGGGGCTGCGGCCCGCCTCGGAGAAAGCGGGGTCCCTCTTCGGAATGGGGATGACCGAGAAGCAGGGCGGCAGCGACGTCAGGGCCAATACGACCCGGGCCGAGCCGATCGCCGGCGACGGGGAGTACCTGCTCACCGGTCACAAGTGGTTCTGCTCCGCTCCGATGTGTGACGGCTTCCTGGTACTCGCCCAGGCGGCCGGTGGTTTGACCTGCTTCCTGGTGCCGCGGGTGCTTCCGGACGGGACCCGGAACGTGTTCCGGATCCAGCGGCTCAAGGAGAAACTGGGCAACAGGTCCAATGCATCGAGCGAGGTCGAGTTCGAGGGGACCTGGGCGCGCCGGGTCGGCGAGGAGGGCCGCGGGGTGCGCACCATCATCGAGATGGTGGCGGCGACGCGCCTGGACTGTGTCGTCGGATCGGCCGCGCTGATGCGGCAGTCGGTGGCGCAGGCGATCCACCACAGCGCCCATCGCAGCGCGTTCGGGGGGCTGTTGATCGACAAGCCGCTGATGCGCAACGTACTGGCCGATCTGGCGCTGGAGTCGGAGGCGGCCACGACGCTGGCGCTGCGGCTCGCCGCCGCGTACGACGCCGACAGGGAGGAGGAGCGGGCCTTCCTGCGGCTCGCCGTACCCGCCGCCAAGTACTGGGTGACCAAACGCTGTACGCCGACCGTGGCCGAGGCCCTGGAGTGTCTGGGCGGCAACGGCTATGTGGAGGAGTCGGGGCTGCCGAGGCTGCTGCGCGAGTCGCCGCTCAACTCGATCTGGGAAGGCTCGGGCAACGTACAGGCGCTGGACGTGCTGCGCGCGATCCAGCGGGAACCGCAGGCGCTGAACGCCTTCCTTACGGAGGTCGGACAGGCGCGGGGCGCCGATCACCGGCTCGATGCGGCGATCAAGGCTCTGCTCAGTGAACTGGCCGATCTGGACGGCATCGAGGCACGGGCGCGCAGGCTGGTGGAGCGGATGGCGCTGGTGCTTCAGGGGTCGCTGCTGGTGCGCTGGGCGCCGCCGGAGGTGGCGGACTCGTTCTGCGCGTCACGCCTCGGCGGGGACTGGGGCGCTGCCTTCGGCACGCTGCCGCACACCCTCGGTCTGGCGTCGGTCGTGAAGCGGGCACGAGCCGTGGTGTGACACCCCGTCGGGGCGGCTGTCGGGGTGGTGCTGCGCCGACACGGCACCACCCCGCGCTGCGTCGTGCGCCCGCGGTGCGGCGCACGACCACCGGCGAACCGGTGCACCGTCACCTTCGTGCAAGGGCACGCCCGTTCGCGAGGGTTGCAAAGGGTTGCAGCCTTGTGCGCCGTATCGCCGCGGGGTGGTGCCCGTGAGGGGGAGGATTGAGCCGGCGGGTGTCTGCCGGATCAGGTCTGATCCGGCAGACACCCCCTGACCGCCCCCGCGCTCGGACGACGGCGTCGCCCGGGAGGACCCAGTGCAGAACACCACGCTCGACCTGGCCAGGCTCTCTGCCATGGACACCGCGCAAGCCACGCGGCTGCTGAAGGGGGTACGGGACGCCGCGCTCAGCGGGCGCCGTTCCCGCCTCGCCCCGCGGGCCGACATCGAGGAGTCGTGGCAGCGGATGCTGCGCCGCGGCGTGGATCCCGACCGGGACCGCAGAGCCGGGCTGCTGCCGCTGGAAGAGATCGAACGCCGCCGGCAGGAATCCCCGCTGCGGGAGGTGCTGCCCGTCCTGCGGGACGGTCTCGTCTCCATCGCGGAGGCGGCGCAGCACATCATGGTCGTCGCGGACCCCGAGGGGCGGGTGCTGTGGCGCGAGGGCAGGTCGTCGGTGCTGCGCAAGGGCGACGCGCACGGCTTCGTCGTCGGCGCCGACTGGAGCGAGAGCCTCGTGGGAACCAACGGTGTCGGCACCTCCCTGGTTTCCCGGCGGCCCGTCCAGGTGCACTCCGCCGAGCACTTCGTCTCGACGCACGACACCTGGACCTGTGCGGGCGCTCCGGTCACCGATCCGCGCGACGGCAGGCTCATCGGTGTGGTCGACGTCAGCGGACCGCTGTCCACGATGCACCCGGCGACCCTCAAACTGGTCACCATGGTGACCAGGCTCGCGGAGGCGGAGCTGCGCAACGCGCACTTCGCGACGCTGGACCGGCTGCGTACGGTGGCCTCGCCGCTGCTCGGACGGATGACGGGCCGTGCGCTGGCCGTGGATCTGAACGGCTGGCCCGCCGCGGTCACCGGGATGCAGGCGCCCGGCCGGCTCCCGCTGCCGAAATCGGTCGGCAGCCGCCTCTGGCTGCCCTCGCTTGGCATGTGCTCGGTCGAACCGTTGCCCGGCGGCTGGCTGGTGCGGGTGGAGGAGCGGTCCACGGCGGCGCCGACCCGGCTGGTCCTGGATCTCAGCCTGCCCCGGCGGCCTTTTGTGACCGTCTCGGGCGAGGCGGGCAGCTGGGCCAAGGAGCTCAGCCCGCGCCATGCCGAGCTGCTGTATGTCCTGGCGCTGTATCCCGACGGGCGCAGCGCGGCGCAGCTGGCACAGGACATCTTCGAGGACCCGACGCGAACGGTGACGATTCGGGCCGAGATGTCGCGACTGCGGCGGCATCTGGCGCAGGTGCTGGCGCACCGTCCCTACCGCTTCGCCGAGGACGTCGAGGTGGAACTGGTCGGGCCTGCCGAACCGGCCGAGTTGCTGCCGCACTCCACGGCCCCCGGGGTGCGCCGGGCGCGCCGCGGGGAGCGGTGACCGTCCCTGCACGCTCCGCAACGGCTTTGGCCTGGTCAGGGAGGCATGGTTCCCTGGCGCACATGAGCATCACCGTGACCACGTGGTCCCTGGAGCAGACATCCCCCGCGGATCTTCGCCCGTCCCCCGCGCCGGGAGAGGATCTGCGGATCGTCCGCGCCGAGGAGCCCTCGCCGGAGTTCAGCCGCTTCCTCTATTCGGCGGTCGGCGGTGACATCCACTGGAGCGACCGGCTCGCCCTGACGTACGCACAGTGGGAGGAACTGCTCGCGCGGCCGGGCACCGAGACCTGGGTGGCGTACGAGAAGGGCACCCCGGCCGGTTATGTGGAGCTGGAGGCGCAGGACGGGGGCTCCGTCGAGATCGTCTACTTCGGTCTGATCCCGGCCTTCCGCGGACGCCGGATCGGCGGCCATCTGCTGTCGTACGGGGTCGCGCGGGCCTGGGACCTGGCGGAGCGCTGGCCGGCTCTCGCGCCGACGAAGCGGGTCTGGCTGCACACCTGCTCCAAGGACGGCCCCCATGCGATGGACAACTATCTGCGGCGGGGCTTCACTCTGTTCGACACGAAGGTCGAGCAGGAGACCGAGGCGGCCACCCCCGGCCCCTGGCCCGGTGCGCACGGCTGAGTGACGAGGGCCACACTGTCTCGCGATGCGGGACGGACTTGTCCACATTCTGGATAATGGTGGACTGCCCTTGGACCGCCATGACACGCTTCCGTCATGTCTGGAACTGGAATTGCCTTGGTGAGTCGGCGGCACGTCGACCTCGGCCGCATGTCCAGCGCCATCTGTCCGGCCTGCTGACAGAACAGCACAGCCGAGCCTCCCGCATTCATCTCATCCCCCTGCGCACCGTCGCGCCTCGCGCGAGTGTGC
Source organism: Streptomyces sp. SLBN-118 (assembly GCF_006715635.1). Classification (NCBI taxonomy): domain Bacteria; kingdom Bacillati; phylum Actinomycetota; class Actinomycetes; order Kitasatosporales; family Streptomycetaceae; genus Streptomyces; species Streptomyces sp. SLBN-118. Next base: position 1,723,219 of record NZ_VFNP01000001.1, read on the forward strand.
AGCTCAGAGCCGCCCTCCTGCAGTCTCGAAGGACATATCGCCATGGCCGCCACCCCCGAACAGCCTGCTACCGCCACGCCCCGCCGCAAGGCCGGACGCCACCGCGGCGAGGGCCAGTGGGCTGTTGGACACATGACGCCGCTGAACGCCAATGAGCAGACCAAGAGGGACGACGACGGTCTCAATGTGCGGACACGCATTGAGACGATCTACGCCCACCGAGGCTTCGACTCGATCGACGGCGCCGACCTGCGCGGACGGATGCGCTGGTGGGGGCTCTACACCCAGCGCAAGCCCGGGATCGACGGCGGCAAGACCGCGATCCTGGAGCCGGAGGAGCTGGACGACAAGTACTTCATGCTGCGTGTGCGCATCGACGGCGGGCGGCTGACCACCGATCAGCTGCGCGTCATCGGCGAGCTCTCGCAGGAGTTCGCGCGCGGCACCGCCGACATCACCGACCGGCAGAACGTCCAGTACCACTGGATCCGGATCGAGGACGTCCCGGAGATCTGGCGCCGTCTCGAAGAGGTCGGCCTGTCGACCACCGAGGCCTGCGGTGACACACCCCGCGTCATTCTCGGCTCGCCCGTCGCCGGGATCGCCGAGGACGAGATCATCGACGGCACCCCCGCCGTCGACGAGATCCACCGCCGGATCGTGGGCAACCCCGCCTTCTCCAACCTGCCGCGCAAGTTCAAGTCGGCGATCTCCGGATCGCCGCTGCTGGACGTCGCGCACGAGATCAACGACATCGCCTTCGTCGGCGTGAACCATCCGCAGCACGGCCCCGGCTTCGACCTGTGGGTCGGCGGCGGTCTTTCCACCAACCCCAAGATCGGTGTCCGGCTGGGCGCCTGGGTCCCCCTCGACGAGGTGCCCGACGTCTACGAGGGCGTCATCTCGATCTTCCGCGACTACGGCTACCGCCGGCTGCGCACCCGCGCCCGGCTGAAGTTCCTGGTCGCCGACTGGGGCGCCGAGAAGTTCCGCCAGGTCCTTCAGGACGAGTACCTGAAGCGCGAGCTGGTGGACGGGCCCGCCCCCGAACAGCCCGTACAGCAGTGGCGCGACCACGTCGGCGTACACCGGCAGCAGGACGGACGTTTCTACGTCGGGTTCGCGCCGCGCGTCGGACGGGTGGACGGCGCCACGCTCACCAAGATCGCCGAACTGGCCGCCGCGCACGGCTCGGGCCGGCTGCGTACCACCGCCGAGCAGAAGATGATCGTGCTCGATGTCGAGGAGGCGCAGGTCGAGACGCTCGTGTCCGGCCTCGAGGCGCTGGACCTGCGGGTCAACCCCTCGCCGTTCCGGCGCGGCACGATGGCCTGCACCGGTATCGAGTTCTGCAAGCTGGCGATCGTCGAGACGAAGGCGCGCGGAGCCTCGCTGATCGACGAACTCGAGCGCCGCATCCCCGAGTTCGACCAGCCGATCACCATCAACCTCAACGGCTGCCCCAACGCCTGCGCCCGTATCCAGGTCGCGGACATCGGTCTCAAGGGCCAGCTGGTCCTGGACGACGAGGGCAACCAGGTCGAGGGCTTCCAGGTGCACCTGGGCGGCGCGCTCGGCCTGGAGGCGGGGTTCGGTCGCAAGGTCCGTGGCCTGAAGGTCACATCGGCCGAGCTGCCCGACTACGTCGAGCGGGTGCTCAGGCGCTTCCAGAAGGAGCGCGAGGACGGCGAGCGCTTCGCCACCTGGGCGGCGCGCGCCTCCGAGGAGGCACTGTCGTGAGCGAGCGTGCCGCGCCCTTCTACTGCCCCTACTGCGGTGACGAGGACCTGCGTCCCAGCGAGCAGGGCCACGGCGCCTGGGAATGCGGAGCCTGCAATCGAGCCTTCCAGCTGAAGTTCCTCGGGCTGCTGACCCGAGGACTTCAGCGCACCGACGACGGAGGGGACAGGATATGACGACCACTCAGGCCACAGACCTGAAGGAACTCGCCGAGCGGGCCGGGCGGGAACTCGAAGACGCCTCCGCCCTGGAGATCCTCAACTGGGCGGCGGACACCTTCGGGCCACGCTTCTGCGTCACCTCCTCCATGGAGGACGCGGTGGTCGCCCATCTCGCCTCCCGTGCCCTTCCCGGCGTCGACGTCGTCTTCCTCGACACCGGCTACCACTTTCCCGAGACCATCGGCACCCGCGACGCGGTCGAGGCCGTGATGGACGTCAACCTCATCACGCTCACACCCCGTCAGTCGGTGGCCGAGCAGGACGCCGAGTACGGCCCGAAGCTGCACGACCGCGACCCCGACCTGTGCTGCGCCCTGCGGAAGGTCAAGCCCCTCGAAGAGGGACTGACCGCGTACGAGGCATGGGCGACGGGCCTGCGCCGTGACGAGTCTCCGACCCGGGCGAACACCCCCGTCGTCGGCTGGGACGAGAAGCGGCAGAAGGTCAAGATCTCGCCGATCGCCCGCTGGACGCAGGACGACGTTGACGCCTACGTCGCCGAGCACGGCGTCCTCACCAACCCGCTGCTGATGGACGGCTACGCCTCGGTCGGCTGCGCACCCTGCACCCGCCGGGTGCTGGAGGGCGAGGACGCCCGGGCCGGCCGTTGGGCCGGGCGGGGCAAGACCGAATGCGGGCTGCACGGATGACGATTCTGGGAGACAAACACGTGACTGGGGCCACCGTCTGGCTCACCGGGCTGCCGAGCGCGGGCAAGACCACCATCGCCTACGAGCTGGCGGAGCGGCTGCGCGCCGAGGGACACCGGACCGAGGTGCTCGACGGCGACGAGATCCGCGAGTTCCTCTCCGCGGGCCTCGGCTTCAGCCGGGAGGACCGGCACACCAATGTCCAGCGGATCGGCTTCGTCGCCGAACTGCTGGCGTCCAACGGCGTCAAGGCGCTGGTACCGGTGATCGCTCCGTACGAGGACAGCCGGGAGGCCGTCCGCAAGCGCCACGCCACCGAAGGCACCCCGTACCTCGAGGTGCATGTCGCGACTCCGGTGGAGGTCTGCTCCGTACGCGATGTGAAGGGCCTCTACGCCAAAGCGGCCGCCGGCGAGATCAGCGGTCTGACCGGTGTCGACGACCCGTACGAGGAGCCGCAGAGCCCGGATCTGCGGATCGAGTCGCACCAGCAGACCGTGCAGGAGTCCGCGGCGGCGCTTCACGCGCTGCTCACCGAGAGGGGTCTGGCATGAGAGCCGTCGCTGCGCTGAACGAGGGCACGGACAGCCCGTACGCACTGTCGCACCTGGATGCGCTGGAGTCCGAGGCGGTGCACATCTTCCGCGAGGTGGCGGGCGAGTTCGAGCGGCCGGTGATTCTCTTCTCCGGCGGCAAGGACTCCATCGTCATGCTGCATCTGGCGCTGAAGGCCTTCGCCCCGGCCGCGATCCCCTTCTCGCTGCTGCACGTGGACACCGGACACAACTTCCCCGAGGTGCTGGAGTACCGCGACCGCGCGGTGGCGCAGCACAGTCTCCGGCTGCACGTGGCGTCCGTACAGGAGTACATCGACGCCGGGAAGCTGCGCGAGCGTCCCGACGGGACGCGCAACCCGCTGCAGACGGTGCCGCTGACCGAGGCGATTCAGCAGCACCGTTTCGACGCGGTGTTCGGGGGCGGCCGCCGTGACGAGGAGAAGGCGCGCGCCAAGGAGCGGGTGTTCTCGCTGCGCGACGAGTTCTCGCAGTGGGACCCGCGCCGCCAGCGGCCCGAGCTGTGGCAGCTCTACAACGGCCGCCACGCGCCCGGCGAGCACGTCCGGGTGTTCCCCCTGAGCAACTGGACCGAGCTGGACGTCTGGCAGTACATCGAGCGCGAGAAGATCGAGCTGCCCGAGATCTACTTCGCGCACGAGCGTGAGGTCTTCGCCCGTAACGGCATGTGGCTGACCGCCGGCGAGTGGGGCGGCCCCAAGGAGTCGGAGAGCGTCGAGACGCGGCTGATCCGCTACCGCACCGTCGGCGACATGTCCTGCACCGGCGCCGTCGACTCCGACGCCACCACGCTCGACGCCGTGATCGCCGAGATCGCCGCATCCCGGCTCACCGAGCGGGGCGCCACCCGCGCCGACGACAAGATGTCCGAGGCCGCGATGGAAGACCGCAAGCGCGAAGGGTACTTCTAGCCATGAGCACCACGACCGATCAGCTCGCCGGGATCTCGGCCACCACCCTGCTGCGTTTCGCCACCGCCGGGTCCGTCGACGACGGCAAGTCCACCCTCGTCGGGCGGCTGCTGCACGACTCCAAGTCGGTGCTGACCGACCAGCTGGAGGCCGTCGAGCACGCCTCCCGCTCACGCGGCCAGGAGACACCGGACCTGGCGCTGCTCACGGACGGTCTGCGGGCCGAGCGTGAGCAGGGCATCACCATCGATGTCGCCTACCGCTACTTCGCCACCGCGCGCAGGCGGTTCATCCTCGCCGACACTCCGGGGCATGTGCAGTACACCCGGAACATGGTCACCGGCGCGTCCACGGCCGAGCTGGCAGTGGTGCTGGTCGACGCCCGCAACGGCGTTGTCGAGCAGACCCGCCGCCATGCCGCAGTCGCCGCCCTGCTGCGCGTCCCGCATGTCGTCCTCGCCGTCAACAAGATGGACCTCGTCGACTACGCCGAGCCCGTCTTCGCCGCGATCGCCGAGGAGTTCACCGCGTACGCCGCGTCCCTGGGCGTTCCCGAGATCACGGCGATTCCGATCTCGGCACTGGCGGGCGACAACGTCGTGGAGCCCAGCGCCAACATGGACTGGTACGGCGGACCGACCGTCCTGGAGCACCTGGAGACGGTCCCGGTCAGCCACGATCTGACCGGCTGCCACGCCCGGCTTCCCGTGCAGTACGTGATCCGTCCGCAGACCGCCGAGCACCCCGACTACCGGGGCTACGCGGGACAGATCGCGGCCGGTACGTTCCGCGTCGGCGAGCAGGTCACCGTGCTGCCCGCAGGCCGTACGTCGAAGATCGCCGGGATCGATCTGCTCGGCGAATCGGTGGACATCGCCTGGACCCCGCAGTCCGTCACCCTCCTGCTGGAGGACGACATCGACATCTCGCGAGGCGACCTGATCGTGCCGAGCGGCGATACGCCCGCGACCACCCAGGACGTCGAGGCGACGGTCTGCCATGTCGCCGACCAGCCGCTGACCGTCGGCCAGCGGGTGCTGCTCAAGCACACCACCCGCACGGTCAAGGCGATCGTCAAGGAGATCCCCTCCCGGCTGACCCTCGACGACCTGTCCCAGCACCCGAACCCGGGGCAGCTGGTCGCCAACGACATCGGCCTCGTCAAGGTCCGTACGGCCGAGCCGCTCGCGCTCGACTCGTACGCCGACTCCCGCCGAACCGGGTCCTTCCTGCTGATCGACCCCGCCGACGGGACCACGCTGGCGGCCGGCATGGCGGGCGACTCCTTCGCCACCGACGCCGCGACCGTGCACGTGGCCGACGACGAGGGCTGGGACTTCTGATGACAGCCGACTTCTTCGGCACGTTCGCGAAGGAGGGCGGCCGCGTCGGCAGCGGCACCCTCGGCGCGGGCACGGGCGGGGTGGCGCGATGTGCGCGATGACGTACGCGCACTGCCTGCGCGCCCGCACCCCCCACAGCCTGCACCGACGAAGACCGCCGACACCCCGGCCGCGTCCCACGTGACGTAAGAACCGGGCCTCCGAGAGGAAAACCTCCCGTGCCTGCCAGCCGAACCACCGTGCGCCGCAGCCTCGCCGCTGCCGCCGCCCTTCCCGTGCTCGCTGTGGCGCTCACCGCCTGCGGCTACGGTTCGGAGGCGAAGGACGACAAGGTCGCTCCCGCCGCCAAGGGCGAGAAGCTCTCCGTCGACACCGTCAAGGTCGGCTACTTCCAGAACCTGACGCACGCCACGGCGCTGGTCGGCGACCAGGAGGGTCTGATCCAGAAGGAGCTGGGCGGCACCAAGTTCGCCTCGACCACCTTCAACGCAGGACCCTCCGAGATCGAGGCGCTGAACGCGGGCTCCATCGACATCGGCTTCATCGGCCCCTCGCCGTCCATCAACGGCTACATCAAGTCCAAGGGCAAGAACCTGCGCATCATCGGCGGTTCGGCCTCCGGCGGCGTGAAGCTGGTCGTCAACCCGGACAAGATCAAGACCCTGGACGACCTCACGGGCAAGAAGATCGCCACGCCCCAGCTCGGCAACACCCAGGACGTCGCGTTCCTGAACTGGATCGCCGAGAAGGGCTGGAAGGTCGACGCCCAGAGCGGCAAGGGTGATGTCTCCGTCGTCCGTACGGAGAACAAGGTGGCGCCCGACGCCTACAAGTCCGGTTCCATCGACGGCGCCTGGGTGCCGGAGCCGACGGCGTCCAAACTGGTCAGCGAGGGCGCGAAGGTGCTGCTCGACGAGTCGTCGCTGTGGCCCGAGAAGAAGTTCGTGATCACGAACGTCATCGTGTCGCAGAAGTTCCTCAAGGATCACCCAGACGTCGTCGAGGCCGTGCTGCGCGGTTCGGTGAAGACCAACGCGTGGATCAACGCCAACCCGGACAAGGCGAAGGCGTCCGCGAACGCCAAGCTCGAGGAGCTCACCGGCAAGGCGCTGGCGCCCGAGGTGATCGACCCGGCGTGGAAGTCGATCCGGTTCACCGACGACCCGCTGGCCACCACGCTCCGGACCGAGGCCGACCACGCGGTGAAGGCGGGCCTGCTGGAGAAGCCCGACCTGACCGGCATCTACGACCTGACGCTGCTCAACAAGGTCCTCAGGGCCGAGGGCAAGCCCGAGGTCGAAGACGCCTCGCTCGGCGTCAAGTAAGCCCGCAGACAATCCCGCATCCGACCGAGTTCCCAGGAGGTGACGACCATGGCCACAGCGATCGCCAAGGCCGAAGACCGCGTGACGGTCGAGCACGCCGCCCGTCTCGAGCATGTCTCGAAGTCCTTCGCCGGACCGTCCGGGCAGCAACTCGTCCTGGACGACATCACCCTCGATGTCGCCCCGGGCGAGTTCGTCACCCTCCTGGGAGCCTCCGGGTGCGGAAAGTCGACGCTGCTCAATCTGGTGGCAGGGCTTGACCGTCCGACCGCGGGGTCCATCGCGACTCCCGGCGGGCGGCCCGCCCTGATGTTCCAGGAGCACGCCCTGTTCCCGTGGCTGACCGCGGGCAAGAACATCGAACTGGCGCTGCGGCTGCGCGGTGTTCCCAAGACCGAGCGGCGCGTGGAGGCGGAGCGGCTGCTTGAGCTCGTGCGGCTGAAGGGCGCGTACGGCAAGCGGGTGCACGAGCTCTCCGGCGGTATGCGGCAGCGCGTGGCCATGGCCCGGGCCCTCGCCCAGGACAGTCAGCTGCTGCTGATGGACGAGCCGTTCGCGGCACTGGACGCCATCACCCGGGATGTCCTGCACGACGAACTGACCCGGATCTGGCGCGAGACGAACGTCTCGGTCCTCTTCGTCACGCACAACGTCCGTGAGGCGGTGCGGCTGGCCGAGCGCGTGGTGCTGCTGTCCTCGCGTCCGGGCCGGATCGCCCGCGAATGGACCGTGGACATCGAGCAGCCGCGCCGTATCGAGGACGCCGCCGTGGCGGAGCTGTCCGTCGAGATCACCGAACAACTGCGTGGGGAGATCCGCCGTCATGGCCAGCACTGAGACCAAGGCCGCCGGCAGGGCCGACGATCTGGCCGGACTGGAAGCCGGGCTCGACGCGCTCGACGCGGTGCAGGTCCGCCGTACGCCCGCGCGCGAAGTGCTCCTCAAGAAGGTCCTGCCGCCGCTGACCGCCGTCGCCCTGGTCCTCGTCGTCTGGCAGGCCCTGGTCACGGCGAAGGTCACCGAGGAGGGAAGCCTGCCCGCACCGTCCGCGGTATGGGACAGCGTGTCCGACATGTGGCTCCAGGGCACATTGCTCGACGTCGTCTGGACCAGCGTCTCGCGCGGCCTGCTCGGCTTCCTGCTGGCGCTCGCCATCGGAACACCTCTGGGACTGCTGGTCGCGAGGGTGAAGTTCGTCCGGGCCGCGATCGGCCCGATCCTGTCGGGCCTGCAGTCCCTGCCGTCCGTCGCCTGGGTGCCGCCGGCCGTGATCTGGCTCGGTCTCAACAACTCGATGATGTACGCGGTGATCCTGCTGGGCGCCGTGCCCTCCATCGCCAACGGCCTGGTGTCGGGCGTCGACCAGGTACCGCCGCTCTATCTGCGCGCCGGCCGCACCCTGGGGGCGACCGGGCTCAAGGGCACCTGGCACATCGTGATGCCGGCGGCACTGCCCGGCTATCTCGCGGGCCTGAAGCAGGGCTGGGCCTTCTCCTGGCGCTCGCTGATGGCGGCGGAGATCATCGCCTCGTCGCCGGATCTCGGCCTGGGGCTCGGGCAGTTGCTCGAGAACGGCCGCAACAACTCCGACATGCCGGGCGTCTTCCTCGCCATCCTGCTCATCCTGATCGTCGGTATCGCCATCGACCTGCTGATCTTCAGCCCGCTGGAGCGGTGGGTGCTGCGCAGCCGCGGTCTCCTCGTCAAGAACTGAGCCATCACATGCCCAGCCCCGTCCTTCTTGTCGTCGCACACGGCAGCCGCGACCCGCGGCACGCCGCAACCGTGCATGCCCTGGTGGAGCGGGTCAGGTCGCTGCGGCCGGGGCTGCGTGTCGAGACGGGTTTCCTGGACTTCAACGCGCCGTCGGTGCCGAGGGTGCTGGAGCGCCTTGCGGCCGAGGGCGTACGGGACGTGGTGGCACTGCCGCTGCTGCTGACGCGTGCCTTCCATGCGAAGGCCGACATCCCCGCCGTACTGCGCACGGCCCCACCGGTGCTGCGCATCCACCAGGCCGACGTCCTCGGCCCGTCCCCCCTGCTGCTGTCCGCGCTCGAACGGCGACTGCACGAGGCCGGGCTCGACGCGCCCCACAAGCGCTCGACGGGCCTGGTACTGGCCTCGGCGGGCTCCACGGACCCGGAGGCGATCGCAGTGATCGCAAATGTAGCGCGGGAGCTGCGGCACACCGGTTGGTGCGCCGTGCGGCCTGCGTTCGCCTCCGCATCTCTTCCCCGCACCGAGGACGTGGTGCGGGCGCTGCGCGAGGAGGGCTGGGCGCGCGTGGCGGTGGCGCCGTACGTCATCGCCCCGGGCCGCCTCCCGGACCGCATCACCGCGGGCGCGCGGGAGGCGGACGTACTGGCCGATGTTCTTGGTCCTGCCCCGGAGCTGGCCCGGTTGCTGCTGGAACGCTACGAGGAGGCACGGGTCGGCCGCCCGGTCGCGGCCACTGCCTGACGCCAGATCAGCGGCCCGGGGTCACATACCGACCGCTTGCCGCCGAACGCCGTGTGCCCCACGCCCTACGCCGGGCACGCCCCGCGCGATCCGGCGCCGAAACCGGTCTCATGAGCCCACAGGTGCGCGCAGTTGGAGCACTGCAGATGCAGCAGGCTGCCCACGTTGGACAGCAGATAGCGCCAGTGGTCGCCGCAGGTGCGCCCCGCCAGACAGACGGCGCAGTCCTTGTGGTCGGCGCAACTCGGGCACTGCACCCAGGCCCGGCGCCCGGCGTCGGCGGTCGGATCAAGCGGCAGCATGGCCCCCGCCCTCCCGTCCGGTCAGGACGCCGGCCGCGACGAGCCGGTCGTAGGTCTCCTGCTGCCCGGAGTCAAGGTTCGAGTACAGCAGGCGGTACGCCTCCTGCTCGCCCTCCAGTACGGCCACCGGGTCCCAGTCGTCTCCGACGGCCTCGATCACCGCCGCGCGCCGCCTGACCTCGTCGCGGGTCAGATCGATCTCGAACTCGTGGTGATCCGGGGTCTGGTCGTGGATCATGCGGTGCTTCTCCCGCCGGGTCGATGGCCGGTCCCTGCGTGTCTATCAAGGGCATTCGACCCGAGGAAGCGTCAGTTCAAAGCGGTCGTCACCGCATGAAACGGACCGTCGACCCACTGAAGTCATCACGCGCCCAAACCGGGCAAAAGCGAGCAGGTGACCCGTTCCATGTGAGGGACCCCACACTCAGGCCCACGGGTCGCGCCCGCTCGCCGCAAGGGCCCGCTCGAAGGCCGTGGCGCTCTCAGGGGTGGCGACCGGGTCGGCGAAACCGTCGTACTGGCGGTAGACCTCGGCATGCTCGTCGACGACCGCGGATACGAACGCACCCGTGTCGTCGGGGACCCTGAACTCCTGACCCGTGGAACGGGCCAGGTCCCAGCCGTGCACCGCAAGCTCTTTGACGATGAGCGAGGCGATCTCGGGGGCCGGCAGAGCGGTGAAGCCCAGGTCCACCTCACCCTCCCAGGCCGCCGGCTCCGACCAGGCCCGCAGCGCGCGGTCAAGCTGAGTCGCGTACCGCTCCGCCCAGTCGGCGTCGGCGGTGAAGTCGCGGGCGGCCAGTTCCTCGGGGAGCCGCTTGCGCAGTGCTCGGTACTCCAGGCCGTGCGAGGAGTAGAGGACGAGATGGTTGACGAGTTCCCGCACCGTCCACGCGTCGCAGACCGACTTGGTGGCGAGCTGCTCGGCGCTCACGCCGCGGGCGACGCGGGCGGCTTCGGCGGCACAGATGCTGAGGTGCGCATGGATGCTGTTCATGCCCGCGAAGCTATGCGCCCGGCCTGCGGCCGGTCTTGAAGGAACGCGACAGCGCCGTCAGCCGAAGTCCAGGCTTCCTGTGCGGGTGCGCTTCAGTTCGAAGAAGTCCGGGTGGCCGGCGATCACGCGGAAGCTGTCGAAGAGCCGGGCAGCCTCCTCGCCGCGCGGGATGGAGTTGAGGACGGGCCCGAACCAGACCGTGCCGTCGACATGGAGGGTGGGCGTGCCGACATAGGCCTCGACGGCCGGGTCCTTGCCGGCGTCATGGCTGTGGCGCACGGCGTCGTCGTATGTCTGGTCGTGCGCGGCGTCGGCGAGTGCCGCGGGCAGGCCTAGCTCCGCCAGCGACTCGGCGACGACCTTGTCGAAGTCCTTGTTGTCCTGCTCGTGGATACGGGTGCCGTAAGCGGTGTAGAGAGGGCGCAGTATCGCGTCGCCGTGCTGCTCGGCCGCCGCTACCGCGACGCGTACCGGGCCGATCGACTTGTCGACCAACTCGCGGTACCAATCAGGCAGTTCATTTCCCTTGTTGTGGAGATACAGACTCATCGGCCGGAAGCTCAGCTCGATGTCGCGTTCCTTCTCGACCTCCAGGATCCACCGGGAGGTGATCCAGGCGAAGGGGCAGGCCGGGTCGAACCAGAAGTCGACGACGGTCCTGGTCTGCTGGGTGCTCGTGGCGTTCATGGTTTCAGCGTAGGCCGGAAATGGCCCCGGCCTCCGGGCCACTCAGCGCCTCGTTCGCTGGGCCATTTCGTTGACCGGAGCCGTCACTCGGCCACCGTCATCGAGCCCCGCGTGCCCCGCCTCGGCCAGTCTCCCGCCGATGCTGCCGCCTACCGCCCGTGTCCCCGCTCGTCGCCGCTGAACCCCGTGCCCTGGTGGAAGTAGAGCAGCCAGCCCTCGTCGGTCAGCCGCCACAGCGAGCTGCGGTGGGCGCGACGCGCCCCCGTCTCGGTGTCAAAGGTCAGATGCACGACGTCGGGCGCGAGCTGAATGCCGTGTATCCGCGAGGTGGTGATCGGCCGTGGCACGGACGCGTCCCGCGATGCAAGCGCGGCGATGGTCGCGTTCCGGTCCCGGATACGGCCCGAGGTGCCGAACTTCCGGTAGTCCGGGTGAAGCAGCTCGGCCATCCGCACCGGGGAGAGATACACGGCCGGGTCGAGCAGACGGAACTCCGCCTCCATGGCAGCATTCACCGCCTGGGTGAGGTCAGTCACGGGTCAGCTCCACCAGCTTGACGACGGTGTTCCAGTTACGGGTGGTGGCAACAATGTCCTTGAACAGGCTGGGCCTTCCGAGCGCTTCGGCCAGTTTGGAGCGGCCGAGACCGTTCGGCGCGTACAGATACAGCACCCGGTCGCCGAGCCGGAACTCCTCCGGCAGATACGCCTCCGCGTGGATCGACGCGAGCCGCTCGGGTCCCACCGGCTCCGAGAAATAAGTGACGTGCAGTTGTCTGGCCTCCAGCCGATCCGCCGGAAAGGGGCAGTCGTCGGCCACGGCCCGCAGATACGGGCCGCTGCGCACCACGCAGTCGACGGCGAAGCCGAAGCGCCTGTGGATGGCTCGCTCCAGCGCCGTCGTGAGTGCCTTCTCGTCGTCCGAGGCGCTATTGAAGACGGCGTTGCCGCTCTGCAGATACGTGGCGACGTCTCCGTGGCCCAGTTCCGTGAGCAGTTCACGGAGTTCGGGCATCGGGACCTTTCTGTGTCCGCCCACATTGATCCCGCGCAGGAGTGCCGCATACCTCGTGGTCATGGGCACACCATAAGGCGGCCGCCGCGCCCCGTGGGGGAGGGCACGGCGACCGCCGGCTCAGCGTCGCGGTCCGTCGGTTACTCGACGACCTTCAGCAGCTTGTTGGGCGTGCCCGCGCTGGGGTTGGTGATCTTGTCGGCCGTGGCACCGTCGGTCAGCGCCTTCGCCACCTGCTCCGGGGTCGCGTCCTGGTGGGCGCCGAGGTAGACCGCTGCGGCGCCGACGACGTGGGGGGTCGCCATGGAGGTGCCGGAGATGGTCTTGGTGCCCTCGTCGCTGTCGTTCCACGCCGAGGTGATGTCCGAGCCGGGGGCGTAGATGTCCACGATCTCGCCGAAGTTGGAGAAGGCCGACTGCGCGTCCTCCTTGGTGGACGAGGCGACCGTGATGGCCTCCTTCACGCGCGCCGGGGAGCCCTGGCTCGCGTCGGCGGACTCGTTGCCCGCCGCGACCGCGAAGGTGACGCCGGAGGCGATCGCCTTGCGGACGGCCTCGTCGAGCGCCTCGTCGGCGCCGCCGCCGAGGCTCATGTTGGCGACGGACGGGCCCTTGTGGTTCTTGGTGACCCAGTCGATGCCCGCGACGACCTGCTCGGTGGTGCCGGAGCCGTTGTTGTCCAGCACCCGCACCGCGACGATCTTCGCCTTCTTGGCTACGCCGTGGGCCGTACCGGCGATGGTGCCCGCGACATGGGTGCCGTGGCCATTGCCGTCGTCGGCGGAGTCGTCGTTGTCGACGGCGTCGAAGCCGTGCGCGGCGCGGCCACCGAAGTCCTTGTGGGAGATGCGGACTCCGGTGTCGATGACGTACGCCGTCACGCCTTCACCGGCGCTGTCCGGGTAGGTGTACTTCTTGTCGCCGGCGGTGTCGGCCTGGTCGATGCGGTCCAGGCCCCAGGACGGCGGGTTGTCCTGGGTCGCGTTGATCGAGAACTTCTTGTTCTGGACGACCTTGGCGACGGCCGGGTCGGCGGCGAGGCGCTTGGCCTCGGTCTCCGAAAGGCCGCTGGCGGAGAAGCCGTTGATGGCGGAGCTGAAGTTGCGCTGCAGCTTGCCGCCGTACTCCTTGGCCAGGTCCTGCTTGTCGGCCTTCTGGTCCAGCATCACGATGTAGCTGCCGGCGACGGCGCCTTCGGCGTTCGCACCGTAGACGGTGCCCTCGGCGGGAGTCGCGGCTCCCGCGAAGGACGTGCCGAATACGGTCACTCCGGCTGCGGCAGCCACGGCAGTTATGGCCGCGGTGAGCTTGATCCTGCTCGCACGCTTATGAGTTGCCATGAAGAGGGGACTCCTCGTCATTCAGTTTTTGTGGGGGGATCGGCCCGCGGACGAAAAAATTCCGGGGGCCGACTCGAAACCCTGACCGATTGACGCGCCCAGATCAAGACCTTCATGCAGCTGTGACTTAGTCAACAAAGTTTCGTAATAAGGAATCGGCCAGTGCCGTACAAGTCGGACTTTGCCCCCAACTCTTTTACATGTAGGGGGCGTCCATCCTCCTTGTCGGGGACTCGACCACTCCGAAAGGAGGAGAGAACCACCGTGCGGGGTCACCGGCAAGCAGGAGGAGAAGGCTTGATTCCGCCCTTAGGTTCGAAGCGGAGACGACGGCGCCGCGCCGACGTCACGCGTGAGGGGGCAGGGCTGTCATGGGGAACGCAGGAGGGGGTCCGCGCGGAGTCGCCGCGCGGGCCGGCGGCTGGAGTGCTCAGCACCGCTGGGCCGCCGTGGGGATCTGGGTGCTTTTCGTCCTGCTCGCCATGGCGGCCGGTTCGGCTGCGGGCAACGTCAAACTCAAGGACGACGAACAGCTGAAGGGTGAGACCACGCAGGCCGCGAAGATCACAGCGAAGGCCGGCGTCGAGGAACCGGCCGGCGAGACCGTGCTCGTCCAGGCCCGCAACGGCTCGGTGAAAGCCACCGACCCGGGATTCCGCAAGGCCGTCGACGACGTGGTCACGGCAGTCGGCGACACGGGTGCCGTCACCGCGGTGACGTCGCCGTACGACACCAAGAGCATCTCGAAGGACGGACGCAGCGCGCTCGTCCAGTTCGATGTGCGCGGAGACGCCGATACGGCTGGTGACCGGATCGAGCCGGTACTCAAGGCCGTTGCCACGGTCCAGGACAAGCACAAGGAGCTGCGGATCGAGGAGATCGGCGGCGCCAGTATGCGAAAGACCTTCGACGACGCGTTCGGCGACGACTTCAAGCAGGCGGAGCTCTCCGCGGTACCGGTCGCGCTCGGCATTCTGCTGATCGCCTTCGGCGCCCTGGTGGCCGCACTGCTGCCGGTGGGCCTTGCCATCACCGCGATCATGGCGACGACGGGGCTGATGGGCGTCGTCAGCCACTTCCAGCCGATGAGCGACAGCGCGAGCTCAGTGATGCTGCTGGTGGGTCTGGCGGTCGGCGTCGACTACTGCCTGTTCTATCTGCGGCGCGAGCGCGAGGAGCGGGCCGCGGGACACGACGCGCACACAGCGATGCAGATCGCCGCGGCGACCAGTGGCCGGGCCGTCATCGTCTCCGGTGTGACGGTGTGTGTGGCGATGGCGGGCATGCTCTTCACCGGCATCGGCACGTTCGAGTCGATGGGCCTGGCCTCGCTGATCGTGGTGGCCGTGGCGATGGTGGGCTCGGTGACGGTGCTGCCGGCGCTGCTTTCGCTGCTCGGCGAGCGGGTGGAGAAGGGGCGCATCCCCTTCCTGAACCGCAAGAAGCGCGGCGGGAACGGCACCAACAGCGGCAGCCGCGTGTGGACCCGGGTCCTCGGCACCGTACTGAAGCGTCCCGTGGTGTCGTTGGTGGTGGCCGCTGGAGCGCTGGTCGCCATCGCACTGCCCGCTCTCGGCATGAAGACGCAGAACCTCACGCTCGACCAGGAGTTCGGCGACTCCGTGCCGATCGTGGCGACCTACGGACGGGTCAACGAGGCGTTCCCGGGCGGTGCGGACCCGGCGGTGGTCGTCGTCAAGGCGGACGACATCAACGCGGGGCCGGTGAAGCAGGGGATCGACGACTTCCGTAAGCAGGCGGTGAGTTCGGGCGCGTCCCGGGGGCCCGTCGAAGTGGTGCGCCACGACGCGCAGGGCATCGCGTTTGTATACGTTCCGCTGGTGGGCGGCTCCGACCAGGGCAAGGCGGAGAAGAGCCTGGACATCCTGCGCAAGGAGGTTCGTCCGGCGACACTCGGCAGGATCGACGGGCTCCAGGCGCCGATCACCGGTCAGGTCGCGGGCTCGAAGGACTTCAACGACCAGCTCACCGGGGCCGTGACACCTGTCTTCGCCTTTGTGGTGGTGTTCGCCTTCATCCTGATGCTGCTGTCGTTCCGGTCGCTGACGATCGCGATCACCTCCATCGTGCTCAACCTGCTGTCGGTCGGCGCGGCGTACGGAATTCTCACCGCGGTCTTCCAGCACGGCTGGGGAGCGTCGCTGGTCGGCGCGGAGGGCGTGGGCGCCATCGTCACATGGCTGCCGCTGTTCCTCTTCGTAATCCTGTTCGGACTCTCGATGGACTACCACGTGTTCGTGGTGTCCCGGATCCGCGAGGCGAAGCTGGCGGGGCGCGGGACGCGGGACGCGATCACGCACGGCGTGGTGACGACGGCGGGCGTGGTCACGAGCGCGGCGGTCATCATGGTGGCGGTGTTCGCGATCTTCGGCACGCTGTCGATGCAGTCCATGAAGCAGATGGGTGTCGGCCTCGCCGCAGCGGTGCTGATCGACGCGACGATCATCCGCGGGGTGCTGCTTCCGGCGATCATGGCGCTGCTCGGCGAGAGCAACTGGTACTTCCCGAAGTGGCTGCGGTGGCTTCCGGACCTGACCCACGACGAGTCCGCGGTGGCTCCCGCCCAGGTCATGGGGACGCACCACGACGACGACCGCCCGGACCCGGTGCGGGTCTGAGGGTTCCTCCCCGGGGGTCCGCCCGGACCCCACTCCTCAAACGCCGGAGGGGCTGAATTTCAGCCCGTCCGGCGTTTGAGGACTTGCGGCCGAAGGTCGTATCCGGGGCTTTCAGCGCTGGTAGCGGGCCAGCACCAGATTGCCGTCCCTGACGAGGCGTTTCTTCAGCTCGCCGGTGTCGATCGCGCCGCTGTAGTACTCCTGCAGCGCCGGCGTCGCCACCTTGTCCTTCCACTCCGGATAGCCGCGCACCGACTGCGCGGGCGCGGAGCGCAGATCACGCGCGAGCGCCGCGCCCGTCGCCCAGCCGTCCTTCTCGGTGTGCAGCGCCGGGTCGGCGAGCGCCCGGGTGCCGGTCGGCAGCATCCAGTCGCCCTTCGCCAGACGCACCGTGTTCTCCGGCCGCAGCATGAAGTCGATGAACTGCGCCGCCTCCTTCTTGTACGGACTGTCCTCGGCGACCGAGAGCGTCTGGGGGCTCACCCCCTGGGCCGGACCCTCGGGACCTGCGGGCGCGGGCAGCACCGTCCACTCGAAGCCCTCGGGTGCCTGCTGCACGATCTGCTGCCGGTAGGAGAATCCCAGCGGGACCATGGCGTACTTGCCGCCGAAGAATCCGGGCAGGGTGTCCGAGCCGCCTGAGCCCAAGGTGGTACGGGAGGCGCTCTTGTCGGTGTTGACCTGGGCGTGGATGGTACCGGGCACCACCGCGTCGCCGTCCGTGAATTCGACGGTGACCCGGCCGTCGTCCCCACGGTGGAACAGCTGCCCGCCGGCCGAAACGCCCAGGTTCAGGGTGGCTGACACCGGTTCCTTGAGCGGCCAGGCGATCCCGTACTTCCCCTTCCCCATCCGGGCCGTCAGCGTCCTGGTCACCTCCCGGAACTCCTCCCAGCTCCAGGGCCGCCGATCCGTCGGGAGACGGACCCCGGACGCGTCGAGGACCTTCTTGTTGGCGATCAGGACGCGTGGCTCCTGGAGGAAGGGGACACCGTAGATCCCCTTGCCGAAGGTCGTCGTCTCCCAACTCCGCTGCGGGATGTCGGACATGAGGCGCTGGGGCAGCAGCTCGCTCAGGTCGGCGAGATACCCGCCGTACGCGAAGTCGGCGAGGTCGTCGGACGCGTCATGGATGATGTCCGGCGCCTCACCGCCCTCGAAGGAGGTCAGCAGCTGGTCATGGACGCTGTCCCAGCTGCCCTGGACGTACTGGACCTGGATGCCGGGATGGCTCGCGTTCCACTCCTTCACCAGCTCCTTGTTGGCGTCGACGGACTCCTTCTGCCAGGCCAGCGACTGGAAGCGCAGCGTGACCTTTCCATCCGTGCTCCCGGTTCCGCCGCCCGAGCATCCGCTCAGCACAAGGGTGAGCGCGGAGGCCACCGCCGTCAGCATCCGTACACGCATCAGGACTTCACCGCCCCTGCCAGCATCCCGCCCGTGATCCGCTTCTGGATGATCGCGAAGATGGCGAGCGAGGGGATCGTCGCCAGGAACGCGGCCGCGGCGAGCGGCCCGAGGTCGGCGACGCCCTCCGCGCCGAGGAAGTGGGTGAGGACGACCGGCAGGGTCTGTTTCTCGGGCGTCTTGAGCATGACGAGGGCGAAGAAGAACTCGTTCCATGCGGTGATGAACGCGAACAGCGCGGTCGCGACGATGCCGGGCGCGAGCAGCGGTGCGGTGACCGAGAGGAGCGTGCGTGCCCGGCCCGCGCCGTCGACGGCCGCGGCCTCCTCCAGCTCGCGCGGCACGGCCCGTACGTAGCCGACCAGCATCCAGAGCGCGAACGGCAGCGACCACACCACGTACACCATGATCAGACCGAACAGGCTGTTGATCAGATGCAGGTTCTTGAGGATCAGGAACAGCGGAATGATCACCAGGACGAACGGGAACGCCTGGCTGACCACGACCCAGCCGGTGGCGGCGGCTGAGAGCTTGGAGCGGTTGCGGGCCATCACATACGCCATGGGGGTCGCGATCACGACGGCGACGACCGCGGCGGCGAGGGCCGCGACAAGGCTGTTGCCCGCGGCCCGCAGGAGGGGCTGTTCGTCGAAGGCCTGGCGGAAGTTGTCGAGCGTGGGGTCCTCGGGGATCCACGTGGGGTGCAGGGAGCCGAGTTCCCGCGCCGGTTTGAAGGCGGTGGAGATCAGCCAGAGGAAGGGGAACGCGAGGAAGACGAGGTAGCACAGCAGCGCGAGGTACTGGCCGGTGCGGCCCGATCTGCTCGTGCGGAGTGCCGTCACCGCTCATCGCCTCCCTTGAGCCGTCCTGCGAGGTGGAGGGCGAGCATCACCGAGATCACCGCGACCATGACGCAGCCCATGGCGGCGGCGTAGCCGAACTGGCCGTAGCGGAAAGCCTCTTCATAAGCGAAGAGCATGGGGAGGCGGGTTCGCCCACCGGGTCCGCCGTTGGTGAGCACATAGACCAGGGCGAACGAGTTGAAGTTCCAGATGAAGTTGAGCGCGGTGACGGCCAGGGCGACGGGCCTGAGGGCGGGCCAGGTGACCGTACGGAACCGGCGCCAGGCGCCCGCGCCGTCGAGGGCGGCGGCCTCGTGCAGTTCGTACGGGGTGTTCTGCAGGCCCGCGAGGAGCGCGACGGTCGTCTGTGGCATGCCCGCCCAGATCCCGACGACGATCACTGCGGGCAGGGCGGTGGCCAGACCGCTGAGCCAGTCCCGCCCGTCGCCGAGGCCGAGGTCACGGATGGTCTCGTTGAGGATGCCCGCGTCGGGGTTGTAGACGAGACGCCACATGATGCCGACGACGACTTCGGGCATGGCCCAGGGGATGATCGCGAGCGCGCGGGCGAGCCAGCGTAATCGGAGATTCTGGTTGAGCAGGAGGGCGAGACCGAGCGCGAGCGCGAACTGGGGAACGGTGACGCCGACCGCCCAGAGCAGGCCGATCCGGAACGAGTCCCAGAAGAGGGTGTCGTGGACCAGGTCCTGGAAGTTGAGGGTGCCGATCCACTCCGTTGGTTCGGTGCGGCCCGCCTGGGAGTCGGTGAAGGCGAGAGAGATGCCATAGAGCAGCGGGCCGACACTCAGGACGAGGATCGGGATCAGGGCGGGCAGTACGAGAAACCAGGCCCCGTGGTCGAGTTGTTTTCCCGGCCGCGGCTGTCCGGGTGATCGCCTTCCGGACTGCCTCTCGGACCGCGGCGCAGCGTTCGCCAATGTCACGGATTCGACACCCCCAGCCTCGACGGCCCCGTCATCGTGCTGACGGTCCGTCGGTTCGTCAACCCAACCTGCCGGGATGCGAAACTATGTCGCCATGGACGAGACACGGGCACGCGCCGTACTGGTGGCCGCGGGACTGCCCGCCGACGCGACGCTGCTGGCGCTCGGCGAGAACGCGGTCTTCGGGGCGGGCGAGGTGGTCGTCAAGATCGGCCGGCACGCGGAGTTGATGGCCCGCGCGGAACGTGAACTGGCCGTCGGCGCCTGGCTGGAGGAGTCCGGCGTTCCCGCCGTCCGCCCGGCTGAACCGAAGGCGCGCCTGGTGGAAGGCCATCCGGTGACGGTCTGGCACCGCCTGCCGGAGGCTGTGCGGGCGGCGGAGCCGGCGGATCTGGCAGAGCTGCTGCGGCTGATTCACGCCCTGCCGTCGCCCGACTTCTCACTTCCGCGGCGGGATGTGCTGGGCGGCGTCGAGCGGTGGCTTCGGCTGGCGGGGGACGCGATCCACCCGGCGGACGCGGCGTATCTGCGCGAACGCCGCGACGGTTTCGCGGAGGCCGCCTCCATGCTGACCCCCCATCTGCAGGCCGGTCCGATCCACGGCGACGCGCTCCCCCGCAATGTCCACGTGGGCCCGGACGGGCCGGTCGTGGTGGACCTCGAGACCTTCTCGGACGACCTGCGCGAACACGATCTGGTGGTCATGGCGCTGGCGCGCGACCGGTACGGGCTGACGCCGGAGGCGTACGAGTCGTTCACGGGCGCGTACGGGTGGGATGTGCGCGAATGGGAGGGGTGCGCGGTGCTGCGGGGCGCGCGGGAAACGGCGAGCTGCGCGTGGGTGGCGCAGCACGCTCCGACGAACCCCAGGGCGCGGGAGGAGTTCGCGAGGCGGGTGGCGTCACTGCGGGATGGAGCGGAAGGCATCCGCTGGTACGTGTTTTGACCTTGTCCCGCCCCGCACCATCCCGTGAGCAAGGGGCCTCGCCGCCCGGACGCTGAACTGCTCAGCCCCTCACCCGCGCCGGCTCCCGCAGGGGCCACGTGCCGTCCACCACCGCGTCCGGCTCGCCTTTCCCCCGCAGGAAGCGCTGGAAGTCCGTCGCCCACTGTGCGTACCACTCGATCTGACGCTCATGCAGCTCCGCAGGCGTCAGCGCGGCCACCTCTGCGTGGCGTTCGGCTATCGCGCAGGCCACGCGGACCGCGGCCACCGCGTCCGAGGTCGCGTCGTGGGCCGACTCCAGCACCACGCCGTACTCCTTGCAGACCGCCTCCAGTGTCCGCTTGCCCTTGCGGTAGCGGTCGACCGCCCGGTCGATGGTGTACGGGTCGATCACGGGGCCGATCGGGCGGCCGTCCAGCCTGGCGCTCAGTGACGGCAGGCCGTGGCGCCGCAACTCGGCCGTCAGCAGTGTCAGATCGAATGCCGCGTTGTACGCGACGACCGGCACCCCCTGTGCCCAGTACCCGGCCAGCGTCTGGGCGATCTCCTCCGCCACGTCCCGCGCCGGGCGGCCCTGTGCCGTCGCGTGCTCGCTGGTGATGCCGTGGATCGCCGACGCCTGTGCCGGGATGCGGATCCCCGGGTCCGCAAGCCAGCCCCGCTGCCTCACCGGCTCCCCCGCCCGGACCTCGACGACCGCCGCCGTCACGATCCGCGCCTCATGCGGCTCAGTCCCTGTCGTCTCCAGGTCGAAGCCGACCAGCGGTTCCCCGTGCCAAGCCATCGTGGCCCCCTCCTCAGTGGTGCGGTGGTGCTTCCCCGTGGGCATCCCGTCGGGCATCCCCCATCGGGTGTTCACCCTCCCACGCGGCACTGACAACTCAGGAAACCGGCCGCGAGTCCGCCCATACGGACTCGAACTCCTCGCGATATGTCTGGAACAGACCGTTCTCGCTGTCCTGGCCGGCCCGGACGACCGCCCTCCCCCCGCCCCGCAGCACCAGGACCGGTGCCTCCATGCCCCGCGCCTTGCGCAGATATGACTGAACGACCGCCAGGCCGTCCGGCCCGTCGCCGTCGACGAGGTAGGCCGTGAAGCGGGGGGTCTCGTCGAAGACCTGGATCTCGAAGGCGCCCGGGTCGCGCAGCCGGGCGCGCACCCGGCGCATATGGAGGATGTTCATCTCGACCGTACGGCTCAACTCACCCTTTTTGAGGCCGAGTTCGCGCTCTCGCCGTTTGACCGCACTGCTTGCCGGGTTCAGGAACAGCAGCCTCACCCGGCAACCCGACTCGGCCAGCCGGACGAGCCGGCGGCCGGAGAAGTTCTGGACGAGGAGGTTCAGGCCTATGCCGATCGCGTCGAGGCGGCGCGCCCCGCCGAAGAGGTTCTCGGCCGGGATCTGGCGCTGCAGCCGCACCCGGTCCGGGTGAACGGAGACCACGTCCGCGTAGCGGTCGCCGACGAGGTCCTCGACCGCGTCGACGGGGAGCCGGTCGGCGGAGGGGACGCCCGCGCCGCTGCCCAGTATCTCCAGGAGGCGGGAGGCAGCGCGCTCCGCCTGGGCGAGGACCGCCTCGTTCAGTGCCCGGTTGCGGGAGACGACGTTGCGCGCCACCTCCAGCTCGTCGAGGGCCAGCTCCACATCGCGCCGGTCGTCGAAGTACGGCTCGAAGCACGGCCAGTGCTGGACCATCAGTTCCCGCAGCTGAGGGAGCGTGAGAAAGGACAAAACATTGTCGTCCGCGGGGTCCAGCAGATAGCCCTTGCGTCGCGAGACCTCCCGGACCGCGACAGCGCGCTGGACCCACTCCTGCCCGGCGGGGCCCGCCGCGGCCACCACCCATTCGTCGCCGTGCACCGGCTCGTAGATCGGCCGCAGTACCGCTGCGACGACCGCGCGCAGCCGCTGTTCCACCAGGTTCAGCCAGATGTAGGCGCGGCCGGCGCGCTGGGCGCGCGTCCGGACCTCGCTCCAGGCGTCCGCTCCCCAGTCCAGCTCCGCCCCGATCTCCACAGGTCTGGCGAGGGAGACCGCTCCTGGCGGGACGTCGGCCTGTTCCCCCTCGTGACCTGCGTCACCGGGGGGAAGCTCAAGCCCTCCCGAGCTCACCCACGCACCGCCTTCTCTGGCCCTTCAACGATCAAGGAAGACTACTCCGCCAGCAGTACACGGTGCAGCCGGATCGGCACTGTACTTTCCCAACTCCCCTGTCAAGTCGGGCCGTTCTGTCAGGCGAGATCTGCCGGAGTGAGCGGTTTCATAGTGATTGCTTCCGGGGGCGAAACAAGGAACCCGATGTTGACCGCGTCGTCCACCGCTGCGGGGGCCCATTCCGGGCAATACTTTCGGTGAGGATCTGGGCCAAGTGCCCCCCAGCACCCGGATCAGAAGTGGAAGAGTCTATCTATGCAGGTCTGGCCGGGACAGGCGTACCCCCTCGGCGCCACGTACGACGGCGCCGGCACCAACTTCGCGGTGTACTCCGAAGCCGCACGACGCATCGAGCTGTGCCTGCTGCACGACGACGGCTCGGAGACCGCGGTGGAACTGCGCGAGACCGACGCTTTCGTACGGCACGCCTATCTGCCGGGCGTGATGCCGGGTCAGCGGTACGGGTTCCGTGTGCACGGCCCGTACGCGCCGGAGCGCGGGCAGCGGTGCAATTCCGCGAAACTGCTCCTCGACCCGTACGCGCGTGCGATCAGCGGCGCCATCGACTGGGGCGAGGCGGTGTACGGCTACCACTTCGGCAGGCCGGACTCGCGCAACGACCTGGACTCGGCGCCGCACACGATGACCTCGGTGGTGGTCAACCCCTACTTCGACTGGGGCGACGACCGGCCACCGCGTATCGACTACCACCGCACGGTGATCTACGAGGCCCATGTGAAGGGCCTGACGATGCTGCACCCGGAGCTGCCGCCGGAGCTGCGCGGCACCTACGCCGGACTGGCGCATCCCGCGGTCATCTCGCATCTGACGGAACTGGGCGTCACAACGCTCGAGTTGATGCCGGTGCACCAGTTCGTCAACGACCACCGGCTGGTGGACGCGAACCTGAGCAACTACTGGGGCTACAACACCATCGGGTTCTTCGCCCCGCACAACGCCTACGCCTCCTGGGGCGACCGCGGCGAGCAGGTGCTGGAGTTCAAGCAAGCCGTCCGGGCACTGCACCAGGCGGGCATCGAGGTCATCCTCGACGTGGTCTACAACCACACCGCGGAGGGCAACCATCTGGGCCCCACGCTCTCCTTCCGGGGCATCGACAACGCCTCCTACTACCGGCTGTCCGAGGACCGGCGCTACCACACGGACACGACGGGCACCGGGAACTCCCTGCTGATGCGCAGCCCCCATGTGCTGCAGCTGATCATGGACTCGCTGCGGTACTGGGTGACCGAGATGCATGTCGACGGCTTCCGCTTCGACCTCGCGGCCACCCTGGCGCGGCAGTTCCACGAGGTCGACCGGCTGTCGTCGTTCTTCGACCTGGTGCAGCAGGACCCGGTGGTCAGCCAGGTGAAACTGATCGCCGAGCCGTGGGACGTCGGCGAGGGCGGCTACCAGGTGGGGAACTTCCCGCCGCTGTGGACCGAGTGGAACGGCAAGTACCGCGACACCGTCCGGGACCTGTGGCGGGGCGAGCCACGGACGCTCGCGGAGTTCGCCTCGCGGCTGACCGGCTCGTCCGATCTCTACCAGGACGACGGCAGGCGGCCTCTGGCCTCCATCAATTTCACGACCTGCCACGACGGTTTTACGCTGCACGACCTCGTCTCGTACAACGAGAAGCACAACGAGGCCAACGGCGAGGGCAACCGCGACGGCGAGAGCCACAACCGGTCCTGGAACTGCGGGACGGAGGGAGAGAGCGACGATCCCGAGGTGCTTGAGCTGCGCGAGCGGCAGATGCGCAACTTCATCGCGACGCTGATGCTGTCGCAGGGTGTGCCGATGCTCAGCCACGGTGACGAGTTCGCCCGTACGCAGGGCGGAAACAACAACGCGTACTGCCAGGACAACGAGGTGTCCTGGGTGCGGTGGCCGGAGCCGGGCGAGGACAAGGAGGACACGCTGCTCGCCTTCACCCGGGCCATGGTGTGGCTGCGGCGCGACCATCCCGTCTTCCGGCGGCGGCGCTTCTTCCACGGACGCCCGGTGGAGGGGACGCACGACGAGCTGTCCGACATCGCGTGGTTCACCCCGGAGGGCCAGGAGATGGTCCAGCGGGACTGGCAGGCGGCGCACGCGAAGGCGCTGTCGGTGTTCCTGAACGGCCACGCGATCTCGGAGCCGGGCCCGCGCGGCGAGCGCATCGGCGACGACTCCTTCCTCCTGATGTTCAACGCGAGCGCCGAGGACCTGGATTTCGCGGTTCCGGTGAACCACGGACGCCAGTGGCAGGTCGTCGTAAACACGGCCCGCAAGGAGGGTGTCCCGCCGGGCCAGGGCCCGAAGGTGGCGGCGGGCGAGCGGGTTCGGCTGGTGGGGCGCAGCCTCGTGGTGCTGCGGCGCCCGGCGTGAAACAGGGCGCTTCCCGGCGAACGTAGCCCGAACGGCGGACACGGACACAGGGGCCGGTGACAGAGAAGCCCTCAAGGTGGGTACGTATGTTCGCATGACGCCCATCGCCACCTACCGGCTCCAGCTCCAGCCGGGCTTCCCGTTCTCGGCGGCCGCCCGAGCCGTGCCGTATCTCGCCGGGCTCGGCGTCTCGCATCTGCATCTGTCGCCGGTGCTTGAGGCGGTGCCCGGGTCCACGCACGGATATGACGTCGTCGACCCCACACGGGTGCGCGAGGAACTCGGCGGCGAGGCGGGGCTGCGCGAGCTGTCGCGTACGGCGCGGGCGCACGGGCTCGGGATCGTCCTGGACATCGTGCCGAACCATATGGCCGCCGTGCCGGGACACAACCGCGCCCTGTGGGAGGTGCTGCGCGAGGGCCCCCTCTCGCCGTACGCCCCCTGGTTCGACATCGACTGGGAGGCGGGTGGCGGGAAGGTCCTGCTGCCGGTGCTCGCGGGCCGGATCGGGGACGAGCTGGGTGCGATGCGCGTCGCGGGGGACGTCCTGCACTACGGGGCGCAGCGCTTCCCGCTGCGCGATTCCACCGCGAGGCTGCCGCTGCCCGAGCTCCTCGACGCGCAGTGGTACCGGCTCGGCTGGTGGCGGCTCGCCCGTACCGAGCTGAACTACCGGCGTTTTTTCACCATTTCGGAGCTGATCGGGGTCCGGGTGGAGGACCCGGCTGTCTTCGACGCAACCCACGCCAAGATCCTTGAGCTGGTACGGGACGGGGTCGTCGAGGGTCTGCGCATCGACCACCCGGACGGACTCGCCGATCCCGAGGCCTATCTGAGGCGGCTGGACGAGGCGGCGGGCGGGGCGTGCTGGACGGTCGTCGAGAAGATCCTCACCGGGGACGAGTGGCTGCCGGCCGGCTGGCCGGTGGCGGGGACGACGGGGTACGACGCGCTGCGGCAGATCGACGGCCTGTTCACCGATCCGGCCGGAGAGGCCGAACTGGTCCGTCAGTACCGGGAGTTCACCGAGGCAGCCGGTGACCGGGGCGGTTACTGGGAGGCCACCGCGCGCCGCGCCGCGTACAGAGTGGTCACGCACGAACTGGCCGCCGAGACCGCGGCGCTGACCCGCCTGGCCGGGCGCGTGTGCACGGCGGATCCCGCGCTGCGCGACCACGCCCCCTGGGCGCTGCGGGCGGCAGTGCGCGAGCTGCTGGTGCGCATGCCCGTCTACCGCCCGTATCGCACCGGCGGCGAGGGCGTGCTGACCGAGGAGGCGGCGGAGGAGGCGAAGGCGGTCTTCGCGGTGGCCGAGGAGGCCGGGGCCGTCGATGTCGTGCGTGACCTCGCGCTCGGCAGACTCGGCGAAGGGCCCGACCATGACGCGTTCCGTGCCCGCTTCGCGCAGACGTCGTCCGCGCTGCGCGCCAAATCCGTCGAGGACACGGCCTTCTACCGCTATGTGCCGCTGATCTCGGCGAACGAGGTGGGCGGGGACCCGGGGAGCCCGGCGGTGAGTCCGCAGCGGTTCCACGCGTACTGCGAACGGCTCGCGCGCGACTGGCCGGCCGCCGGGACCGTGCTGACCACGCACGACACCAAGCGCAGCGCCGATGTGCGGGCCAGGATCGCCGTGCTGTCCGAGTGCCCCGCCGCCTGGGCGGACTTCCTCGCGCGGATCACCGAGCAGGCGGGCGTGCTGGAGGGCGGGCGGGCGCCCGATCCCCATCTGGCGTGGGTGGCCTGGCAGACGGCGGTCGGTTTTGGGTTCCCCTACGAGGGGAGGCTGCAGACCGCGCTGCTGAAAGCCGTACGGGAGGCGGCGCTGCACACGAGCTGGACGGAGCAGGACCCGGCGTACGAAGCGGCTGTCGCCGACTTCGTGGAGGCAGGTCCCGCCGGGCCGCCGATGTACTCGGTCGCGCTCTTCGCCAGGGGCCTGGATCCCCATGTCCGGGCCAACGTCCTCGGCGCGGCGCTGCTCCAGCTGACGATGCCGGGGGTGCCTGACCTGTATCAGGGCACGGAGCGCGAGTTTCTGGCGCTGGTGGACCCGGACAACCGGCGGCCGTTCCGCGAGGGCCCGGCGGACGAGAAGACGGCGGTGACGAAGGCGGCGCTGCGGCTGCGGCGGGAGCGGCCAGAGGTCTTCGGCGCCTCGGGGACGTACGCACCGCTGAGCGCGAGCGGTCCCATGGCGGAGCACTGTGTGGCTTTCTGCCGGACGGGCCAGGTGGTCACGGCCGTCACGCGGTTGTCGCTGCGCCTGGCGGACGCAGGTGGCTGGGCGGATACGGAGCTCAGTCTTCCGGAGGGTCGCTGGGACGATCTGCTCGCTCCGGGACGGGAGTTCACGGGCGGGGCCGTGCCGCTGGCGAAGCTGTTCGCCGAGCGTCCGGTGGCGCTGCTCAGCCGCAGGGCCGTACGAGAAGAGTCCTCGGGGCGCGGGTGAGCAGCCCGGTCGCGGGCGGCCGCGGTCCCTCCGCGCGGCGCAGGCCCGGCATCGCGTCGAGCACCGCGCGCAGTCCGTACTCCGCTTCCATGGCCGCGAGCTGTACGGCGGGGCAGTCGCCGGGCCCGAAGGTCAGCTGACCGCGGTCGTCCCGCAGCGGATCGAACCGGTCCGGCTCGCGGAACCGCTCGGGGTCGCGCCCGGCGGCACCGATGAGACAGGCGACGTCTGCACCTGCTGGAATCGTGCCGCCGCTCACCGCGACCTCGGCCACGGCCCGGCGCAGCACGATCAGAACGGGCGGATCGCGCCGCAGCGACTCGGCCCAGGCGCGCCCGATGAGCTCGGGATGCTCGCGGAGGGTGGCGAGCTGGCCGGGGTGGTCCAGGACGTTGGCGAGGAAAGAGGCGAGGGCCCTCTCTCGCAGGGACAGCTGAGTCACGCAGGACCCCGCGACGAGGATCCCGCGCGCGCCGCGGCCCCGCACGCCGACGGCGCCGGTCGGCAGCCAGCGGCAGAACTCCTCGACGAGGTCGGCCTGTTGCCGCCGCGCGATGCGCCGGGCCAGGACGTACGCGGTCCGCTCGACGACCTCTCGCACGGCCTGCGGCAGGCTCCCGCGGTGGGCGTCGCACGGCGGATCGCCGGGCCGGTGGCCTTGCGTGAAGCGGGGGTCGGTGAGCGCGAGGGAGACATCGGCGTGGCGGCTCAGCAGCCAGGCACCGATGGAGGGGTCGTGGACGAGGGGATACGCGTCGCGCAGGAGCCGGTAGTGGTGGTACGGGTCCTGCTCGCTCGCGTGGACGAGAAGGAGGGGTACGTGGTCGCTCCGGCGCCCCGCCGCGGCCGTCGCCGGACCGGATCCCGCAGGCGCAGGGTTTCGCGCCGTGCCGCGCGCAACCGCCTTGTTCATCTCGCCTCGATCCCCTGTCGCAGCCGCGCCCGCTCGCGCGCGTCTGTACCAGGCGACCACCGGGCCGGCCTTCGCGCAGTCCGCGTGCGCCCGAACGGGTGACGAGAACGTCAGCGCGCGGTGAGGCGGAAACTCATGCGGCCGAAGCCCACCATGTCCCCGTCGTGCACCACGACCGAGCCGGTCACTCGCCGTCCGTTCACAGTGGTGCCGTTGGTCGAACCGAGGTCGCGAAGGATCCACAGGCTGCCCTGCCGACTCAACTCGGCGTGCAGGCGCGAGACCGTGTCATGGCTCAGCCGTAGGCCGTTGCCCGGGTCACGGCCGATGCGCAGGGGGTGGGGGCCCGGTTCGGGCAGCAGAAGCGGCGGCAGCTTCTCGGCCTGCCAAGCCCTGCGCAGCCGCACCGAGAAGGCCGAGACGCGGCCGACCGCGCTGTAGAGCCGTCGTGACCAGCGGCTCTCGGTGGTGAGGTCGGCGGTGAGCGCCAGCAGTTCGTCGGGGCGACGGGCGGCCAGGGCGAGTTCCATGCGCCGGACGAAGGTGTCGTGCGACAGCTTGCCCTGGGCCGCGCCCTCTCTGAGCACACCGAGGACACGGTCGCGCTCGGCATCGGAGAGCCGAGCGGGATACGTGTGGAACTCGAAGGACGACGTCACATACGAGATTGTCGGGCCGAAGGGCTACAAGTGTCCAGAAGAACCGGAGTTCCCGTCCGTCCGCAGAGCGGCTGTGACCTGCACGGAAGCACTTCCCCTCGCCGCTACGGCCCTGATTCTGGAGCGCAGTTGAAACAAGGCCGTCGAACAAAGGCCTGGACGGGCCCCGCGGGGCCCTCTAACGTGATCGCGACGCCACGGACCGACGGAAGGAGGCGAGAGCAGTGCAGACCACACGATTCCCGCGCTCCCGCACCGTCCACCGCGCGTTCGCAGTCTGACCGGGAGCGCACACCGCACATCCCTTCCCGGAGGACATCTCTCATGACCGATCTGGTCATACGCGCGCTCAGCGAGAGCGACGCGCATCTCTTCGACACCCTGCCCGACCCCCTCGGTGTGGGCCGCGCACTGGCGAATGCCACTCACCGGCCCGACTGGAAGCGGGTCGCGCTGCGCGACGGCAAGGTCGTCGCGCGGGCCGCCTGGTGGGGCGGACCCGATGACCAAACCCCCGTCAACGTCAACTGGTTCGACTTCGCCGAGGGCGAGGAGGAAGCAGGCGCCGAGCTACTGCGCACCTCCCCGTTCCAGGCCGAGTTCGAACTGATCCTGCCCGCGGGCTGGCGCGAGGACCCCGCCGCCCTGGCGGCCGGCGAGGCCAGGATCCGGGCCGCGGGGGCGGCCGGGATGAAGGTCCTCGTGGAGCGCTACCAGTACCGCTGGACTGCCGAATGCGGGCTGCCCCAGCGGCCGGGACGGCTGGAGTTCCGGACGGAACCCGACGACGCCGTCTTTCTCGACGTGCTGCGCCGCGTCCACTCCGTAACGCTCGACGCGCACGCACGGCGCGCCATCGCAGAATCGGGCGTCGACCGGGCGGCACAGGAAGAACTGGACTTCTTCCACTGGTGCCCCTCACCCCGCGAGTGGTGGCAGCTGGCCTTCACGCGGGAAGGCGAGCTCGTCGGTCTGCAGATCCCGGCAAACAATCCGTCGGGACCGTGCATCGGCTTCATTGGGGTCGTGCCGGAGCAGCGCGGCCAGGGCTACGCCTACGACCTGCTGGTGGAGTGCACGCACTTCCTGGCCGAGCGGGGCGCGGAGTTCATCGCGGGCGCCACCGATCAGGGCAACTTTCCCATGGCGGCGAACTTCGCGAAGGCCGGACATCCCGTCGTGCAGGAGCGGATCCACTTCCTGCCCGGTTAGGTCCTGTGCGGTCGATCAGGCCGGATCAGTGAGCGGGGTCTGGTGCGTGCAGCTGCAAGGCGGAGGATGGGGGTCCCCCCGCCGAAGGCAGGGGGAGAGCCCACGCGGAGCGTCGGCGACTGACGACAACGCAGCAGATGTGCGTGCCAGGGCACGCGAGCCCGGCAAGATCGGCCGGACAGGGCCTAGTGATTGATCGGGCTCGGGGGTGTCCGTAAGCTCCGGGCACCCCCGAGCTGATGGCGAGCCCCCTATGACGACGCAAGAGCTGCACTTCGAGCCACAGTTCCGCGTCGGTCGCGGCTGGATATCAGCTCTCGTGCTGGCCAACCTGGGCCTTTTCATGGCTTTTCTGACGCCGATCCAGGTGCTGCTCGCCGAGCAGATCGACGCGCTGTCCCCGTCGGGCAAAGAGGTCGCGCTGGGCTGGGCCACGGGTGTCGGGGCGCTGGTCGCCGTCGTCGCCAATCCGCTCGCGGGCGCGCTCTCGGACCGTACGCGCGGGCGCTTCGGCCGCCGCCGGCCGTGGATCCTCGGCGGGGCGGTGCTGGGCGCCGTGGGACTGGCCGTCACCGCCGCGCAGACGACCGTCGTCGGGGTCGCGCTCGGCTGGTGTCTGGCCCAGCTCGGCCTGAACGCCATGCTCGCCGGGACCAATGCCGTGGTGCCCGACCAGGTGCCGGTCCGTCAGCGGGCCGCGGTCTCCGGATTCCTCGGGATACCGATGACGCTGGGTCTGGTGGTCGGCGCCGTTCTGGTGACGATGGTGGTGACGGGCATCGCCACGGGCTATCTGCTGCTGGCCGTGCTGACGGTGCTCTGCGCGCTGCCGTTCGTCTTTCTCATGCCGGACCCCCACGTGCCGGCGTCCGCTCGGGAGCCGGTGCGGCTGAAGGACTTCTGGGTGAGTCCGCGGGCGTATCCGGACTTCGGCTGGGCCTGGCTCACCCGCTTCCTGGTGATGCTCGGCAATGCCATGGGCACGCTCTATCTCCTGTACTTCCTCAAGGACGCGGTGCACTACGCGAATCCGGACGAGGGCGTACTGATCCTGACGCTGCTGTACACGGCGGGCGTGGCGGTGACGGCCGTGGCCGGTGGGGCGGTCTCGGACCGGCTGGGGCGGCGCAGGGCGCTGGTGGCGGTCGGTTCGGCGGTGATGGCGGCCGCCTCGCTGCTGCTGAGTCTGTGGCACACGTGGCCGATGGCGATGGGCGCGGCAGCGCTGCTGGGGCTCGGCTTCGGGATGTACATCGCGGTCGACCAGGCGCTGATCACCCAGGTGCTGCCGCAGGCCGGCGACCGGGCCAAGGATCTGGGCGTCATCAATGTCGCCAACTCCGCCCCGCAGGTACTCGGCCCGGCGCTGGCCGCTCCGGTCGTGGCGTACGCGGGCGGGTACGCGGGACTGTATCTGACCTCCTCCGTGGTGACGCTCCTCGGCGGTGTCCTGGTGTGGAAGATCCGCTCGGTGCCGTGACGTCCGGTGCCGTGACGTCCGGTGCCCTGCGGTTCAGTGTCCCGACTTCTGGGCGGCTATGGCATCCCGGTACCACGCGTAGGAAGCCTTCGGCGTGCGCTCCAGCGTCTCGTAATCGATGTGGACGAGACCGAAGCGCTGCGCCGCGCCCTCGACCCACTCGATGTTGTCGGTGAGCGACCAGGTGAAGTAGCCGCGTACGTCGACCCCGGCGTCGATCGCCTGGTGCAGCGAGCGCAGATGGCCGTCGAGGAAGTCGATACGGCGGCGGTCGTCGAGCCCGTCGTACGAGCAGCCGTTCTCCGTGATGTACACCGGCGGCAGCCGGTCGCCGAACCGGTCCTTCAGCAGGACGAGCAACTCGCGCAGCCCGTCGGGCTCGACCGACCAGCCGAAGTCGGTGCGCTGCTCGCTCTCGATCTCGCGCACCCCGAAGGGCAGTTCGGCGGGCAGGCCCACACCGGCGAAGTCACCGAGAGCTTCGTTCGACGGCGCGCCGACGAGCATCGGCTGGTAGTAGTTCACGCCGTACCAGTCGAGCGGGGCGGAGATGACGTCCAGGTCGTCGGCGACCGGTCCCGGCATCAGGGCGGCGAAGTTCTCGTCCGGGTAGCGGCCGGTGAGAATCGGGTCCGCGAACATCCAGTTGGTGATCGTGTCGTACAGCTCGGCGCCGAACCGGTCCTCCTCGCTCGTCCCCGCGGTTCGCACGGGCGAGTGGGAGACCGCTGTCCCGATGTTGGTGGCCCCCGCCGCGCGCAGGGCCTGGACGGCGAGACCGTGGGCGAGCAGCTGATGGTGGGCGGCGGGCAGCGCGTCGAAGAGCAGCTGCTTTCCGGGCGCGTGCTCGCCGAGCGCGTAGCCCAGAAGGGTGACCTCGGCCGGTTCGTTGATGGTGATCCACATCGGTACGCGGTCGGCGAGCCGTTCGGCGACGGCCGAGGCGTACTCGGCGAAGCGCGCGGCCGTGTCCCGGTTCAGCCAGCCGCCCGCCTCGTCCAGCTGAAGCGGGGTGTCCCAGTGGTAGAGGGTGGGTGCGGGCCGTATGCCGTGGGCGCACAGCTCGTCGACGAGCCGGTCGTAGAAGTCGAGCCCGGCCATGTTGACCGGGCCGCTGCCGCCGGGGACGACACGCGGCCAGCTGACGGAGAAGCGGAAGGCGTCCGCGCCGAGCCCGGCGAGCAGGGCGACGTCCTCGCGGTAGCGGGCGTGGAAGCCGGTGGCGCGCGAGGCGTCGGCTCCGTCCTTGATACGGCCCTGGGCGGCGAAGGCGTCCCATCCGGACGGACCCTTGCCCTCGGTGTCGACGGCTCCCTCGGTCTGGAAGGCGGAGGCGGACGCGCCCCAGAGGAAACCGGGCGGGAAGGCGGGCAGCGGCGGCAGCGGCGTCGACATGGCCGTGACCTTAATGGCGGCAAGGACCCCGCTTCCAGACCCCGATCTTGCCAGGATGGGAAACGGCATCTACGACGGGCATCGACGACGAGGGGACCGCCAGTGCTGTTCGAGGTGTGGGCGCCGCAGGCCGAGGATCGGGTCACGCTGTGGCTGGAGGGCGCCGAGCGCCCCATGGAGCGTGCCGAAGGTCGACCGGGCTGGTGGAGCACGGAGGCGGACGCCGGCGACGGCGCGCGGTACGGCTTTGCGCTGGACGGCGGGTCTGTGCTGCCCGATCCGCGCTCGCGCCGCCAGCCGGAAGGACCCGACGGGACGAGCGCGATCGTCGACCAGGACGCGTACGAGTGGCGGCACGATTGGGCGGGGCGGGGGCTCGGCGGTGCGGTGCTGTACGAGCTCCATATCGGCACGTACACCCGCGAGGGCACGCTCGACGCGGCGGCCGAACAGCTCGGCGAGCTGGCCGAGTTGGGGATCACCCATGTCGAACTGATGCCGCTGTGCCCGTTCCCCGGAGTGCACGGCTGGGGGTACGAGGGTGTGTCGCTGTGGGCGGTCCACGAGCCGTACGGCGGGCCCCTGGCGCTCAAGCGCTTTGTCGACACGGCGCACGGTCATGGCCTCGGGGTCGTCCTGGACGTGGTCCACAACCACCTCGGTCCGTCCGGGAACCACCTGCCCGCCTTCGGCCCGTACTTCACCGATGCCCATCACACGCCGTGGGGCGCCGCCGTCAACCTCGACGCTTCCGGCTCCGACGAGGTACGCGCGTATCTGCTGGGGAGCGCACTGGCCTGGCTGCGCGACTACCGCCTCGACGGGCTGCGCCTGGACGCGGTGCACGCCCTCGCCGACACTCGTGCGCTCACGTTCCTGGAGGAGCTGTCCGCCGCCGCCGACGCACTGGCCGACGACCTCGGACGGCCCTTGTTCCTGATCGCCGAGTCCGACCTGGGCGACCCACGGACGACGACGCCGCGCGAGGCGGGCGGCCTCGGCCTGCACGCGCAGTGGAACGACGACCACCACCACGCCCTGCACACCGCGCTGACCGGCGAATCCCAGGGCTATTACGCCGACTTCGCGGCATCGCCCCTGGCGGCCCTCGCCAAGACCCTCACGCACGCATTCTTCCACGACGGAACGTATTCGAGCTTCCGCGGGCGTACGCACGGCCGCCCGCTCGATGTGACGACCACCCCGGCGCACCGCTTCCTCGGCTACGCCCAGACCCACGACCAGATCGGCAACCGGGCACTGGGCGACCGGCTCTCCGCCACCCTCTCCCCCGGGCTGCTGGCCTGCGCGGGCGCGCTGGTGCTGACCGGGCCCTTCGTCCCGATGCTGTTCATGGGCGAGGAGTGGGGCGCCCGTACGCCCTGGCAGTTCTTCACCGACCACACCGACCCGGAGCTCGCCGAGGCGGTACGCAACGGGCGGCGGCGGGAGTTCACGGCACACGGCTGGTCGGCGGACCAGATCCCCGACCCTCAGGACCCTGCGACCCGGGCCCGCTCCTGCCTGGACCGCACCGAACGCTCCCGCGAGCCGCACGCACGCCTCCTGTCCTGGCACCGCGAGCTGATCGCCCTCCGCGGCGCCCAGCCCGACCTGACCGATCCGGACCTGGAGGCGGTGAAGGTGGCGTACGACGAATCGGCCCGCTGGCTGGCCTACCGCCGGGGCGACACGCTGGTGGCGATCAACCTCGCGAAGGAGCCGGTGGGGATTGCGCTGGGGGGTGGGGGGCGGGTGCTGGCGTCCTGGGACCGGGTCGAGCCACCGGGGGCGGACGGGGTGCTGCACCTCCCGCCGGAGTCGTGCGTGGTCCTGTCGGACGGCTGAGCTGCCATCTGCCGGGCCCTCCCTCCACGGACCAGGCCGTGGGAGCTCCCCCATCCCGAACTGGGCTCCGCTCCAGACCCCGTATGCGACCTTCGGCCGCATGTCCTCAAACGCCCGACGGGCTGAGAATTGAGCCCTCCGGCGATTGAGGAGCGGAGGTCCGGGGGCAGCGCCCCCGATTGAGGGAAGGGGCCGGGTGGGGAACAACTCCGCCGCAGGCGCCTACTCGACGATCGCCATCTCACGCGACGTCACATTGAACCTGCGCCCACCCTCCTCGGTCACCGTCACGATGTCCTCGATCCGCACCCCGAACCGCCCCGGCAGATAGATCCCCGGCTCCACCGAGAAGCACATCCCCGGCACCAGCTCCCGCTCCTCCCCCTCGATCATGTACGGCGGCTCGTGCGTCGTGACGCCGATCCCGTGGCCCGTGCGGTGGATGAACAGGTCCCCGTACCCCGCCTCCTCGATGATTTCGCGGGCCGCCCGGTCGACCTCCTGGCAGGCCACGCCCGGCTTCACCGCCTCGACCCCGGCCCGCTGGGCCTCCTGCACCACGTCGTGGACGTGCTGCTCGGCGGGGGACGGCTCGCCGACGTGGACCGTACGGGAGGTGTCGGAGCCGTAGCCGTGCTTGAGGCCGCCGAAGTCGAGGACGACCATGTCGCCCTGCTCGATGGTCCGTGCCCCCGCCTCGTGGTGGGGATTCGCACCGTTCGGGCCCGAGCCGACGACCGTGAAGTCCACCTGGGAGTGGCCGAAGTGCTTGAGCAGCGCGGCGAGGTCGGCCGCTACGTCCAGTTCCCTGCGCCCGGAGAAGCGGACCTTGAGGATCTCCTCGTACGTCGCGTCCGCCGCCGCGCCGGCGGCTGCCAGCCGTTCCAGCTCATGCGCGTCCTTCACCGCCCGCAGCATGGGCAGCACCTCGGTCAGCGATACGTACGAGGTCTCCGGCAGCGTGTGCTGCAGGCCGAGCAGATGCATCGCCCAGGCGTTGTCGCTGACGCCGAACCGCCCAGCCTTGTCGAGGAGCGTCGCGGTGACGGCGTACGGGTCCTTGCCGTCGGTCCAGTCCCGCAGGGTGAGCGCGGACGCACCCGGGGCCTCCGCGGCGTCCGGGGCCTCCAGCGTCGGGACGACAAGGACCGGCTCGTGGCCGGCCGCGAGGACGAGGAGGGTGAGCCGTTCGGTTTCCGCGGGCCGGTAGCCGGTGAGGTGGACCAGGTCGGGGCCGGGAGCGACGAGGAGCCCCGCAAGCCCCGCGTCGGCGGCGGACTCGGCGGCGCGGGCCATTCTGGCCCGGTAGTCGCCGGCGGTGAAAGGCGCGGGTGTGGTCGGCATGGGGCCATCGTGCCGGTCGGGCACGGAGCCCGCGAGTTCATTCCTCGCCTTTGGCCACCAGCCGTTCCAACAGCTCCTGGAATTCCTTGCCGACCACGATCCGCAGCCCCTCGCCGTCCTCGTCACGGTCGCTGAGCTGGGTGAGCGTGCCGTCGCGCCACCAGTAGACGTACGGGCTGATGGCGCCGGGGGTGTCGGCGTAGCCGGAGGCCGCGAAGGAGGCCATGGCGTTGAGCGCGGGGATCATGCCGGTGTCGTGGATGGCGTGGAAGGCCAGCTGGTGCCGGAAGGGCATCGCGACCAGTGCCCCGTCGGCGGACAGCTGTTCCCCGGTGACCTGCCGTACGACGCTGTCCAGCGCCAGGACCCGGCTGGCCGTGTAGAAGGAGTCGCCGAGGACCACCTCGAAGCGCATGCCATCGGCGTCCTTGACGGTCTCGTGGCCCTCGACGGGCAGGCCCCGGAGGTTGTACAGCGCCTGGTCACGCAGGTACTGGAGGTCACCGAGGGGTTCCAGGGCCTCGTCGGTGAGCATCATGACGCTCTCGGGGAGGTCGAGCGCGATGATCTCGTACAGGCCGGGGGCGAGGGGGCGGGCGTAGCCGAAGTTCTCCGGGTTGAAGCCGTCCCGGCCGACGACGCGGGGGTAGAGCTGCGCGCGGATCTGCTCGGCGGGCAGGGTGTCGAGCGCGGAGGGTGCGTCCATGGTGCGCAGGACCATCCCGACGTGCTGCCGGACCAGTTCGGGCCAGGCGCGGGGCCCGCGCTCGTCGTTGTGGCACACGGCGGCGAGGTTGGCCAGCCCGAACTGGCGGCCCGCGCTGTCGGACACCACGTCCGCGTAGACGGTCACCTCCAGGCCCTGTTCGGCGAAGGCTTCGCGCACTTGGGCACGGAAGCGGGTGCCCTCCTCGGCCGAGAAGAAGGAGAACTCGGGGTCCCGGGGTGCATCGCGTCCGTCGCGCTTCGGCCCTCGCCGGAACAACCCCACGTCAACCCGCCTTCCGTCGGCATCCCAGAACCCCGAGCGTACAGACCGTGTCCTGAACAATCAGATCCTGCTCCGCATGCGCTCGGCCAAGCCCTCGGCGGAGCCCCGCAGCACGCCCGTGTGCAGCAGCTCGGTCCGGTGGACGAGCCGGGGTTCGGTGAGCGGCACGGCGAGGGCCCCGTCCGCCGGGGCCAGTGCGTGCGGCAGCAGCGTCAGACCGAGTCCGGCGGCCGCGAGGGCGAGGAGGGTACGGATGTCCGTGCCCTCGTACCGCAGAGCCGGCCTGAAGCCCCGCGCCGCGCCCGTCGCCGCGCGCAGCTGCTCCAGCGGCAGTCCGGCGTCCGGCGCGTCCAGCCAGCGGGCGTCGACGAGATCGGCGAGCCGCAGCCCGCGTCGGCGGGCGAGCGGATGGCCGTCGGGGAGCACGACGGCGACGGGCTCCTCGGCCACGCCCGTGGCGGTGAGCGGGGCGACGTCGGGAAGCCGCAACGGGTCGCTGGGTGCGGCGAGGCCGTCGACGAGGCCCAGGTCCGCGGCCCCTGTCGCGACGGCGGCCGGTATGTCCTCCCGGGGCTGCACCCGCAGAGTCGCGCGCGAGACGGGCAGCGCGGCGAGGGTCTCCGGCCGGACGGCGAGCGGGGATGCGACGACGGTCAGTGCTGTGGCCGGTTCGCCCGCCAGGCGCGTGAGGTCGGCGCGGGCGGCGTCGAGGCGAAGCAGCAGCGAGCCCGCGTGCTCCAGCAGCCGCTCGCCCGCCCGGGTCGGCGTGACCGGACGGCGGTTCAGCAGGGACATCCCGAGGTCGTGTTCGAGGGCGGCGATGTGCTGGGAGACGGCGGACTGGGTGTAGCCCAGCTCGCGAGCGGCGGCTGAGAACGACGACAGCCGGGCGACGGTGACGTACGTATGAAGGAGGTGCGGGTCCATGTCATAAGCATCCGCGATCACGGGAGTACAGATCATCGTTGGACGTGAACCGACCGCGGCGACCAGCATGTTCGTCATGATGAAGACCGGCACGACGAAGACGGACACGCAGACCGTCGCCCGGATCGCCCTCGTCGGCGATCGTTCGCCCCATGTGAAGTCCCACACCCGTGTCCCCGGCCTCCTCGACGCCCTCGCCGAACGCGACGGGCTCGTCCTTGACGCGTACTGGATCCCGACCGGTGACGCGCAGGCGCCCGGCGCGGTCGACGGATTCGACGCGGTGTGGGTGCTGCCGGGGAGCCCGTACCGCAGCGAGGCGGGCGCCCTCGCCGCGATCCGCTCGGCGCGCGAGCGGGGCATCCCCTTCCTCGGCACGTGCGGCGGCTTCCAGCACGCGCTGCTGGAGTACGCGCGCGACGTCTGCGGCCTCGTCGATATCGCCCACGCGGAGAACGACCCCGATGCCGACGACCTGC
Source organism: Streptomyces sp. SLBN-118 (assembly GCF_006715635.1). Taxonomy (NCBI): domain Bacteria; kingdom Bacillati; phylum Actinomycetota; class Actinomycetes; order Kitasatosporales; family Streptomycetaceae; genus Streptomyces; species Streptomyces sp. SLBN-118. The sequence continues at coordinate 1,761,794 of NZ_VFNP01000001.1, forward strand.
TCATCGCGCCGCTGGCCTGCTCTCTGGTGGGACATGAGGGCGCGGTGCGGCTCACGCCCGGTTCGCTCGCCGAGTCGGTACTCGGGGCGGAGAGGACTCAGGAGCGCTACCACTGCTCGTACGGCCCCGATTCCCGGCATCTCGACACGCTGCGGGCGCACGGGCTGCGCTTCACGGGCGAGGACGAGGAAGGGCAGGTCCGGATCGCGGAGCTGCCCGGGCATCCGTTCTTCCTGGCGACGCTGTTCCAGCCGGAGCTGTACGGGGACGGGACGCGCCCGCACCCGATTGTGCGGGCACTGGCGGCGGCCGCCGTGGCGCACGCCGCCGCGGCGGCCGGGCGAGGCCCTGTCAGGCCTGATCACCCGGACACGGCCTGAGCGGACTGTGTGATCACGAAGTCGGCGCGGCCGCGGCCGCGGGCGACCAGCCGGGCGTTGGGCTCGTCGGAGTCGTGGACCCAGCGCTCGGCGAACGCCCGCTGCTTGCCGAACCGCACATGCCGGTCGACCAGGCGGCTGACACGGACGGCGTCGTCAAGCTCCAGGTACCAGACCTCGTCGAGGAGGGGGCGGACCTGGGCCCAGGGGCCCTCGTCGTGGAGCAGGTAGTTGCCCTCGGTGACAACGAGGGGGACCTCGGGCTCGACCGCGATGCTTCCGGCCACCGGCTCTTCCAGGGAGCGGTCGAAGGCGGGGGCGTAGACCGTGCCGCCCGGGACGGGGGAGCGGAGCCGCGCCAGCAGGGCGGCATACCCGGCGGCGTCGAAGGTCTCGGGCGCACCCTTGCGGCGGGCCCGCCCGAGGCGTTCGAGCTCGGTCTGAGCGAGGTGGAAGCCGTCCATGGGGACCAGGACGGCGAGGCTCCCGAGTACGTCGACGATGTGGGCGGCAAGGGTCGACTTGCCCGCACCCGGGGGTCCGGCGATGCCCAGGACGACGCGGCGGCCGGAGACGGCGAGTGCGCGGGCGCGGTACAGGACGTGCGGGGGGTACTGCGGGGGCGGCGGCACGTGCATGGCAGGCATTCTTCCACTGCGTTGATCCCGCCCCATCATACGTATAACCTCGGCTCATGTCGTACATCGCCCTGGTCACCCTCGTCGTCCGTGACTACGACGAAGCCATCGCCTTCTATACCGACGCACTCGGCTTCGACCTGGTCGAGGACACCGACCGCGGGGACGGCAGTCGCTGGGTCGTGGTCCGCCCTCGCGGCTCGGGCCACGGGGCCGCGCTGCTGCTGGCCCGCGCGGGGGACGATGCCCAGCGCGCGAGCGTGGGCACCCAGACTGGCGGCCGGGTCGGCTTCTTCCTGCACACCGCGGACTTCGCGGCCGACCACGCCAGGATGACCGCGGCGGGCGTCCGCTTCCTGGAGGAGCCGCGCCACGAGCCGTACGGATCGGTCGCGGTCTTCGAAGACCTGTACGGCAACCGCTGGGACCTGCTGCAGCCCAGGTAACCGTCTGGCCCCACGACCGACCGCACATGCTCCGGCGCGTACGGCGGGGCAACTCGTAGGAGCGCAGCCGCAGTTGAGCCGCCCCCGGTGAGCGGCCGACGGCGCCGGAGCCCGGGCTGCGCCGTCACGCCGACGTGAAGTCGAACGGGCGCGGACGTTGACGGTTCATCCTTCCGTACTTCACGTCCCGGCTCGACTGCGCCAACAGCGTCTGATCGTTCTACTCTTTTTACAGAAGGCAGGCGGAAGGCAACCTGTCGACCTGCCGCCGGCCTCCACTGAGAGGAGGCGGACATGAGAACGTCGATACGGCGGTCCACGATCTTCACCAGCGCGGCCGTGCTGCTGCTGGCGGCCTGCGGCTCGAGTGGCAGTGCTTCATCGTCGGACGAGGATGGTCAGCTCAAGCTCGGATATGTTCTCCCGGAGACCGGGCAGCTGGCCTTTCTGGGCCCGCCGCAGATCGAGGCGCTGAAGTTCGCTGTCACTGGTATCAACGCCGGCGGCGGAGTGCTTGGCAAGCCGATACCGGCCGTGGTCGGTGGCGACGAGGCAGGCCAGGAGGCCGTGGCGGCACAGTCGGCGGACCGCGTGCTGAACACGGGTGTCGATGCGATCATCGGTGCCGCGGCTTCCGGAATGTCCCTGGCGTTCATCGACCGGGTGACCGGTGACGGTGTCGTCCAGTGCTCGGGTTCCAACACAGCGCCTACCTTCACCGACTACGACGACGGCGGCTTCTACTTCCGTACCGCGCCGAGCGACGCGCTCCAGGGGCCGATCCTGGCCAAGACAATCCAGGGCGACGGCCACAAGCGGGTGGCCCTGATGGCGCGTGCCGACGACTACGGAAAGGGGCTGATGGAGGCCACCAAGAAGGGGCTGGAGGACGGCGGCGCCACCGTGACGCTCGCCGAGACGTACGACACGAAGGCCACCAACTACGACCAGATCGTCCAGAAGGCCAAGGACTCGAAGCCGGATGCCGTAGTGGTGATCGGCTTCGAGGAGGGCACGCAGATCCTCCAGGCCATGATCGAGGCAGGAATCGGGCCCCAGCAGGTCGGTGTGTACGGAGCCGACGGGCTGCGGAGCGCGGAACTGCCCAAGCTCGTCTCTCCGGCCAATCCCGCCGTGCTTGCCGGGATGAAGGGGACGGCTCCGGCGTCGGCGTCCAACCCGCAGTTCGTTGCTCAGCTGAAGAAGTTCGCCCCGAGCCTGAAGGAGCTGCAGTTCGCGCCGCAGGTCTTCGACTGCGTGACGACCATCGCGCTCGCCGCCGAGCAGGCCAAGTCCGACGACCCCGGGAAGTTTGCGAAGGAGATGGTCGGAGTCACCAAGGACGGCGAGAAGTGCAATTCGTTCGCCACCTGCAAGAAGCTGATCGCAGCCGGCAAGGACATCGACTACGACGGCGTGAGCGGTCCGCTCGACTTCACCGACGCCGGTGAGCCCGGCCAGGCGACGATCGAGGTGTACACGTACAACCAGAAGGGCCAGCTGCAGACCGTGAGCACACAGGTGAGCAAGGCTCAGCAGTGAGGGAGGAGAACGGCGTTCAACGGACGCGGATTCAGCGGACGCGGGCGAGGGTGCCGAGGTACAACTCGATCACCTTCTCGTCGTGCAGCAGACCCATTCCGGTACCGGTGTGGGCGTTGCGGCCCTGGTCGAGGACGTAGCCACGGTCGCAGATCTGCAGGCACCTGCGGGCGTTCTGCTCGACCATCAGCACGGCGACGCCCGCGTCGTTGATCTCCTTCACCCTTTCGAACACCTGGTCCTGGAAGATCGGTGACAGTCCTGCCGACGGCTCGTCGAGCAGCAGAACCTGCGGCTCCATCATCAGTGCCCGGGCCATGGCGAGCATCTGCCGCTCACCGCCGGACATCGATCCGGCCTTCTGCTTCCGGCGGGTGCCCAGCAGGGGGAAGATCTCCTCCACCGCCGCCTGCCGGCGTATGAATTTCTTGGGCTGCAGATAGATGCCCATCCGCAGGTTCTCCTCGACGGTCAGCGCGGGGAAGACGTTCTGCAGCTGCGGCACATACCCCACGCCCCGGCGGACCAGTTCGTGTGCGGGGCGGTTGGTGACCTTCTCGCCGTGGAGTTGCACGGTGCCGCCGCGCACGCGCAAGAGACCGAAGACCGCCTTGATCAGGGTCGACTTTCCGGCACCGTTGGGGCCGATCACTCCGACCAACTCACCCTGCCGCACATCGACACTGCAGCCGCGCAGCACATCGACGCCCGGCACATATCCGGCGACGATCGCGTCGGCCACCAGCACCGGACCGTCCACGGGCCCGTTTCCGTTCTCGGGCATGGCTCACGCCTCCTCGCCGGTCGCTCCGGGTTCGTCGTGCCGCTTGCCGAGGTAGGCGTCCACGACGGCGCGGTTCCGGCCGATCGTGTGCGGCGGTCCCTCGGCCACGAGCTTTCCGCCCGCCATGACGGCCACCCAGTCGCTGATGCCCATCACCACATCCATGTCGTGCTCGACGAAGCACACGGTCATCCCCTCGTCGCGCAGCGCGGTGATGTGACCGAGCAGGGACTGGGTCAGCGCGGGGTTCACCCCGGCCATCGGCTCGTCCAGCAGGATCATCGCGGGGCGGACCATCAGCGCGCGGGCCATTTCGAGCAGTTTGCGCTGGCCGCCGGAGAGGGTGCCCGCGTATTCGTCCCGCAGCTTGATGAGCCGGAAGCGGTTGAGCAGCTCGTCGGCCCGGTCCACGTTCTCCCGCTCCTGCTTGCGCCACAGCGGCCTCAGCAGGGCGGGCAGCAGCCGCTCGCCGCGCTGCTCGGTCGCCGCGAGCAGCATGTTCTCCAGCACGGTGAGCCGGGCGGGCGTCCGGGTGAGCTGGAACGTACGGACCAGTCCCCGCTGGGCAATCCGGTGAGGCGGGCGCCCGCTGAGTGGATGCCCGTCGAACGACCACTGACCACCGTCGGGCCGGTCGAACCCGCTCACAAGGTTGAACAGCGTCGTCTTGCCGGCTCCGTTGGGCCCGATCAGGGCCGTGATGGTCCCGCGCTGCACCTCCAGATGATCGACCTGGACGGCGGTAAGGCCGCCGAAGGTACGGGTCACACCGTCCAGGACGAGCAGCGGGTCGGGCTTGCGCACACCGGGCACGGGCTCGAGCGCCGGCCCGGAGCGGGACCCGGGGCCGGGCTCGGGCTCGGGCGCGGACGAGGGTTGCGTATCAGCGGCCACTGAGCAGCATCTCCTTCCGGCTGCCGAGGATCCCCTGAGGTCTGAACGCCATGAGCAGGATCAGGGCGAGCCCGACCAGGGCGAAGCGGACGGCGCCGATCTCCGAGGTGCTGATCACGGAGGGCGAGATGTAGTCGGCTTCGATGGCCTGACGCAGTGCGCTGTCGATGAAGGAGAGCACGAACCAGAAGAGGATCGAGCCGACGACGGGGCCCAGCATCGTCCCGGCGCCGCCCAGCACGAGCAGGGTGTAGAGGAAGAAGGTGACGGCCGGATCGAAGCTGTCCGCGCTCACCGACTGCACTTGTATGGCCTGAAGCATTCCGGCGACCCCGCCGAGCACTCCGCCCAGCACGAGGCTCGTCATCTTGTACGCGTACACGTTCTTGCCGAGGCTGCGCCCGGCATTCTCGTCGTCGCGGATGGACCGGATGACACGGCCCCACGGGCTGTGTATCAGCAGGGCGAGCAGCAACCCGACGATCACCACCAGGCCCCAGGCGATGATCATCACCCAAAGGTCCCGGGCGTTGAACTTGACCGTCCAGAAGCCGTACGTGCCCCGTGGGATGGGGTTCAGGTCGTAGAAGTCATTGGCGAACCGCTGCAGCCCGAACACTCCGCCGGTGGTCGGCTCGGCCCAGCTGGACCGGTAGAACAGCCGTAGCGTCTCCCCCGCGGCGATGGTGGTGATCGCGAGATAGTCGGCGCGCAGCCGCAGGGTCGGCAGGCCGAGCAGCAGAGCCAGCACGATCGCGGAGGCAAGTCCGACGAGGACGCCGAGCCACATCGAGCCGCCCCAGGTCGCGACGGTGATCGCGAGCCCGTAACCGCCGACGAGCATGAACCCGACCTGGCCGAAGTTCAGCAGCCCGGTGTAGCCGAAATGCAGGTTCAGTCCCATGGCGGCGATCACGTAGATGGCGGCGATGGGACCGATGCCGGACCGTATGGCGTCCGAGAGGATCGTGTCGAATTCCATGGCACACCACCCCTCAACCGATGCGTTCGCGGTGGCCGAGGATGCCCTGCGGCCGGACGAGGAGAACGATGATGAGCGTGAGCAGCGCCCACGCGTACTGCAGGTCGACGGGGAACCACAGCGTGGACATCTGGGCGACGATGCCGATGACGAGGCTGCCCACCATCGCGCCGTAAGCGGAGCCCAGACCGCCGAGGATGACCCCGGCGAACATGAGCAGCAGCAGCTTGAAGCCCATGTCCCAGGTGACGATCTCGACCAGTCCGAAGAACACCCCGCCGAGGGCGGCGAGCGCACCGCCGAGCATCCAGACCACCGATACGACCCGCTGCACATCGATGCCCGAAGCCTCGGCGAGATCGCGGTTTTCGGAGACGGCCCGGATGGCCGTGCCGATCCGGGTCTTCTGGAGCAGCAGGGCGACACCGAGCAGGGTCGCCACCGAGAGCAGGGTGACGGTGAGGTCCCGTGGGGTGATGCCCACCGGGCCAAGGTCGTACGCCTTCTGGATGTCGTACTGGGCAAATGAGCCGGGCCGGGTTCCATACAGCACGAGCACGATGTGCCGCAGCAGCAGCGACAGTCCGATCGTGACGATGAACATGTTGATCAGACCTGTGCCGCGGGCGCGCAACGGCCGCCAGAGGCCACGGTCGATGAGGGCGCCCAGCAGGGCTCCGCCTGCCACGGAGACGATCGCGGCGGGGATCAGATGCCAGCCGGGACCGGCCGCCGAGACATTCAGGAAGAACGCGAACGTGGCGCCGATCGTCACGAGCTCGCCGTGCGCGAAGTTGATCAGGTGGATGGTCCCGAAGATCAGGGAGAGGCCCACCGCGCAGATCGCGATGATGACGCCGAACTGAATGCCGTCGATGAGGGCTTGCAGGGCACGGGCGCCGAAGCCCGGGCCGTGCGGTACCTCCTCGTCACCCTGCGCCGCCGCGGTGGCCGCGGGCAGCAACACAAGGAGCAGGGTGAGTGCGGGTATCAACACACGCTGATGGCGCACGGTACGTCCGGTCTGTGCTTCCGGTATGAGAACTTCCGGTCTGTGACAACCACTCTCTGTTACTCAGTGTAAGCACAGGAACTTGGCAGGCGCACGCCGGGCTGGGCCGTCGGTGTCGCACGCCGGGCGGGGCCGTGGACCGGACGTCCACGGCCCCGTACCGTCAGCCCTCGCCCGGCGTCAGCCGCAGCGAGATGCTGTTGATGCAGTAGCGCTGATCGGTCGGGGTCGGGTACCCCTCCCCCTCAAACACATGGCCGAGGTGCGAGCCGCACCGCGCACACCGCACCTCCGTACGGCGCATCCCGTGAGAGCGGTCCTCGATCAGCTCGACGGCGTCGGTGTCCTTCGGGTCGTAGAAGGACGGCCAGCCGCAGTGCGACTCGAACTTGGTGTCGGAGCGGAAGAGCTCGGCGCCGCACGCCCGGCAGGAGTACACGCCCTCCGTCTTGGTGTCCGTGTACTCACCGACGAAGGCGGGCTCGGTGCCGGCCTCGCGCAGGACCTTGTACTCGGCGGGAGTCAGCTCCGCGCGCCACTGCTCGTCCGGCTTTTCGACGTCGTACGACATGAACTCGGCTCCCTCAGCATCTACGGACCGGCCAGGCGGGCCATGATGTCGGGACCGAGGTCCGTGACGTCGCCCGCGCCCATCGTGAGAACCAGATCACCGGGCTTCGCCATTCCCGCGACGACGTCGGGGACGCTCGCCTTGTCGTGCACCGCGGTGACCTCCGCGCCCGCGGCCCGGGCCGCGTCGACGATCAGGGCGCTGGTGATGCCCGGGATCGGGTCCTCACGGGCCGGGTAGATGTCCAGGACCACGGACGCGTCGGCCAGGGCGAGGGCCTGGCCCATCTCGGTGCCCAGTTCCTGGGTACGGGAGAAGAGATGGGGCTGGAACACGACCAGCAGCCGCGAGTTGGCGGCGGCGCCGCGCATCGCTTCGAGGTCGGCTGTCATCTCGGTCGGGTGGTGGGCGTAGGAGTCGATGACCTGGACGCCGGCGGCCTCGCCCTTGAGCTGGAGGCGGCGCTTGACTCCGGTGTACTTGCCGATCGCCGACGCCAGGTTGTGCGCCGGGATCCCGAGCGCGACTCCGGCGGCGAGCGCGGCCACGGCGTTGTGCGCGTAGTGGCGGCCGGGGACCGAGACCGTGAAGGTCAGGAAGCGGCCGTCGAGCAGGACGGTGACCTCGCTGGTGAGGCCGCGCGGGGTGACCTTGTGGACGCGCACGTCGGCGGACGGGGACTCGCCGTAGGTGACGACCTTGAGCGTGGACAGGTCACGGACCCGGGAGGTGAGCTCGACGGCCCCGGGCTGGTCCGCGGCGATCACCAGGGTGCCGCCCGGGACGACCTTGCCGACGAAGGTCTCGAAGGAGTCGTAGATCTCGTCCATCGAGGCGTAGTTGGCGTGGTGGTCGAGCTCCACGTTGAGGACGACCGCGACCTCGGGGTCGTACTTGTGGAAGCTGCGGTCGCTCTCGTCGGCCTCGGCGACGAAGATGTCGCCCTCGCCGTGACGTGCGTTCGTCCCCGGCCCGGCGAGGTCGCCGCCGATCGCGTACGAGGGGTCGAGACCCAGCTCGGTCAGGGCCACGGCCAGCATGGAGGTGGTGGTCGTCTTGCCGTGCGTGCCCGCGACGGCGATCGAGCGCAGGCCGGTCATCAGCGAGGCGAGCGCGTCGGACCGGTGCACGACCGGGACGGACAGCTCGGCGGCGCGCGCCAGCTCCGGGTTGTCCGCGCGGATGGCGCTGGAGACGACGACACAGCTGGCGTCCGACGCAAGGTGCTCGGCGGCGTGCCCGATGTGGACGGTGGCGCCGAGCTCGCGCAGGGACTGGGCCGTCGCCGTCTCCTTCGCGTCGCTGCCCGCGACCTTCGCGCCGCGCTGGGCGAGGATCTTGGCGATGCCCGACATCCCGGCGCCACCGATGCCGATGAAGTGCGGGCGTTCCATGGTGCTAGGGACGGCGGGTGCCATGCGTGTGTCTCCCCAAGATGTACGAGTACGTGCGAGGGTCCAGCCTATTCGCTGTGCGCGAAGAGCTTGAGCACCGGTACACCGACCTTGTGGCGGGCCCTGGAGGCCCAGTCCCGGTGGAAGAACTCCTCCACGTAGTGCGGTTCGGTCAGCACGATCACCTCGTCGGCGCCCGACTCGTCGACCACGGACGTCAGTTTGTCCAGCGGGTGCTTCTCGACGACCTCGCCCACGGCCTCGCTGCCCGCCGCGCGCAGGGCGGCCAGCGAGTGCTCCAGGGCCAGCCGGGCGGGGGCCACGGCGTCCTTGCCCTCGGGCTTGTCACCCTCGCGGACGGCTTCCTTCAGTTCGCCGAGCGCGACATCGTCGATGGCTCTGAGCAGGACATCGGCCTGGTCACCGCGGGGCTGCATCAGCACGACGAAGGACACACGCTCGCCCCCGTGCAGGCTCGTGACGAATTCCACGTCCTCCGACGTCAGGGGCTTCTCGATCATCAGTACGCTTGTGAACACGTCAGGAGCCCTTCTGCGGAAACCATCCTTCCCCGTGACCGCACGGGGGGTCTGCGAGAGTAGTGCGCCCCTGCGGACGCGAACCGGAACGACACATTCCGCCCCTTTTGTTCAGATGCGACGGTAGCGGGTGAAAAGGAACCCCGCCTCCTCCAGCACCGAGGCCAGTGCGAACCGCTCAGGAACGGCCACCGCCGGTCCGCCCGCGATGCGCTGCGCGTCCCCCGCCGTCAGCGTCGGCGACAGGGTCAGACACAGCTCGTCCAGTACTCCGGCCGCCACGAACTGACCGAGCAGCCGCGGGCCGCCCTCGGTCAGCAGCCGTGTCAGGCCGCGCTCCGCCAGAGCCCGTACCGCCCTGGCCGGCTCCACACCGAGCCCGTCCCCGGCGATCACCACCTCCGCGCCCCCCTTCTCCGCCTCGCGGATACGGTCCGGGGGCGCCGCGGCCCCCGTCAGCACCAGCGTCGGCACGAGCGGCCCGGCGAACAGCGGGAGCGAGAAGTCGAGGCCGAGCGAGGCGCTGACCACGGCGATCGCGGGTGCGGGACCCTGGCCGGCCGCTGCCCGCCGGTCCGCGAACGCCTCCCGGGCGCGAGCCGGGCGATAGCCCTCGATGCGGACCGTTTCGGCGCCGACCACGACCACGTCGGCGAGCCCCCGCAGCGTGCCGAAGATCCGCATGTCCGTGTCGGAGGAGATCGCCTGCGAGCGGCCTTCGTGCTGGGCGGCCCCGTCCAGCGAGCTGACCATGTTCGCCCGCAGCCAGGGGCCCTGCGCACCGTCCGGATACGCATAGGCGTCGGCCAGCTCGTCCAGGGACCATTCGCGGTCCGCGGTGGCTGTCGGGTCGGTCACAGGGAGCAGGCGTCGCATACCGTGCAGTCTTCCACGGCCCTTACAGTTAAGAACTGTGTCGACCAGTGCCATAACCGAAGCGGCCCCGCTGTCCCTCTGCGCCCGCGAGCCGCATGTCCCCGCCGACCGGCTGGTCGCCGAGATGGTGCCGCCGCCGCGCTTCGACTCGGTGCGCTTCGACACGTACGTCCCGGACCCGAACCAGCCCAGCCAGCGCGAGGCCGTCACGGTCCTCAGCTCCTTCGCGGCGGGCCTGGGCGGCGCGCACGCGAGCGGCTCCGGCCGGCGCAGGTGGTTCGCCAGGAAGCCCGAGGCCCCCAGCGCGCCGCGCGGTGTCTACCTCGACGGCGGTTACGGCGTCGGCAAGACGCACCTGCTGGCCTCCCTGTGGCACGCCACCCCCGCGGAAGCCTCCCTCAAGGCCTTCGGCACCTTCGTGGAGCTGACGAACCTGGTCGGCGCCCTCGGTTTCCAGCAGACCGTGCACACCCTCAGCGGACACCGGCTGCTCTGCATCGACGAGTTCGAGCTCGACGACCCGGGCGACACGGTCCTCGTGTCGACGCTTCTCGGAAAGCTGGTCGACGCGGGCGTGGCCCTGGCCGCCACCTCCAACACGCTGCCCGGCAAGCTCGGCGAAGGCCGGTTCGCCGCCGCCGACTTCCTGCGTGAGATCCAGGGTCTGTCCGCCCACTTCCGCCCCTTGCGGATCGACGGCGAGGACTACCGACACCGCGGTCTGCCCGAGGCCCCTCCCCCGTACTCCGAGGAGCAGGTCGCGAAGGCCGCGTACGCCACCGATGGCGCGTCCCTCGACGACTTCCCCCAGCTGCTGGACCATCTCGCGAAGGTCCACCCCAGCCGGTACGGGGGCCTCACGGACGGTCTGCGCGCCGTCTGTCTCACCGATGTCCAGCCCATTGCGGACCAGTCGACGGCGCTGCGTCTGGTGGTGCTCGCCGACCGGCTGTACGACCGCGAGGTGCCGGTGCTCGCGTCCGGGATGTCCTTCGACCGGCTGTTCAGCGAAGAAATGCTGAACGGGGGCTACCGCAAGAAGTACTTCCGGGCGATCTCCCGGCTGACTGCCCTGGCGCGCGACGCGAAGAGGCTTGTGGCGCAGTAGGTTTGGGGCCGTCACCCCGACCGAAGGGAACCATCATGGCCGCTACGCGTACCGCCCACACCATCTGGGAGGGCGACCTCCTCAAGGGCTCGGGCGAGGTCACCCTCGACTCCTCCGGCAACGGCACCTTCGCCGTCTCGTGGCCCGCCCGCACCGAGCAGCCCGGCGGCAAGACCAGCCCGGAGGAACTGATCGCGGCCGCCCACTCCAGCTGCTACTCGATGGCGTTCTCCAACATCCTGGCCAAGGCCGGCCACGCGCCGACCCGCCTGGACACCAAGGCCGATGTCACGTTCGTGCCCGGCGAGGGCATCACCGGCAGCCACATCACCGTGCGCGGCGAGGTCCCGGGCCTGGACAAGGACCGCTTTCTCGAGCTGGCCGAGGACGCCAAGAAGAACTGCCCGGTGAGCCAGGCGCTCGCCGGTACGACGATCACCCTGACCGCCGAACTCGCCTGACGCCCGGCCCTCACCCGGCTCAGCCACGAACGCGGCGCAGTGGCCCGCACGGCTGCGTGTCACGCATCTGCGTGACGCACACGTGCGGGTCACATCTGCTCCCTGCCGGCAGGGAGTTGCCTCACCTTCGCAACACCGTCACGTCCGATCGGCAGACGTGCGGCCTGTGGGCCGAGAAGGGCCACCTGCGCGCCGAGCTGCTCTTCCACCACACCACGCTCGCGGGAGCCGGTGTTCCGTCGCACGATCGAGGGAACGGACCGGAGCCGGGAAGGGGTGCGCCGTGGCCGCGAAGGACGCGCGGGAGCCGGCCGGGGTGCCGGAGGATCCCGCGAGGAGGCAGGACGGGGCGCAGCAGAAGCCATCGGCACTGCTCCGTGAGCTGCTGCGCGTCCCCGGCGGCGAGCACGTCGACCTCTCCGCCTACAAAACCGACGCCACCCCGGCCGGCCCCGAGGACAAGGCCGCCGCTCTGGCCGCGACCGCCCGGATGGCGGAACGTCTCGCCGATCTCCAGGATCGGCTGTACGCGTCGAGTACGGCGGGTGACCGCCGTCGCGTCCTGCTCGTACTGCAGGGCGTGAACACCAGCGGCAAGAGCGGCGCGGTCAAGCACGTCGTCGGCCTCGTCAACCCGTCCGGCTGCCGGATCAAGGCCTTCAACGCGCCGACGCCGGAGGAGAAGAACCACCCCTTCCTCTGGCGGATCACCAACGCGCTGCCGCAACGGGGCGAGATCGGGATCTTCGACCGCTCGCACTACGAGGACGTAACCATCGCCCGGGTCCGTGAACTGGTGCCGCGCAAACAGCTCGGCCCCCGCTACGCCGAGATCAACCGCTTCGAGGAAGGCCTGGTCAAGGACGGGGTCACGATGGTGAAGGTGTTCTTGCACATCAGCTACGAGCAGCAGCGCCGACGCCTGCTGGCGCGCCTCGACGACCCTTCCAAGCACTGGAAGTTCGACCCGCAGGACATCGAGGAGCGGGCGGTGTGGCCCGATTACCAAAGGGCGTACGGGATCGCACTGGAGCGCTGCTCAACGGAGGCGGCGCCCTGGTATCTCGTACCGTCCGACCGCAAGTGGTACCGGAACTGGGCGGTCGGCAAGCTCCTCCTCGAACATCTGGAGGCGCTGGATCCGCAGTACCCCGAAGCCGAATTCGATGTAGACGAGTGCCGCAAAAGGCTGGTGGAGATGCCTTGAGGCGCTGTCGGGTGTACGCACCTGAGCCCCGTCGCCGAATCGCGGCGACGGGGCTCAGGGCACTGCGGGCGAGCCGGGTGACTACTCGATGACGAGCTCGATCGGCAGGTTGCCGCGGGTCGCCTTGGAGTACGGGCAGTAGGCGTGGGTCTTCTCCAGCAGGTCGCGGCCCGCCTCGCCCTGGAGGTGGTCGGGCAGCTCGACGCGCATGATCACGGAGAGCCCGAAGCCGCCGTCGGTGTCCTTGCCGATGCTGACCTCGGCGGTCACCGAGGCGTCCTTGACGTCGATCTTCTCCTGGCGGCCTATGGCCCCCATGGCGCTGGCGAAGCAGGCGGCGTACCCGGCGGCGAAGAGCTGCTCGGGGTTGGTGCCCTGCCCGTTGCCGCCCAGGGCCTGGGGGAAGGCCAGGGGAAGGTCGATGTGGCCGTCGGAGCTGACAGCGCGGCCTTCACGGCCATTGGCGGTGGCGACAGCGGTGTAGAGCGCGTCCATGAGTTGCATCTCTCTTCGTCCGTGGGGAACCGATGCCATAACTACAGCACACAATTCAGTTGTGCACAACTCAGTGATGTGCTGGTATGCTGTTTCCATGGAGAAGACGACGCTGACGACTGTCGCGGACGAGGACTTCCTGCGCCTGGACCACCAGATCTGCTTCTCGCTGCACGCCGCGTCCCGCGCCTTCAACGGCGTCTACCGGGAGGCACTGAAAGATCTGAACCTCACCTATCCGCAGTACCTGGTGATGCTGGTGCTCTGGGAACACGGCGAGCTGCCGGTGAAGCGGATCGGTGAGTATCTGCGCCTCGACTCGGGCACCCTGTCGCCCCTGCTCAAGCGCCTGGAGGCGGCCGGCTACGTGGAGCGGCGGCGCAGCCCCGAGGACGAGCGGTCCGTCACCGCGCGTCCTACCGCCGCGGGCGCCGAGCTCCGCGAGAAGGCTCTGGGCGTGCCACGCAGGATCGCCACGGCCACGGGCCTGCCCCTGGAGCGGATCCGGCAGCTGCGCGCCGATCTCGAAGCTCTGACCGCGACACTGGACGGCGGCGGGCCGGACGCTTCCGACTGCGCGAGTTCCGACGGCTGAGGGCCGGGAAGCAGGTAAGGCCCTGGGCATCGTGGATGCCCAGGGCCCGTGTGCCCGTCCGTACCGGATCAGCCCTTCTGGCCCGCGCCGTCGTCGGCCGCGCCGCCGCCGTTCTGATCGGCGCCGCCAACCTGGCCGTCGTCCTGACCGCCGCCTGCGCCGTTGCCTGCGCCGCCTCCGTCGCCGATCTGTGCGCCCACCGCGGCCAGCGCCGTGGTCACCGGCTGGAAGAATGTCTCGCCGCCCGCGGTGCAGTCTCCGCTGCCGCCCGAGGTGAGACCGATCGCGCTCCCGTCCCGGGTGAAGAGCGAACCGCCGCTGTCACCCGGCTCCGCACACACGTCGGTCTGGATGAGCCCGCTGACGGTGCCCTCCGGATAGTTGACGGTGGCGTTCAGCCCGGTGACCGAGCCGTCCTTGAGGCCCGTGGTGCTGCCCATACGGAACACCTGCTGGCCGACCGCCGCCTCGGCCGCCTGTGTGATCGCCACGGTCTGCCCATTGCCCAGGTCCACCGAGCTCGCGGCCTGGGTCGCCGGGTCGTCGTACTTCACCAGCGCGAAGTCGCCGTTGCCGGGGAACGTCGCCTCCTGGACCGTGCCGATGGGCTGGCCGTTCGCGTCCTCCGACCACTTCTCGGCCGCGACACCGCAGTGGCCCGCGGTCAGGAAGCCGGGGCTGCCGTCCTGCGTGGTCACATTGAAGCCGAGCGAACAGCGGGCGCCGCCGCCGAAGATGGCGTCGCCGCCCTCCAGGAACGGTTTGAACTCACCCGTGGACTTCTGGATCCGGGCCACACCGTCGCCCAGGGACTTCACTGCCGCCTCGAGTCTGTCCCAGCGCCCGCCGGAGACCGTACGGTCCGCCGTGACGAGAATCTGGTTGGTCTTCGGGTCGACGGCCCACGCGGTTCCCGGGATGGTGGCCTTCGCGGCCAGCGTGCTCGCGGCTGACTTCAGTTCGCCCGCGCTGTTCTCGACACTCCGCGCCACGGCGCCGGCCTTGTTGACCTCGACGGCAACGTTGTTGCTGTCGCCCACGACATTGACGACGAGCTGCTGCTTCTCGGCATCGTAGTAAGCCCCGCCGTAGGCCTCACCGAGCTTCTTGCCCAGCTGCGACACGAGTTCGGCCGCCGATGCGGCGCTCATCTTTCTGGGGGCCTGACCAGCCTGCGACTGCGTGTCGGAACCGGACTGGGAAGCGTTTGCGTGGGGCAGCAGGATGGCCGCTGCGGCGATGCCCACCGCCCCGGCTCCCGCGAGAACGGCCTTCCGTTTGGGTATTCGCCTGTGACTCAACTCGTCGCCTCCTGAGGGGGGTACGGATTCCGGTTGCCGACGGAAACCGGGGGGACGCGTCCGCCCATTGATACGGACGTGACGCGAGTTGTACTCACCCACAGTGCGAAAAAGGTCTTCTGACGGACCGTAAGGCCCAAGCTCTACGAGGGGAGTTGGGTGCCGCAACGGCTGCAGTAGCGGGCACCGGCCTCCTGTGCGGGGCGGTCGCACCCGGGGCAGACCCGGTCGAGCAGACAGGCCGCCTCGCCCCCCTCCGCCTCCGCGGCGCTGCGGATGGCCAGACCCGGACGGCGGCGGTGCACTGTGACATAGACCAGTCCGTCCTGGTCGGCCAGGAGCGCGCGGCGGGTGCCACGCGGAAGCCACACCACACACCCGGTCTCCAGCGGCTGACCGCCGCCGTCGACCTCCAGCCGGCCGGTGCCGCCCAGCACACAGAGGAACACATCGAGATCCGGGTCGACATGTCCGCTGACCCGAGAGCCGGGCAGCATGCGAATGACATTCGCGTCCAGCTGCCGCCCTTCGGCCGAGAGCCGCCACAAGGCACCGCCGCGGTCGGCGGGTTCCTCGAGCAGCAGCTCCGCGACCTGGGCGAGCACGCCCACCGCTGGGGGCACAGACATGTCATTCCTCCTGAGCGCGGCGTCCCTCCGGGCCCGGGCATCATTGCACAATGCAAAGGGCTCGGGCGGTTGAACTCGGTGCCGGGTCCGGCACCGACTCAGGATAGATAGGAGCCATGGCCGAGCAGACCCGCGCCCTTGGCACGATGGACGACGTGGAAGCGGTGACCCGCGCCGTGCTGACCGCGTCCCGGCTGCTGGTCGCGGTGTCCGCGCGCTCCCTGGCCTCCGTCGAGGACCGGGTGACGCTTCCCCAGTTCCGGCTGCTGGTCGTGCTGTCCACACACGGCGCCGCCAAGCTCGTCGTGCTCGCAGAGCGGCTCGCGGTCAGCCCGTCGACGGCGATGCGCATGGTGGACCGGCTGATCGCCGTCGGCCTGGTGGACCGGCAGACCAATCACGACGACCGGCGCGAGACCGTACTGCGGCTGACACCGGAAGGCGTACGGATCGTCCAGGACGTCATGGCGCGGCGCCACCAGGAGATCGCGTCGATCGTCGAGCGGCTGGCACCCGAGCAGCGCGCCGCCCTGATCGCGGCGCTGACCGCGTTCACCGAGGCGGGCGACGAGCCGGAGCCCCCCCGACCACCCTGGCGTACCGCACCCGCTGGGCCGGACGGGAGCCTGAGCCGCAGCCCGGGCCCGCGCCCTGATGGAACGTAACCCTGACGCACGTACACCACGTCGTCGGATTGCCATATTGATCAGATATTTTCCGTCAGTGATCACCTTTGCACGAAGAATCGCGACCGCCGTCGTCATGGGCGCGGTGCTCGTCGGCTGCTCGGCCGGCAGCGGCAGCGGTTCCGCGCCGCCCGCCCCCGCCGCACCCAAGCCCGGGAAGCCGCCGGCGGAGAAGGTGCGCAAGGCGCCGACCGTGGCCCCTGGACCGGGCGGCCTCACCCCTGTATTCGAGCGCGCAGCCAAGCGGGCCGAGAAGACGGTCGCGCTGACCTTCGACGCCGACATGACCGCGGGCCAGGGACCGCGGGCCGCGCGGGACGAGCACTTCGACAACCCCGCACTCATCGCCTCGCTGCGGAGGCTGCGCGTCCCCTCGACCATCTTCATGACGGGCCGCTGGGCCGATCAGTATCCGGACCAGGCCAAGGCGCTCGGCGGCGATCCGCTCTTCGAGATCGCCAACCACTCCTACAGCCACTACGCCTTCACGTCCTCCTGCTACGGCCTGCCGGTGGTGGACAGGAGCGCCATGCGGGCCGATGTGGACCGGGCCTTCGCCGCATTCAGGAAGGCCGGGGTGCGCCATGTGGTGCCCTACTTCCGCTTCCCCGGCGGCTGCTACGACGACGAGGCCCTGCGCGCCATCGCCCCCACCAAGGTGACCGCGGTCCAGTGGGACGTCGTCAGCGGCGACGCCTTCGCGACGGACGCCGACGCGGTCGCCGAGCAGGTGCTGGCGGGTGTCCGGCCGGGGTCGCTGGTGGTCATGCACTGCACGCGCAGCGCCGCGCCGGTCACGGAGCCGGCGGTCAGGAGGATCGTGCCCGAGCTGCGCAGGAGGGGCTACCGCCTGGTGAAGGTCTCGGACCTGATGCGGTGATCGCCCGGGGGCGGGTGGCGTCGGCGTGGCGGCCGGGCGCCCCGGCCGCCACGCAGCTCACGCGGAGCGTCAGTTGGCGGACGCCTTCTGCGGGGTGAGCTCGCTGGGCCGGACGATCACGAAACCCTCACCCTGGAGCATCAGCTGGACGGCTTCGCCCGAACCGCCGCGGATCATCGAGCCGACCGACTGCGAGCGGTGCAGCGACGTGTTGAGCTGAGCGCTCCAGCCGACCACCGCGTCGGTGTCGACGTACACGGGCTGCTGGCCGGTCACCGGTATCACGATGGGGTTGCCCTCGCAGATGACGGCAAGCTTCCCGTAACCGGTGAAGACACTGTTGAAGAGGCCGCCGCCGGTCATGCCGGCGCCCTTCACGGTCTTGATCTCGTACGCGAGGGTGGCGTCGAAACACAGGACGTTACGGCCGTTGATGGTGAGCGCGTCGCCCTGCTCGATGTCGACGACGAAGCAGTTCTGCGCCTCGTGCGCGAACCATGCCTCGCCCTGGCCGCGGACCGCCATCAGTGGCAGGCCCTCCCCGGTGACGGCGCGCTTGAGCATGCCGCCTATGCCCTGGCTCTTGCGCTCGAACTGGAGGTTGCCGCGGAAGGCGATCATCGATCCCTGTCGCGCGTGCATCTCGCCGTTGACGGCGTACTTGATCGACTTGGCGTTCTGCAGGCTCATCCCGGGCACGGTCGCCTGCTGTGCCATGTTCTCGGAGGCGAAGAGATCACTTTTCATGGGGAGCATCGTCGCCCGGAGGGTTCCCTTCCGCCAACAGCCCCTTCAGGTCCGCCGACAATCCCTTCGGGCCTGGGCGAGGGCGGCTGGCAGACTGGCCGGTGTGAGCAGTGAAGAACGCCCCGGCGACAGTCCCTTCCGGCACGAGAGCACCGCCCGTGACGATGCCCCGCAGTTCGTGCTGCCGCTGGTCGTGCGGATCGAGAAGGCCGAACCCCCGGCCCGTACCGATGCGCTGGAGGCCGCGGCCCGCGCCGTGCTCGACATCCTCGCCGACGAGCGTTCGCTGGGCGACGGAGAGTGGGCGCAGGCGATGCGGGACTGGCAGGACGCCCGTATCCGCAAAGTGGTGCGCAGGGCGCGCGGCGCGGAGTGGCGCAAGGCTGCGGCGCTGCCGGGCATCGCGGTGACGCAGGGCACGGCCGAAGTGCGGGTCTTCCCGCCCGTCCCGCTGGACGGATGGCCCAAGGAGCTGGCCAAGCTCCAGGTGTCGGGCACCGAGCTGGACGATCCCGAACCGCCCGCCGCGCCCGACCTGGCGGGTCCGGTCCTGTGGCTCAGCCCCGATCTGGACATGTCGGCGGGCAAGGCGATGGCACAGGCCGGGCACGGTGCGCAACTCGCCTGGTGGGAACTGTCGGAGGCGGACCGCAAGGCGTGGCGCGAGGCCGGTTTCCCGCTGACCGTTCGTACGGCCGAGACCGCGCACTGGCAACAACTCACCGCCGGCGGGCTGCCGGTGGTCCGTGACGCCGGCTTCACGGAGATCGCCCCCGGGCTGACTCTTGCAGTCGAGGGACACCACCGTGTCAGGTCTCTGCCACGCCCCCCACGGACGTGACCCGCTCCTCCACCGGCCCAGGACGCTACCGACCGTTGAACAAGAGCTGGCGTCGTGGTCGTCCCCCACAGACGCACCGTGACGTACACGGTGCCGGTCGGACAAGTGGCAACCTCGAAGGTCAGGGCCGCTCCCAATAGGACGCGGAACTGGTCGGGTTGAGGACACGTCGCGGCCGACGCGACCGTACGCAACCTCGAAGGCACCACCGTCGCCACCGCCACCCGCGTCGGCGCTGACTACCGCAGTTCCGCTCCACCGCACTGGTGCCGGCCCAGCACACTCGGCCAGCTGCCGACCAAAAGCAGCCGCTCACGGCTCGCGAGTACCACTTCCTGACTGTCAGCAACCTTCCCGTCACCCTCTGCCCGGAGACCGGGGTTTTCCTCGTTCGAAGTCTTCCTCGGCTGGAAGTCTCCCAGCCGACCCCGCACGCTGCTGTCAGGGCGACCAGCCGGGTCACCCGCGCCTGACCGGGTTCACCACGCGAGGGGACCACAGTGCGCATTCTGATCGTCGGGGATCGTTTCATCCCTGCCGGGTACTACGCCGACGCCCTGGCAGAGGTGTGCGGTGCGGGCTTCGGGCCGGTCCGCGGTGTCGACTGGCCAGGGATCAAGGCGGAGCAGCACGCGGCGCAGCAGGCCATGGAGCGGCAGGGGCCAGATGCGGTGGCGGTGCCCGACGAGATCGTGGACGCGATGGGTGAGGCCGAGGTGCTCGCGGTGCACTTCGCCCCGGTTCCCTCGGCCGTGCTCCGGGCCGCCCCCAAGCTGCGGGCCGTCTGCGTGGCCCGCGCGGGACTGGAGAACGTCGACGTGGCCGCCGCGACCACACGCGGCGTGGCCGTCGTACCGGTGTCCGGCCGCAACGCCACGGCCGTCGCCGAACTCGCTGTCGGCCTGATGCTGGCGGAGATGCGGGACATCGCCCGGGCGGACGCCTCCGTCAAGGCCGGCGGGTGGCGGAAGGAGTTCGGCGGTCCCGGACGGGAGATCGGCGACAGCACCGTGGGCATGATCGGTCTGGGTCAGGTGGGGCGCGCGTTCACCAATCGGTTGCGCGGGTTCGGCGCGCGCATGCTCGCGTACGACCCTTACGTGGCCGACGAGATCCTGGCCCGAAACGGAGTCGTGCGGGCCGGCGACCTGGACACGGTCTTCCAGGAGTCCGACATTGTCCAGCTCTTCGCCCGGCTGACGGTCGAAACCGATCGGTTCATCGGTGCACGCCACTTCGCGTTGATGAAGCCGACTGCCTTCTTCGTCAACACCGCGCGCAGCCGTCTGGTCGACACCGGCGCCCTGTACGAGGCCCTCGCCACCCGCCGTATCGCCGGGGCCGGGCTCGACGTACACGACCAGGAGCCGCTCCCCGCGGACAGTGCGTGGCGCGGGCTGGACAACGTCACGCTCACCACCCACTACGCAGGGGACACGACGACCACGACACTCCGTTCGGCACGGCTCGTCGCTGAGGCCATTGCCGAACTCGCCGCGACCGGCCGGTGCACCACGGCGGTCAACGCCAGGGAACTGGGGTGGGTGTGAGTGTTGGCGCGTGAACTGGTGCTCGGTGTTGACGCGGGACACACCGTGACCAAGGCTGTGCTGTTCAATGCCGTCGGACGGCAGGTGGCTCGGGGCAGCGGCACGCTCCCGCTGGACACTCCTCACCCTCGCTGGGTCGAGCGGGACATGGAGGAGGTGTGGCGGACGGCGCACCGGGCCATCAGGGACTGTCTCGCCGAGGCGGGGCCGGGGGCCGGGCGGGCCGTCGCCGCCGTAGGGCTGACCGGACACGGCGACGGCCTCTACCCCGTCGACGCGCGGGGCCGGCCGGTACGGACTGCCATCGTCGCGATGGACACGCGCGCCGAGCAGGTACTGGAGGAGTGGCGGGGCACTGAGATCTGGTCCCGCGCCCTGGCGCTGTCGGGGACGGTTCCCTTCGCGGGTTCCCCGGCCGCCCTGCTGGCATGGCTCACCTGCCACGAGCCGGATGCCCTACAACGGGCCCGCTGGCTGCTGTTCTGCAAGGACTGGCTGCGCCTGAGGCTGACGGGCGCGGTGGCCACCGATCCCACGGACGCCAGCGCCTCGTTCACCGACATGCGGGGCGGCTACTCACCGGAGCTGTTGCACCTGTACGGCCTCGGCGAGCTCGCTCCCAAGCTGCCGCCCGTCCTGGCCTGCGACGCGGTGAGCGGCACCGTCACCGGCGAGGCCGCAGCGCTCACCGGGCTCACCGCCGGCACCCCCGTCGTCACCGGCGCACACGACGTCGACGCGGCTGCACTCGGGACCGGCGGCGCGGCACCGGGCGAACTCTGCCTGATCGCCGGGTCGTTCAGCATCAACCAGGTGGTCAGCGAGCACCCCGTCGTCGACCCTCGCTGGCAGGTCCGCCATTTCGTCCGCCCGGGGCAATGGATGACCATGTCAACCTCACCCGCGTCGGTGGCGAACCTGGAGTGGTTCCTGCGGGTCACAGGTGCACCGGCCGAGCACCGGGACGGCGTCCACGAGGCGATCAGCCGAGAGGTCGAGGCACACCTGGCCGGCCCTTCGGAGGTGCTATTCCACCCGTTCGTCTACGGCTCCCCGCACGCGCAGCCCACGTCCGGGACGTTCCTCGGCCTGCGCGGCTGGCACAAACGCGGCCATCTGCTGCGGGCCCTGATGGAAGGCGTCGTCCTCAACCACCGCTGGCACGTCGACGCACTCCGCTCGAAGCTTCGGATCAGTGGGCCGGCCCGGCTGACCGGTGGCGCCGCGCACAGCGAGGTCTGGAGCCAGATGTTCGCCGACGCTCTGCGGCAGCCCGTCGTGGTGACCGACGTAGAAGAGAGTGCCGCCCGCGGGGCGGCGCTGCTCGCCGCCACGGCCGTCGGACTGCTCGACGACGTGGCGGACCAGCGCGCCGGTGCCACGGTCCTCAGGCGCCACGAACCGGACGCCGACCGGGCCGCCGTGCTCGAGGAGGCGTACCAGGTGTACCGGGAGGCGCTGGAGGCTCTCGGTCCGGTCTGGGCCCGCTTGGCCGCTAAGTGAGTGGCATGCGGCGGCATCCGCTTGCAACCCGCAAGAGGTGACCAAGATTTATTACCGCATTTTCTGAGATTTCTCTGTTGAATCTATTGCATATTGGCATGCGGGCACGTAGACAAGAGCACACGCCACCTCTAGCGGCCCTCCCGCAGTCTGCGGCCCGGTCACCCGCCACGCGACAGTGGCATCACACCCCGCCCGCGAGCCCCGAAGGTCCTCGGCCCATGCCCCCCTACACCGCACCCCACCCCGGGCCCAAGTACGCGGCGCCGTGGACCGGCGTCGGATTCCCCGGACCGGGCACCCTGGCCCCACACCGCTCCCCGACGGTCCGGTTCACCCTTCCGGCGCAGGAAGCGTTGGTCGGTTGCGTCCGCACGACAGCCTCCGACCTGCTCACCCGCTGGCACCTGGCGGACGACGAGCGGGATGCGGCCGTCCTGATCGTCGGGGAACTGGCTGCCAACGCGGCTACGCACGGGCGGAGCGAGATGTCGCTGTGCCTGACCCTGGATCCGGGCATGCTGTACATCGTCGTGAGCGATCACGGGCGCCCTGCCGCGTCGCGCGGGTCTTCCGCAAACGACGATCCGGACGAGCACGGCCGCGGCGTCGGCATCGTCCATGCTCTCGCCACCCGGGTCGACCTGCTCCATGACGACCACGGGACCCGGGTTCTGGCCTGCCTGCCCGTCACGATCCACCGACCGCGGGCCTACTGACTCGGCGTCACGGAGCGAGCCGGGGGCGGGCAGGCCGCCTACGACGCGACATCGCGACGGTACGGCGGCTGGGCGCCCGCGCGTGTGCAGGTGTTGCCCGCGATCTCCACGGCATACGACAGTAGCCGGGCGAGTTCGGTGGCGCCCAGACTGGCGACGCCTTTGCGGCGGAGCCGGCCGGTCCGGTGCAGATGGGCAAGTGCTCCGGCGGTGAAGGCATCGCCCGCTCCGACCGTGTCGACGACCTCGACCGCCGGGGCGGGCACATGCACGCGGGCGGTACGGGTCTCGGCCCAGGCACCCCGCGGCCCGAAGGTGACCAGGACGAGCCCCGCCCCCGACCGGAGCCAGCGTTCCGTCACCGCCTCGTAGGACTCGCCCGGGTGGAGCCAGGCCAGGTCCTCGTCGCTCGCCTTCACCATGTCGGCGAGCCCCACCCACTCGGCGAGCCGCCGAAGGTAGGCGGTGCGGTCGGTCACCATGTCCGGCCGTACGTTCGGGTCAAGGGACACCAGCCGTCGGCCCGCCTCGCGGCGCAGCAGCCCGTCGAGGGTCGAGGCCAAGGGCTCCAGCTGCAGCCCGAGCGAACCGAGGTGCAGGGCAACTCCCGCAGGCAGCCGCCCGCCGTCCGGAAGGGCGGCGAGGTGCTCCGACCGCAGGCCGGAGTCGGCGGCACCGTTCGCATGGAAGGAGTAGGCGGCCGACCCGTCTTCGCGCGGATGCACCGCGGCGACGGTGGTGGGGTCGGACCTCGGCAACACGTGCGTGAGCCGGGTGCCGGATTCCGCGAGGTGCGCGCGCAGCAGATCGCCGAAGTGGTCGTCGGAGATGCGCGCGAGCAGCGCAGTAGGCACACCGAGGCGGCCGAGACCGGCGGCGACGTTGAGGCAGGAGCCGCCCGGGCGGGCTGGTAGGCCGCGGCACCGTCGGCCGTGCGGGCGGGGGTGAGGTCCACCCGCGCGTCTCCGGCGACGACGACGGCGGGCCGGTCTTCACCCGTCAGTCTGGCACTCATGCGGATTCCTCGGTGACGGCGACATGGTCGGGGCTGCTCGGCACTACACCGGCGTGTCGGCTCAGTCGGGCCGAACACGACCCGGGGTGGGGGCGGAGAGGTCTCACACCCCACGAGACGGCTTGACGATAGATCTGAATAGAATTTCTCGCAAGATGTGTTAACAATGGCGCGGTCTCCTGCTAATAATTCGGTCATCGATACCGCATCCGACACCCCAGGGACGCATCACATCCCCTCCTCCGACGGCCCTCGGCCTCCCGAGGAGATCTCGCCCCGCTGAGCGGCTGCTTCCGACGCACGGCACCGCCGCCGGAGCCGCAGATGCCGTTCTCCCCGACAGACACCGCTTCCCCGCCCCACCCGCACGAGAGGTCCCCCGACACATGCGATCGACCAGATACACCCTCGTCGCCGGCGCAGCCGCCACCGCCCTCCTCACCACCGCCTGTTCCGGAGCAGGAGCCGGCGGGTCCTCCGGCGGCGGCCAGAGCATCAACGTGCTGATGGTCGGCAACCCGCAGATGGAAGACATCGCGAAGCTCACGAAGGACACCTTCACCAAGGACACCGGCATCAAGGTCAACTTCACGGTGCTGCCCGAGAACGAGCTGCGAGACAAGGTCACCCAGGACATCGCCACCCAGGCGGGCCAGTACGACATCGCCACCATCGGCGCCTACGAGGTACCCATCTGGGAGAAGAACGGCTGGCTGCACGAGCTCGGCTCCTATACCGACAAGGACAAGAGCTTCGACAAGGCCGACCTGCTCAAGCCGATGGTGCAGTCGCTGTCCGGCGCGAACGGCAAGCTCTACGCCCTGCCCTTCTACGGCGAGTCCTCCTTCCTCATGTACCGCAAGGATGTCTTCGCCGAGAAGGGCCTGAAGATGCCCGAGCACCCGACCTGGCAGCAGGTGGCCGACCTCGCAGCGAAGGCCGACGGCGCCAAGCCGGGGATGAAGGGTATCTGCCTGCGCGGCCTGCCCGGCTGGGGCGAGCTCGGTGCGCCGCTGACGAGCGTGGTCAACACCTTCGGCGGTACCTGGTTCACCAAGGACTGGAAGGCGCAGGTCAACACCGGCGGCTTCAAGGACGCGACGAAGTTCTACGTCGACTTGGTCCGCAAGCACGGTGAGGCGGGCGCAGCGCAGGCCGGGTTCACCGAGTGCTTGAACGCGATGAGCCAGGGCAAGGTCGCCATGTGGTACGACGCCACCAGCGCGGCCGGTTCGCTGGAGGACCCCAGCAGCAGCAAGGCCGCCGGCAAGATCGGCTACGCGTACGCGCCCACGGTCAAGACCAACAGCAGCGGCTGGCTGTGGGCCTGGGCCTGGGCGATGCCGAAGACCACCAAGAAGGCCGACGCCGCCTCGAAGTTCATGCTCTGGGCGTCCAGCAAGGAGTACGAGAAGCTCGTCGGCGAGAAGCTCGGCTGGTCGCGGGTGCCCGCCGGCAAGCGGGCCAGCACCTACGAGATCCCCGAGTACAAGAAGGCCGCCGCCGCCTTCGGCGACATCACCCTGAGATCCATCCAGCAGGCCGACCCGGCCAACCCCGGCGTCCAGCCACGGCCCACCGTGGGCATCCAGTTCGTCGCCATCCCCGAATTCCAGGACCTCGGCACCAAGGTGACGCAGGAGATCTCCGCCGCCATCGCCGGCAAAACCAGCGTGGACAAGGCGCTGAACGACGGCCAGAAGCTCGCCGACGACGTCGCCAACAACTACCGGTGATTCTCTCCGCCCCGGCCGGCGCTCGTGCCCGGCCGGGGCGCCGACACGCGACACCCGATAAGGCATCGCCCCGCATCCCACCCCCGGCCGCCGACGGCGTAGGAAAGTACATGACCACGCTCACCCAAGCCCCGAGGAAGACAGTGCGACCACCAGTGCGCCGCCCACTCAAGCCAGCAGGCGACCGCACGTGGAGGCGGCGCTTTCCGCTGCTGCCCGCGCTGATCTTCACGATCATCGTCACGCAGCTGCCGTTCCTCGCCACGCTCGTGATCTCCACGTTCCAGTGGAACATCCTCACGCCGGGCGCCCGCCACTTCACCGGCCTGTCCAACTACGCGTTCGTCTTCACCGACGAGCGGCTGCGCGACGCAGTGCTCAACACCGTCATCCTCACTGCGTCCGTGGTCATCCTCAGCGTGCTGCTCGGACTGGGCCTGGCCCTGCTGCTCGACCGCCGCTTCCCCGGCCGAGGCCTGGCACGCACCATGCTCATCGCCCCGTTCCTGGTGATGCCCGTCGCCGCCGCACTGCTGTGGAAGCACGCCCTCTACAACCCCGACTACGGGCTCCTCAACGGCACCCTGAACGCTGTCTGGCAGCTCTTCGGTGCCGAGCACGGCCCCACCGTCGACTGGGTCTCCACCTTCCCCATGCCGGCCCTGGTGATCGCGCTGGTGTGGCAGTGGACACCGTTCATGATGCTCATCCTGCTGGCCGGCCTGCAGGCCCAGCCCGGTGACGTACTGGAGGCCGCGAAGGTCGACGGGGCCTCCGCGCTGCAGACCTTCCGCCACATCACGCTGCCGCACCTGCGCCAGTACATCGAACTGGGCACCGTGCTCGGCTCCATCTTCGTGGTGCAGACCTTCGACGCGGTCTTCACCATCACCCAGGGCGGGCCCGGCTCCCAGACCACCAACCTGCCCTACGAGATCTACCTGACCATGTTCCGCAAGTTCGAGTACGGCCAGGCCGCGGCCGCCGGCGTCGTCGTGGTGATCGGCTCGATCGTCATCGCGACGTTCGCCCTGCGGGTCGTCGCCTCCCTGTTCCGTGAAGAGGCCTCCCGATGACCACCCGCGCGACGACCACTGTTCGCCACAGACTCCGCCGCCGTAAGCACGCCGACCAATGGCAAGCCCCGCGCCTGTCGCCGCTGTGGACCTTCGTCGCGTGGCTTGCCACCCTGGCCTTCTTCGCCCCGGTGGCCTGGATGGTGCTGACGGCCTTCCACCAGGAGGCCGACGCGGCAACCAACCCGCCCAGCCTCCTGGCACCGCTCACCCTGGACCAGTTCTCACTCCTGCTGGAACGGGACATCTCCCCATACCTGCTCAACTCGGCCATTGCCAGCGTCTTCTCGACCCTGCTGGTCCTCGTCCTGGCAGTGCCGGCGGCCTACGCGCTGTCCATCAAGCCGGTCGAGAAATGGACCGACGTGATGTTCTTCTTCCTGTCCACCAAGTTCCTGCCGCTCATCGCCGCGCTGCTGCCGATCTACATGATCGTCAAGGACATCGGAATGCTGGACAACATCTGGACGCTCGTCCTCCTCTACACCGCGATGAACCTGCCGATCGCCGTGTGGATGATGCGCTCGTTCCTCGCCGAGGTGCCCAAGGAGATCCTGGAAGCCGCCGAGGTCGACGGCGCCGGACTGCCCACCGTACTGCTGCGAATCGTGGCACCGGTCGCCATGCCCGGACTCGCCGCCACCTCCCTGATCTGCTTCATCTTCAGCTGGAACGAGTTCATGTTCGCCGTGAACCTCACCGCGACGCAGGCGTCCACCGCGCCCGTGTTCCTGGTCGGATTCATCACCAACGAGGGCCTGTTCCTGGCCCGTTTGTGCGCCGCGGCCACGCTCGTGTCCCTACCCGTCCTCATCGCCGGATTCGCCGCCCAGGACAAGCTCGTGCGCGGCCTGTCCCTGGGAGCCGTCAAATGAGGGCGGCCGTCATCGCCGCACCGGGCAAGACGGAACTCGCCACCGTGCACGACCCGGCCTCCGGCCCCCACGAGGTCGTCGTCCTGGTGGCCGTGGGCGGACAGTGCGGCACGGACCTGCACATCCTGCAGGGAGAGCACGCACCGACGCTACCGATCACCCCCGGCCATGAGTTCGCCGGCGAGGTCGTCGCGACCGGTCCGAGGTGGCCGTGGGCGCCCGGGTCGCGGTGGACCCGAACCTGTACTGCTCCGCGAGCGGCTACCGCCGCCTCGGCCGGGACAACCTGTGCGAGCGGCACCCGGCCATCGGGGTCACCCCACCCGGCGCCGCCGCCGAGTACGTGGCCGCCTCCGTCGCCAACTGCGTCGTCCTGCGCGACGGCGTACGTTCGACGTCGTCGACGTCAGCGCCGAACAGCTCACCACCGCGGCGCAGTTGGGACGCTCCGCGTCTCCCGTGTCCGCCGACGAACTCGACCGGCCGCGCCACGGCAGGGACGTGGTCATCGACGCCACCGGCTACGCCCGGGCCATCCAGTACGCCATGAGCCGAGTGGGCAGGGCGGCACCTAGCTGCAGTTCGGTGTCGCCTCCTCCACGGCCCGGACGACATCGAGCCGTACAAGATCCACCACTACGAGATCACCATCACCGGCTTCATGGCCGTCCTGCACAGCTTCGAACGCCCGAAGACGCCCTTCGCCATCAGCGTCGTCGACCCGGGCGTCTTCATCAGCGGCTGCCTCCCGCCGGCAGCGTTCCTGGACACGATCGCCCGCTTCCGGGCAGGCATCCCGATCCAGATCCAGCCCGGCCTCGCCACCACGCGAAAGCCCGACCCGAACGGAACTCCGTCACTATGACCCCGCAGATCCGCCGCGTACTCGTCCGCTCTTTCGACGACATCACCCTCGAGCGCGTGCCAGTCCCCGTCCCCAGGGACGACGAACTCCTGGTGCGCACCACCGTCGTCGGCGTGTGCGGCTCCGACACCCATGCCGCCGCCGGCCACCACCCCTTCATCGACCTGCCCTACAGCCCCGGCCACGAGGCGGTCGGTGTCGTGGCCGGGGTGGGCAAGGGGGCCGAGGACTTCGCCACCGGCGACCGGGTGATCGTGGAACCGAACCTGTACTGCGGCCGGTGCGCCCAGTGCCGCTCCGGCTCCTACAACATCTGCCAGGAACTGAAGGTCTTCGGCTGCCAGACCCCTGGCGCCATGACCGACCTGTTCACCATCCCCGCCGACCGCGTCCACCGCGTCCCCGACGGCATGACCGACCTCCAGGCTGCCCTCGTCGAGCCGCTGGCCACTCCGGTGCACGCCGTCGCCAAGGCTGGCGACCTCACCGGCCGCACCGTTGCCGTCCTCGGCGCCGGCCCCATCGGCCTGCTCACCCTGATCGCCGCCCGGCACGCCGGCGCCGCCCGGATCGTCGTCACCGACCTGCTGGACGGCAAGCGGAACAGGGCGCTGCGCCTCGGCGCCGACGCGGCCCTGCCCGCCGATGCCCCCGGCCTGGTCGACCAGGCCCGGGCGGCGCTCGGTCGTGCGGCCGACGCCGTGTTCGACTGCGTGGCCCGCGAGCAGTCCATGGCTCAGGCCACCGACCTGGTGGCCAAGGGCGGCCACATCGTCATCGTGGGCGTGGGGGCCGCCGGGACCACCCCGATCCGCCTGGACCTGGTGCAGGACCGGGAGATCCGTATCGAGGGCACCCTGATGTACACCGCCGATGACTACCGCGCCGCCATGGCTCTCATCGCGTCGGACGCCGTCGACGCCGCCGAGATCGTCACCGCGACCTACCCGCTGGAGGACGCCGCCAAAGCCTTCGCCGCCTCGGTCGACCCAGAGCAGGTCAAGGTGCTGGTCACCTTCGACGGTCCCCTTGATTCATGAGCCGGCACGAAGGTCGGTGCGTACGTCCTCGGTACTCAGGAGGCCGAAGGCCAATGGCCAGACGGGCACCGGATCTCCACCGGCGCATGTGCGAGACTCGGTTCGACCCGCGATCAGGACCCGAAGGGGAAGGAGTGGCACTGTGGCCGCCCGTACGCGACCGTCGCAGGCCGCCGTCGAGGAGCGACGGCAGGCAGTGCTGCGCTACGTCGCCGAACAGGGCGAGATCCGCATCGACGACCTCGCCCGGCACTTCGACGTCAGCCTGATGACGATGCACCGGGACCTGGACGACCTCGCCGGGCGCCACCTGCTCCGCAAGGAACGCGGACGTGCCGTCCCCTTTCCCACCCTCACCATGGAGACCGCCACCCGCTTCCGGGAAAACAGCGCACTCGCGGCCAAGCACGCGCTGTGCGCGGCCGTCGCCGACCGGATCAAGCCCGGCAGCACGGTACTCATGGACGACTCAACCACCCTGTTCCCCCTGGTCCCCGCGCTGGCCCGGCTGAACCAGCTGACCGTCGTGACCAACTCCGTCGGCCTGGCACAGCGCCTCGGATCCGCGCCCGGGCTGAGCATCACCCTGCTGGGCGGCCGCTACCACGGCGACTTCAACTCCTGCACCGGTCCCGCCGTCACCCGCGCCCTGTCCCAGCTCCACGCCGACCTCGCCCTGATGTCCGCCACCGCCGTCCTGGAAGGCCGGCTCTTCCATCCGTTGAACGACTACGTCGAGGTGAAGCTGGCCATGCTCGCCGCCACCGAGCAGGCACTGCTCCTCGTGGACCACTCGAAGTTCGGCAAGACCTCCACGTACACGTACGGCACCGTGGCCGACTACCACGCGGTCATCACCGACACCGCCACCCCCGACCCGGAACTCGCGGCCATCCGCGGCCTCGGAGTCCCCGTCGAGACGGTCGAACCCGAAGCGCCCTCCCCGTGACCCACACCCTGTTCGAAACGCCCAGCACCTACCGCCTCACCGACGCCGAAATGGCCGTGCCCCCGCCACAGGTCGAGGCTGTGCTCTTCGACTTCAGCAACACGATCTTCCACATGATCGACCTGGAGACATGGCTGCGCCGGGTCGGCACCGCCTCCGGCCGCCTCACCCTGCTGGACGCCCCCGGCGCGGTGGCCGACATCTCCGACCAACTGCGCACCGCATTCCGGCGGCCCTACGTCGTCGCCCTCCAGGAGGGCCGGGACCTCTCCTTCGAACGGCACCGCCTGGCCATGCACGGTTGGTGGGAGCAGGTGGACTTCCTGCGCGGCGCGGAGGAAGCGGCCTACCGGGAACTCACCGCCCCCGACGCCTGGACCCCCTACCCCGACACCGAACCGGTCCTGCGCGCCTTGCACGACCACGGACTGCGCATCGGTATCGTCAGCGACTTCGCCTGGGACCTGCGCACCCACCTCGCCCACCACGGCCTGGACGACTTGATAGACAGCTGCGTCATCTCCTACGAGCAGGGCCGCGAAAAGCCCGACCCGCAGCTGTTCCTCAAAGCCTGCGCCGACCTCGGCACCGACCCACGCGCCGCGCTCATGGTCGGCGACAACGCGGTCCGCGATGGCGGCGCGACCGCCTGCGGCCTGCGGACGTACATCCTTCCGGCCGAGCACCGCACCGGCGACCGCGGCCTGGCAGACGTCCTCCGGCTCATGGCCTGACGGCCCCATCTGCTCGCTGGTCAGAGACGGGCACGCCACAGTACGGCGTGTCGTGCTGCCACGCTGCCGCTGCTGGGATGAGCTCGGTCACCTCCGGGGCACAGGCGAGGAGAGGGCCGCGTTCGGCCAGGAACTCTCTGATGTACGGCTGCTGCTCGTGGACATCGAATGCGTCGCGGCAGTGGTACAGCTCGTAGAACACCCGCTCCGCGGGGACATCGGTGTGGTGGACGACGTAGGCGAGTGTCTTTGGCTCGTGTTCCTGGATGAGGCTGACGGTGTGGGAGACGAGCGCATCGAAGTCAGTCTCCGCGCCTTGCCGGAGGGTGAACCGGACCAGCAGGGCGTAGGGCGTCGCGGCTGTGTTCACCGCTGTACCTCCATTTCGAGTTGGGCAAGACGGTTGAGCTCGGCACGCCGGGGCGATCCTTCCCAGTCGCCGCGGACGGCGCATGCGGCTGCTCCGCAGATCGCTGCGGTCTGGAGGCGCTGTGGCACGGGCGCTCCGGCCAGTCGTTCGGCGAGGTATCCGGCGACGAAGGCGTCGCCCGCGCCGACTGGATCTACGACGGTGGTCGGCACCGCCGCCACTTCGTGGACCGTGCCATCGGCGATCGCGTACGCGCCGTGGGCGCCGCGTTTGATGACGACTTCAGTAGGCCCGAAGGCTCCCAAGTGTGCGGCCATGGCAGCATGGTCGCCTGTTGCACCCAGCAGAGCGGCTTCGTCCTCACCGGCGAAGAGCACGTCAGCGTCACGGGCGAGCGCGAGGAGGCAGGAGTGCGCCTCCTGCGGTGACCACAGAGCCGAGCGGTAGTTGACGTCGAAGGACACCGGAACGTCGTGCCGGCGCGCGATCCGGATCGCGCGCAGAACGGCCTCGTGAGCGGTGGGGGACAGCGCCGGTGTGATTCCCGTGACGTGCAGCAGTGCGGCGCCGGCGACGACATGCTCGGACACGTCCTCGGGCGCCAGGTACGATCCGGCGCTGCCGCGACGGTAGTAGCTGACGCGTCGATCGATGAGGGTCCTGCGCTCCTTGAGCATCAGGCCGGTGGGCGCCGTCGGGTCAGTGCAGACAGCCCCGGTATCGATGTTCTCTGCCCGCAGGGTCGCCAGCACGAGCCTGCCGAATTCGTCGTCGCCCACGCGGCCTATCCAGGCCGCCGGCACTCCCAGCCGTGATACCCCGATGGCGACGTTGGACTCGGCCCCGCCGGTCCCCAACTCAAGCGTGCGCTGGTGGCGCAGGGGCCCTTCACCGGTCGCCGTCAGGAGCGCCATCGTCTCACCCATCGTGACGAGTGGGCGGATACTCATGTCTGTCTACTTTCGTCCGGATTCGTTGAGTGGCTCTGAGGGCCTCCGCCGCCCGCTTGGCTTCACCACCGCAGACCCTTTTGAACCACAGGTGGCGGCGTGACACCGCATCCATCCAGGTGTCCCTGGTCCGTGCCGGCCTCCCTCTGGGCAAGCCCATGCGACCCGGCCGGCATTCGCTCGTGGCATGAACTCCTCGTTGGGCTATGCCTTTGCGCATGACCGGACGATTTCGCGAGCCCTCGCGGTGATCTCCTCAGGAGGCAGGTCTCCGATTCCCACCAGCGGGACACCGAGCCCGACGGCGAGCGCGCCGGCACGCAGGAACTCCACGGCCGTGCCGACGGTGATTCCGCCTGTCGCCATGATGCGCAGGTGCGGCAGTGGTCCCAGGACCTGTCGCAGGTACCCGGCGCCGACGGCGCCTGCTGGGAATACCTTGACTGCTGACGCGCCGGCTTCCATGGCCGCGAGCATTTCGAAGGGAGTGAGGCTTCCCATGATGACGGGGACATCTTTGGAGGCGCATCGATCGACGACCCCCTCGATGAGCGTCGGCGTGACGACAAAGGAGGCGCCTGCCGCGCAGGCGTCCGCCGCCTGGCCGGGTGTGGTGACGCTGCCGACGCCCACGGTGAGGCCTTCGGCCTGCAGTGCAGCCACCGAGTCCAGTGCGCCGTGCGAGGTCATCGTCACCTCGACGCAGGCAATGCCGCCGGCGGCAAGAGCGCGGGCCGTGGCCGCGAATCCGCTCGCGTCCGCGGCGCGCAGTACCGCGACAATGCGGTTGCCGGCAAGGCCGTCCAGCGTATCGGTCACGGGAGCACCTCTCCTTCACGCGCCACACGAATGGCCTGCGCGGCGACGGTCAGTGCCGGGTTCATCGCCGCGGAGGACGGGAAGAACGACGCGTCGACCACGAACAGGTTGCGCACGTCGTGGGTTCTGCAATACGGATCAAGTACCGATCGGGCCGGGTCTTCTCCGGCGCGCAAGGTGCCGCACTGGTGGGAGTCGGTCTCGACGCCGAGTGTCTCGGTGGCCACCAGTTGGTATCCGGCACGCCTCATCATCTGGCGGGCGCGGGTGATGAGTTCGCGGTGCGCACGGGTGTTGGTCGGCTGCCAGTGCACCTGCGGGCGGCCCGTTGGGCCCAGGACGATGCGGTTGCGATCGTCGGGAAGGTCTTCGGACATGACCCACCACTCCACGCTGCGGGAAGAGACGGCGTCCAGAAGGGGGCGGGGGACTCGGGGCCGGGCAGCTTTGAGCATGCTCGCCTGGAGCTTGCCAAGGAGCTGCAAATTGCCCAGGGGGTAGCTCGTGGTCGGGCCAGGCCGGTAGTAGTCGTTGACTCCCAGCGTCTTTTGGAACCAGGTGGGGTTGGAGCGGTGGAGATCGACGGCGAGCAGGGCGGTGTTGTTGTGCTGCATATAGCCGCGGCCGACCAGGCCGGAGGAGTTGGCGAGCCCCTGCGGGTGCGCAGACGACTCGGAGCTGAGCAGAAGTGCCGCGGAGGCAACGGCGCCGCAGCTGACAACGAACGTTCCGGCACGCAGTTCGAGGGTGGCACCGTTGCGCTCGGCCTGGGCCCTGACGACCCGTCCGCCGGCGTGGTCGGTATCCAGGCGTACGACGCGGGTGCCGGTGAGCAGCCGCACATTGTCCTGCGCCAGCGCGGGGCGCACTGCGCACATCTCGGCGTCGCTCTTGGCGCCGACCATGCAGGGGAACCCGTCGCATGTCCGGCAACGGATGCAGGTGCCTCCGGGGCGCCGGTCGACGCCCATGGCCAGGGCGTAGGGGTGCAGGTTCTGCTGGAGCAGTCGTTCGCGAAGGTGAGCGACATACGGCTCGTGTGGGAGGGCTGGGAAGGGGTAGGGCTGTGAGCGCTGCGGCTCGGTGGGATCCTCTCCGGGTGAGCCGTGCACCTGGTACCACTGTTCGGCGACCGTGTAGTGCGGTTCGAGGTCGGCGTAGGAGAAGGGCCAGGCGGGAGAGCTTCCCTCCCAGTGTTCGACGGCGGTGAAGTCCTCTTCACGGAAGCGGGGCAGGCACGCACCGAACATTTTGGTGCTGCCGCCAACGTAGTGGTAGACGCCTGGTTGGAAGGGACGGCCTGCCGAGTCGGTCCAGGGAGCCGCGTTCTTGTACCGCCCGCGCTCGAAGACGTCGGCCGGCGACCAGTTCTCCCGCTCCCGGGGAAGGAAGTCGCCTTGTTCGACGAGGAGTACGCGGGCCTGGGAACCTGCCAGAGCGCGGGCGATGGTGGCACCACCCATACCGGTGCCGATGACGAGGATGTCGCAGTGCACGACTTGGCCGATGTCCGCGGCCGACGACTGCACCTGAGCGGATGACGACCACAGATCGGTGGGGTTCATTTCACCGACCCTGCGGTGAGTCCGCGGATGAAGTACTTGCCGAGCGCGAGGTAGATCAGTGCCGTGGGAATGGCCGCGATGACCGCGCCGGCCATGACAACGTTCCAGTTGACCGACTGGGTGCCGGAGAGGTTGTTGAGCGCGACGGTGACGGGCTGGTTACTGGAATCCGGGACGACGACGATGCCGAAGAGGAAGTCGTTCCAGATGTTGGTGAATTGGAAGATACCTGCGACGACGAAGCCCGGCGCCGACAGCGGCAGCATGACCCTCCAGAAGGTCTGTAGCACTCCTGCCCCGTCGATCGCCGCGGCTTCGACGATGGCTTGGGGCACCGCTGCGTAGTAGTTGCGGAAGATGAGTGTGGCGATGGGGATGCCGTAGATGACGTGAACGAGCACCAGCCCTCCGATGGTGCCGTACAGGCCGATCCACTGCAGGAAGGTGACCATGGGGATGAGGATCGCCTGGTAAGGGATGAACATGCCGAGCAGCATGAGAGTGAAGACCAGATTTGCCCGGCGGAACCGCACCTTCGACAGGACGAAGCCGTTGAGCGCACCGACCAGCGAAGAGAGGACTGTCGCGGGTACCACCATGAGCAGACTGTTGAGGAAGTTGCCGGACAGCCGTGACCACGCCTCCCGATAGCCGTCCAGGCTCAGTGGAGACGGCAGCTGCCACATCCTCGACACATCTGCCTGCGCGGGTGACTTCAGGCCGGCCGCCACCATGAGGTAGACCGGCACGAGGAACATCAGGCTGAGGACGATGAGGGCGGCGAGGACGGCCCATTGCCCTGGGGTCTGCGGCACGCGCCAGAATCGGCGCCCGGTGCGCTGAGCACGTGTCTCGGCTGCCGCCGAGACCGGAAGTTCGGTGACGGCGGCCATGTCAGTGGTCCTCTCGGGTGTAGGTACGGGCGAGGTAGGGCACGACGACTGCGCAGACCAGTAGCAGCATGACGATGCTGGCTGCGCCACCGAGGTTGTAGCGCAGCGCGCGGAACATCTGTTCGTACACGAAGATGCCGGGGACATCCGTACTGAAACCGACTCCGCTGCCTGCCATCGCGTACACCAAGTCGAAGATCTTCAGACTGACGTGTCCCAGGATGACCACCGTGGTCACAGTGACCGGCCGCAGCATCGGAAGGATGACCTTGCGGTAGGTCTGCAACGGCCCGGCCCCGTCCATCATGGCCGCCTCCCGCACCTCGTCGGGAATCGCGGCCAGACCGGCCAGGTACATCGCCATCGCGAACCCGCCGAGCTGCCATGCCGCGGCGATCACGACGGGAATGAGCGCCAGCGGGATACCCATCTTGGCGTGCAGATAGGTGCCGCCGGGGATCAACGCCTCCATTACGCCATTGAGTTGGCCCACCACGTCCGGGTCGGTGATCCAGTCGGGCTGGAGAGGCTTGCCGGTGAGGGACTGATACGCGCTCGATACGCCGGTCGCCCGGAGCAACAGGTTGACGCCGGTCTGCGGCGTGAAGATCCATCGCCATACGACGCCGGTCACGATGAATGACAGTGCGTAGGGGAAGAGGAAGACACTGCGGAAGAAGGCCCGGCCGACGACCACGTGGTGCACGAGGAGCGCCAGCGCCATACCCACAGCGACGGACACGAAGAGAAAGAGCAAGGTGAAGACGACGGTGTTGCGAAGGTCGGCCTGGAATCGGGGGGTGGCGAAAAGGTCCGAGTAATTGCCCAGAACACCGTCGCGGACGGTGGTGTCGTGGTTGAAGGGATTCCATCGCTCGGTGGTGGAGATGAACACAGTGAAGGCGATGAAGCCGTAGACGAAGATGCCGACACCGATGAAACTCGGTGCTACGAGCGCCGGGCCGAGCCAGTTGCGGCGCAGCCTGGCCCATCGCCCGGGGGCGTTTCGGCGGTGGCCTGTTCTTGTGACACGCCGTCGTGCCGACGGCGGACTCTTCTGGGGCATCGTGGGCTCTTTGGTCGGGTGCTGGTTGGCGGTCGGATGGCCCTCGGTTGGTCGGGCCGAGGGCATGTCCGGTGAAAGACTTGCGACGCTGAGCGTCATTCCTTCGCGGCGGCGTCCAGCGTCTTGGCGAAGGCGCCGATGTCGTTGTCCGTGTTGAGCTGGTTGATCGCGTCGAAGAACGCCTGCTGGAACTGCGGCGAGGTGGCCTGGCCGTGGACGAGCGTGTTCACCAGGGTTCCCGTACGGAAGGTCTTCGCCGCGGCCTGCTGATATGCGCCGAGCGACGAGACATCGACATCGGTGCGCACCGGGGTCGAGCCCTTGGCCTTGTTGAACGCCAGCTGGCTTTCCTTGCTGCCGACGGAGGCCAGCCACTTGTTCACCAAAGTCGGGTTCTTCGTGGCGGCCGAGGCGACGAAGGCGTCGCCGACCGCGACGAAGGTGTTGTCCGCGCCGGGGAAGGCTACGTAACCGAAGTCCTTGCCGTCGGCCTTGCCGTACTTGAGGAGTTCCCCGTACGCCCAGTCGCCCATCGTGTTGAAGCCGCAGCCGCCGTCGGCCATCAGCTTGACCGCCTGGTCCCAGGTCATTGCGGAGTGGTCATCGTTGGCCTTGCCGAGCAACTGCATGTAGTCCTTGACGCCGGCGCGGACCTTCGGGTCGGACCATGGGGTCTTG
Organism: Streptomyces sp. SLBN-118; assembly: GCF_006715635.1. Taxonomy (NCBI): domain Bacteria; kingdom Bacillati; phylum Actinomycetota; class Actinomycetes; order Kitasatosporales; family Streptomycetaceae; genus Streptomyces; species Streptomyces sp. SLBN-118. The sequence goes on from NZ_VFNP01000001.1 coordinate 1,799,205, forward strand.
CCGTCGACCAGCTTGTTCCAGCCGTCCGCACCCAGGCGGCCTACGAGCAGGTTCTCCAGAACCTCGGCGGAGGCGAAGATGTCCTTGTCGCCGAGGCACAACGGCCTTATGTCTTTGTCCTGCAGCTTCTGGATCGCCTGGTTGAAGCCCTGCCAGTTCATGCTCTTGCCGACCTTGACGCCTGCTTTTGCCAGCACGGCCTTGTTGAACCACAGAACGTTCCCGCGGTGGACGCCGGTGAGAACTCCGTAGACTCGGCCGTTCTTGCTCATGGCGTCGACCATCGCCTTCGGCATGACGGACTTCCACTTGTTCGCCTCGTAAACGTCCGTCACATCGAGGGCCAGGCGGTTGTCGATGAGTTCGCTTATCGCCTTGCCGGGATGAGCCTGCCACGTGTCGGGCGGGTTACCGCCCGCCAGCCGGGTTTGCAGCACCTGCTGGGCGTTGGAACCGCCGCCGCCGGAGACGGCTCCGTTCTTCACCTGTGTGCCGGGATTGTCCTTCTTGAACTGGGTGACGAGGGCATCGAGGGCGGTGGCTTCCGAACCCGAGGTCCACCAGGAGAAGACCTCAAGCTTGTTTCCCTCTGTGCCACCACTGCCGAGGGGGCCTCCACAGGCGGTTGCGGTCAGCGCGGACGCTATGACGAGCGCCGTCGCCCACGGGATGGTTCTTCTCATGCAGCTGCTCCTTCTCTTCCTTCACGCTGGTAGCGGGCAGCGCCCGTACCTTGAGCGGGGGTCAGGCCGATGGGGTTCTGATGGCTGCGGCGGTGCGGGTGCCGCCGAGTACCTTGTGCAGGGCTTCGACGAGGAAGTAATCGCCCCACATGACGCTTTCGTCGACGCCGAGGCCCTTGGCTTCGTGATAGGAGGCGTGCTTCAGCAGCCCCTCCCAGGGATCGTCCGGCCCCGCCAGGAAAGACTCGTGGCACAGGCGCTCAAGCGTGGAGAAGGCATGGTGCCGGTAGCGCACGGCCCGTTGCTCATCCACCAGGTCCGCCAGTTGCAGCAGTCCGCTGGCAGCGATGGCCGCTGCTGAGCTCTCATACGGCAGCCGGGGGCGCGGCTCGCTCCAGTCGTTGGGCGGGACCAGCTGGTCGGTGGTGCAGTCGATGTAGTAGTCGGCGCAGGCAATGGACGTGTCCAGGTACTGTGCCTCGCCGGTGAGTGCATAGCAGGTACCGAAGCCGTACAACGCCCAGGTCTGGCCGCGTGCCCACGAGGAGTCCGCCCGCCAGCCCTGCTGTGTGCTCTGGCGCAGGAACTCTCCGGTGTGAACATCGAAGATGCCTTCGTGCGCAGTACTCCCGTCACCGCGGACCAGATGTCGACGGGTGGTCCGGCAGTGCTCGTGCGCCAGTGCCAACAGGGCCTCATCGCCGCTGTGCTGTGCGGCGTAGAGGACGATGCCGACGTTCATCATGATGTCGATGAACAGGCTGTCAGGGGCGAGAAAGGATCGAAGGTAACGACCCGTCGGGTTGTAGCGCAGGCCCATCGTCTTTCCCGCGGTGACGACCACGTCGTTGCGTGAACTGTCACCGGTCAGGTCGTACCACCGCTTCCAGGTCGGCCAGAAGACGAAACCCAGGTCATGGACGGACCGGTCGTGCTTGCGCTCCTCCACCAGCAGGGAGTAGTGCTCGGCTCGGCCGCGCCACAACGGGTCGCCGGTGGTTTCGGCGAAGATCCACATCTGGCCGCCGAGAAACCCCTCGCACCAGTTGGTCCATGCCTCCTTGGGGTGGTGCCACTTCCCTTGCTCTGTATAGAGCGGGAAGTAGTCGGGATGGGCGGTCACGAGTCGGTCGACCTTCGCCTGAGCGGCGTCCATGGCCCGTTCGGCCGCGGCGCACAGCGATGCGGGTGGCTCGAAGGAGCCCGCGCCCAGGGCGGTGGGAGTTCTTGTGGTCATCGTCAGTTTGCTCCGTCCGCAGGGATCCAGGGGTTCCGTCGTGGCCCCGTGTGCACCACCACGCTCTTGAGCTCGGTGAATGCCTCGATCGCGTGGCGGCCGAGCTCACGGCCCAGGCCGCTCTCGCCGTAGCCGCCGAAGCTGAGTTCGGGGAAGCCGTCCATGAAGCAGTTCACCCACACCGTCCCCGCACGGGTGCGGCGGGCGTATTCCACCGCGGTGTCTACGTCCCGCGTCCACACTCCCGCCGACAGACCGTAGGGAGTGCTGTTGGTGATCGAGACTGCTTCGTCGAGCGAGTCGAACCGTAGGACGGACAGCACCGGTCCGAAGATCTCGGTATCCGCGACGGACATATCGGGCGTGACACCGTCGAGGACTGTGGGGGCGTAGAAGCGACCGGCGGAGGTGGGCAGGCGGTGGCCTCCCAGGAGCAGCTCGGCGCCGGCCGTGACGCCTTCGCCGACGAGCCGCTCGATGGTGTCCAGCTGCTCTTGGCTGGCGATCGCACCGACCTTGGTGCGATCGTCGAGGGGATCGCCGACCACGACCCGGCGCGCCTTCTCGACGACTCGGGCCACGAAGTCATCGGCGATGTCCCGGTGGACGAGCAGCCGGCTGCCGGAGTTGCAGCATTCGCCCTGATTGAACAGGACTCCGAAGACCACGGCGTCAACGGCGGCGTCGAGGTCGGCGCCAGGGAAGACGACCTGGGGGTTCTTGCCGCCCAGCTCAAGCTCGACTCGCTTGAGGGTCTGTGCCGCGGCGGCCATCACCTTCTTGCCCACCTCCGTGGACCCGGTAAAGGACATCACGTCGACGAGCGGGTGCTCGCTGAGCTGCGATCCGACGCCGCCCTTGCCGGTGATGATGTTGACCACTCCGTCCGGGAGGCCCGCCGCGGTCACTAGCTCGCCGAGCAGCAGCGTGGTGCCGGGAGTGAGCTGACTGGGTTTGACCACCGCGGTGCAGCCGACGGCGAGAGCGAAGGGGAGTTTCTGGCTGACGATGAGCAGTGGGAAGTTCCAAGGGGTGATGATGCCGACGACGCCTGCCGGCTCCCGCAGGGCCAGACCGAGGTACTCGCTCCCCAGGGCGTTGTGGGAATCTCCGTAGGCATGTTGAGCGAGGGTCGCAGCGTAGTACCACAGCTCCGCGGTGGCCGCGACCTCGCCGCGGGCCTGGCTGATCGGCTTGCCGCTCTCCAATGCCTCCACGCGGGCGAGTTCTTCGGCTCGTTCCTCCACCAGCGCGGCGACCCGGCGCAGGTGGCGGGCTCGGGTCGTGCCCGGTAGGCCGCTCCAGCGTCCGTCGTCGAATGCTGTCCGCGCGGCCTGGACCGCCCGGTCAACTTCATCGGTGGTGGCTTCGATGAATGCGCCGACAACGACATCGTGGGCCGGACTGGTCCGGGTGAACCGCCGGGCGTCCTCCGCGTCGATGCGTTCGCCGTCGATGAGCATCGAGTAGCGCCGTGGTTGGATCGATTCAACAGTGGTCATGGCAAGGGGCTCCAAGGGGGATTCACTGGCCGTGGAATCTGGGCGTGCGACGTTCATGGAAGGCCGCCAAGCCCTCCGCACGGTCGTCGGTGACGGCGGACAGCGCTCCTGCGAGAGCCTCCAGCGCCTCGGCGTTGGACGGTGTGGCGTGGGTGAGGACCTGCTTGGCCAACTGCACGGCCACCGGACCGCGGCTGGCAATGAGGGCGGCGAGCCGCTCCGCCGCCGCAGCCGTCTCGCCGGGCGGCGCGACCTCGTCGACCAGTCCCCATTGCTGGGCCGTCTCCGCGTCGAGGAGTTCACCGGTGAGCACCAGCCGTTTGGCCCTTGCGGGTCCGATCAAGGAAGCCAGTCGTGCCGTGCCGCCCCATCCCGGGAGAGTGCCGATGCCGACTTCCGGAAGCCCGAGACGGGCAGTGCCCGCGGCGACCCGCAGGTCGCATGCCATCGCCAGTTCCAGGCCGCCGCCGTACGCTCCGGCGTGGAGGACGGCGATACTCGGCTGCCGGAGCGAGGCGAGCTGCCGCAGGGCGTCGTGGCCGACGTGCACCCAGTGCCGCCAAACGGCCAGTGGATCGTGGTCGGCGAAGGCGTTGAGGTCGGCTCCGGCACAGAAGGCCCGATCGCCTTCCGCGGTGACCAGGACCACCAGAATGCTGTCGTCACTGTCGATGGCCTGCGTGTGGCTCGCCAGTTGCCGCAGCATGGCAGGGGTCAGCGCGTTGAGCTTGTCCGGTCGTGCCAGCGTGATGACCGCGACGTCGCCGCGACGTTCGAGTCGTACGATGCCCTCGTTGGGCTCTGGGATGTCATTCATCGAAGTTCTCCCGCGTCGGGCAGCTGGAGACGAAGGGGTTCGGGCCGGAACAGGCGGGGGTCCATGACCGTCAGCTGGGAACTGACCTGGAGCGGATAGGCGGCGCGGTCGAGCACGTCGCGCTCGAGGTCGATGCCGGGAGCGACCTCAGTGACAGTCAGGCCCTCGGGGCAGAGCTGCATGACACACCGTTCCGTGACAACCGTGACGCGCTGTCCGTTGGCCACGGCGCGCCGTCCACTGAAGGTGACTTGTCGGACTTTCTCGACGAGTTTGGGCACATTCCCGTCGCTGATCAGCCGCAACTCGCCTGCATCGACGTCAATTTCGCGGCGGCCGGCGGTGAAATAGCCGCTGAAGACCAGGTGCCGGGCGTTGGCCGTGATGTCGGCGAAGCCGCCGACTCCGGCGGTGACATGGGAGCGGCCGGGCAGGGCGGACACGTTGATATTGCCCTCGGTGTCGATTTCGAGGAACGACAGCATCGCGGTGTCGAAGCCTCCACTTTGCAGCAGGGTGAACTGGTCGGAGGAAGGCAGGATCGCCTGAGGGTTGAGCGCACAGCCGAAGGCGAACCCGGTGAGCGGAAAGCCGCCGATCGGGCCCTGTTCGATGACCCAGGTGACCTCCTCATGACAGCCCTCTTCGAGCAGAACCCGCGGAACCAGTGCGGAAATACCGAACCCCAGGTTGACCACCGCCCCCCGGGAAAGTTCCATCGCCGCCCGCCGCGCGATGATCTTTTCGAGCCCGAACTGCGCGGGTTCCACCTCCGCCAGCGGGCGGCGCAGCGTCCCCGCGAGCGCCGGGTCGTAGGCAATCTGCGTAGTCTGCAACTGGTCGGGGTCCACGACGACGCGGTCGACGAGGATCCCCGGCACCCTGACCTGTTGGGCGGGCAACGAGCGGCCCTCGGCGACCCGTTTGACCTGTGCGATCACGATGCCGCCGTTGCTGCGCGCGGCCAGCGCCTGGTCCAGGGCGCCCAGCGGCGCCCCCTCGTCCTCCATGGTGATGTTGCCGTGCTCATCCGCGGTGGTACCGCGGATGACCGCAACATCGACCGGCACCGTCGGAAAGTACAGCCACTCGCGCCCGTCGAAGTGTTCGACACGGACGAACTCCGGCGTCACGCCGTTCATCCGTCCGCCCTCGCGTCGCGGGTCGATGAAGGTGTCGAGCCCGACGGTGGTCAGGACGCCCGGCTGTCCGGTGGCGGCGGACCGGTGCATCTGGAACAGCACACCGGAGGGCAGGTTGTACGCCTGGATCTCACTTGCCTCGATGAGCTTGCGGACCAAGGGCGGGTCAGCCGACGAGGGACCACTGGGATAGGACCCTGCGAAGATCCGATGCAGCAGACCAGGCTGCGCGAGATGGTCGATGCCCTTGATGCCGTACATGTCACCGGCCGCAATGGGGTGCACGGTCGTCAGACCGCTCGGCGCCCCGGTCGAGGCGAATCGCACGCCGATGGCCCGAAGTACGGCGTCGGGGCAGCCAAGTCCACTCGAAGAGCTAATGCTCACCGTAGCGCCTTCCGGCACAAGGTCAGCAGCCTCGGCCGCACTGATCACTTTGGTCCGCGTCATGCTGCGTTCTCCACGGCTATGGTCGGGGTCACAGGGATCCGGGTGCCGGTGTGCAGGGCGTCGCGGACGGCGAGGGCGATGGCGAGTGACGCGAAGCCGTCGACGCCGGTCGCCAACGGCCGGCCCCGGCCCTCAGTCGCGTCTGCGAAGGCACGCAGCCCGGTGACATACAGGTCCTCACGCGGCCCCGCCTGCACCGGCGAGACGGTTCCGCGACGGCGCAGGACGACGTCGCCGTCGGGTTCCTGCGTCATCGCTTCCGTGGCGACGAGTGAGGCTTCGGTGCCGTGGACCTCCAGGGCTGTGCCCGCGTGGGGGACCGTGAACGCGTCATGGGCATAGGCGAGCACGTCGTCGTCCATGCGCAGCACGGCCATTGCCGCGTCGTACAGGCCCGGGGCAGCAAGTCCCTGGTTCACGGCCGTAGCCGTGGCATCGCGTACCTCCCGTCCGAGCACGAACCGCAGCACGTCCGCGTCATGCACGGTGATGTCCAGCACCACCCCGCCGCCGGCGTCGGGACGATCCAATCGCCAGCCTCGCAGCCGCTGCGGCAGCTCCACGGCATGGTGGATGCGCACGGCCAGTGGCCGGCCCACGGCTCCCGCGGCGACCAGGCGTTGGATCGTTCTAATAACCGGCGAACCGCGCAGGTGGTGGTTGGTGCCGAGGACGACATCCGCCGTGCGGGCAGCGCGTACCACGTCCGCTGCATCCTCCAGCGTCATCGCCAGCGGCTTCTCGCACAGCACGTGCCGCCCCGCGGCTGCGGCTGCGACCGCCTGGTCCCGGTGCAGCTCGTTGGTGGTGCTGACGTAGACGGCGTCCGCCGGCACGGACAGCGCGTCATCGAGGGTCGCCACCACCGCCGGCACATCGTGTTTCTCGGCGAAGGTTTTGCCGCGGTCCACGCTGCTGCTCAGTACGGCGACGGGCTCCTGCCCGAGCGCCCGCATAGCGGGGATCATGCGCGTGGCGGCGATATCGCTCGCCCCGACCAGCACCCATCGCAACGGCCTGCTCATACGGCCTTCTCCTTCGTTCTGTCAGGGCGGCAGCCGCAGGAGCGCCGCACTATCAGTTCCGGGACACTCACGTCGTTCACCAAGGGCGCGTCCGGCTCTTCTATCTGCTGGATGAGCAGCCGCGCGGCCCGCTCGCCGAGCTCACGCGGCCGCATCGCGATCGTCGTCAGGGCCGGGTGCTGCAGGGCGGACTCCGCGATGTCGTCGAATCCTGTGACCAGGACGTCCTCGCCGACCCGGATGCCGAGTTCGTCGCAGGCGAGCAGGACACCGAAGGCGACGATGTCGCTGTAACAGACAATGGCGTCGGGCCGGTCCTTTCGCCCCAGCAACGCCAGAGCGGCGTCATAACCGCCCTGGCGGGTGGCCGGGGTGGGGACCGATCTGGAGGCGACAAGCCTGCGGCGGTGCGCGGCCAACGCCTCCTCCACACCCTGGCGACGGTCACGCCGTGCCGAGGAACTCTCCGGACCACCGAGGAAGGCGACCTTGCGGGCGCCGTGCCACAGCAGGTGCTCGGTCGCCGCTCGGGCGCCCAGCACATTGTCGATTCCCACGTAGGACGCCGGATGCCCCGGGACGTACCGGACGAGGAGCAAATGCGGCACGCGGGCGGCGACCAGCGGCGCCAGCTGTTCGGCCGTCGTGTTCTGGGCCGGGGTGATGAGCAGGCCGTCCGCGCCGTATTCGGGGATCACCCTGAGCAGGTCGGCCTGTTTGGCCGTCGACTCATAGTTGTGACCCAGCAGGACCACGATCCCCGCGTCGGCGAGTGCGGCCTCCACACCGACGGTGAGTTCGGCGAAGAACGGGTTGGACACTTCTGTGACGACGAGCCCAACGGTGTGCGACCGGCGGCTGCGCAGGCTGGCCGCGCCACGGTGGTAGACATATCCGAGCTTCTCCATCGACGCACGCACACGAGCCCGGGTCGACGCAGCCACCAGCGGGCTCTCGCGCAGGACCAGCGACACCGTGGCGCGCGAGACCTCCGCGTCGACGGCGACGTCGGCCAGCGTGACCCTTTCTTTACCCATACCCTTGCCCACTCCCTCGTTCCGCCCCGCCGCGTTGGTCATGCCTCACCCAGAATCTGGGCGGCACCCTTCTCGCCGATCATGATCGACGGCGCCTGGGTGTTGCCGCTGATCAGCTTCGGCATGATGGATGCGTCCACCACGCGGAGCCCGGCCAGACCGCGCACACGCAGATCCGTGTCGACCACCGCAAGATCGTCGTGCCCCATCTTGCACGTACCGACCGGGTGGTAGTCGGTCTTCGCCCACTGCCTGATGTAGTCGCGGATCTCCTTGGCCGTCCGCGCCTCCGCACCGGGCATGTGCTCCCGCTTGATCAGCGGCGCGAATGCGGACGTGGCGAGCAGCTCGCGGCCCTTTTCAAAGGCCGTCATCGAAATCTTCCAGTCATACGGGTCGTCAAGGAAGTTCGGGTCCACCGCCGGTGCGTCGAGCGGATCGGCTGAACGCAGCGTCACCTCTCCGATGCTTCTCGGGCGCAGATTGCAGGTGTTGATAGTGACGCCGTGTCCCTTCACGCGTTGGCGGCCATGGTCGATGACATACGCCGGCAGGCAGTGAATCTGGATGTCGGGCGAGCGCACCTCGTCACCGCTGCGGATGAATGCCCCCGCCTCCGCCACACAGGCCGTCACCGGGCCGGTGCGGAACAACGCGTACTGCAGGCCGTGGCGAAGCGCCCGGTCCCAGCGGTCCTCCTGGTTGTAGCTCACCGGAGCCGTTTCCGCGGTGACGTACACATCCATGTGGTCCTGAAGGTTCTTCCCGACACCCGGCAGGTCATGGACCACAGGAACACCGAGTTCGCGCAGCTCGTTACCCGGACCGATCCCCGAAAGCAGCAGCAGTTTGGGGGAGTTGATCGCACCTCCGCTGAGGATCACCTCGCCTTCGGCATAGGCGATCTTCTCCTGCCTACCATGCAGGTACCGTACGCCGACCGCTCTGCCGCCCCCGACGACTACCCCGGTGGCGGTCGCCTCGGTCACGACGGTCAGGTTGGGGCGCTGCCGCACCGGGCGCAGATAGGCGGTGGCAGCGCTCTCCCGACGGGCGTTGCGCTGGGTGACGTCGTAGTAGCCGACGCCGTCCTGCTCCGCACCGTTGAAGTCGTGACTGTAGGGCAGACCGATCTCTTGGCCGGCTCGCACAAAAGCTTTGGTCAGCGGGTTATGCATGAGTTGCTCGACCACGCTCATCGGGCCTGTCGTGCCGTGGTAGGCGTCCGCCAGCCGCTCGTTCTGCTCGGACTTCATGAAGTACGGCAGAACATCCTCGTAGCCCCATCCCTTGTTGCCGACGTCCCGCCACTCGTCGTAGTCCAGCCGGTGGCCGCGGATATAGATCATGGCGTTGATCGATGTGCTGCCGCCCAGAGTGCGTCCCTGAGGGAAGTACATCCGACGACCGCCGAGTTGACGTTGCGGAACAGTCTCGAATCTCCAGTTGACCTTGGGGCTCGTGAGCTTGGTGAACCCGACCGGCATGTGGATCAGCGGCGACCTGTCCGGCGGACCGGCCTCAAGCAAGAGCACCCGGTGGTCCGGATTCGCACTGAGCCGGTTCGCCACCACACACCCTGCAGCACCAGCGCCCACGACGACGTAGGTGAAGTGGTCAGCGACCATGACAGGGCCTCCATTAGAACGTTCTAAATTTGCATTGGACCGATCTAAATGGCTCGCGTGTCGAACGTCAAGGGATCCGACGCGACAATCTGAGAGCCCGACCCGACCGGGCGGCCTACTCTCGGAGTCGCGACACGGTACAGCGCCAGCAGGACGGCGACAGTGCGCCGCCGCAACGACCGGGGCCGGCGAGCCTGAGGGGTGCCGATCCAGCCGGGAACGGGGGTCGCCGACCAAGCCGTCTCATCGTGCCGCAGCCCGGCGCCGCGGTCACCCTCATGAAGAGGGGTGGAGCCTTCGGCGGGGCGCGCCGGCGCTGAAAAGTGGGCCCATACGGCTTTCCCGCTACCGACGACCCGGCACCCCCATGCGCTCGCGCAGGCCGACACAATCTGCAGTCCGCGGCCCGAGTCGGACACCAGGCTGTCGCCACCGGCGTCGTATGTCCTGGGCATCTGGACCGAACCATCAGCCACCTCCAGCACCAGGCTCCCGTCGGCTGCCTGCCGGGCGATCGTGACGGTGTAGGCGCCCCCTGCGTGGCGCACTGCATTGCCGGCGAGCTCGGAGACCACCAGTTCGATCTCCATGACCGCATCTGGATCGGCGGCCCACTCCTGGGCGACGGCCCTGACCTGATGCCGCAACGTAGAAAGATCCCGGCTATCGCCGTCCAAACGCCAGACCCGCAGCGTGTGGTCCTGACCGGTCAGTATCCCGTACGGCTCCGCAGGCCGCTGCGGCTCCGGGATGTGCTCGGCACTACTCATGGGAGTTCCGTTTCCTTCTCCGCGCCTTCGCCGCCACCCTCGGGCAACGAGGGCGGCGCGGCGGACAATGCGGGCCGACTGCGGCCCGCACCGTGGGGACTGCGGCGGTGTTGGCGCGCGACCTGCAGGCAGCGCCCTGGGCCGCCCTCAACGGCCGGGGCGCCGGAGCCTGCCAGACTCGGTCGCCCCGTTGACATGTGAGGTGCCGCCCGGAGCCGGTCACCTCGGCTCACTCATTTAGACCGATCTAAATGAATTTAGACCAATCTAAATCCGCGCATCGGTTCTATGTCAAGCCCTTCGGGGGAGAATCCTGGCAGTGATCTCGACCCGCCAGGGGCGAGCCTTGCCCCGGCGGCGCGTCAGCCGGTGGTCGAGTTGCTGGTGATCCAGTCATAGGCCGTCTCGGCGCTGAACGCTGCCTGGCCACCGCGGATGACCAAGCCCGCGGTGGGGAACGTGCCACTGGGTACGGCAGCCGTGGGAACGGCGATGCATCGGATCCCCGCCCGGTTCGCCGCCTCGGCGCCGGGTGCGGCATCCTCGATCACCACGCAGTCGGCCGGATCGACACCCAGCCGTCTCGCGGCCTCCAGGAAGATGTCGGGGGCAGGCTTACCGTGGACAACTTCCTCGGCGGAAACGGTGAGAGGTATCAGCTCGGACAGCCCGGTTCCGCCGCGCACTGCGTCGATGGCAGCGGGGGAAGACCCCGAGGCGACGGCCATCGGATGCCCGGCCGCGTGCAGCAGGCCGACCAACCTCCGCATCTGGGGGAAGACTGCCGTCGAATGGCTGGCGAGCTCCAGGTAATAGCCGTTCTGGACGGACAAGAGTTCGTCCACAGTCGCCTCGACGCTGTACTGCTCACGCAGAATCTGAAGGGTCTCCCTGGTTCCGATGCCAATGAACTCGCAGTGGCGTGCCCAGCTGTACCCCTCGACGCCGTGGTCGGCGAACAGGCGGCGCGCCGACTCGTAGTAATTGGGCTCGCTGTCCACGAGAGTGCCGTCGAGGTCGAATATCACGGCCGGAATGATGGCTCTGCGCATGCGCCCAGCATGCCACCCGGGCGTCTCAGAGCGCCCTTGGGCCCGTTCCCGGACCAAGCCACGGTACGTCGGTCTCGTACAGGAGTGCTGCCTTGCCTGGCTGCCGCGATATCGGGTCGACCAGTGGGTGGCGTTCTTCGGTTTCGTCTCCGGCGTCAGGCGCCGGAGTTCGGCGATCTGTTGGTCGCTGAGAGCGTGAGCGAACCGCTGATGACGTGTCGTAGCTTTCTTCAAATGCGTCGAAACCGGGGCATGAGTGCGCCGGCCCGGGCATTACCGAGATCGCGCCGGGGTCCTGCAAGGTGGTCGCGGATCATCCGTTGCTGCGCGGCTGAACACTCGGGACCCCCGTTACGTACCTCTCAGTACCGCCGATTATTTTGAACCGCGGTTCAACGGGCGGTTGGTTGCCGTGTAAGGCATCGGCTCTGGAGGCACATTGTTGCGGCGCATCAACGGGACAGCACTCATCATCGCGGCTCTGGTCGCCACGGTAGGAGCGCTCGCGTTCCCCGTGTGGTCCTACGCGGACCGTTCCGGCACCGGTCAGGACAACCTCAATGCCTCCACTGTGGGGACCCAGTGGGGGCCCCTGACGGCCACGGACCGCGACTTCCTCGTCAAGGTCCGGCTGGCCGGACTCTGGGAGCTGCCCGCGGGCCAGCAGGCGATCGAACGCGCCCCCTCCAAGGCGATCAAAGACGCGGGTGACCACCTCGTCGTCGGCCACACCGACCTCGACAAGCGGGCGCGCGACGTTGCGGCGAAGCTCGGCGTCGAGCTGCCGAACCAGCCGAGCGAGCAGCAGCAGGCATGGCTGCGGGAGATGTCCGCGGCGAGCGGCCAGGACTACGAGCGCAAGTTCGCCAATCTGCTGCGCAACGCGCACGGCAAGGTCTTCGCGCTGATCGCCCAGGTCCGGCACACGACCCGGAACACGCTGATACGCCAGCTGGCGACGGACGCGAACCAGACGGTGCTCGACCACATCACGATGCTGGAGGCGACCGGCTTCGTCGACTTCGACGGCATCGCGAACGAGGCAGCCGGCGGGGCGACCGCCAGCCCGACCGGCCCGCCGCCGCCGGACGGCAACCTGCCGCCGCAGCCCGCTCCGGCTTCGCCGACCGGGGACCAGTCGTACACGTCGCGGCCGTCGACAGGGCCGGGGGCACCGACGGCGATCAACACGAACCGTCCGTAGCCGGCCCGGGGTTCCCCGCATCCGGCAGCCGAGGGCGGAACCTCAAATCAACCTCTGAACGTCCCCTCCTCTGGATTCACCGCCGTCCGGCGGGGCCATAGGCCCTGCACGCACCGTCAAACGGCGCAGAGGAGGGGACCCATGGAACTCGGTACAGGTATCGGCTGGCGCCCGGAGATCGCGGACGCGGTGGAGGAACTGCCAGGCGTCGACTGGGTCGAGGTCGTCGCGGAGAACATCTGCCCGGGCCATCTGCCCGCCGCCCTGACCCGGCTGCGCTCGCGCGGAACCCGGATCATCCCGCACGGCGTCTCCCTGGGCCTCGGCGGCGCGGACCGCCCGTCGCAGCAGCGGCTCGCGGACTTGGCGGAGCGCGCGACGGCGCTGGGGGCGCCGCTGGTCACCGAACACATCGCGTTCGTACGGGCCGGAGGCGTGCTCACCGCGTCCCCGCAGCTGGAGGCGGGCCACCTGCTGCCGGTGCCACGCACCTGGGACGCGCTGAAGGTGCTCTGCGAGAACGTCCGGATCGCGCAGGACTCGCTCCCGGTGCCGCTGGCGCTGGAGAACATCGCGGCCCTGATCTCCTGGCCCGACGAGGAACTCACGGAGGGCCAGTTCCTGGCGGAACTGGTGGAGCGGACCGGCGTCGGCCTGCTGATAGACGTGGCCAACCTCCACACGAACCACATCAACCGCGGCGAGCACCCGGTGAAGGCGCTGGACGAACTCCCGGTGGAGGCGATCGCGTACGTCCACGTCGCGGGCGGCATCGAACGCGACGGCGTCTGGCACGACACCCACGCCCACCCGGTCACCCAGCCGGTCCTGGACATCCTGTCGGCGCTGCGGGACCGGGTGACGCCGCCGGGAGTGCTGCTGGAGAGGGACGACGACTTTCCCCCCGCGGAGGAACTGGCGGCGGAACTCACATCGATCCGCACGACGGTGGGGGCGGCACCCGCGGGCCGGACGCCGGACGCGCGCGGCGAAGTCCGCGCCGCGGCGCGGGGCGGCACCACCGCACCTGCGGCCGGGACGCCCGAGGCGCCGGGCGGAGCTCGCGCGCACGGAGGGCCGGAGACCCGCCCCCAGGAGCGGGAAGAGACCGGGGCGGAGGAGAACCCCGGTGCGCGCGAGCGTCTCGCGCTCGGTCAGGCTGCCCTCCTGTCCGCCCTCGTCGCAGGCACCCCCACACCCGAAGGCTTCGACTCCCGGCGCCTGCGTGTCCAGAGCCGTGCTCTCGCCGCCAAGCGCGCCGATGTCGTCGCCAAGGTCGCTCCCGAGCTGCCCGAAATCCTCGGCCGCGGCTACCGCGACGCGTTCCTCGCGTACGCCAAGTCCCGGCCCATGCAGGCCGGTTACCGGCGGGACGCCCTCGACTTCGCCGAGGCGCTGCTCATCGCGGGGCGCCCCGAGGACGAGTCCGCCCGCCGTCTGCTGACCGGCTGGTGGGAGGAGCGCGCCGCCCCGCATCCGCCGCGGCGGGCCACCCGGTTCGTACGCGCCGCCCGTGCCGCCCTCTCCCGGAGGTGAACCCCGATGGTCCTGCTCGCCGTTCTCGTCTATCTCGCCGTCGGCGCGTCCTCCGCCGCGCTGATCGTCCGGTCGTCCTCCGCCCGGCCGGGCCACGCCACCGCCGGACCCGTCCAGGACGTCTATGAAGCCGCCTTCCTCAGCGGCGGCCCGGCCAGGGTCGTCGACGCGGCGATCGCCGCGCTGCACGCGGACGGTCGGGTGGAGATCGGCGGCCCGGGCATCGTCTCCGTACGCCACCCGCTCGCCCACGACCCCGTCGAGCGCGCGGTGTTCGAGCAGCTGGCCGCCGCGCCGACCGGGGCGCTGCACACACTGCGCCTCGCGGTGATGCGACACCCCGCCGTGCAGGAGATCGGTGACGGTCTTGCCGCCCGCGGTCTGATGACCACGCCGGGGCAGAACCGCGGACTGAGGGTGTGGGGCATCTCCCAGGGCGTTCTGAGCCTGCTCGCCCTGCCGGTCGCCTTCGTCCTCACCATCATCAGCTTCGTGAGGGACGAGAACCCCGGCGTGCCGTTCGTCGTCATGGCTTTCCCGGCCCTGATCGCCGGCTGCGTGATCGGGTTGGTCGTGGCGGGACGTGCCCGGCGCAGGATCACCACTGCCGGACAGCATGCCCTGCGGTCGTACGGAATCCAGTACGCGCAGGCGTTCTCGGCGGCCCATCTCGTCGCGCTGCACGGTTTGCGCGCGGTGCCGGACCCCGCGCTCCAGGCGCAGCTGGTCGCCGCGGCCCGGAACCCGGCGGCCCGGACCGGCAGCCATTCGCCGTCGTCCACGGACTTCGTGGCCGTGTGGTGTGCCGGGTCGAGCCCGGGGTCGGGCTGTGGGAGCTCCGGCTGCGGGGCAGGCAGCGGGGGATCCTCGGGCGACTCCGGCTCAGCCTGCAGCAGCGGTTCGAGCTGCGGCGGATCGTCCGGTTCCAGCTGTGGATCGTCCGGTGGCTCCAGCTGCGGCAGTTCGTCCGGTTCCAGCTGTGGATCGTCCAGCGGTTCCAGCTGCGGCAGCAGCACCTGACCCCCGCTCGCCGGTGCCCCACCTCGCACTTCCGCCAAGCACCCACAGGATCACCACGCAGCCGACTAGCGTGCGGACCGCACGCAGGAGGCACTATGCGTTTCCTCACCGGCACCGGCCTGATCGTCGTCGCCCTGACGGCGACCGTCGCCGCGATGCTCTTCCCCCTCTGGTCGTACGACGACCGTTCAGGAACCGCCGAGGCCAACCTCCGGGCCGGTTCCGTCGCCACCCCCTGGGGCCCGCTGTCCGCCGCCGACCGTGACTTCGTCGTCCGGGTCAGACTCGCCGGCCTGTGGGAGCTGCCCGCGGGCCGGCAGGCCGTGGGCCGCGCCCCCAGCATCGCGGTCAGGACGGCGGGCGAGCATCTCGTTCAGGGCCACACGTATCTCGACGCTCGCGTCCGCGAGGTCGCGGCCCGGCTGAACCTGGAACTGCCGAACCAGCCGACCGCCCAGCAGCAGGGCTGGCTCAAGGAGTTCACGCGGGCGCGCGGCCGGGAGTACGAGACGAAGTTCGCCAATATCCTGCGCCGGGCACACGGCAAGGTCTTCTCGCTCGTCGCGGACATCCGCAACAGCACCCGCAACACCCTGGTGCGCGCACTCGCCGACGACGCCAACACCACCGTCCTCGACCACATCAAGATCCTGGAAGCGACCGGCCTCGTCGACTTCGACGCGATCGCGAGCCAGGCGGCGGGCACCGGGACCGCGAGCCCGACCGGGCCGCCGCCGCCCGTCCCGGGGGCCGCACCGCCACCGGCCCAGGCCCTCACACCCACCCCGACCCCCTCCTTCTCGCTGCCGCCTGCGGCCTCCCGCCCGCGCTCCGACATCACGAACGGATAACGCCGGGATCCGCATAGTGAACAACCCATGGCGCCGACGCGGACATCTCGCGTAGAAAGCAGCCATGCTCTGGGTCCTGTTCGTGCTGGTGGCCTGGGCCACGTCAGCCGTCAGCTGCGCGCGGCTCTGCATCGCCGCGGTGGAAGCCGCCCGCCCGCCGTCCCCCGAAGGCGGGGCAGAGAAGCGGCAGTTGAGCCTGTACGAGGCGGCGTTCCTGTCGGGCGGCCCGCACCGGGTCGCCGAGCTCACCCTGGTCTCGATGCACCGCCGCCGCATGCTGATGCTCGCGCACACCGGCTGGGCCACGGTCGTCGACCCGGAGGGAGAGGACGACCTGGAGCGTTCGGTCATCGGCGCGATAGGGCCCGCGGGCCAGGCACGCATAGCCCCGGTCCGGGCGGCCGCTTCTGCGGCCGACGCCGTACGGGCCCTCGCCGACCGGCTCGTCAGCGCCGGGCTCGCCGTCCCGGACGGAGCCAGGTCGGGCCTCGCGGCGGCCGTGCGCGGGGTGTGGGGCGCGAGCGTGCTCACGGTCGCGATGGCGGCCGCGGCCGTGCTGACGCTCCCTGAGGGGCAGGGCGCGACCACGCAGGTGCTCGGCTGGTTCGCACTGCCCCTGCTGCTCAGCCTGGGCTGTCTGGCCATCGCGCGCATCGAGGTGCATCCGTACACCCGCTGGGCATCGCCCAGCGGCCAGCGCCTGCTCGGCGCGCTGTCCACCGAGGACACGCTCGCCGCTCTCGCCGTGGGCGGCGTCCGCGCGCTCGACGATCCAAAGCTGCGGGCTGCGTTCAGCGGTGGCCGAACGGCGCATCGGAGTCATTGAACCCGACACCGCACATCGGTCCTTTACAGTCGAATCGCTCTGGGGTTCCTTTTCCGCACGGCCGACGTCCGCGCGAAGGGAACGCGATGAGAGCACTGGCGATGTACGGGGCAGCGACAGGCCTCAGTTCCTTGGTCATCACCGCACTGACAGTCGCCCCCGCCGGCGGCACGAGCACCAAGGACGCGGAGTCGTACGGCACGGCCGTCGCGGCCGGGCGCGCCGAGGCCGCGGGCATCTCCTTCGGCCCCTGCCCCAAGGCCGAGATGCTCCCCGCCCCCGTCCAGTGCGGCACGGTGAAGGTGCCGCTCGACTACGCCGAGCCGTCGGGCCGTCAGATCTCCCTGACGGTGAGCCGTGTGAAGGCGAGCGGACCGGCGGACGGACACCAGGGAGCGTTCGTCTACAACCCCGGTGGGCCCGGTGCCTCCAGCATGTCCTTCCCGCTGGTCGCCCAGCTGCCCGAGTGGAAGCGGATCGCCGAGGCGTACGACATCGTGGGCTACTCTCCGCGCGGGGTGGGCCGCTCGGCCCCGCTGTCCTGCCAGGACCCGGCCGACTTCGGCAAGGCGCCGACCCTGGCCCCGGTGCATCCCTCGCCGTCGTACAAGATGGAGCGGATCGCCCGGGCGCAGGCGTACGCGCAGGGCTGTGCCCGTACGGCGGGTGAGGCGCTGCGCCACTACACCTCGCTCAACAACGCCCGCGACCTCGATGTGCTGCGGGCGGCGCTCGGGCAGCGGCGGCTGACCTTCATGGGCGCTTCGTACGGCACCTACTTCGGCGCGCTGTACGCGACCCTCTTCCCCTCGCACGTGCGCCGGATGGTCTTCGACTCGGCGGTCAATCCGCATCCCGGGCAGATCTGGTACCGCAGCAACCTCGAACAGTCGCTCGCCTTCGAGAGCCGCTGGGCGGACTTCCGCGCCTGGGTTGCCAAGCACGACCGCACCTTCCATCTCGGCGCCACGCCCGACGGGGTGGCGACAAGCTACGAGAAGGCAAGCGCCCGCCTCGCCCTGGAGGCGGCGGGCGGCGTCGTGGGCCCCGGTCAGCTGCACGCGGCGTTCCTGGGAGCCACGTACACCGACGAGTACTGGATCCCGCGCGCCACGGCGCTCTCCGAGTATCTGAAGGGCAATGAGAAACCGCTGATCAGCCAGGCCGCTCCTCGGCCGGAGGAGGCGCGGGACGCGGAGAACGCCAACGCCGTCTACACCGCAGTCGAGTGCAACGACGCGCCCTGGCCGACCGAGTGGAAGGTCTGGGACCGCGACAACACCGTCCTCGCGCAGGTTGCGCCGTTCGAGACCTGGGACAACGCCTTCATGAATCTGCCGTGCGCGTTCTGGCCGGCGCCCAGGCAGCAGCCGCTGGATGTGCGCACGAAGACGGGCGCGCTGCCGCCGACGCTGATCCTGGCAGCCGAGCGGGACGCGGCGACACCGTACGAGGGGGCGGTCGAGCTGGCGCGGCGGCTGAAGGGTGCCGTGCTGATCACGGAGCGGGACGCCGGTAACCACGGCCTCGGTGGCGGGAGCAATACGTGCGTCAACGCCTACCTGGAGGACTATCTGCTCAGGGGTGAGACGCCGGTGCGGCGCGCTTCGTGCGCGCCGCACCCGGAGCCGGACCCGGTGTCGCTGGAGCAGCGCGCGGACACACCGAAGGTGCCGCACGCCCTCTGATCTTCCGGGTCACCCGCGGCCGGGGTCACCCGCGGTCGGTGGTTGTCAGGCGAGGCCCGACACCAGCTCCGCGAGCGACTTCCGCCGCCCCGTGTAGAACGGCACCTCTTCGCGGACGTGCATCCGCGCCTCGGAGGCCCGCAGATGACGCATCAGGTCGACGATCCGGTGCAGTTCGTCCGCCTCGAAGGCCAGGATCCACTCGTAGTCGCCGAGCGAGAACGACGCGACCGTGTTCGCGCGCACGTCCGGGTAGCCGCGGGCCATCTTGCCGTGGTCGGCGAGCATCCGGCGGCGGTCCTCGTCGGGCAGCAGGTACCAGTCGTAGGAGCGCACGAAGGGGTAGACCGAGACGTAGTTGCGGGGCGTCTCGTCGGCCAGGAAGGCCGGAATGTGCGACTTGTTGAACTCGGCGGGCCGGTGCAGTGCCATGTTCGACCAGACCGGGTCCAGAGCGCGGCCGAGCCTCGTACGGCGGAAGAGGTTGTACGCCTCCTGCAGCTCGTCCGCGGTCTCGGAGTGCCACCAGATCATGACGTCGGCATCGGCGCGCAGCCCGGACAGGTCGTACGTGCCGCGGACGGTGACGTCCTTGGCGGCGAGCTGGTCGAACAGCTCCTGGACCTCGTCGGCGTAGCCGGACCGGTCCTCGGGAAGTACATCGCGCAGCTTGAAGACGGACCACAGCGTGTACCGGATGACCTCATTGAGGTCCTTGGCCTTCTTGCCTGCGTTCTGGATCTTTTCGGGCGCACTCATGGGGCTATTCTCCCGCGTCGTGGTCCGTGCCTCGCGCCAGGGTGGGCGTGGCGATGATCTCGTCGGCCGCGCGCCGGGCACTGGCGATGCAGGCGGGGATGCCGACACCGTCGTAGGCCGCGCCGCAGACCCTGAGGCCGGGCAGTTTGGCGATCTCCTCGCGGATGCGGGCGACACGCGTCAGATGCCCCACGGGGTACTGGGGGAGGCCGCCGATCCACCGGGTCACCTCGGTGGCCACGGGCCGGGCGGCCAGTCCGACCGCCTCGCGAAGATCGCGGAGGGACACCCCGACGAGCTCGGCGTCCTCGCGGTGCAGATGCTCCTCCTCTCCGTAGCGCCCGATCGAGGTGCGCAGGACGAAGAGGTCGGGGGACGCCTGGTCCACCCAGCCCCACTTACGGGTCGAGAAGGTGGACGCCTTGATCGTGTGGCCGTCGACGGGCGGCACAAGGAAGCCGCTCGCGTCCGGCATGCCGGCCAGGTCGGTGCGCCGGAAGGCCATGGTGACCAGGGCCATCGAGGCGTACTCGACCTGGCCGAGTTCGGCCGCCGCTGCTGGGCATTCGGAGGCGAGCAGCGCGGAGGCGGACCAGGCGGGCGTCGCGAGCACGACCGCGTCGGCCGCGATCACGCGCTGATCCGTGCGGATCTCCCAGCCGCCGGCGCTGCGGGTCATGCCGAGGACGGGCGTGTCGGTGAGGATCTCGCCGCCCTGAGCTCGCACGGCGTCGGCCACGGCGCCCGGCAGCCTGCCGATGCCGCCTTCTATGCCCATGAAAACGGGCCCCGCGGCCTGCTGCCCGGCGGCCTTCGCCTGGATGTCCCGTACGCCGTCGAGCAGCGAGTCATGGGTCTTCGCGGCCTCGAAGAGCTGGGGGACGGCGGCGCGCATGGAGATGCGGTAGGCGTCGCCCGCGTAGACCCCGCCGAGCAGGGGCTCGACCAGCCGGTCGACGACCTCCGGGCCGAGCCGCTCGGCCACAAACGCGCCGACCGCGACGTCGTCCCCGAGTTCGGCGGGCGGAAGGTCGCGCTCCCGCGCGATACGGGCGACGCCCTCGGGCGAGAGCAACCCGGCGAGGGCCGCAGGGTCGCCCGGCACGCCCATCACATGGCCCTTGGGCATCGGCCGCAGCGCGTCGCGCGTCCACACCGAGGCGGTGGCCGTCGCGGGCGGCTGGAGCCGGTCGCCGAGTCCGACGGCACGGGCCAGTTCGACGGCTTCGGGACGCCGGGCGAGCATCGACTCGGCGCCGAGATCGACGGGGGCGCCCGCGATCTCGCCCGCCAGGAGCTTGCCGCCGAGATCGCGGGTGGCTTCGAGGAGCGTGACGCGGACACCGGAGTCGAGCAGCCGGTGGGCGGCCGCGAGGCCGGCGATGCCGCCTCCGATGACAACGACATGACCCGTAGCTGTGTCCACGCGGTGGATAGAGCGCTGCATACGCCAACTCTCTCAAACGCCGTAGCGAGTCCTGACCGTGACCGCATCGGGATCGAAAGAGGGCAACCCGCACAGGTGCCCCGTACGTCGAACCGGCATCACTCACCATCTGTCCCCGGGGGGCCGGCATGCGTGCACGTCGTACGGTCGCAGCACTGTTTCTGACCGCTTCACTCGCCCTCGCGGGGTGCAGCGGTGGAGCGGACGACCAGTCCATGGCGGACGACAAGGCGGCCCCGAAGCCCGCGGCGGAGGGGGCGGCGGGCTCGGGGTACGCCGCCGGCAAGGACTCCGGCGCCGGGCGGGCGGGCCAGCCGCTGCCCCTGCCGCGCCCTGTGACCCACATCATCCGCACGACCGTGCTCGAGGTGGAGGTCAAGGACGCCCCCAAGGCACTCGCAGCCGCCCGCAGCGCGGCCGAGAACGCCGGCGGCCATGTCGCCAACGAGTCCACCGAGCGGATCGACGACACCCATGTGACCTCGCGCGTCGTCCTGCGTGTTCCGCAGGAGAAGTACGACGAGGTACTCGCCGAACTGGCCGGTGCCGGAAAGCTCCTGTCCCGCAAGGCCGATGCAAAGGATGTCACCGACCAAGTCGTGGACGTGGAGAGCCGGATAGCGACCCAGCGGGCGAGCGTGAACCGCGTACGGGCGCTGATGGACCGGGCGGCCAAGCTCAGCGACGTGGTCACACTGGAGGGTCAACTGAGCAGCCGTCAGGCGGAGTTGGAGTCACTGCTCGCCCAGCAGGCCGCGCTCAAAGACCGTACGGCGCTGGCGACCATCACCCTCTCGCTCTCCGAGCCCGAGAAGGAGGAGCACAGGCAGGACGACGACCCCGGCTTCCTGGACGCGCTCGGCGGTGGCTGGGACGCCCTGGTGGCGACGGGCCGGTGGATCGCGGTGGCGTTCGGCGCGGTGGCCCCGTTCGCGGCGGTCCTCGCGGCGCTGTACGCGTTGTGGCGCTGGGTGCTGCGCCCGCGGCTGCCCAGGCGTCCGGCCGCCGAGGCAACGGCGACTGCGCCCGCGCACACGCCCTGTCCCGGCCCCGGCTCCGGCCCCGACCAGGACTGAACCGCCGTACCGCCGTAGCGTGTTCCCATGGCAATGGAGCGGCTGGTGGTCATCGGGGGCGATGCGGCAGGCATGTCCGCCGCATCGCAGGCACGCAGGCTCAGGGGCCCGGACGAGCTGGAGATCGTCGCGTTCGAGCGCGGCCACTTCAGCTCGTACTCGGCGTGCGGCATTCCGTACTGGGTCGGCGGTGATGTGGCCGCGCGCGACAGCCTGATCGCCCGTACGCCGGCCGAGCACCGCGAGCGCGCGATCGACCTGCGGATGCGTACGGAAGTGACGGAGATCGACGTCCCGGGCAGGCGGGTGCGCTCCCGTGACCTGGGGACCGGCACCGAGACGTGGACCGGCTACGACAAGCTGGTCATCGCGACCGGAGCGCGCCCCGTCCGCCCCGCGCTGCCCGGCATCGACGCGCCCGGAGTGCACGGCGTGCAGACCCTCGACGACGGCCAGGACCTGCTGACCACCCTGGACAGCGTCGAGGACCGCCGCGCGGTTGTCGTGGGCGCCGGTTACATCGGCGTCGAGATGGCGGAAGCGCTGCTGAAGCACGGCTTCGAGGTGACGGTCCTCCACCGCGGCGAGCAGCCGATGTCGACACTCGACCCGGACATGGGCCGCCTGGTCCACCGGTCGATGGACCGCATGGGGATCACGACCGTGGCCGGAGCCGAGGTCACCAAGATCCTCACCGGCGACAGCGGCCGGGTCCGCGCCGTGGCCACCGAGGACGGGGAGTACCCGGCGGACGTCGTGGTCCTCGGCATCGGCGTCGAGCCCGAGACCACCCTGGCCCGGGCTGCGGGCCTGCCGCTCGGGGAGTACGGCGGGCTGCTCACCGACCTGGCGATGCGGGTCCGCGGCCACGACAACATCTGGGCGGGCGGCGACTGCGTGGAGGTCCTCGATCTGGTCTCGGGCCGCGAACGCCATATCGCGCTGGGCACGCACGCCAACAAGCACGGCCAGATCATCGGCTCGAACGTGGGCGGCGGCTACGCCGTCTTCCCGGGCGTCGTGGGCACGGCCGTCAGCAAGGTCTGCGACCTGGAGATCGCCCGCACCGGACTGCGCGAGAAGGACGCGCGCGCCGTGGGCCTTCAGTACGTCACGGCCACGATCGAGTCGACGAACAGCGCCGGTTACTACCCCGGCGCCGCGCCGATGACGGTGAAGATGCTCGCGGAACGCCGTACGGGCAGGCTGCTCGGCGTCCAGATCGTCGGCACCGAGGGCGCGGCGAAGCGCGTCGACATCGCGGCGGTTGCGCTCACGGCGGGCATGACGGTGGAACAGATGACGGTGCTGGACCTCGGCTACGCCCCGCCCTTCTCCCCGGTCTGGGACCCGGTCCTGGTGGCGGCCCGCAAGGCGGTGACGGCGGTCCGCCGGGAGGTGCTTTAGAGGGGGTGCGCTAGAGCCGAGGCCTGATCACGGTTATGTGCTCCGGCGCCGGCCGCGGTCCATACGGGGCAGGGCCAGCGTCGGGGAGTCCTGTGTCACGTGGAGCCGTTCCCCCCGGATCTAGCGCGCGGTGCGCGTGTGGACGTACTCCACCAGACGCGTCAGCGCGTCCGGGTCCGTCGACGGCAGGACGCCGTGGCCCAGGTTGAAGACATGGCCCTCCAGGCCCGCCGCCGCGTCCAGCACCTCGCGGGTTTTGGTCTCGACGGCCTCCTGGGTGGAGAACAGGACGGCCGGGTCGAGGTTGCCCTGCAGGGCCTTGCCCGGACCGACGCGGCGAGCCGCCTCCTCCAGGGGGACGCGCCAGTCGACGCCGACGACGTCCGCGCCCGCCTCGCCCATCAGGCCGAGGAGTTCGCCGGTGCCGACGCCGAAGTGGATACGCGGCACTCCGTAAGGGGCGACCGCGTCGAAGACCTTGGCCGATGCGGGCATCACCGAGCGCCGGTAGTCCGCGGGGGCGAGTGCGCCCACCCATGAGTCGAAGAGCTGCACGGCGCTCGCGCCCGCCTCGATCTGCACCTTGAGGAAGGCGGCGGTGATCTCGGCGAGGCGGTCGAGCAGATCGGCCCACAGCTGCGGGTCGCCGTACATCAGCGCCTTGGTGTGCTCGTGGTTGCGCGAAGGGCCGCCCTCGACGAGATAGCTCGCGAGGGTGAACGGCGCTCCGGCGAAACCGATGAGCGGGGTGGATCCGAGCTCGCCGGTGAGCATCCCGATGGCCTCGGTGACGTACGAGACGTCCTCGGGCGTCAGGTCACGCAGGCGGTCCAGGTCGCCGCGGGAGCGGATCGGCTCGGCGACGACCGGGCCGACGCCCGGCTTGATGTCGAGGTCCACGCCGATGGCCTTGAGGGGCACGACGATGTCGCTGAAGTAGATCGCGGCGTCGACCTTGTGACGGCGCACCGGCTGCAGGGTGATCTCGGTGACGAGCTCGGGCATCATGCACGATTCGAGCATCGGGATGCCCTCGCGGACCTTCAGATATTCGGGCAGTGAGCGCCCCGCCTGACGCATGAACCAGACCGGCGTGTGCGGCACCGGCTCTCGCCTGCATGCCTTCAGGAACGCGGAGTCGTACGTCGTGGTCGGCTGGCCCGAGGGGCGGTCGTTGGCACTCACGCCCAGAATCTTCGCACGTGGTGCGGAAGTGGCCGCCCCGGGCAGGGTGTCCCTCCCTGCGCGAAGCTCCCGTTCCGCCTACTCTTCCCCGCATGGCTGCGGCTCAGGGACATTTTTCCGATCATTCCAACGGCACTGACGACACGGACAGTGCGGCGGGGAATGCCGTCCCGCATGCGTTCCGGCAGGCGGTCGAGGGGCTGCGCGCGGCGCGGCTGCGGCCGGAGATCGAGCTGGACCCGACGCGCCCGCCCCAGCGGCTCGCCCCGCACGCGTACGCACTTGAGGCGGCGGTCGTCGAGGGTGAGGAGGATCTCGCCGACGGGCGCCTCGTGCTGCTGCACGATCCGGCCGGTCATGAGGCCTGGCAGGGCACGTTCCGGCTGGTGACGCTGGTGCGCGCCGAGTTGGAGCCGGAGATGGCGGCCGACCCGCTGCTTCCCGAGGTGTGCTGGTCGTGGCTCACGGGTGCGCTGGATGCCCGCGGTCTCTCGTACGGGGAGCCGAGCGGCACCGTCACCCGCGCGGGTTCTCACTATTTCGGTGGACTCTCCGAGCGGCGTCCGGCGACGCAGATCGAGATCCGGGCGTCGTGGACTCCACGGGAGGGCACGGGCGGGGTGCCGGACTCGGCGGCACACCTCGCGGCCTGGTGCGATCTGCTCTGCCAGATCGCCGGGCTGCCGCCCTCACAGGCGGGTCAGGCGGACACGGCGACGGGCATCGTCTCGCTTCCGCAGCGGCGGGGCCCGCAGCAGCGCTGACAACGGCCTTGGGCCGCGCCCCGGACACTGGGCCGCGGACGTGAGGAGCAACCCCGGATCCGGGCACCCCCGAGGCGGAGCGGAACCCGAAGCCGAACTCGCATGCGGACCCGCCTCTTGGCGCACCGCGCCCGCGCACGTCCTTCTGCGCCCGCGCACGACAGTTCGTTCGTAGGATGATCGATCACTCGTCCGAATTGCCCCAATTGTTACTCACCAAATCGTGATCATTCTCTAAAGCCGGAAGGGTTCGCTGCCGAAGAGGTCTGTGACCCTAACTGCACGGTTCGCCCCGGCTTCCTCCCCCCGAGCCGGCTCCGTCCCGCACCTTCCCCCCCAGGAGGCCTGGTGTCCGTTCTTCTCGAGCAGCCCGCAAGCCTGGTCGCCTACCGCCCGAACAAGCCGACGGCCATGGTCGTCGTGGCCGACCCGCGCGTCCGTTCCACCGTCACCCGCCACCTGTGGGCCCTCGGAGTGCGTGACGTCATCGAGGCGTCGTCCATCGCGGAGGCCCGTCCCCGCGTCGGCAACCCGCGCGACATCTGCGTTGCCGACGTCCACCTGCCCGACGGTTCCGGGCTGACCCTCCTGTCCGAGACCCGAGCCGCAGGCTGGCCCAACGGCCTCGCCCTCTCCGCAGCCGACGACATCGGCGCCGTACGCAACGCACTCGCGGGCGGCGTCAAGGGATATGTCGTCACCGGTACGCGTACGAACATCGGGCACCCGACCCGACCCGGCGCCGCCCCCATCGGCGCCGCGGCCGGCCGGATGCACCGCCGCCCCCCGGGTGCCCCGAGCCACCCGGGCGGCTACCGCGAGCTCTCCGGCCGTGAGGTCGAGGTGCTCCGCCTGGTCGCGGAGGGCCAGTCCAACAAGGCCATCGGCGTCTCGATGGGCCTGTCCGCGCTGACCGTCAAGAGCCACCTCGCCCGTATCGCACGCAAGCTCGGCACGGGAGACCGTGCCGGAATGGTGGCCGTCGCGCTGCGCACCGGCATCATCCACTGACCGCTTTACATTTCTTTCGCGCCCGTCGACGGAACGTTCCGTCGACGGGCGCCTTCCGTTCACGGATACCCTTGACACGTGACCGACGCCCAAGAGACCGCAGCAGAGACCGCACTGCGTACCACCGGGGGCGCTCCCCTGGACGACGTCGAACCGGCGCCGATTCCCTTGCTGGAGCCCCGTGAAGGCATTCCTCCGGTGGTCGCCGACGACGCCGCGCTCGCCGGGGTGATCGCCGCGTTCGCCGCCGGCAGCGGCCCCGTCGCCGTCGACGCCGAGCGCGCCTCCGGCTACCGCTACGGCCAGCGCGCCTATCTCGTACAGCTGCGCCGCGAGGGCGCGGGCAGTGCGCTGATCGATCCCGTCGGCTGCCCCGACCTCTCCGGACTCGGAGAGGTGCTCGCCGGCACGGAGTGGATTCTGCACGCGGCCACCCAGGACCTTCCCTGCCTGCGCGAAATAGGCATGATTCCCACCCGGCTCTTCGACACCGAGCTGGCCGGGCGACTCGCGGGCTTTCCACGGGTGGGGCTCGGCGCGATGGTCGAGTCCGTCCTCGGCTACGCCCTGGAAAAAGGCCACTCGGCGGTCGACTGGTCGACCCGGCCGCTCCCCGAGCCGTGGCTGCGCTACGCCGCGCTCGACGTGGAGCTGCTCGTCGATCTGCGCGACGCGCTGGAGAAGGAGCTGGACCGGCAGGGCAAGCTGGAGTGGGCGCACCAGGAGTTCGACGCGATCGCCTCGGCCCCGCCCGCTCCCCCGCGCAAGGATCCCTGGCGCCGTACGTCCGGCATGCACAAGGTGCGCCGCCGTCGCCAGATGGCCGTCGTACGGGAGCTGTGGAACGCCCGCGACGCGGCGGCGCAGCGGCGCGACGTGTCGCCGGGCAAGGTGCTCAGCGATGCCGCGATCGTCGAGGCCTCGCTCGCCGTGCCCGCGAATGTGCAGGCGCTCACCGCACTGCCGGGGTTCGGCCACCGGATGGGGCGGCGCCAGCTGGAACATTGGCAGGCGGCCGTCGACCGCGCGAAGGTGCTGCCCGACGCCGATCTGCCGCAGCCCGGCCAGCCGCTGAACGGTCCGCCGCCGCCGCGTTCCTGGGCGGACAAGGACCCGGCGGCGGCGGCCCGGCTCTCCGCGGCCCGCGCGGCCGTGTCCGCACTGGCGGAGGAGCTGGCCATGCCGCAGGAGAACCTGATCACGCCGGACACGGTGCGGCGGGTGTGCTGGGAGCCGCCGACGGAGACCGGCGAGGTCGCCGTGGCCGAGGTCCTGGCCTCGTACGGCGCGCGCCGCTGGCAGATCGAGCAGGTGGCCCCCCTCCTGACCCGGGCACTGACGGCCTCGCCCTGACGCCTGCGACCCCCGTATGCGGTCTTCGGCCGTATGTCCTCAAAAGCCGGGCGGGCAGAAAACCAGCCCCGTCGGCCTGTGAGGCACGGGTGAGGGCCAAAGCCCCCGTGTGACGTTCACCGCTCCCGCCTCTGGGACTGTGCACGATGGTTACCCGCAAGTAGCATGAGGGAAGGAAGCGCGCGCTTAGCCGCGTGCCCGCAGCAGTGCCATCCCGCACCCTGGAGGAGAGCCATCGTGCCTCGTACCGTCAGGGACGTCGTCTTCGTCGACGGCGTCCGCACCCCGTTCGGCAAGGCGGGCCCGAAGGGCATCTACCACGAGACCCGTGCCGACGATCTCGTTGTGAAGGCGATCCGGGAGCTGCTGCGCCGCAACCCGGACCTGGACCCCAAGAAGATCGACGAGGTCGCCATCGCCGCGACCACGCAGATCGGCGACCAGGGCCTCACCCTCGGCCGCACCGCCGGCATCCTCGCGGGTCTGCCGCAGTCCGTTCCCGGCTACTCCATCGACCGCATGTGCGCGGGCGCGATGACCGCCGTGACGACGACCGCCGGTTCGATCGCCTTCGGCGCGTACGACGTCGTGATCGCCGGTGGCGTCGAGCACATGGGCCGTCACCCCATGGGCGAGGGCGTCGACCCGAACCCGCGGTTCGTGAGCGAGAAGCTCGTCGACGAGTCCGCCCTCTTCATGGGCATGACCGCCGAGAACCTGCACGACCGCTACCCGACCATCACCAAGCAGCGCGCCGACGAGTACGCCGTGCGCTCGCAGGAGAAGGCCGCGAAGGCGTACGCCAACGGCAAGATCCAGCAGGACCTGGTCCCGGTCTCCGTGCGTCGTACCAACGCCGAGGCGGGCGAGACCGGTTGGGGCCTGGCCACCGCCGACGAGCCGATGCGTCCGGGCACCACCCTGGAGTCGCTCGCGGGCCTGAAGACGCCGTTCCGTGCGCACGGCCGCGTCACGGCGGGCAACGCCGCCGGTCTGAACGACGGCGCCACCGCCTCGCTCCTCGCCTCCGAGGACGTCGCCCGTGAGCTGGGCCTGCCGGTGAAGATGCGGCTCGTTTCCTACGCGTACGCCGGTGTCGAGCCCGAGGTCATGGGCTACGGCCCGATCCCGTCGACCGAGAAGGCCCTCGACAAGGCGGGTCTGTCGATCGAGGACATCGGCCTGTTCGAGATCAACGAGGCCTTCGCCGTCCAGGTGCTGGCCTTCCTGGAGCACTACGGCATCGCTGACGACGACGCGCGCGTCAACCAGTACGGCGGCGCCATCGCCTACGGCCACCCGCTGGCCTCCTCCGGCGTGCGTCTGATGACGCAGCTGGCGCGGCAGTTCGAGGAGCAGCCGCACGTCCGCTACGGCCTGACCACCATGTGCGTCGGCTTCGGCATGGGCGCGACGGTCATCTGGGAGAACCCGCACTTTGACGGAGGCAACGCGTGAGCGAGCGCAGCGAGCGAACAATGGAAAGGTGCAGCACGTGCGAATGCAGGACCGAGCGAAGCGAGGGCCAGGCATGAGCACCGCTGAACTCCTGAAGGGCGCGGCCGAGCTGTTCCCGGACGAGGTCGTCACCCAGGCGCATGTGCGCCACCTCGACCTCCCGGCCGGCGCGGGCACCTTCGCGCTCATCACGCTGGACAACGGCCTGGACCACACCAAGCCGACCACCTTCGGCCCCCAGTCGCTGGCGAACCTGAACGCCGCCATCGACCAGGTCGAGGCCGAGGCCGCGAACGGCGACATCGTCGGCGTCGGCATCACCGGCAAGCCGTTCATCTTCGCGGTCGGCGCCGACCTCAAGGGCGTCGAGCTGCTGAAGCGGCACGAGGACGCGCTCGCCATCGGCAAGGGCGGCCACGACGTCTTCAAGCGTCTGTCCGGCCTCGCGGTCCCGACGTTCGCGTACTACAACGGCGCGGCGATGGGCGGCGGCGTCGAGGTCGGTCTGCACTGCTCGTACCGCACCGTCTCCCAGGCGATCCCGGCCTTCTCGCTGCCCGAGGTCTTCCTCGGTCTCGTCCCGGGCTGGGGCGGCTGCGCGATCCTGCCGAACCTGATCGGCGCAGACAAGGCCGTCTCGGTGATCATCGAGAACTCGCTCAACCAGAACAAGCAGCTGCGAGGCAAGCAGGTCTTCGAGCTCGGCATCGCCGACGCGATCTTCGAGGGCGCGGACTTCCTGGAGCAGTCGCTGATCTGGACGGCATCCGTCCTCAAGGGCGACCTCACCGTCGAGCGTCCCGAGGTCGACCGCGGCGAGGCCTGGGACCAGGCCGTCGAGCGCGGCCGCTTCGTCGCCGACTCCAAGGTGCACGGCGCGGCCCCGGCCGCCTACCGCGCGCTGGACATCATCGCCGCCGCCAAGAGCGGCGACCTGCAGGCCGGCTTCGACGCCGAGGACACCGCCCTCGCGGACCTCATCATGGGCGGCGAACTGCGCAGCGGCATCTACGCCTTCAACCTGGTCCAGAAGCGCGGCAAGCGCCCGGCGGGCGCCCCGGACAAGAACCTGGCCCGCCCGGTCACCAAGGTCGGCGTGGTCGGCGCCGGTCTGATGGCCTCCCAGCTGGCGCTGCTCTTCCTGCGCCGCCTGGAGGTGCCGGTCGTGCTGACCGACATCGACCAGGAGCGCGTCGACAAGGGTGTGGGCTACGTCCACGCCGAGATCGAGAAGCTGCTCGGCAAGGGCCGTATCAACCAGGACAAGGCCAACCGCCTCAAGGGCCTGGTCACCGGTGTGCTGGACAAGGCCGAGGGCTTTTCCGACGCCGACTTCATCATCGAGGCCGTGTTCGAGGAGATCGGCGTCAAGCAGCAGGTGTTCGCGGAGGTCGAGGCGGTCGCCCCGGCGCACGCGATCCTCGCCACCAACACCTCCTCGCTGTCGGTCACCGAGATGGCGTCCAAGCTCCAGCACCCGGAGCGCGTGGTCGG
Source organism: Streptomyces sp. SLBN-118 (assembly GCF_006715635.1). NCBI lineage: Bacteria > Bacillati > Actinomycetota > Actinomycetes > Kitasatosporales > Streptomycetaceae > Streptomyces > Streptomyces sp. SLBN-118. The sequence goes on from NZ_VFNP01000001.1 coordinate 1,829,627, forward strand.
CTTCCACTTCTTCAACCCCGTCGCGATCCTCCCGCTGCTGGAGATCGTCCGCGGGGAGAAGACGGACGACGCCGCTCTCGCCACCGCCTTCGGCGTGGCCAAGAAGCTGAAGAAGACCGCCGTCCTGGTCAAGGACGCCCCGGCCTTCGTGGTCAACCGCATCCTGACCCGCTTCATGGGCGAGATCCAGAACGTCATCGACGAGGGCACCCCGGTCGAGGTGGCCGAGAAGGCCGTCGAGCCGCTGGGTCTGCCGATGTCGCCGCTGGTCCTCCTGGAGCTCGTGGGCCCGGCCATCGGTCTGCATGTCTCCGAGACCCTCAACCGGGCCTTCCCGGACCGCTTCACGGTCTCCGAGAACCTGGCCGCGGTCGTCAAGGCGGGCAAGCGCGGCTTCTACCTCTACGACTCCGGCAAGCCGGAGCTGGACCCGGAGGTCGCCGCCCTCCTCAAGCAGGGCGATGTCGCCCTGACCGAGGAGCAGACCCGCGACCGTGTGCTCGACGCGGTGGCGCAGGAGATCGGTCTGATGCTGGAGGAGGGTGTCGTGGCCGAGGCCCAGGACATCGACCTCTGCCTGATCACGGGCGCCGGCTGGCCCTTCCACCTGGGCGGCATCACGCCGTACCTGGACCGTGAGGGTGTCTCCCAGCGCGTGAACGGCAAGCCGTTCCTGGCGCAGGGCGTCGCGAGCGTCCCGGCGTAGCACCGGCCGCTGTGGCACGAACGGGCCGTACGGGGTTTCCCGTACGGCCCGTTCGGCGTTCACCGCGACGGACCGTGCCGTGCGAGGCTGTGCGCATGCGTGCTCTGGTGATCGTCGACGCGGCGAATGTGGTCGGCTCGGTCCCGGACGGCTGGTGGCGTGACAGGCGCGGGGCGGCCGAGCGGCTGCGCGACCGGCTGGCGGCCTTCGCACCCGCCGGGCTTCCGGGGCATCCCGGTCCCGTCGAGCTGGTCCTTGTCGTGGAGGGCGCGGCCCGCGGGGTGGAGAGCGCGCCGGACGTACGAGTCGAGTCGGCACCCGGCAGCGGTGACGACCTGATCGTGGCGCTGGCGTCCGCCCGTGAGACGGGCCGGACGTGTGTGGTCGTCACCGCGGACCGGGAGTTGAGACGGCGCGTGGAGGCGCATGGGGCACAGTGCCTGGGGCCACGGGCCGTTCAGCCGCCCGGCGGCCGTACATAGCCCCGGCTCCGGAGGATCTGGCGACCTAGAACACGGCGTCCTTGCCCACCTTGCCGAGCCGGCTGTTTCTGCGCCCGTAGAGGAAGTACACGACGAAGCCGATGAGCATCCAGACGGCGAAGCGGAGCCACGTCTCGCCCGGCAGGTTCAGCATCAGCCAGAGGGATGCGGCGATCGACAGGATCGGGATGACCGGCACCCACGGCGTGCGGAACGAGCGGTGCAGATCGGGGCGGCTGCGGCGCAGGACCATCACGCCGACGGCCACCACCACGAACGCGAAGAGCGTGCCGATGTTCACCAGGGTCGCGAGCTCGTTGATGCTGGTGAAACCGGCGATGACGGCGATGATGCAGCCGAGCAGGATGGTCGGGCGGTACGGGGTCCTGAAGCGCGGGTGCGTGACGGAGAAGAAGCGCGGCAGCAGGCCGTCGCGGCTCATCGCGAAGAACACGCGCGTCTGCCCGAGCAGCAGGATCAGACACACGGTGGTGAGACCGACGGCGGCGCCAAAGCTGATCACACCGGCGTACCAGGGGTGCCCGACGGCCTTGAAGGCATCCGCGAGGGGGGCGCTGACGGACAGCTTGGTGTAATGCTCCATACCGGTCACGACGAGCGCGACGGCGACGTAGAGCACGGTGCAGATCAGGAGCGAGCCCAGGATGCCGCGCGGCATGTCGCGCTGCGGGAGCTTGGTCTCCTCGGCGGCGGTGGCCACCACGTCGAAGCCGATGAAGGCGAAGAAGACAACGGAGGCGGCGGTGAAGATGCCCATGACGCCGAAGTTGGTGGCTTCGTAGCCGAAAATCAGCTGGACCATGGGGGCGTCCTCCCAGCCCAGCCCGCCCTCCGGGGTCACCGCGTCAGGGATGAACGGCGAGTAGTTGTCGCCCACGATGAAGAACAGCCCGGCGATGATCACGATCATGACCACCGTCACCTTGATGGCCACGACGACCGCGGTGATGTTGGCGGACAGCTTCATGCCCACCACCAGGATTGCGGTCAGCACCAGGACCAGCAGGAAGGCCAGGATGTCGAAGGTGCCGCCCGGCACGTCGGGCCCTTCGAGTGCATTCGCGAGATGCCAGTCCACGTTGTCCATCAGGGAACGCACATAGCCGGACCAGCCGACCGCGACGACGGCGGTGCCCAGCGCGAATTCGAGGACGAGGTCCCAGCCGATGATCCAGGCGGGCAGCTCACCGATGGAGGCGTATGCAAAGGTGTACGCCGACCCGGCCACCGGGACGGTCGAGGCGAACTCGGCGTAGCACAGAGCCGCGAGCGCACAGACGATGCCGGCGGCGACGAAGGCGAGGGCGGTCGCGGGTCCCGCGTTCTCCTTGGCCACCTTCCCGGTCAGGACGAAGATGCCGGTGCCGATGATGACACCGACGCCGAAGACGGTCAGATCCCATGCCGAGAGAGATTTCTTGAGGGCATGCTCCGGCTCTTCGGTGTCGCGGATCGACTGCTCGACCGTCTTGGTCCTGAACAGCCCGTTCCCGCGTGGGCCCGTGTCCTGCTGCGTACTCACCGGCGTACCTCCGCGCACTCGTCGTGAACGCCATGATTCGGACATCGGGGCCCGACAGGGCTCCGTACGGGTGGATTTCACGCGAATGGGCCGGGCGGACCACCCATACAGGGTGACCGACCGGCCCATCGGAGAAAAGGAAACCGGGCGAGTTGACTCCCGCTCAGTCGCGGGCCGGCTCCACCGACTCGCTCTCGAAACGGCCGTCCAGTTTGGCCACGAGACCGGTCACCTGACGGGCGATGTCCGGTGCGGTCAGACCGATCTCCGCCAGGACCTCCTTGCGGGAGGCGTGGTCGAGGAAGCGCGGCGGGATACCGAAGTCGCGCAGCGGTACGTCGACACCGGCGTCGCGCAGCGCCTGGGAGACGGCCGAACCGACGCCTCCGGCACGGATGTTGTCCTCGACGGTGACGACCACGCGGTGCTGCTCGGCGAGCGGCGCCAGCGCCTCGTCGACGGGCTTGACCCAGCGCGGGTCGACCACGGTGGTGGAGATGCCCTGGGCGTCGAGCAGTCCGGCGATCTCCAGGCACATCGGGGCGAGCGCGCCGACGGAGACCAGCAGGACGTCCGGCCGGTCGGTGCCCGCGGTGCGCAGTACGTCCATGCCGCCGACCCTGCCGACGGCCTTCACGGCGGGGCCGACCGCTCCCTTGGAGAAGCGCACCACGGTGGGCGCGTCGTCCACCTCGACGGCCTCGCGCAGCTGGGCGCGGACCTGGTCGGCATCGCGCGGGGCCGCGATCCGCAGACCGGGGACGACCTGGAGGATCGACATGTCCCACATGCCGTTGTGCGAGGCACCGTCCGTGCCGGTGACACCGGCGCGGTCGAGCACGAAGGTCACTCCGCACTTGTGCAGGGCCACGTCCATCAGCACCTGGTCGAAGGCACGGTTGAGGAAGGTGGCGTACACGGCGAACACGGGGTGCAGTCCGCCGGTCGCGAGGCCGGCCGCGGACACCGCGCCGTGCTGCTCGGCGATACCGACGTCGTAGACCCGGTCGGGAAATGCCTTGGCGAACTTGTCGAGGCCGACGGGCTGCAGCATCGCCGCGGTGATCGCGACGAGGTCCTTGCGCTCCTTGCCGAGCTCGACCATCTCCTCGCCGAAGACGGAGGTCCAGTCGAGGCCCGAAGTGGAGATCGGCAGGCCGGTGTCCGGGTGGATCTTGCCTACGGCGTGGAAGCGGTCGGCCTCGTCCTGGAGGGCGGGCTGGTAGCCGCGGCCCTTCTCGGTGAGGCAGTGGACGATGACCGGGCCGCCGAAGCGCTTGGCGCGGGCGAGCGCGGACTCCAGGGCCTCGATGTCGTGGCCGTCGATGGGGCCGACGTACTTCAGGCCGAGGTCTTCGAACATGCCCTGAGGGGCGATGAAGTCCTTCAGGCCCTTCTTGGCGCCGTGCAGGGTCTCGTAGAGGGGCTTCCCGACGACCGGGGTGCGCTCCAGGATGTCCTTGCCGCGGGCCAGGAAGCGCTCGTAGCCGTCGGTCGTACGCAGCGTGGCGAGGTGGTTGGCGAGGCCGCCGATCGTGGGCGCGTACGAGCGCTCGTTGTCGTTGACGACGATCACCAGGGGGCGGTCCTTGGCGGCCGCGATGTTGTTCAGCGCCTCCCAGGCCATGCCGCCGGTGAGCGCCCCGTCACCGATGACGGCGACGACGTGGTCGTCCTTCTTCAACACCTCGTTGGCCTTGGCGAGACCGTCGGCCCAGCCGAGGACGGTCGAGGCGTGGGAGTTCTCGATGATGTCGTGCTCGGACTCGGCACGCGCCGGGTACCCCGAAAGGCCGCCCTTCATCTTGAGCCGGGAGAAGTCCTGGCGCCCGGTCAGAAGCTTGTGTACGTAGCTCTGGTGGCCCGTGTCGAAGAGGACCTTGTCCTTCGGCGAGTCGAAGACACGATGCAGGGCGATCGTCAGCTCCACCACGCCGAGGTTGGGACCGAGGTGGCCACCGGTCTTGGAGACCGCTTCCACGAGGAAGGTCCTGATCTCGGCGGCCAGCTGGTCGAGCTGCTCCGGACTGAGCCGGTCCAGGTCGCGCGGTCCCGTGATGCGGGTCAGCAGGGCCACCCGTGCCTCCTTGCAGTTGAGCGGTCTAGCGTGCCGGTTTGTCGAGTCTAATGTTCCGCCTGCCGCGGACGTCATCGGGCTGTGCGATCTACATCACGCAAATGGGTGAGGTGGGGCACGGTGGCTCCGCGGCAGGGTGGTGGCAGGCGAGGAGTGCGAACACAGAGGCGCCCGGCACCGCAAGCGGTGCCGGGCACTCCTGTAAGGCCGCGGTCAGGCGCGGCCCGCTGTCTTCTGGGTCTTCCGGGTGACGGAGTCGATCACCACGGTAGCCAGCAGAACGCCACCGGTGATCATGTACTGAATCGGAGTGGCGATGCCTTCCAGCGCCAGCCCGTACTGGATCGAGACGATCACCATGACACCGAGCAGCGCGTTCCATGTCCGGCCGCGACCGCCGAAGAGGCTGGTGCCGCCGATGACGGCCGCCGCGATGACGTTCATCAGCAGGTCACCGGCGCCGGCGCTCTGGTTGGCCGCCGCGATCTTGGACGCCCAGAACAGTCCGCCGACGGCGGCGAAGGTGCCCGCGATCGAGAAGACCGAGATCCGGACCGCCGTGACGTTGATACCGGCTCGGCGGGAGGCCTCGACGCTGCCGCCGAGCGCGAAGATCTTGCGGCCGTACGTGGTGCGCCGGAGCACGAAGTCCGTCACGACCAGCACCACCAGGAACAGGACCAGCGCCAGCGGCAGGCCCTTGTACTCGTTGAACATGACGGCGGCGGCGAAGGCCACCACCGCGAGCAGACCCGTACGCACGGCGATGTCGACGAGCGGCCGCGACGGAACGCCGGCGGCCTCACGGCGGCGGGCGTCGAAGAAGGCCGAGAAGAAGAACCCGGCCACCGCGACCGCGGCGAGGCCGTAGGCGGCCGCCACGTCGGAGAAGTAGTACGTGGTCAGCTTGCCGACCACACCGTCGCTGTCCAGGTTGATCGTGCCCTGGTCGCCGAGGAGCTGGAGCATGAAGCCCAGCCAGAAGAGCAGGCCGGCCAGCGTGACGGCGAACGCGGGTGCGCCGATCCGGGCGAAGAAGAAGCCGTGGAGTGCGCCGATGGCCGCGCCGCTCGCGAGCGCGATGATGACCGCGAGCCACTCGTTCATGCCGTGGGTGACGGTCAGTACCGCGACGATCGCGCCGGAGACACCGCTGACCGAGCCGACCGACAGGTCGATCTCGCCCAGCAGCAGCACGAAGATGATGCCGACGGCCATCATGCCGGTGGCGACCATCGCGACGGCGATGTTGCTGAGGTTCTGTGCCGAGAGGAAGTTCGAGTTCAGGCTCTGGAAGACGATGGCGATGATGATCAGGCCGATCACCACCGGGATCGAGCCCAGGTCGCCGGAGTGCAGCTTGCGCTTGAACTCCGTGATGTAACCGGCGAAGCCCTGCTCACGCACCAGCAGCCGGGGGTCGACCGCGGTGACGGCCCCGTGCTTCTCGGCCTCCGGGTTCACACTGACGTCGGTGGGGGTGGAGGTCTTGTCGATGTTCACTTCTGAACCTCCGTGGTGCGCGCCGCACGACGGGTCACGGCGTTGTCCGTGGCACCGGTGATGGCGGAAATGATCTCTTCCTGCGAGGTGGTCCTGACCTCGAAGACGCCGTTGTTCCTGCCGAGGCGGAGCACGGCGACCTTGTCGGCGACGGCCTTCACATCGGCCATGTTGTGGCTGATGAGGATGACCGCGTGACCGCGCTCGCGCAGCCGCTCGACGAGGTCGAGGACCTGGGCGGTCTGCTCGACGCCGAGCGCTGCCGTCGGCTCGTCGAGGATGACGAGCTTGGGCTCGCCGAGCATGGAGCGGGCGATGGCCACGGTCTGGCGCTGACCGCCGGAGAGCGAGGCGATCGGGATACGCACGCTGGGGATGCGGATCGACAGGGTGTCGAGCAGTTCCCGGGCGCGGCGCTCCATCTCGACCTCGTTGAGGACGCCGCGCTTGCGGATCTCCCGGCCCAGGTAGAGGTTGCCGACGACGTCGATGTTGTCGCACAGCGCGAGGTCCTGGTAGACGGTCGCGATGCCCAGATTCTGGGCGTCGTGCGGCCGGTTGATCTGGACCTTGCTGCCGTCCCACTCGATGACGCCTTCATCGATGGGATGTACGCCGGCGATCGTCTTGACCAGCGTGGACTTTCCGGCTCCGTTGTCGCCCACCAGGGCGACCACTTCACCGGCATGGACCTCAAGCTCTACATCGGTGAGCGCCTGAACGGCACCGAATCGCTTGGAGACCCCGCGCAACGCCAGCACGGGCGTAGCGGACACGTGAACCATCTCCTTCGCCGCCTGACCGGCGGGGATGCCGCGCCGGGGGAACGGGCGCGGAGGTTGAGCAGAAGCGAACAGTTGGAAGAAGCGTTTCTGTCCGGCGCCCCGCCCCGGTAGCGGGGGCTGAAAAGGGGGCGGGGCACCGAACAGGCTTCATGGGTGCGTAAGTCCCGTGAGGCTCTGTGGGCTTACTTCAGACCGAGCGCGTCGCAGGCGGCCTTGTACTTCGGGGTGCAGATCTCGGCGACGGTGTAGACGCCGTCCTTGACGACCGTGGCGTTGATGTTGTCCTTGGTCAGCGAGACGACCGGGACGAGCACCGACGGGACGTCCTTGGTGGTCGGGCTGGAGACCTTCTCCTTGGCGATGGAGTCGAGCTTCTCGCCCTTGGCGAGCGCCACGGCCATCTCGGCGGCGGCGGCGGCCTCCGGCGCGTACGGCTTGTAGACGCTCATGAACTGCTCACCCGCGACGATGCGCTGCACACCGGCGAGCTCGGCGTCCTGGCCGGTGACCGGCGGGAGCTTGGCGAAGCCGCCGGCCTTCAGGGCGGTGATGATGCCGCCCGCCATGCCGTCGTTGGCGGAGTAGACGCCGATGATCTTGTCCTTGCCGAGGGCCGAGATCGCGGCCTCCATGTTGGCGTTGGCGTTCTCCGGCTTCCACTCCTTGGTGTCGTACTCCTTGCCGACGTTCACCTTGCCGTCGAGCTCGGCGTGCGCGCCCTTCTTGAAGAGGGCGGCGTTCGGGTCGGTGACGGCACCGTTCATCATGACGATCTGCCCGTCCTTGGCCTTGGCGCCGAGTGCGGTGAGCAGCGCCTTGCCCTGGACGTGGCCGACCTCTTCGTTGTCGAAAGAGGTGTAGGCGTCGATCGGGCCCTCGGCCAGTCGGTCGAAGGCGACGACCGGGATGCCCTGGTCCTTGGCCTTCTTGACCGAGCCGGCGATGGCCTTGGAGTCCACCGAGTCGACGATGAGGGCGTCCACCTTGTTGGTGATCATCGTGTCGACCTGCTGGTTCTGCACCGTCGCGTCCTGCTTGGCGTTGGCGTAGATGACCTTCGCCTTGCCGTTGGTCAGCTCGCTGATCTTCTTCTCGATGAGCGGCTTGTCAAACTTTTCGTAGCGCGCGGTCTGGTTCTCCGGCAGCAGCAGACCGATGGTGATGTCGTCGCCCTTGCCGGCGCCGCTCTCCTTGGTCTTGTCGCCCGACTCCTTGGCGCTGCCACAGGCGGCGAGGGAAACGGCCATCGTGGTGGCGGCTACGGCTACGGCTGCACGACGCATTCGCGTATTCATCTTCGAAAACCTCCCTGACGAGGCCGCGTCGCTGCGGCCGAGGTGGCTGGAAGTCAACTCGGCCCCGGTGTCGTCGTCAAGGAGTAAATCCTTAACGAGATGACAACGGTGCCATTCGTTATCTAAGTGAAGGCAGGCGCCCCGACGGGCGTCGAGCTGTCCAAAAGGGTTGAATCGCCCATTTCGCTGAGGACGAGGGCCAGCGACCCAAGCACTTCGGCACGCGCGCCGAGCGCCCCGGGAAGGACGGACAGCTGGCGTGCCGCGCTGGGGATCGCATACCGGGAGACCGACTCTCTGATCGGTCCAAGAACCAATTCTCCCGCTTCCGCGAGATTTCCGCCCAGCACGACGCGACTGGGGTTGAGCAGATTGCACAGGTTGGCCACACCGCTGCCGATGTGCCGCCCCACGTCGGCGATGACCCGGCGACAGCCGGGGTCTCCCTCGCGGGCCAGCTGGACCACGCGCTCCATGGTCAGATCCGGGCCATGACTGGACTGGAGAAGCGGCAGTACGTAACGGGCCGCTGCGAAGGTCTCCAGGCAGCCGCGGTTGCCACAGCGGCAGACGGGACCCGACTCGTCGAGCGTGATGTGGCCGATCTCGCCGGCCGTGCCGCCCGGACCCCGGTAGATCTGGCCGTCTATGACCAGACCGGCGCCGACACCGCTGGCGACCTTGATGTACGCGAGGTCCCGCACCCCTCGACCGCTGCCCCAGACGAGCTCGCCCAGGGCACCGAGGTTGGCGTCGTTGTCGACGTACACGGGCACGCCGAGCCGCCCGGAGAGCTCCTCGCTGGGGTTGATACCGGTCCAGCCCGGCAGGATCGACGTGGAGCCGAGGGTGCCCGACTCGACATCGATCGGGCCGGGTACACCGAGACCCACGCCGACCACCTTGTCCGGGCCGATGCCCGAAGCCTCGATCAGGCGGTTGACCAGCTGTTCCGCGCGATCGAAGCCTTCCGCGGACGAGGCGTCCACATCGAGCGGCTCGGACTCCTCCGCGAGCACCTGGTGAGCCAGATTGCCGATGGCGACCCGCAGGTGGGTGTGGCCGAAGTCGACGCCGATGACGATGCCCGCGTCGCCGCTGAGCGAGACGCTGCGGGCCCGGCGGCCGCCCGCGGACGTGGGCGTCACCTCAACGGTCCCGCCGTCCTTCAGTTCGCGAACGATATTGGAGACGGTGGCCGCGGAGAGGCCGGTACTCCTCGCGATCTCCGCCTGCGTGAGCGAGCCCGCCATGCGCACGGCACGCACGACCCGCTCGAGGTTGGCCCGGTGCAGAGATGTCTGCGATCCCGGAGTCTCCATTGACTCATCCACTCCTGCCCCCGGTAGGCGGCGCGACGACCGCCCCCGGCCGGTGTCACCGTGAGGCAACCCCGGACGTTTCTCCAACTTGTGAACTCTAAGCACAACTCTCGTGCGTTATCGCGTCAAGGCCTTGAGCGGAGAGAACCACGGACGAGCGATCGCGGGGGCGCCGGCTCCCGGAGCGGTCCGGCAGCCGGTCCAGCAGTGCGTACGACTCCCGTGCGCACAGACAAGCGGGCCGACCGCAGGGGCGTGGGAGCCCCGGACGGTCGGCCCGCGCGCTTCGAGGAGATGCGGCACGGCCGCAGCAGGTCAGGCGCTCGGCCGTGTCCACGCCATGGTGAAGCGGGTCGGTACATCGCTGGCGGCCGCTTCCTTCCGGTACGTCCTCGGTGACCGGCCGACAATGTCGCGGAAGGTACGGCTGAAGCTTCCCGGCTGCCGAAGCCGACCTGGAAGCAGATGTCCGTCACACTGCGGTCGGTCTCCCGCAGCAGGAACATCGCACGCTCGACGCGGCGGCGCTGCAGATAGCGGTGCGGCGTCTCGGCGAACGTGGCCCGGAAGGTGCGCGTGAAGTGCGCCTCGGACACATGGGTGATCCGGGCCAGGGCCGTGACGTCCAGCGGCTGCGCGTAGGCGCGGTCCATCGCGTCCCGTGCCCGGAGCATGAGGCGGTTGGACTCTTCTGCGGCGCGGCTCACGGCGCCATCAGACCACGGTTCTCCGCCGTCCGTGACGGATCCGGTGACCTCACCCACGACCGACCGGACAGCCCTCAGGGGGTGTCTGCCGCCTCGGCGTTCGCACGGGCGGTGACCAGCGTCAGTACGCGGCCCGTGGTCGAGAGGTCCTCGGCCGGCAGGTCGCCGTAGAGCCGCTCGGTGATCTTCGCGGTACCGGCCTTGACCCGGCTCTGCAGCGCTCGGCCCCTCTCCGTGAGAGCGACACGCGCGATGTCGCCGGGCAGAGTCTCCACCAGGCTCGATCGGGTCAGCTCGGCGATCACCGTCAGCACCGCCGACTCGTCGATCTTCAGCGTGCTGGTCATCCGTCCGACGAGCCGGTCCCGCTCGACGGCGCCCCCGGCGTCGGCGGACGCGTTGAGCGCCACGACCTGGTGGAAGGTGATGCCTTCGCGGGCCAGCAGGCTGTCCAGAACGGCGCGGGTCGCGTAGTGGGCCCGGCCTATGACCTGGCCGTTGAGACTGGGTGCAGTGGACATGGCTACTCCTCCTTGATCGGTACGTCCTGGGGTGTGTCGAGCGGTGTGTTGAGCAAGAGCGCCAGTTCGCGCGAGAACACTTCGGTACGCCGCCCCTCCAGGCCCCCCAACGGCTCCAGGAGCCGGTCGAGGAGCTGCTGGACGACGTCGATCGCACGGCGGGTGACATCGCGCCCCTGATCGGAGAGAGACAGCTGGACCGCCCGGGTGTCGGAGGGGTCCGGGAGGCGCTCGACCAGACCGGCGGCCTCCAGGGTGCGGGCCAGCTTCGAGACATAGAGCGGTTCGAGGCCGGTGTGGTCGGCGAGCTGACGCTGGCTGGGCCGCAGCCCGGACCGCTGCATTCCGTACAGCGAGGCGACCAGTGAGTACTGCGCATGGGTCAGCCCGAGCGGCGCCACCGCCCGGTCGACGGCGACCCGCCACTTCATCGACAGTCGCCAGACCAGGAAGCCGGGCGTCGAACCCTCGGATGCTGCGCTCATGGCATATACAGTACATGGCTACTATATTCATGGCTACTATTTAGGAGATGGCAAGGCGCCGCGGTACACCACCGCGGCGCCTGCACCGTCACACCAGGCAGCTACTTGAGCGTCGCCGACGTCAGACCCGCCTGAACCTGCCGCTGGAAGGAGAGGTAGACCACGAGCATCGGGACCATGGCGATCGTGACTCCGGCGAACAGCACGGGAAGATCCGTCGCGTATCCCTGCTGCTGCTGAAGCTGGATCAGGCCCTGCGTGAGCAGATAGCGCTCCGGATCGGCGTTGTCCTTGGGCTGCATCAGCACCGCGGGCAGGATGTACTGATTCCACTGGCCGAGGGTGTTGAAAATCCCCACGCTGAGCAGCCCCGGCTTCGCCATCGGAAGCATCACCTGGAAGAACACCCGGGTGTGCGAGGCCCCGTCGATCACCGCCGCCTCGTGCACGGCCGTCGGAAGCGTACGGAAGAAGGAGTGCATGAAGAACACCGTGAACGGCATCGAGTACGCGACGTAGACGAGGATCAAGCCCTGATAGGTGTTCAGCATGCCGAACCGCTGCACCATGAAGTAGAGCGGTACGAGCGCGAGGAACACGGGGAACATGGCCCCGCCGACGAAGAAGTAGTAGATGAGCCGGTTGCCCGGGAACTCGTACCGCGCCAGGACGTACGCGGCCATGGAGCCGAGGAGCATCGTCAGGGGCACCGAGAAGACCAGCACGATCACCGTGTTGGTGAAGTAGTCGCCGATGCCCTTGTCCCAGGCACGCCCGAAGACGTCCAGGGACCATTCGCTCGGCCAGCTCAGGGCGGATCCGCCGATCTGTGCGTCCGTCTTGAACGAGCTCAGTACGAGCCAGAGCAGCGGCAGCACGATCATCACGGCCCACAGGGCAAGGAAGCCGTGGGAGAAGACCTTGAGGGTGAAGCCCTCGGTGGAGGCGGCGCCGTGCCGGACGGACCGTCCTCCCGCGCGCTGCCCGGGTACCTTGCCCGACGACGTGGCGGCGGGCTCTTTGGTGGGTGTGGTCATCGCTCTTCCCCTGCTCAGAACTCGATGCGCTCGCGGCGGGTGGCGCGCAGCGTGACGACGGACAGGATCAAGGTCAGCGCAAGCATCACGACGCCCATGGCGCAGGCGTAGCCGCTCTTGCCGAAGTAGAGGAAGTTGCGCATCAGGACGGTGGCCATGACCTCGCTGTGGTGGTCGGGACCGCCTCCGAACTGCCCCTGCGTCATCGTCGAGACGAGCACGAACAGGTCCATGACCGTGATGCCGAGATAGACCCAGGACGTCTGCACCGAATCCCACAGCAGCGGGAGGGTGACCCGGAAGAAGGTCTGGGCCCGGCCTGCCCCGTCCAGCAGCGCCGCCTCGTAAATGTCCCTGGGAATGGACTGCATGGCTGCCGAGAAGAGGACGAGATAGAAACCCACTCCGTGCCAGACGACCACGGCCATCAGGGCCCAGAGCACGAAGTTCGGCTCATTGAGCCACTCGATCGGGCTGGCGGCGTCCACAAGACCCGCCTTGACCAGGAGACCGTTGAGCAGGCCGCCTTCGTCACTGCGGTACACGGCGCCGAAGAGCACCGCGAGGATCGCGAGGGACAGCACCTGGGGAAAGAAGTAGACGATCTTGTAGAGGCCGGACCCGTGAACGCCTTTGACGCCTCCGGCGCCACTCCGCCCGCCGGCATTCACCATGAAGGCGAAGAAGAGAGCGAGCAGGATGGTGATCACCGGAATGAACACCAGGAACAGGATGTTGTGCCAAATTGCCTTCAGGAAGACATCGTCCTCGAGCAGTGCGGTGTAGTTGTCAAGGCCGACGAATCCGAAGGTCTGCGACTGACCCTTCCAGTCGGTGAACGAGTACCCGATCGTCTGCAGATACGGCCAGATCACAAAGATCAGATACAGCGCCAAGGGTGCCAGAAGAAACCCTGTGACGAACCGGTACTGCCCTTTTCGCATGGCATCCTGTCCCTGGTGTTCCGGGTGAGCGGGGGTGAGCCTGCTCAGTCGCGGTGGTTGTTCTTGCTGTTCGGGTCCTTTGCCGCCTTGTCGACCGCTGCCTGAGCCCGCTTCAGCCATTCCGCCGGCTGGATTCGCTTGGCCATGAGCTCGTTGGACGCGTTCTGGATGTCGGTGTCCATCTGGCTGTACCAGTTGGGGTACAGGTAGTTGAAGGTGTTGTCGCCCGCAGCCTTCACAGCGTCCACCGCCGACTTGGTGCCGGGGCGGAGCTGGACGTTCGGGTCGACGCCGTCCTTGAGGATGGTCAGCGAGTTCGCCTTCTGGGCGAAGATCGTCGACCATTCCTTGGAGAGCATGGCGCGCAGGAATTCCTGGCCCGCGGCCTTGTTCTTCGCTTTTTCCGGGACGATGAAGGGCTCGCCGGCTCCGGCCCGGATCGCCTCGAAGGGCAGCTTGCTGCCGGGCAGCAGCGGCATCGGCAGGAACTTCATGTCGAAGTCGTCCGGAGTCTGCTTGAGCTGCTCGTTCTCCAGCCAGGAACCCGAGGTGATGAACGCGGCCTTGTACTGGTTCCAGCGGGTCTGCGACTCGGTGTGCGTCAGGCCGTTGGTGCCGGGCATGAGATAGCCCTTCTCGACCACTTCGTAGACCGCTTCGACGGCCTGCTTGGCGACATTGCTGCCGACGAATGCCTTGGGGTCGAGATTGTCGATCGCCTTCATGGCGTCCAGACCACCGAGTTTGGCAATCAGGTCCATGATGGCGACGTTGATGTAGTACGGGAATTTGCCCTGGTGGGCGAGACCGCCGATGCCCGCTTCCTTGGCCGACTTGCAGACGGCGAGGAATTCGTCCCAGGTCTTGGGAGACGTCCAGCCCTTCTCCTTGAAGAGCTTGCCCGAGTACCACAGCCCCCAGACGGTGTAGACGTAGTTGAGCGAGACGATCTTGCCGCCCTGGAGTCCCTGTTCGACGGTGCCCGGGATCAGGGTGTCCCGGACCTTCTTGCTCGGGTCGTCGAGGGAGGGCGAGTCCAGGATCGGCCCCAGATCGGCGAGCTGGCCGCTCTTGAAGAGCACGTCCAGCTTGATCTGCTGGGCGCCGGAGTCGTCGATGACGTCCGGCGGGTTGCCTCCGTTGAAGCGCGGCTGCAGCTTCCCGGTGATCTCCTGGGTGCCGAGGTGGGAGGACTTGGTCCCCCACTTCTTGTCGAAGGCGGCTTCCCATGCCTTGGCGTAGTCGTCGCCGTAGCCGCCCTTGAAGACGACGACGTCGACCTTGCTGCCCTTGGCCACACCGAACGGGTTGTCCTTGCTGACCTTCCCCTTGGTGTTGCTGCCGTCGTCGCCGCCACCACCGGAGGCACACGCGGCGAGGAAGCTCATCGTCGGAACGGTGATCAAACCGAGTGCGGCAGACCGCTTGATCAGATCACGACGGCCGAGGCCGTCATTCTTGTGGGCGGAGGTGGATCCCATGCTCAAGTCCTCGCCTTCTCCAGGACTCAGGCGGTGTACCGGTCGCCCGTCCGTCTCTCCTCAGGCGAAGGGCCCCGCCACCGCGGTCAGTTGCTGAGTTTTCCCGGGGGGAAACCCAGTGAAGCTTGAGTCGTGCACGGTTGGCAGCGGGAAATGGGCCATGCGGCGCCGGCCGATGCGCAGACGCCTGTCACCGACCCGACCCCCTGGCCCGCTGCCATGTGGAACAGCTATGCGGACGCCGACAGGTATAGTCCACTTCCGGCCGGGGGAGCAAGATCGAGAGCAAGGTTGGACGGCAGTCTTTCCCGAGTTGAGACCTCGCGGACACCTGAGTCCCGTGCGCACTCATCCGACCACAGCGCTCTGCCCGGACCGGCGGAATCCAGCCGCCACGCACCGCCAACACCCTTGACACCGTATGGCACTTGCCTCCCTACTGGAGCCTGCGCTTCGCTCCTGACAACGTTGTCCAACGCGGTTCCAGTGCAGGAAAGGCCCCGGGATGCAGCCCAGAACCCGACCTCGGCAGAGACAATTCCGTGCGGCAGCCCTGGTGGCTGCCGCTTCCATGTTCGCGATGACGGCCCAGTCGGTGGCCGTCGCCCTGCCCGCGCAGTCCGCCCAATCCCTCGCGGCGGAACGGGAGTTCGCCTCGTCCTTCGAAGCGGACGAGCCTCAGCCGGAATGGCGCAATACGGTAGAAATCGACCCAGCCGGAAACAAGCGGTCATCCGGCGTCGACGGTGGGTTCTCCGCCGGAATCCCGGGCAATGTCACCGACAGGGTGACAGACGTGCGCGCCGGCGCCGAGAACACCGGGGCCGGGGAGACCAAGGAGAACCTGGTCGATCTGCAGCCGGGGACCAAATGGCTGGCCTTCGAGCCCACCGCCTGGATCGAGTTCGACACGGACGCGCCGGTCAAGGTCGTCACCTATGCGATGACCTCGGCCAATGACGCAGCCGAGCGTGACCCCAGGGACTGGACCCTCAAGGGCTCGGCCGACGGCAAGGAGTGGAAGGTCCTGGACTCCCGTGAGGGCCAGAACTTCGAGAAGCGCTTCGAGACCAGAACGTACGACATCGCGGACGGCGCGAACGCCACCGCCTATGCGCACTACCGGCTGGAGATCACCAAGAACAACGGCGCGGGCCTGACCCAGCTCGCCGATGTGCAGTTCTCCAACGGCGACACCAGCACGCCCACGCCCGACGACATGCGCAGCCAGGTCGACCGCGGGCCCAGTGGCTCACCCACCGCCAAGTCCAGTGCAGGGTTCACCGGCAAGCGGGCGCTGAAGTACGCCGGCACTCACAAGGCGGACGGCCGGGCCTACTCGTACAACAAGGTCTTCGACGTCAACACGGCCGTGGGCCGCGACACCGAACTCTCGTACCGGATCTTCCCCTCCCTGCCGGACACGGATCTCAGCTACCCGGCCACGAATGTGTCGGTGGACCTCGCGTTCACCGACGGCACCTATCTGAGTGAACTCCGGGCCACGGACTCGCACGGCGGTCTGCTCACCCCGCAGGGCCAGGGCGCGGCCAAGCGGCTCTACGTCAACCAGTGGAACCAGGTCTCGTCCAGGATCGGTGCGGTCGCTTCCGGCCGGACGGTCGACCGGATCCTGGTGGCGTACGACTCCCCCAAGGGCCCGGCGAAGTTCCAGGGATGGATCGACGACATCTCGCTGAAGCCGAAGGCTCCCGAGCGGCGGCTCGCCCATCTTTCGGACTACGCGTCGACCGTCCGCGGCACCAACTCCAGCGGGTCCTTCTCCCGCGGCAACACCTTCCCCGCGACCGCCGTCCCGCACGGCTTCAACTTCTGGACCCCGGCGACCAACTCCGCGTCCAAGAGCTGGCTGTACGAGTACGCGCGCGGCAACAACGCGGACAATCTGCCGACCGTCCAGGCCTTCAGCGCCAGCCATGAGCCGAGCCCCTGGATGGGCGACCGGCAGACGTTCCAGCTGATGCCATCGGCCGCGGCAGGCACCCCGGACACCGACCGGGCCAAGCGGGCCCTGCCCTTCCGGCACGAGAAGGAGACCGCGCGTCCGCACTACTACGGCGTCACCTTCGAGAACGGCCTCAAGGCCGAGATCGCCCCGTCCGACCACGCGGCGATGATGCGGTTCACCTATCCCGGTGACGACGCGAGCGTCATCTTCGACAACGTCACCAAGGAAGGCGGCCTGACCCTCGATCCGGCCACCAGCTCCTTCACCGGCTTCTCGGACGTCAAGAGCGGACTGTCCACCGGTGCGACGCGGCTCTTCGTCTACGGCGTCTTCGACGCGCCGGTCACCTCCTCGGGCTCCGAGGGCGTCAGCGGTCATCTCCGCTTCAGTGCGGGCGAGGACCGCACCGTCGGTCTCCGTATCGCCACGTCGCTCATCAGCGTCGACCAGGCGAAGAAGAACCTCGCCGACGAGATCCCCCAGGGCACCCGCTTCGAGCGGGTCAAGGACCGCGCGCGGGCGGCCTGGGACGACCTGCTGGGCAAGGTCGAGGTCGAGGGCGCGAACCGCGACCAGCTCACGACTCTCTACTCCAGCCTCTACCGCCTGTACCTCTATCCGAACTCCGGCTTCGAGAACACCGGCACCACGTCCCGGCCCAGGCACCAGTACGCGAGCCCGTTCTCGCCGATGACCGGACCCGACACCCCGACCCGTACCGGCGCGAAGATCGTCGACGGGAAGGTGTACGTCAACAACGGCTTCTGGGACACCTATCGCACGACGTGGCCCGCGTACTCCCTCCTCACCCCGGCGAAGGCGGGCGAGCTGGTCGACGGCTTCGTCCAGCAGTACAAGGAAGGCGGCTGGATCTCGCGCTGGTCCTCACCCGGCTACGCGGACCTGATGACCGGCACCAGCTCGGACGTGGCCTTCGCCGACGCGTACGTCAAGGGCGTGGACTTCGACGCCGAGGCGGCGTACGAGGCGGCGCTCAAGAACGCGACCGTGGTACCGCCCTGGTCGGGTGTGGGCCGCAAGGGCATGGAGACCTCGCCGTTCCTCGGCTACGCCTCCACGCAGACCCATGAGGGCCTGTCCTGGTCGCTGGAGGGCTATCTCAACGACTACGGCCTGGCGAAGATGGGCCAGGCTCTCCACAAGAAGACCAAGAAGGCCCGCTACCAGGAGGAGTCCGCGTACTTCCTCAACCGGGCCCGGAACTACGTCACCCTCTTCGACTCCAGGGCCGGCTTCTTCCAGGGCCGCGACCTCAAGGGCGACTGGCGGGTCCCCTCCGAACAGTTCGACCCGCGGGTGTGGGGCTACGACTACACCGAGACCAACGGCTGGGGCTACGCCTTCACCGCGCCCCAGGACAGCCGCGGCCTCGCCAATCTCTACGGCGGCCGCGCGGCACTCGGCGAGAAGCTCGACGCCTACTTCTCCACCCCCGAGACGGCCTCGCCGGAGTTCGTGGGCTCGTACGGCAGCGTCATCCATGAGATGACGGAGGCCCGTGACGTCCGGATGGGCATGTACGGCCACTCCAACCAGGTCGCCCACCACGTCACCTACATGTACAACGCCGCCTCCCAGCCCTGGAAGACCCAGGAAAAGGTGCGTGAGGTGCTCTCCCGCCTCTACACCGGCAGCGAGATCGGGCAGGGCTACCACGGCGACGAGGACAACGGCGAGCAGTCGGCCTGGTATCTCTTCTCCGCGCTCGGCTTCTACCCGCTGGTGATGGGCAGTGGCGAGTACGCGATCGGGTCGCCGTTGTTCACCAAGGCGACCGTCCATCTGGAGAACGGCCACGATCTCGTGGTCAAGGCCCCGAGGAACAACGGGCGGAACATCTACGTGCAGAGCCTGCGGGTGAACAGCACGGCATGGAACTCCACCGCCCTTCCGCACGAACTGATCGCGCGGGGCGGCACGCTGGAGTTCTCGATGGGTTCCAAGCCGTCCTCGTGGGGCACCGGCAAGAAGGCGGCCCCGGTCTCCATCACGCAGGACGACAAGGCGCCCTCCCCCCGCCGCGATGCGATCACCGGGAGCGGTCCGCTCTTCGACAACGCCTCGGCGACCGAGGCCGCGTTCGAGAGGGCTGAGCTGCCGGTGGCGCCGGGGACCCGGGCGGTGCAGTACACACTCACCTCGTCGGCACGGGCCAAGGCCCCGGCCGGGTGGGTGCTGCAGGGCTCGCAGGACGGGACGACCTGGAAGGACCTGGACAAGCGCTCAGGCCAGAGCTTCGCCTGGGACAGGCAGACCCGCGCCTTCACGGTCGGCGCCCCGGGCAGCTATGCGAAGTACCGGCTCGTGGCGACCGGCCCGGCGACGCTGGCAGAGATCGAACTGCTTTCCTGAAACAGGCGAATGGGCCGCATCCCCGTCGCCGGGGATGCGGCCCATTCGCCGTACTGCCTTACTGCCGCGCTTAGTTGCGGATCAGGTTCCGCAGCACGTACTGCATGATGCCGCCGTTGCGGTAGTAGTCCGCCTCACCGGGGGTGTCGATGCGGACGACCGCGTCGAACTCCACACCCGTGTCGGTGGTGACCTTGACCGTGCGCGGCGTGATGCCGTTGTTCAGCTCGCTCACGCCGCTGAAGGAGAAGGTCTCCTCGCCGGTCAGGCCGAAGGACGCGGCGGAAGCGCCCTCCGGGAACTGCAGCGGCAGGACGCCCATGCCGATGAGGTTCGAGCGGTGGATGCGCTCGTACGACTCGGCGATGACGGCCTTGACGCCGAGCAGCGCGGTGCCCTTGGCGGCCCAGTCGCGGGACGAGCCGGAGCCGTACTCCTTGCCCGCCAGGATGACCAGCGGGACGCCGGCGGACTGGTAGTTCTGCGAGGCGTCGTAGATGAAGGAGACCGGCCCGCCCTCCTGCGTGAAGTCGCGGGTGTATCCGCCCTCGGTGCCCGGCGCGATCTGGTTGCGCAGGCGGATGTTGGCGAAGGTGCCGCGGATCATGACCTCGTGGTTGCCTCGGCGCGAGCCGTAGGAGTTGAAGTCACGGCGCTCGACGCCGTGCTCCGTGAGGTACTTTCCGGCCGGGGTGTCGGCCTTGATGGCACCGGCCGGGGAGATGTGGTCGGTGGTGACCGAGTCGCCCAGCTTGGCCAGCACGCGCGCGCCGGAGATGTCCGAGACCGGGGTGGTCTCCATCGTCATGCCCTCGAAGTACGGGGGCTTGCGGACGTAGGTGGACTGCGGGTCCCACTCGAAGGTGTTGCCGGTCGGGATCGGCAGCGCCTGCCACTGCGCGTCGCCCGCGAAGACGTCCTGGTAGGACTTGTTGAACATGTCCTCGCCGATGGCGTTGGCCACCACATCGTTGACCTCGGCCTCGGTCGGCCAGATGTCCGTTAGGTAGACCGGCTTGCCGTCCTGGTCGATGCCGAGCGCGTCCTTGGTGATGTCCACCTTCATGGAGCCCGCGATGGCGTACGCGACGACCAGCGGCGGGGATGCCAGGTAGTTCATCTTGACGTCGGGGTTGATGCGCCCCTCGAAGTTACGGTTGCCCGAGAGGACGGACGTAACAGCCAGGTCGTGCTCGTTGACCGCCTTGGAGACCTCCTCCGGCAGCGGGCCGGAGTTGCCGATGCAGGTGGTGCAGCCGTAGCCGACGAGGTTGAAGCCGACCTTGTCGAGGTAGGGGGTGAGACCCGCCTTGTCGAAGTAGTCGGTCACGACCTTGGAGCCGGGGGCGAGCGTGGTCTTGACCCACGGCTTGCGGGTCAGGCCCTTCTCGACCGCCTTCTTGGCCACGAGCGCGGCGGCGACCATGACGTACGGGTTCGAGGTGTTGGTGCAGGAGGTGATCGCGGCGACGGTGACGGCGCCGTGGTCGATCTCGTACGTCGAGCCGTCGGGGGCGGTGACCAGTGTCGGGCGGGTCGGAACGCCGTTGTGCTCGGCCGGGGCGTCGGAGGCCGGGAAGGACTCCTTGCCCGCCTCGTCGTCCACGTCCACGTAGTTGCGTACGTCGAGCGCGAACTGCTCCTTGGCGCCTGCCAGGACGATACGGTCCTGCGGGCGCTTCGGCCCGGCGATCGACGGGACGACCGTGGACAGGTCCAGCTCGAGCTTCTCGGAGAAGTCGGGCTCGGCGGCCGGGTCGAGCCAGAGGCCCTGCTCCTTGGCGTACGCCTCGACGAGCGCGACCTGCTGCTCGCTGCGGCCGGTCAGCTTCAGGTAGTTCAGGGTCTCGTCGTCGATCGGGAAGATCGCGGCGGTGGAGCCGAACTCCGGCGACATGTTGCCGATGGTGGCGCGGTTGGCGAGGCTCGTCGCGGCCACACCCTCACCGTAGAACTCGACGAACTTGCCGACGACGCCGTGCTTGCGCAGCATCTCGGTGATGGTGAGCACCAGGTCGGTGGCGGTGGTGCCGGGCCTCAGCTCACCGGTCAGCTTGAAGCCGACGACGCGCGGGATGAGCATGGAGACCGGCTGGCCGAGCATCGCGGCCTCGGCCTCGATGCCGCCGACGCCCCAGCCGAGGACGCCGAGGCCGTTGACCATGGTGGTGTGCGAGTCGGTGCCGACGAGGGTGTCGGGGTAGGCCTGGCCGCCCCGGACCATGACCGTACGAGCAAGGTGCTCGATGTTGACCTGGTGGACGATGCCGGTGCCCGGCGGGACGACCTTGAACTCGTCGAAGGCGGTCTGGCCCCAGCGCAGGAACTGGTACCGCTCCTTGTTGCGGCCGTACTCCAGCTCGACATTCTGCGCGAAGGCGTCCTTGGTGCCGAACTTGTCGGCGATGACGGAGTGGTCGATGACCAGCTCGGCGGGGGCCAGCGGGTTGATCTTCGCCGGGTCACCGCCGAGCTCCTTCACGGCCTCACGCATGGTGGCGAGGTCGACGACACAGGGAACGCCGGTGAAGTCCTGCATGATCACGCGGGCCGGCGTGAACTGGATCTCCTGGCTCGGCTGAGCCTGCGAGTCCCAGCCGCCGAGCGCGCGGATGTGGTCGGCGGTGATGTTCGCGCCGTCCTCCGTGCGGAGCAGGTTCTCCAGCAGCACCTTCAGGCTGTAAGGGAGGCGTGCGGAGCCCTCGACCTTGTCCAGCTTGAAGATCTCGTACGACTCGTCGCCCACGCGCAGCGTGCTGCGGGCGTCGAAGCTGTTCGCCGACACGACAGTCTCCTTCATCAATATGCGCGTACTACCTCAATGCTGCCGCCACGGCTGCTCGCCGATCCGCTAAGGTAAGACTTAGTTAGGTAACCCTTACTGGTTGGCGGCTGCGGTACGCCTTCGGCAGATATCTCGATGTCGAGATAACTCTAGTACATGACCGCTGCCCGGTCATGCCCGGACCTCACTGTCCCTTGTCATCCAATCGAGTCGTTTGACAGCTAACCCAGCCGTTTCGGCTTCTTTGACAGCGAACCTAGTCGTGCGGGGTGAGCGGGCTGGGGTGTGCTACGGCCGCGAGACGGCTGAGCTGCGCCACGGTCAGGGCTCGTGGCGTGGCTGGGTCGAGTAGGCACGCCATCGGGGTGGCCCCTCCCAACACCTAGTGTCCTGCGCCGGTAGTTGATCGTTAGAAGTTGTGTGACTTCTGCTGCTGGTGCGTCAGTTCCTCGTCGGGGCCCGAAGCTGGAACCGTTGCTGCTGTTTGATGACGAGCGAGCGGTGTTGGAGCGGTGGACGCGGCGGGCGTCGTCGTCCCAGGCGCTGGCCCTGCGTGCGCGGATCGTGCTGGCGTGCGCGGGGCCGGAGGTACCACCGATCGTCGCGGTCGCCCGCGAGTTGCGGGTGACCGCCGACACCGTCCGCAAGTGGCGGCGCCGGTTCCTGGTGGAGCGGCTGGACGGCCTGGTCGACGAGCCGCGGCCGGGCCGGCCGCCCACCATCAGCGTTGATCAGGTGGAAGCGGTCGTGGTCACGACGTTGGAGGAAATCCCGAAGAACGCCACTCACTGGTCGCGCAAGTCGATGGCCGAGCACAGCGGCCTGTCGAGGTCCACCATCGGCCGGATCTGGCGAAAGTTCCAGCTCAAGCCGCATCTGACGGACACCTTCAAACTGTCCACGGACCCGTTGTTCGTGGAGAAGGTCTACGACGTCGTCGGCCTGTACTTCAACCCGCCCGAAGGCGCGGTGGTCCTCTCGGTGGACGAGAAGTCCCAGATCCAGGCCTTGGACCGGTCCCAGCCGGTCCTGCCGATAATGCCCGGCATGCCCGAGCGGCGCACCCACGACTACGTCCGCAACGGCCTCACCACCCTGTTCGCCGCGTTCGACGTCGCCACCGGCGAGGTCATCAGTGCCCTGCACCGCCGACACCGGGCGACGGAGTTCAAGAAGTTCCTGATCAGGATCGACAAGGAAGTGCCCGCGGACCTGCAGATCCACCTGATCTGCGACAACTACGGCACCCACAAGACCCCCGCGATCAAAACATGGCTGGCCAAACACCCACGTTTTCACATGCACTTCACCCCCACCGGCTCCTCCTGGATCAACCAAGTCGAGCGGTGGTTCGGCTTCCTGGCCGACCAGATGATCCGCCGCGGCGCACACAAGAACGTCCAGAACCTGGAAGCCGACATCCGCCGCTGGATCAAGAACTGGAACGAAGACCCCAAGCCGTTCATCTGGACCAAGACCGCCGAAGAGATCCTCGAATCCCTCGCCCACTTCTGCCGACGGATTTCAGGCGCAGGACACTAGCAACGGGTACTCAGTTCTGCACGTCGGCCGTCCGGCGCGACACGAGTATGCGGCGTGGGTGACGTGCATGGCGTGCGACTTAGTGTGCTTGTGAAACATGAGTGGAGGGCCTCGCGGCGGAGCGGGAGGTGCTCACCGCGCGAAGCGCCGAGTTGAGTCACTCGCGTGTTCAACTTGCCTGGCTCGTGGGAACATTGACCACATGAGTGACCTTGGTGCAAGGTCTTGGCGGACGGTGGCGTGGCGGGTAGCGGTCCCGGTCCTGGTCTTCGCGGGCAGTACAACGGTAGTGATGACGCTCAGGTTCTCCTGGACCCCGCGAGCCGACAGTGACCGGTGGGCCGTGGCGATGGTCGTTGCCGTGTTCCTCAGCGGCTTGGCGGTCAGCGCCTTCGAGTGGGTCCGCAGCAGCACGCCCGGGAGCGGCCCCGCCTCGGCCGACAGGCAGGAGGTCACCGCGGGCCGGGACAGCGAAAACATCGTGGCCCGCGGGGACATCGGCGTCGCCGGGACAGGCGCGCCGGGACCGGCCGGGCGAAACAGACCGGCGGCGCCGCTCGATCAGCGCGTGAAGTCCGGCCGCCGCAGCCGGAACATCGTGGCCGGCGGAAACGTCGCGCTCCCGCCAGAGGAGAGGGAGTAGCAGCCGGTGGGTGACGGGGACCGCCGAGGGGTACGTCAGCAGGTCCGCTCCGGCAAGGGGAGTGTCAACACCCTGGCTGCGGGCGACGTGGGCGACGTACACGTGACGAACAACTACTACAGGGCGAAGTGGACCGGTGCGATCGCGTCGGCCATGGTCGTCGTCTTCGGCGGGTTCTATCACTTCGCCCCAGACATCAGAGACGCGCTGGCCAGTGGCCCGCCGCTGCGCGTCACGGTCCAGACCAGGGACAGCATCGTGAACCACAACGGGGCGTGGTTCTTTCCGGGAAGGCTGCTGAGCGCCGGACAGACGCTCCACACCGACCAGGTGGCCGCGGTCATGTCGAAGCGGTCCGACGAAGTGGACACCTATGAGACGACCACGCTGGTGACTCTCGAGGGCAACCGCAGCCACACCGTCGACATCACGGGCATCCACATCAAGGTCCGCAGCAAGGCCACCCCGGCACCCGGCGGGACACTGCTCGTCTATCCGTCCCAGGGCGAGGACACCAACATCAAGATCGGGTTCAACCTCGACGAAACAGTCCCCGTCGCCCGGAACGCCGATCGCGAGGGGGAGGCGTTCGGCGGACGCTACTTCGACGACCACTCGGTCTCCGTCAAGGAGGGGGAGATCGTGAACTTCGGCTTCACCTTCCAGACCGTCAAGTGGGATGTCACCTACGACCTCGTGCTCGACGAGGTCATCGACGGCGAGCACACCACACAGACACTGACCAACGGATCCCGGCCGTTCCACACCAGGGGATTCGCCTCGGCCTACGACCAGGCGCTCGCCCCGGACTATCAGGACTCCTTCACCGTCACCGACCGTGCGAAGGCGATGGAAGGGATGTGCGGCACGCCCTGCACGGTCCGGCTGGCCCAGGGCACCGCCTCCACGGCGAAGTAGGTGGGGAGCGGGTGAAGCCGGCCAGGATGAGCACGAACCGCAGGATGACGCTGGTGCTGGTCGTCGCCGTGATCCTGGCCGGGCTCGCCGGGTACCTGGCGAGACAGTGGGCTGCTACGGCTCCGGACTCCGCCACCCCGCACACCGGCGCGACCACTCCCACGCCGGCGAGGTCCACCGCCGTACCGAGCCCCAGCCCGACCAGCGACAAGCCGTCCGCCTGGTGCGCCGCCGCACCGAACAAGGTCATCGAACCACGGCCGAAGGTCGAGCTCCTGTTCTCCACCGCCACTTGGCGCAGCTGCACCACCAAGGTCACGCGCAGTGGAACCGGAAAGGGAGGCGCCCAGTACAAGGTCGACGCGACCCTGCCGGTCTTCTGGTCGGCGAACCCGGCCGTCGATGCGCTCAACTCGAAGCTCAGGAGCCGCGTCGACGACGAAGTCAAGGGCTTCCTCGCCGCCGTCGACGAGACCACGTCCGACGTGGCTCAGGGCGCGGCCTTCACCCTCTCCGAGCAACCCAGGATCAACCAGGTCGGCCGACTGGCTGTGATCCAGTTCACCGGCCAGGTATACGTCGGCGGCAACCACGGTGGGGTGATCGACGACTGGATCAACATCAACACGGACACCTGGACGATCCTGGACAAGGACCAGATCCTTCTTCCCGCCGCCCGGCAAACCGCCGGTGCCACCAAGCTGGCCAGGCTGATCGCCCCGAAGATCACGAGCATGAACGGCGGCTCCTGCACCACGGACGCGGACACCCTCCTCGCCGGCGGCCAGACGCCCCAGGGAACGGTCACGCCCAGCAGCTATCAGAAGACCATGAAAATGGGCTTGGAGGACGGCGGCCTACTCGTCGTCGACTTTCCCCCTTACTACCTCTTCGCCTACGGCTGCGGCATCGGCTCCGCCACGCTCGATCTCCGCGACCTCAAGGGCCTGATCAACCCGGACACGGCCGCCCTGGCCACGGCAACGGTCGCACCCCAAGTGGCCCCTTCACCCTTCAACGGCTGACCGAGGGCTGTTGAACCGCGAGGCCGGATTGCTCCCGCCTCGGGGCCTGTCAGCACGAGCAGGCTCGTTGACATCCAACCTAGTCGGCCCAGGTCAGCGGGCTGCACACGACTAACTTCGCTGTCGAAGGACACTCACCCGAGGGCGCGCCCGGGCGCCCGTACGGCCGCGCGGAGATTGCCCTGCGCGTGCGCCCGGCTCAGTATCGGAGCATGTTCAGTGGTGCGCATGTGATCCTCTACAGCCGGGACTCGGAGGCCGACCGGGCCTTCGTCAAGGACGTGCTCGGCTTCGCGCACGTCGACGCGGGACGCGGCTGGCTCATCTTCAAGCTGCCACCGACGGAGATCGCCGTCCATCCGACAGGAGATCAGCCGAAGGCCGAGTTCTATCTGATGTGCGACGACCTCAAGCGGACCCTGGCCAGACTCACGGAGCGCGGGGTGGAGGTCTCACAACAGCCGAGCGACCAGGGATGGGGAGTACTGGCCGCGGTGCGGATGCCGAGCGGGTCCGAACTGCCCCTGTATGAACCAAAACACCCCGTAGCTCACAACCTGTCACCCTGATGGCCCACCCGGGGCGATCACATCTCATATCTGAGATAGCCTGCCGCCATGGCAGACGACTACCTCGTACGCATCGGCAAGCTCATCCGTGACGCCCGTCAGCATCGGGGCTGGACACAAACGCAGTTGGCCGAAGCGCTCGGCACCAGCCAGAGCGCCGTGAACCGCATCGAGCGGGGCAATCAGAACATCAGCCTTGAGATGATCGCGCGCATCGGCGAGGCGCTCGACAGTGAAATCGTTTCGCTCGGCTACGCCGGGCCCATGCACCTTCGGGTGGTCGGCGGTCGCCGGCTGTCCGGGGCCATCGACGTGAAGACGAGCAAGAACGCCTGTGTCGCGCTGCTGTGCGGCTCGCTGCTCAACAAGGGCCGTACGGTGCTGCGGCGGGTGGCCCGTATCGAGGAGGTCTTCCGGCTGCTGGAGGTGCTGAACTCCATCGGGGTGCGCACCCGTTGGATCAACGACGGCATGGACCTGGAGATCGTGCCGCCCGCACGGTTCGACATGGACGCCATCGACGCGGAAGCCGCACGCCGGACCCGGTCGATCATCATGTTCCTCGGCCCGCTGCTGCACCGGACGGACAGCTTCAAGCTGCCGTACGCCGGCGGCTGCGACCTCGGCACGCGGACCATCGAACCCCATATGATCGCGCTGCGCCGCTTCGGCCTGGACATCACCGCGACGGAGGGCCTGTACCACGCGAAGGTGGAGCGTGTGACCACACCGGCCCGCCCGATCGTCCTGACCGAGCGCGGCGACACGGTGACCGAGAACGCGCTGCTGGCCGCGGCCCGCCACGACGGCGTGACCGTCATCCGCAACGCGTCCTCCAACTACATGGTCCAGGACCTGTGCTTCTTCCTGGAGGCACTGGGCGTCAAGGTCGAGGGCGTCGGCACGACCACGCTGACCGTGCACGGCATCCCGAGCATCGACGTGGACGTCGACTACTCCCCCTCCGAGGACCCGGTCGAGGCGATGAGCCTGCTGGCGGCGGCGGTTGTCACCGAGTCGGAGCTGACGATCCGCCGGGTCCCGATCGAGTTCATGGAGATCGAGCTCGCGGTCCTGGAGGAGATGGGCCTGGACCACGACCGCTCGGCGGAGTACGCGGCGGACAACTGCCGTACCCGGCTGGTGGACCTGACGGTACGCCCCTCCAAGCTGGAGGCACCGATCGACAAGATCCACCCGATGCCGTTCCCGGGCCTGAACATTGACAATGTCCCGTTCTTCGCCGCGATCGCGGCGGTCGCCCAGGGCAAGACGCTGATCCACGACTGGGTCTACGACAACCGCGCGATCTACCTCACGGACCTCAACCGCCTTGGCGGGAGGCTGCAGTTGCTGGACCCCCACCGCGTCCTGGTGGAGGGCCCGACCCGCTGGCGCGCGGCGGAGATGATGTGCCCGCCGGCACTGCGGCCCGCGGTGGTGGTGCTGCTGGCGATGATGGCGGCCGAGGGCACGTCGGTGCTGCGCAATGTGTATGTGATCAACCGGGGGTACGAGGAGCTGGCGGAGCGGCTGAACTCGGTGGGGGCCCAGATCGAGATCTTCCGCGACATCTGAATTGCGGATGCCGCCGCACCGTCCAGGGCGCCCACGGAGTCTCCGCAAGCGCCCTGGAACGTGGGGTTCAGCGGCTGCGCAGAGTGGCCAGCGCGGCGTCGAGATCGGCCGCGCGCGGGCGGTTGTGCGGCAGCTTGCCGAGTACGACCGCCATCCCGCAGGTGTTCGTGAGGGCGGAGAGGACCAGGCCGCCCGCGACACCGGCCGCGACCAGCAGGAGGGCAGGGTGCACGAGCAGGCCGAGGAGGAGGCCGAGCAGGACCAGGCTGCCGGCGGTGAAGCGGACCTGGCGTTCCATGCTCCAACCCGCCCGGGTATCGCAGGCAGCCGGTGTGTGCAGGTCGTGCCCCTCGGCGGCCCACGCACCGGTGCCGCCGGCGAGCGTGGCCGTGGTGATGCCCTGCTCGGACAGCAGCTTGCAGGCGTTCTCGGAGCGCGCGCCGGAGGCGCACACCACAAGGACGTCACCGCGTCCGGCGGCGTGCCGTATCTCCGGCAGGGCGCGGCGGACGTGGTCGAGGGGGATGTTCAGAGCGCCGGGCAGGTGGCCGGAGGCGTACTCGGCGGGCGTGCGCACGTCGATGACGGTGAGTTCGTGCAGCCGGGTGCGGGCCTGGTCGGTGCCGAGGGTGGCGGGGGCGGGGGTGTTGGTCATGGCAGGTGTGATCCTTAATGGTCGACGCGGTCCCGAACCGGGACGTACAGTACCCCTAGGGGTATTTTTAGGAGTGATCGTGGAACTGGAGCTTGAGGGTGCGGACCTGAAGGCCGTGCTGAACCGGCTGCGCCGGGCGCAGGGTCAGATCTCCGGTGTGATCCGGATGATCGAGGAGGGACGCGACTGCGAGGACGTGGTCACGCAGCTCGCCGCCGCCTCGCGTGCGCTGGACCGGGCCGGTTTCGCGATCATCGCGACGGGCCTGCAGCAGTGCGTGACGGACATCGAGTCCGGCCGCAAGAACGGTGAGGACACGGACGCGATGCGTGCCCGCCTGGAGAAGCTGTTCCTGTCGCTGGCGTGAGGACTCTCGCCGCGGCGGCCGTCACAGCACCGCATCGATCAGCATGAAGGCCGCCACCGCCAGCAACACCAGCGCGAAGATCCGCTGAAGCGCGTGTCCCGAGACCTTCGCGGACAGCCGTTTCCCATCCCATGCGCCGAGGATCGCGGCCCCGACGAAAGGCCCGACGACCGCCCAGTCCAGCCGCTCGACCGTACCGGCACGCGTCGCCAGCGCGGCCAGCGAGTTGACGGTGATGACCAGCAGGCTGGTACCCACCGCGTTGCGCATCCTCATACCCAGCACGCCCACCAGCACCGGTACGGCGAGGAAGCCACCGCCGACACCGAGGACGCCGGTGACCGCGCCGAGCCCGGCACCCGCGGCCGCGGCCCGCACCGGCCGCGCCGGCACGGCACCCTCCGTAGCCGGCCGGGACCGCAGCATGCGCAGGGCGGCCGCTCCCGCGACCACGGCGAAGGCCGCCGTCAGGGCGGACGCCGGGATACGGGCGGCCAGCGCACCGCCCAGCATCGCCGGGCCCATCCCGGCAGCCGCGAACAGCAGCCCCGTCCGCCAGCGGACGTTCCCGTCGCGGGCGTGCGCGGACATCGCGGTGACCGAGGTGAGCGTGACGATGACCAGACTCGCGGTCGTCGCCCCGACCGGACTGAAGCCGAGTAGGTAGATCAGGGCGGGGACGGCCAGCACACTGCCGCCGCCCCCGAGCGCGCCGAGCGCGATACCGATGACCGCACCGGCGACCAGGGCGAGTATCAGAACGCTCACGCGACGGTGCCGTTCCCGCCGCGCGCGTCCACCACCGGCAGCCCCGCCCCAGCCCAGTCCCGCATCCCGCCGATCACATCCACGGCCTGCGCACCGCGGGCAGCCAGCAGTTCGGCCGCCTGCCGGGAGCGGTTGCCCGAACGGCAGATCACGACCAGGTGCCGCGCCTGCAGGTGAGCGGGCAGCCCCGCCCCGGCGGACAGCGCGGAGAGCGCGGACAGCGGCAGGTGCACGGCCTGCGGCGCATGCCCCGCCTGCCACTCGTACGGCTCGCGCACGTCCAGCAGTACGGCGTCACCGCCGCTGCCGGTGGCGTTGCCGTGGCCCGTGCGCACAGCCGCCTCCTGCACGCTCACGCGGCCCGGGCCGCCCCGGTCTCGTCGGAAGATGCTCATCTCGGTTTCTCGCTCCGGCTTCCATGTCGGCAGTTGAATATCGGTGCGACCTCTGCGGCATCCGATGCCGTCAGGGGGTCCATTCAGTGAGCCCTGCCTCGGCCGCATCGAAGGAGTCGTCCACGGCGACGACGTCACGGCCGGCGGCATCCAGCAGGGAGGCGGCGATCGCGGCGCGCATGCCGCCCGCGCAGTGCACCCACACCTCACCGGCGGGGATCTCGTCGAGGCGGCGGTGCAAGGCGTGGACCGGGATGTGCACCGAGCCCTCGATGTACCCGGCCGCCCGCTCCGCGCCGCGTCGCACATCGAGGACGACGACACCCTCCGCCGGGTGCCGGCCCGCGAGATCGGCGAATGTCGCGCGCCGGAAGGAGGCCAGTGTCTTGCCCTCGGACACCCAGTCGGCCGGTGCGCCGATGGCCGCGGCGGCCGGGCGGTCGATGCCGACCCGGACCAGCTCGCGCTGGGCGGCGGCGAGTTGCGCGGGCGACTCGGCCAGCAGCGTCACCGGCTTACCCCACGGGATCAACCAGGCGAGATAGGTGGCGAGCTGCCCCTCGGCCTCGAAGTTGAACGAGCCGGACACGTGCCCCGCGGCGAAGGCGACGCGGTTGCGCAGGTCCACCACCCACTCCCCCGCCGCCAGCCGAGCGGCGATCTCCTCGGCGTCGGCGACGGCGGGCGGGGTCAGGTCGACGGGCGCGGGTCCGGCGGCGTTGGCCGGTCCCATGTGCGTGTAGTAGGCGGGGATGTCGTCCAAGCCGGCCAGGAGGTCGGCGACGAAGGTGTCCACGTCCCGGGTGAGGGCCTCGTTGGACGCCTTCTCCTTGCCGATGGTCGTGTCGCTGCCCTCCGCCTGGGAGGACGAGCAGAAGCTGCCGAATCCGTGCGTGGGCAGCACCTCGGTCTCGTCCGGCAGTTCGGTGGCGAGACGGTGCGCGGAGGCGTGCTGGGCGCGGGCGAGCTGCTCGGTCAGCCGCGGCTCCACGAGATCGGGACGGCCGACGGTGCCGATCAGCAGCGAGCCGCCGGTGAACACCGCGACCGCCGCACCGTCCTCCTCCAGCGCATAGGAGGTGTGGTGCGGGGTGTGGCCGGGTGTCGCCACGGCACGCAGGGTCAGGCCCGCGTCGGCGTCGATCTCCGTGCGATCGCCGTCCTGCACCGGCACGCGCGCGAAGGAGACCCGGGCCCCGGCAGGGACGAGATAGGCCGCACCCGTGATCCGGGCCAGCTCCAGGCCGCCGGTGATGTAGTCGTTGTGCACATGGGTCTCGACGACGTGCGAAATCCGCACGCCCCGCCGCGCCGCCGCCGTGACCACCTGGTCGACATCACGGGGCGGGTCGACCGCCACGGCCGTCCGCTCACCACCCGCCAGATAGCTGCGGTTGCCCAGCCCGGCCACCTCGATCGTGTCGACGAAGAACACGAGGTACTCCCTTCCAGCGAAGAATTACCCCTGGGGGTATGCTTACAACCGTAACACTAGTACCCCGGGGGGTATTTTCAACGGCCGGGGAGCTCTGGGAAACACTGCACGAGCGCCTCGCACACGGCCGGACACCCGGCCCGGCCCCTGTAAGCCGACGAGAAAGGCCCACACCATGCGCTACGACCGCACCGTGCACCTCGACACCGACTTCGCCACCACCGTGAGCCGGGTCCGCGACGCCCTCGCCGCCCAGGGCTTCGGCATCCTCACCGAGATCGACGTCGCCGCCACGCTCAAGGCGAAGCTCGACCACGACATGGAGGACTACGTCATCCTCGGTGCCTGCAACCCGCCGCTCGCCCACCGTGCCCTGGAGACCGACCGCACCATCGGCCTGCTGCTGCCCTGCAACGTCGTCGTCCGCCGCGACGGGGACCGCACCGCCGTACACGCTCTCAACCCGGGCACGATGGTCACCCTCACCGAACTCGACGCCCTGCGCCCGGTCGCCGAGGAGGCCACCCGCCGCCTCGACGCCGCCCTCGCCGCCCTCACCGCAGCCGATGCAGACAGCTGACGTCGCCCCGAGTGCTCAGCGTGGGCGAGCGGGGGTCCGAGGTGGTCAACGATGCGGTCGGCCGCGAATTTTGACACCCCGAAGAGCGGCGGCAGTTGGCGCAGGGTCAGGTTCGTCCGCCAGTAAGCCGTGACCAGCAGCACCCGGTCTTCCAGGTCCAGGCCCCAGGGTCGGCCGCGCCGAGGCGTGCCCACGCCCTCCCGCCGTAGCGCGGTCACCAGCTTGCCGAAGCAGCGCGGGCTCAGCCCGCTGAACGGGACTATCCAGGACGGCACCGAAGCCGTGATCACACCGGCCATACGAAGATCATCTCGCGCGGTGGGAACACTCCGTGGTGCTCGGCCTATTCGGATTGCAGGTCGCGAACCCGGGCACGGAACATGCGCCAGCGTCTCTCGTTCTCATGCACAAGCGTCGCTGACTCCGCCATCAGATCGGCTGCCCGGTCGAACAGCTCAGAAGCCGAAAAGAGGTAGGCAGGAGCCTTCCGATCGCCTCGCAGGTCGGCCCGGAGCGCCGCCGGAGAGAAGTCGACCCGGGCCAGCAGGTCGAGGGCACGGCGCAGCAGCCGCGCGACCAGAGCCTGCAGGCCCGCCGACTGCCAGTCATTGGCGATGATCCGGTGCCGCTCCCCCAGCAGGTCGGCAAGCGCCGGGTAGGCGGCCAGGCTTCCCGCGATCTCCCAAGCCTGCTCCATCGCCTGGGCCAGCCAGGCACCGCCCTGCTCGGTGTCTTCGGCAATCATGCCGACTTCCCTCTTCAGCCTCCGGAGTTCCGCGGGCTCGTCCTCCCCTTCCATGAAGAGGATGCCCGACTCCGCAACGAGACCTGGAGCGTTCAGGTCCTCCGTGCCGGCGAACGCAATCGCCGACGTCTGTTCACCGGCTTGGACGTCGCTCCACCAGTCGGCCAGTGACTTCAGCGCCCGAGATCGCGCCTGGAGCTCTCCGGCCTGCCGCAGTGGGGCCTGTGAGTAGTACTTCTCATGCTCTCGATGGAACCGCGCGAGGTTGTCGATCACCTGTAGCAGTGAGTCTGGAGGGGTGTGCTGCGCCTCGTCCTCGGGCATGCCGGCAGTTTGCACCACGTCTCACGTACACGGCACCGGGGCACGCCCATCAGGGCGAACCCCCTGGGAGTCCGCGGCAGGGCCACGGGCACCGTTCGCTCCGGCGATGGCCGACCGGGGCCGCGGTCGGCAGTGTGTAGCGGCTGACGGTCAGGTCCGGGCGGACACGGTCGATCAGTCCGGGCTGGTTGTACTGGACCCACAGGTTACCGAAGCAGTCGAAGGCCAGGCCGGCCAGCTTGGCGTCCGGGACGTCGGTGCGGTGCTCGGTGATACGGCCGGTAACGAGGTCGAGTTCGGCGTAGGCAGCGCCGGCCTCCTCGGTGAACCAGACATGGCCGCTCCGGCCGGCAGCGACGGCGATGGGTCGGCTGTCAGGGGTGGGGATGGCGTACTCGCGCAGGAAGCCGTTCGTGTCAACACGGCCGATGCGGTTGCCTGTCAGCTCGGTGAAGAACATGGCGCAGCGGGGCCCTCGCGCCAGGTAGATCGGCTGACTGTCCGGAGCGAGGCTGTGCACGGTCCAGGCGTGGGTGCGGGGATCGAAACTTCCGACGGTTCCGTTGTCCTTCCCCGTCCACCACACGGTGTGCCCGTCGCATCCGATGCGCAGGCCGTGCGGCCCGGCGCCGGGCAGCGGGAGCGGGTAGCTGGCGATGCGCTTGCCGGTGGCGTCCAGCTCCACCAGGGCGTTGGCGAATTCCTCGGTGAGCCACACATGCCCGCGCCAGTCCTTGTCGATGCCGTGGGGTCCGCTGTTGTCCGGGAAGTCGATAGTGCCCACCACGCGGCCGGTTGTGGATACGCGCAGGACGCGGTCCTCGAGTTGCTGGGAGACCCAGAGGTTGCCGTCCGGCCCGATGATCAACTCATGTGTGCTGCCCAGCCAGGGCGGGGGCATTCGATACTCGTGCACAGTGCCCACCGGAGGAGCAGGGCGACCTGCCGGTGCGGCCGCCGCTCCGGGCACCCGTGGGGCCACGAGCAGGACTGCCGCGGCCAGAGCCGCGGCCAGGGCAGGCACACGCCGCCCTCTCAAATTCAACTGCAATAAACGATGCATGGCGAACTCCTCCGTCGCAGCAGGTGGAGGCCCTCGGAGCGTCGGAGAGCACCGAAGCCACAGACATCCGCCCACCCAGGGATCGCCAATCCCACCGGGCTTCCCGAATCGGGCGGAATGTCCGTTATTGATCGAAGTCAACCTAGCGGGTAAGAGATCGCCGCGCGTCGGCGCGGAGGCCGCGTTCTGCACGTTGCCCAGAAGCTCGGCGGATCGGCCCGGTGGGTGACGGCCGACCTGTTCGACACCGACGAGAACGACCGCATCGTCGAGCACTGGGACACGATCGATTGACCATGTGGGCCACGCCGTCGCGGCTGAAGACGACGGGCGGCAGGTGGCCGGCGCTGGAGAAGGACGCGAGCATGAGCGCCGGGTCCATCCGGACGAGCAGGCAGGTGGCGGGACGGCGTGCGGAGGCGTCGGAGATGTGCATGTCCAGGCGGCGCACGACCCGGTGCGGCGGGAGGTCGGCGGCCGGCACGTCGCGCAGGGCGGAGCGGTAGCTGTTCATGTCGACCGCAGCCTCCACCCCGTGGCCCATCACATCGCCCATCACCAGCAGGGGTGCGCCCGAAGTGCACGGCAGCCCGGGGTCGGTCAGCAGGGCACGCTGGAGCTCGACGGCGGTGCGCTGCGCCTGTCCGAAGAGGCGGGCGTGTTCGACGGCCACGGCGGCACGACGAGCCACCGACCGGGCGATCAGCAGGTCGCGGTCGGTGAAGCTGCCGGAGGCCCTGGCGATGAGGACGGCGCCCAGCACATGGTCGTGGACGCTGAGTGGTACCGCGAGCCGGCCTTCGTCGAGGGTCGTCCGGCCGCGCAGTACGGCACCGGACGGGTACGGGGGCAGCAGCTCGGCGTGACCGGTCACGGCGGCCCGTTCCACACCTGGCCCGCCGCCTGGCTGCAGCTCCTGCGGCAGCAGGTCCACCGCGGCCGCGTCGGCCAGTCCCGAACCGAGAAGGCTCACCACCTCCAGACAGGTGATTTTCTCGTCGAGCGCCGTACCGATCCGGTCGGCGGCCTCCACGCACACGATCACCTCCTGCCGCACGGGCGATGTGCTCAGTCTTGTGCGCCCCTCGTCCCTGCGTATCACAGGTCCGGGCCCGCACCCGGGCAAGGATGCGGGCCGGATGGCGGGAGGGGTCAGGGCTGGCCGGGAGAGACACCGCCCTGGAGGCGTTCCAGGTCGGAGGCGCGGACCTGGATGGCGAGCACGGCGATCACCGCCGCGATCACCGCGAAGACGGCGGCCACGATGAAGGCCGCGGAGACTCCGGCGGCGAGGACCTCGTCGCTGAAGGGCCGTGGTAGCTGACCGGTCTGCTGGAAGCGCAGTTTCTCCGCCGGGGTCGCCTGGGCGAGGAAGCGCGACACCTGGTCGTCGGCCTCGTTGTTGCTGGCCGTGCCGAACACCGTGACCAGAATGGACAGGCCGAGTGAACCGCCCACCTGCTGGGTGGCGTTGAGCATGCCGGACGCCGCGCCTGTCTCGTGCGTGGGCACTCCGGAGACTGCCATCAGCGTCAGCGAGACGAAGTTGAAGCCCATGCCCAGGCCGAAGACGAGGATCGGTCCCAGGATACTGCCCGGATACGTGGAGTGGACATCGGTGAGGGTCAGCCACGCCAGACCCCCGGCGGCAAGGATGGAGCCGGTCACCATGAAGGGCTTCGGGCCGTATTTCGGCAGGAGTTGGGAGGCGATGCCCGCACCCACAGCGATGATGGCGCTCACTGGCAGAAAGGCGAGACCGGCCCTCAGCGGGCTGAAGTCCAGCACGTTCTGCACGAAGAGCGTGAGGAAGAAGAACATGCCGAAGATTGCGGCGGCGAGGCTCAGCATGATTCCGTACGTGCCCGCCCGGTTACGGTCGGCGAACATGTGCAGGGGCGTGATCGGCTGTCTGGAGCGCCGCTCGACCAGGATGAACGTGGTGAGCAGCACGACCGCCGCGCCGAACGACGCGAGCGTCCACGGGTCGCGCCAGCCTTCCTGGGCAGCCCGGATGAAGCCGTAGACCAGCGCCACCATGCCGAGGGTCGATGTGAACGCACCGGCCAGGTCGAAGTGGCCGGGATGGCGTTCGGACTCCTTGATGTGGCGGGGAGTTGCCAGAACGATGAGCAGGGCGATCGGCACGTTGACGAAGAACACCCAGCGCCAGTCGAGCCATTCGACGAGGATGCCGCCCGCCACCAGGCCGATCGCACCGCCGCCGGCCGAGACGGCCGCGAACACGCCGAACGCCCGGTTGCGGGCCGGGCCTTCGGTGAAGGTGGTGGTGATCAGCGCCAGCGCGGTCGGCGATGCGATGGCGCCGCCGACGCCCTGCAGCGCCCGCGAGGCCAGGAGCTGGCCTTCGTTCTGGGACAGGCCACCGAGCAGCGAGGCGAGCGCGAAGAGCATCACTCCGAACATGAACACCCGGCGCCTGCCGAGGATGTCACCGGTACGGCCGCCGAGGAGCAACAGGCCGCCGAAGGTGAGCGTATAGGCGTTGACCACCCAGGACAGGCTCGTGGTGGAGAAGTCCAGCGCGCTTTGGATGTGCGGGAGCGCGATGTTCACGATGGTGATGTCGAGGACCACCATCAACTGACACGAAGCGATGACGAGGAGCGCGATACCGTCGCCGCCCTTCTTCTTCGGGGCGGTGGTCTGCGATGTGGGTACCGGCTGCGGGGTCGTCATGGCGCATCGAGCCCTCACGCGAGGGTCTGTAGACGGTTCCGTCCACTATTGAACGGTAAACCTGGGGCGAGCCCGCCACCAGTCGATCACGATCCGCCGGCGGAGGGCTCCGCGACGAAGTCGCGCAGTGCCGCGATGAGCGCATCGGGCCGGTCCTCGGCGATGAGCGTGCAGCTGTCCTCGATCTCCAGCAGCCGCCCCTGGGGCAGCAGTTCGGCGAGCCGCCTGCCGTGTTCGCGCGGCATCATCCGGTCCTCCGTGGCCCAGACCACCAGCGCGGGCCGGTCGAACTTCCGCAGCCCCTCGGCCGCCTCGAGAAGTTCGGTCGTGCGCATGCCCGCGTTGTAGCGCTTGAAGTCGGCCCTGATCGCCTTGTCCGTCAGCAGCGGGCGCAGCCAGTTGTCGACGATCGCGTCCGGTACGGGACGCTTGGTCAGCGCGCCGAAGCCGATGGGCAGCCTGCGCAGCGGTTTCAGCCCGAGGATCCGGGCCGTCAGCGCGATGCCTCCGGGCACCTTGCAGACGAACGAGATCATCTTTCCGGGCGCTCCCGGTGGGTAGTTGTCGAAGGCTTCGCAGGAGATGAGCACGAGGCGGGCGAGCCTTTCGGGGTGAGCGGAGGCGACGGTCTGGGCGCGGCCGCAGTCGCTCTCCACGAGTGTTACCTCGCGCAGGTCCAGGCGGTCCAGGAATTCCGCGATCAGCTCGTTGACCGAGTCGGGGCTCAGGGGGACGTCCGGGCGCATGGGGGTGCGGTGGGCGCCGTACGGGAGGGTCGGGGCGATGCAGCGGTGGTCGCGCCGCAGATCGGCCACGACCTTGCGCCAGACCGTGGCGTCGTGGACGAGCCCGTGCAGCAGGACCACGGGCGGGCCGTCGCCGCCGCTGTCCTCGTAGGTGATCGTCCCTGCGCTGAGCTCGATCTCCGGCATGGCCTCTCCCTTCGAGCGATAACGATGTTATCTGGAAGGGTGACGGCCCACTGGAGACGGGTCAGGGCAGCACCGCCGTGCCGTCCAGCTCCACCATGGCCTCCTCGTCCCAGAGCCGGTCCACTCCGATCACCGCCATCGCGGGATAGTCGCGGCCGGCCAACCGCCGCCAGATGCGGCCCAGTTCAGGAGCGTGGGTGCGATAGCCGGCGACATCGGTGGCGTAGACCGTGACACGGGCAAGGTCGTGCGGGGCGCCGCCGGCGGCCGCGAGTGCGGTGAGCAGATTCGCCAGCGCCGTCTCGAACTGCTCGGGCAGCGTCTCCCCGACGATCGTGCCGCCAGGGTCCAGCGCGGTCTGCCCGGCCAGGAACACCAGCCGCGAGCCGGTGGCCGTGATGGCGTGCGAGAAGCCGGTGGGGGGCGAGAGCTCGGCCGGATTGTGACGGTGCAGGCTCATGCGTGCGGCTCCTTCAGGCTCATGCGTGCGGCTCTTCGGCGCTCATGCGTACAGCTCCTTGGCGATGATCGTGCGCTGGACCTCGGTCGCGCCCTCGTAGATCCGGGGCGCGCGGACCTCTCTGTACAGATGTTCAAGCAGATGACCACGCTGGAGCCCGCGGGCGCCGTGGAGCTGGACGGCCGCGTCCACCACGTACTGGGCGGTCTCGGTCGCCAGCAGCTTCGCCATCGCGGACCGCTTGGGCACATCGGCGGCCCCTTCGTCGTACGCCACGGCCGCCGCGTAGACCAGCAGCCGCGCGGCCTCGGTGCGGGTGGCCATCTCGGCGACCTGGTGGGCGACGGACTGGAGATCCTTGAGCGGGCCGCCGAAGGCCGTACGGCGGGAGGTGTGGTCGATGGCCGCGTCCAGGGCCGCCTGGGCCATGCCGACGGCGAAGGCGCCGACGCTCGGGCGGAAGAGGTTCAGGGTGCTCATGGCGACACGGAAGCCACTGTTCACTTCACCGAGGACATCGTCCCTGGTCACTGGCACCTCCGCGAAGGTCAGCGCGCCGATGGGATGCGGTGAGAGCATCTCCAGGGCGGTTCCGGTCAGCCCCGGCCGGTCGGCGGGGACGAGGAACGCCGTCACGCCGCGCGCTCCCGCACCTTCGGTCGTACGGGCGAAGACGGTGTAGAAGTCGGCCTCGGGCGCGTTGGAGATCCAGCGTTTCTCGCCGCTCAGCCGCCAACCGTCCCCATCCGGCTCGGCCTTGAGTGCGAGGGCCGCAGCGTCCGAGCCCGCGTCCGGCTCGCTGAGCGCGAAGGCGGCCACGGCGCGCCCGACGATCACGTCGGGGAGCCAGCGCTCCTGCTGGGCCGCGGTGCCCGCCTGAACGAGGGGGTAGCTGCCCAGGCCCTGGAGGGCGAGGGCGGTCTCGGCCTCCGTACAGCCGTGGGCGAGGGATTCGCGCAGCAGGCACAGTTCCAGCGCCCCAGCCCCGAACAGCCGCCCCAGGAGCCCCAGTTCACCGAGGGCGGCAACCAGGGGGCGATTGACGTGGCCCGGTTCCCCCTTGTCGGCGATCGGGCGCAGCTGCTCGGCGGCCAGGGTACGCAGCTGCGCACACCGGGCGGTTTGTTCCGGATCGAGCGAGAATACGGGCATTCGTGCCCCCATTTCATGCGGCCCGGGGATCCGGGGGTGGGCCCCGGGAAAGCACGGTATCGCGGACTGTTGACTGTCGTCACCTTCACGATACGCTCGATTCGCGACCCCACCACGAGAAGGGGGCGAACGATGGAACTGTCACCCTCGGCCCACCGTGACACCTTTGCGCGCGACCACCTCCCGCCCGGCGGACAGTGGCCGGAACTACTCTTCGACCTGCCCGCGCTGCACTATCCGCAGCGGCTCAACTGCGGGGCCGAACTGCTGGACCGTACGATCGAGCGCTTCGGCGCGGAGCGGCCCGCCTTCCGGACCGGCGGCGGCGAGGTCTGGACCTACGGCGAGCTGCGCGACCAGGTCGACCGCATAGCGCATGTCCTCACCTCGGACCTGGGCGTCGTCCCCGGAAACCGCGTCCTGCTGCGCGGCCCGACCACGCCCTGGCTCGCCGCAAGCTGGCTGGCGGTGCTGAAGGCGGGCGCGGTGGCCGTCACCGTGCTGGCCCAGCAGCGGGCCAAGGAACTGGCCACGGTGTGCGAGATCGCCGCCGTCAGCCACGCCCTGTGCGACATCCGCTCCCTCGACGACCTGGCCAAGGCCGAGGTGCCGGGGCTGCGCCTCACGGCGTACGGCGGCGACGGTCCCGACGATCTGCTGCGGCTGTCCGCCGCCGCGCACCCGGAGCCCTACGAAGCGGTCGAGACCGCGGCCGACGATGTCGCACTGATCGCCTTCACCTCGGGCACGACCGGCCGGCCCAAGGGCTGTATGCACTTCCACCGCGATGTGCTGGCCGTCGCGGACACCTTCTCGGCGCAGGTGCTGCGCCCGGAGCCCGACGACGTCTTCGCGGGCAGCCCGCCGCTCGGCTTCACCTTCGGGCTCGGCGGCCTGGTGATCTTCCCGCTGCGGGCGGGGGCGTCGGCGCTGCTGCTCGAACAGGCGGGTCCCGACCGGCTGTTGCCCGCGATCGCCGCGCACCGGGTGTCGGTGCTGTTCACCGCGCCGACGGCATACCGCGTGATGCTGGAGCGCATCGACGAGTACGACACCGGCTCGCTGCGGCGGTGTGTGTCGGCCGGAGAGAATCTGCCCGCGGCCACCTGGCAGGCATGGCAGGAGCGGACCGGGCTGCGCATCATCAACGGCATCGGCGCGACCGAGCTGCTGCACATCTTCATCTCGGCGGCGGACGACGCGATCAAGCCCGGCACCACGGGGACACCGGTACCGGGATGGCAGGCCCGCGTCGTGGACCGCTCCGGGGCCCCTGTGCCGGACGGCGAGCCGGGACTGCTCGCCGTGCGCGGCCCGGTGGGGTGCCGCTACCTGAACGACCCGCGCCAGCTGGACTACGTGCGCGACGGCTGGAATCTCACCGGCGACACCTACCTGCGTGAACCCGACGGCTACTTCCGCTACGTCGCCCGCGC
This sequence comes from Streptomyces sp. SLBN-118, assembly GCF_006715635.1. Classification (NCBI taxonomy): domain Bacteria; kingdom Bacillati; phylum Actinomycetota; class Actinomycetes; order Kitasatosporales; family Streptomycetaceae; genus Streptomyces; species Streptomyces sp. SLBN-118. The sequence goes on from NZ_VFNP01000001.1 coordinate 1,870,929, forward strand.
CGACGACATGATCATCTCGGCCGGGTACAACATCGCGGGGCCCGAGGTGGAGGACGCGCTGCTCCAGCAACCGGACGTGGCGGAGGCCGCGGTGATCGGCCGCGAGGACGAACTGCGCGGACAGATCGTGGTGGCGTATGTCGTCCTGCGGGAAGGCGTCCCGAAGGGCGAGGAGACCGTGGCGGCACTCACGGACGAGGTCAAACGGCGCCTGACCCCGTACAAGTGTCCCCGCCAGATCGTCTTCCTGGACGCGCTGCCGCGCACTCCCACCGGCAAGCTGCAGCGCTTCCGCCTGCGGGCCCTAAAGTGATCACGTGGCCGAGCAGCACACTCCCCGTTCCCTGATCGTCTCCCTGTACGGCGCGTACGGACGCGAGCGGCCGGGTCCCCTTCCCGTGGCCGAACTCATCCGTCTGCTGGCGGTTCTCGGCGTCGACGCCCCGTCCGTGCGCTCATCGGTCTCGCGGCTCAAACGACGCGGCCTGCTGGTCCCCGAACGCACCGGGGACGGCGCGGCCGGGTACGCCCTGTCGGACGACGCCCGCCAACTGCTCGACGACGGCGACCGGCGGATCTACGCCCGCCACTCGCCGCTGCTGTCCGAGGGCTGGGTGCTCGCGGTCTTCTCGGTGCCCGAGGCCGAACGCCACAAGCGCCACCTCCTGCGCTCAAGGCTCGGGCGGCTGGGCTTCGGCTCGGCGGCCCCGGGCGTGTGGATCGCGCCCGCGCGGCTGTACGAGGAGACGCGGCACACGCTGCGCCGACTACAACTCGACCCGTACGTCGAGCTGTTCCGGGGAGAGCATCTCGGCTTCGCACCGACGGCGGAGGCGGTGGCGCGCTGGTGGGACCTCGGCGCGATCGCCAAGGAGCACGAGGAGTTCCTCGATCTGCACGGGCCGAGGCTTCGGGCGTGGGAGGCACGCGGCGAGCTGCCCCCGATGGAGGCGTACCGCGACTACCTTCCGGCACTGGACTCCTGGCGGCGGCTGCCGTACATCGATCCGGGACTGCCCGCCGAGCTGCTGCCCCAGGGATGGCCAGGAGGACGGTCGGCGGAGGTCTTCGCCCGGCTGCACGCGCTGCTGCGGGATGCGGGGGCGGAGTTCGTCCAGGCGTGAGTGTCCGCGCGCTCAGCTCAGGGTGAGCCGGGGCTTGGGCGCATCCGTCCGGCCGGTCGGGGGCATGCGGCTGCCGGCCGCGTACTGGTCGGGCCAGATCGCCCCCGGTCCCTTGTAGTTCTGTTCCGCGGCCGCGTGCAGGGTCCAGTGCGGATCGAAGAGATGCGGCCTCGCCAGGGCGCAGAGGTCGGCGCGGCCCGCCAGCAGGAGCGAGTTGACGTCGTCCCAGGAGGAGATCGCGCCGACCGCGATGACGGGAATGCCGAGTGCGTTGCGGATCCGGTCGGCGTACGGCGTCTGGTACGAGCGGCCGAACTCCGGCTGCTCGTCGGACACGACCTGGCCGGTGGAGACGTCGATCGCGTCGGCGCCGTGGGCGGCGAACGCACGGGCCATCTCGACCGCGTCCTCGGCGGTGGTGCCGCCCTCGGCCCAGTCGGTGGCCGAGACACGGACGGTCATGGGCCGGTCGTCGGGCCACACGGCGCGCATCGCGTCGAAGACTTCCAGGGGGAAGCGGAGACGGTTCTCCAAGGAGCCGCCGTAGGCGTCGGTGCGCTGATTGGTGAGCGGGGAGAGGAAGCCGGAGAGCAGGTAGCCGTGGGCACAGTGGAGTTCGAGCAAGTCGAAACCGCACTCGTCGGCACGCCGGGTGGCGGCGGCGAACTGCTCGCGGATCTCGGCCAGTCCGGCGCGGTCCAGCGCCTGCGGGACCTGGTTGACGCCGGGGCGGTAGGAGAGCGGTGAGGCGGCGACGAGGGGCCAGTTCCCTTCGTCCAGCGGCTCGTCCATGCCCTCCCACATGAGCTTGGTGGAACCCTTGCGGCCGGAGTGCCCGAGCTGGACGCCGATCGCGGTGCCCGGTGCGTGAAGGTGCACGAAGTCGGTCACCCGGCGCCAGGAGGCGCCCTGCTCGGGGGTGTAGAGGCCCGTGCAGCCGGGGGTGATACGGCCCTGTGCGCTCACGCACACCATCTCGGTCATCACCAGGCCCGCACCGCCGAGGCTCCGCGCGCCCAGGTGGACGAGGTGGAAGTCGCCGGGGACGCCGTCCTTGGCGGAGTACATGTCCATGGGCGAGACGATCACGCGGTTGCGGAGGGTCAGCCCGCGCAGCGTGATCGGCGTGAACATCGGCGGGGTGGCGGGCGGGCTGCCGAAATCACGCTCGACGGCATCGGTGAAGCCCGGGTCGCGCAGCCGCAGATTGTCATGGGTGACGCGGCGGCTGCGGGTGAGCAGATTGAACGCGAACTGCCGGGCCGGCTGGTCGAGATACGTGCCCAGCTCCTCGAACCAGCGCAGGCTGGCGGCGGCGGCGCGCTGCGTGGACTCGACGACGGGGCGGCGCTCGCTCTCGTACGCGGCGAGGGCGGCGGGGAGGTCGGGCTGCTCCTCGACACAGGCGGCGAGCGCGAGGGCGTCCTCGACGGCGAGCTTGGTACCGGAGCCGATGGAGAAGTGGGCGGTGTGGGCGGCGTCGCCCAGCAGCACCGTATTGCCGTGGGACCAGTGGTCGTTGACGACGGTACGGAACGCGATCCAGGCGGACTTGTTGCCGCGCAGCGGGCGGCCGTCGAGCGCGTCGGCGAAGATCTTGGCGCACCGGTCGATGGACTCCTGCTCGTCACAGGCGTCGAGACCGGCCGCCCGCCAGACTTCCTCGCGCATCTCGACGATGACGGTGCTTGCGCCGGATTGATCCTGCGGCCCGGAGGGCCCCACCCCGGGGTCGTGGCCGGGCGACGGGCGGGAATAGGGGTAACCGTGCAGCTGCATCGCGCCGAACTCGGTCTCGGCGACCTCGAAACGGAAGGCGTCGAAGGCGAAGTCCGCGGCCAGCCAGATGTAACGGCAGCGGTGGGTGGTGATGTGCGGCGCGAAGGCGTCTGGGTGCGCCTCGCGGGTGAGGCTGTTCACGCCGTCCGCGGCGATGACCAGGTCGTGGGTGGTGGCCAGTTCGGCGGCGGGCGGGGCGGGGGTACGGAAGTGGAGGCGTACACCGAGACCGGCGCAGCGGTCGTGGAGGATCTGCAGCAGACGGCGTCGGCCGAGCGCGGCGAAGCCGTGGCCGCCGGAGGTGAGGGTGCGGCCGCGGTGGACGATGTCGATGTCGTCCCAGCGGACGAACTCGTCCTGGAGCGCGCCGTAGATGACGGGGTCGGCGTGCTCGATCCCGCCGAGGGTCTCGTCCGAGAGGACGACGCCGAAGCCGAAGGTGTCGTCGGGGGCGCCACGCTCCCAGACGGTGATCTCCCGGTCGGGGTCGAGGCGCTTGAGCAGGGCGGCGGCGTAGAGGCCACCGGGGCCGCCGCCGATGACGGCGACGCGAAGGGGGCGGGGCGAACCGGGGCTCGACTGCGGCGCGGGGATTGGGGCGGAGCCCGGGGTCGAAGGGGACTGCATGGTCAGCGCCCCCGCCACTTCGGGGCGCGCTTTTCCGTGAACGCCGCGTGGAACTCCGCGTAGTCCTCGCCGTTCATCAGCAGCGCCTGCGTCGCCGCGTCCAGTTCCACCGAGGCCGCGAGCGGCATGTCGAGCTCGGAGGTGAGCAGTGCCTTGGTCTGGGCGTACGCAAGGGCCGGGCCTTGCGCGAGATGGCGGGCCAGCTCGCCCGACCTCACGTCCGCCTGCCCCTCTTCCGTCAACTCGCTGATCAGGCCGATGCGTTCGGCCTCCGGCGCGCGGACCGGTTCGCCGAGCATCAGCAGTCGCGTGGCGTGGCCCAGGCCGACGACCCGCGGCAGCAGATAGGCCGCCCCCATGTCCCCGCCCGAAAGGCCCACCTTGGTGAAGAGGAAGGCGAAACGCGCGGACGGGTCCGCGATGCGGAAGTCCGCGGCCAGCGCCAGTACCGCACCCGCGCCCGCCGCGATGCCGTGGACCGCCGCGATCACCGGGAAAGGACACTCGCGCAGCGCCCGTACGACCTGACCGGTCATCCGGTTGAAGTCGAGGAGCTGGGCGGTGTCCATGGAGAGGGTCGCGCCGATGATCTCGTCGACGTCCCCGCCGGAGCAGAACCCGCGCCCTTCGCCGCCCAGAACCAGCGCCCGTACGGACCGCTCCCGTGACAGCTCGGCGAGCAGATCACGCAGGTCGGCGTAGGCGCCGAAGGTGAGGGCGTTGAGCTTCTCGGGACGGGCGAGAGTGACAGTCGCGACGCCGTCGTGCGTGCTGAGCCGCAGATGGCGCCAGCGCTCGGTGCGCTGCGCGGAGCCGGAAAAGGGGCTCATGGAGTGTGGCCTCCTTCTGGCGGGCGGTCTGCTGCCTGCCCTTCCGAAGTTATCACTCATACGTGACTCCCGTCACGAGTGCGCGATACGCGTATACCCGCCACCCGTGCGCCACACCGAGCCCACCGGTCCTCAGCCGAGCGTGGCCACCATGATCGCCTTGATCGTGTGCATCCGGTTCTCCGCCTCGTCGAACACGACGGAATGCTCGGACTCGAAGACCTCGTCGGTGACCTCCAGCTCGGTCAGACCGTGCCTCTCATAGATCTCGCGGCCGATCTTGGTTCCCAGGTCGTGGAAGGCGGGGAGGCAGTGCATGAACCTCACGTCCGCGTTGCCGGTGGCGCGCAGCACGTCCATGGTCACGGCATAGGGGCCGAGGAGCGCGATCCGCTCGTCCCACACCTCCTTCGGCTCCCCCATCGAGACCCATACGTCCGTGGCGATGAAGTCGGCGCCCCGCACACCCTCGATGACGTCCTCGGTCAGCGTGACGCTGCCACCGGACGCCTTGGCCAGCCCGCGCGCCAGGTCCACGATCGTGTCGTCCGGCCACAGCAGCCGGGGGGCGGCGATCCGCACGTCCATGCCCAGCAGCGCGCCGGTGACCAGGTAGGAGTTGCCCATGTTGTAGCGGGCGTCGCCGAGATAGGCGTACGCGACCTGATCCAGCGGCTTGTCGGTGTGCTCGGTCATCGTCAGCACGTCGGCGAGCATCTGGGTGGGGTGCCATTCGTCGGTGAGCCCGTTGTAGACGGGGACTCCGGCGTGCACGGCGAGTTCCTCCACCACACCCTGGCCGTGCCCGCGGTACTCGATGGCGTCGTACATCCGGCCGAGTACGCGCGCGGTGTCCTTCACGGACTCCTTGTGCGCGATCTGCGAGCCGACCGGGTCGAGGTACGTGGTCGCGGCGCCCTGGTCGGCCGCCGCGACCTCGAATGCGCAGCGGGTGCGAGTGGAGGTCTTCTCGAAGATCAGGGCGATGTTCTTGCCCCGCAGCCGCGGGACCTCGGCCCCCGCCCGCTTGGCCGCCTTCAGCTCGGCTGCCAGGTCGACCAGACCGCGGAACTCCTCGGCGGTGAAGTCCAGCTCCTTGAGGAAGTGGCGGCCTTCGAGATGTATCGCCATGGTGGCTGCTGCTCCTGGGTCGCGGATGCGGGGACCGTGGAAGTATATACGTACTCCTGCATTGCTATACGGGCGGCCCAGCTCGGCCGGACCCGGGCCCGCTAGACGGCTTCACGCTCGAACGGACAGCTCATACAGCGAGGGCCGCCCCGGCCCCGGCCGAGCTCGCTGCCGGGAATCTCGATCACCTCGATGCCCTGCTTGCGCAGATGGGTGTTCGTCGTGACATTGCGCTCGTACGCGACGACGACACCCGGCTCGACGGCGAGGACATTGCAGCCGTCGTCCCACTGCTCGCGCTCCGCGGCATGCACGTCCTGCGTCGCCGTGAGCACCCGGATCTCCTTCAGACCGAGCGAGGCGGCGATCGCGCTGTGCATGTGCTCCGGCGGATGGTCGGTGACCTTCAGCGCCTGTGCGCCCTCGGCCGGTTCGATGGTGTACGAGCGCAGCATCCCGAGCCCCGCGTACTGGGTGAAGACGTCACGGTCGACCATCGTCATCACGGTGTCGAGATGCATCAGCGCCCGCCGCTTGGGCATGTCCAGCGCCACGATGGTCCGCGCGGAACCGGCCGCGAACATCCCGCGTGCCAGCATCTCCACGGCCTGCGGAGTGGTGCGCTCGCTCATGCCGATCAGCACCGCGCCGTTGCCGATCACCAGGACGTCACCGCCCTCGATGGTCGACGGGTAGTCGTCCTGCCCCTCCGACCAGTGGTGGAAGTCCCCCGCCTCCTCACTCGTGAAGAGAGGGTGGTGCTTGTAGATCGCCTCGAAGTGGACGGTCTCGCGCTGCCGCGCGGGCCAGCGCATGGCGTTGATGGAGACGCCGTCGTATATCCAGGCCGACGTGTCGCGGGTGAAGAGATGGTTGGGCAGCGGGCCGAGGAGGAAGTCGTCCAGGTCCATCACATGGAAGCGGACGGACGTCGGCTCGGGATGACCGGCGAGGAACTCGCGTTTGGTCATTCCGCCCACCAGTGCCTCCACCAGGGCGGCGGAGGGCAGTTCGTCGAAGACCGCGCGGAGGTGATCCGTGGCGAGCGGACCGTACTCCTTCTCGTTGAAGACCCGGTCCAGGACAAGCTTTCGGGCCTCCGGAATCTCCAGCGACTCGCGCAGCAGGTCGCCGAAGAGATGCACCTCCACCCCGCGGTCGCGCAGCACGTCGGCGAAGCCGTCGTGCTCCTGGCGGGCACGGCGCACCCAGAGCACGTCGTCGAAGAGCAGCGCGTCCTTGTTGCTGGGCGTGAGGCGCTTCAGCTCCAGATCGGGCCGGTGCAGTATGACCCGGCGCAGCCGCCCGGCCTCGGAGTCGACATGGAATCCCATGACCCAATACTCACCCGCACCGAGCGCCATTCACCCTGCGAATGGCTACTCATCCGGTGAATCTTGACAGTCGGCGGCCGGATCACATCACACTCGTCAGCATCACGAGGAGCGCAACGGCCACCACGAGCACGCCGGCGAGGGCGACAACGATCATGCGGCCGTCCTGTGCCGCGGAACGGTCGGGATCGCGTGGGGCCGCCGACGGCGGTGGGGCCTGGTCCCCCGCGGCACGGTCCGGGAGCACCTGCGGGACCACCCGTGCAGCTCCGGTGACGCCGCGGTCCGGCTCGCGCTGTCCGTGCGCTGCCCTGAGCAGGGAGAACCACACCGTTTCGGGCAGTCCGGGCCGCTCGCCCGAGACGATCTGCCAGGCCGCCCCGCGCCCGGCCCGGTGCGGTCCGGTGCTCAGACGCGGCAGCAGCTCGGCCAGCCGCCTGATCGTCTCCGGATCGTTCAACTGCGGCCGGATCGCCCAGCTGTACAGCGCCGCGGCGTTGGCGGCCCGGATCTCGTCGCCGGGACCCCCGATGCCGAGTCCATGTGTCTCGGTCAGGAAGAGATCGAGGTCGAGGAGGGTGTCGCACAGGTGACGGCGACGGCTCCGCTGCCAGTGGGGCCATCTGTGGGCGAGTTCCGCGATCACGAGGGTCAGGGCCTCGTAGTGGATGCTCGCCCGCAGCATGTGCAGCAGATCCTCGTCCGTGGCCCCCCGCACCACGGTTCTGGCCTGGGTCGCCGGGCCGTTGTAGCGATCGGGGAAGGCGGCGAGGACGGTCAGGAGCTCCTGGTGGTCGACGGTGGGACCACGGCGGCGGGGGCGCGGGACGAGGCGGCGCGGGCTCCCCTGTGGGACTGGCCATTCCGGCCGGACGATGCGGACCTCGGGCTCTGCCGCCGGACCCGCGGGCGCGGGCGGCTGCGGGACAGTGAGCGGGCTCGGGTGCGAAACCGGCTGCGCGACGGGCCGGGGCTGCAGCACGGGGGGCCGTTGATGCGTCGTACGCGGCTCGCGCCCGGAGTACGGGTCCGGCCGCCCGGCGTCCGGCTCCCGCTCGCTGTACGGCTCACGCGCCGACGGCACCGGCGCCTCCCACGGCGGCGGACGGTGTTCCTCCGCCCGGCGGGCGCGAGCCCTTCCCGCGCTCTCCAGGGCCGACAGGGCCCGTTCCACCGTGTCCAGCAGGGTCTCGCGTCCACCGCCGCTCCCCGCCCGGCGCGACGCGGCAGCCTGTCGCAGCTCCCTGTCGACCTCGAACTCCCGCCCCTCGGCCTGAGCCTGCACATGGTGCCGGACCAGACCGGACGCGAGCTGCTGAGCACGGTCCCGGCGGAGTTCCAGCGGATCCGTACGCAGTCGCTGGGTGTCCTGGGCCGCCGCGCCCGGCCAGCTGCGTACGAAGACGAAGCGCAGCAGCGTCGTCTCGGAGGTGTCATGGGTGGCGAAGGTCCAGCCCCTCCCGATGAGCCCACCGAAGATGCCCGCCATTCCCCACAGCACCCGGCAGGCGCTGTCGCCGCCCTGCCGGTCGAGCACCGTGAAGCGGTGCCGCGGATGGCGCAGATACTCCGCGACCAGGCCGGTCAGTTCCTCCTCCACATCCGCAACGCTCTCCGCCAGCCGACGCTGCCCCTCCATCGCCGAGCCGATCAGCGTGGCCGCCGGCACCTTGCCGAGAGGCCCGCGGACTTCGTCCAGGGGCAGTTGGCTGCCCTCCCAGCGCCAGGTGTGCAGCCCGAGACAGGTCTCGGGGTCGAGCGTCTGGGACGAGCCGAGCAGGGCATGGCAGATCGTCTGGGTGTGCCCGCTCGCGTCGCGCCAGGGAGTGCGGTGCAGCAGCAGCGCACTGTTGTCCCGCTCCAGCCGGACCAGCGCGGGCGCGGTGTCCTCGCCGGTCGCCCGCAGCAGCGAGGCCACGCTGCGGAAGACGACGTCGGCGTGCTCCTGACCGCAGGACCAGGCCACCGGACCGAACCCGGTGGTGCCCGAAGCGTTGTCCGCGTCCCAGCGGAAGACGATCTGGTCCACCGATTCCTCTTGCCGGACCATCAGGCGCCCACCTCTCTCGGCTCCGCTCCCGGCAGGAGCCCGCACATGGCGAAGATCGACAGCAGCGGTGCCAGCACCCGTCGTGGCCTGACACCATGGGGGAATTCGTCGCCCCTCGCCTGTCCCCCGGTCGCCGCCACGAAGTGCAGCGTGCAGCGGGCACAGTCGTCGAACGGCTTGAGCCAGGCGGAGCTGGCGTGATGCGACACGAACGCATAGGCGTCACGGCTCTCCGCCCGCACCGCTTCCGCGTCGAAGTGCGGTGGCAGGGCGCGGCCCAGCCAGCGGTCCACGGACGGGTCGAAGCGCACCAGGTCGCTCTTGTTCACCGCGACCGCCGCCGGTGCTTCGACATAGGGCCCGCGCCGCGGGATCCGGTTGAGGACGGTGGTGAACGCCTCGTCGCCCAGATCGCGCCGGCGCAGCCTGTTGCGCTCGCGCACCGGGTCGAGGAACGGCAACCGCAGTGCCCGCAACGGATCCAGTACGAAGATGAAGGCCCCGACCCCCATCAGGAATCCGGTCACCTCCCCCTCCTCTGCCAGGTCCTCACCGGCGAGGTCGAAGAAGACGACCGGCCTGGTCGCCCCGCGCCCGGTGACCAGAAGACCGTCGGCGAAGCGCGCAAAGGTCTGCTGTCCCGTGCGGGCCAGCTGCTTGCCCTGGTGCAGTCCCTGCACCCGCTCCCGCAGAAAGGTGCGGTGCGAAGCCGGGTTGAGCGGCAGGCACTTGAGTCCGTACGGCTCGAGGCCACCCTGCTCGATCTCGCCGAGCATGGCGGCCAGCAGATGCGTCTTGCCCACGGCCGAGCTGCCCACCAGAGCGATGGACAGCGGTTCGCCGTGGGTCAGATACGGGACCGGCAGCTCGTGGGACCTGTCCCCCTCGGCATGCGGGCAGCGGTGGAACGCCTGGCGCAGCGCGTCCTGACGGTGTGCGGGGCGGTGTTCCGTACTCAGGTCGAGCGGTACGCGATCGCCCTTGGCGGAGATGGTGATCAGCATGCTCTCGTCGAAAGTGACCGGGAGCAGGCAGTGGGGGCAGAGCCGGGAGCGGGTGGCCGCGGGCGGCTCGGGGGCCGGCTGCGCGGGCCCTGCTCCGTTCGCCTGCGGTGCCACACCCAGCAGCGAGCGCAGGGAGCGGCGGGCAGGTGCGGGCGAGGGTGTGATCGCCTCGTCGGTGTCCCGGTCGAGGCCCAGCTCCCTTCTCTTGCGGGCGCGTTGCGCGTCGTATTCCGCACGTGCCCGGCCGAGGGGGTCGCTGCCGCCGGCGGACGCCGCCAGCGGGTCGGAAACGTTGAGCAGCCGCATCAGCTCCGCCGGCGTGGGTCTTGCCTGCGCCAGCGGAGCGAACACACCGCCCTGTTCCAGCGCGGCCAGCCGCCGGAAGTCGGCGAGGTCGGCGGGCGGGCCCGCACCGTTGTCCGCCCGCCCGGAGAGCAGGAAGTACATCAGCTGAGCCACGGCCCACAGATCGTCCCTGGCATCGGCCACGCCGGTGCCCTCGCGCTGCTCCGGCGACGCCCAGGGAGCCGCGCCGAACGCGCTCCTGGGCTCTTTGGTGCGCAGCGCGCCGTAGGGCTCGGTGAGCCGTACATGGGTGCCGTCCCAGCGGACGGTCTCCGGCGCGATGGCGCGGTGGACAACGCCCACGTCCTCCAGCAGCCTTACAGACAGGGCGAGTTGGGCGAGCACACGGTGCTGCTCGTCCACGCTCAGGGCGCCGCGCCGGGCGCTGATCGGCTCACCGCCGTGGATCCGGTAGAGGATGAAGGGTTCCGGGGCCTCCAGGTCGAAGCCGATCATCCGGGTGAAGACTTCGCCGTAGCGCTCGGAGCCGTAGCGCCGCTCCAGGGCGACGGCCGCCGCCACCTCGCGCTCCAGCGTCCCGTAGGCCTGGGGGTCCCCGTGGGCCGAGCGCGGAAGCCGGTACTGGTGCACCGGCCAGCCCGCACCCAGGGTCACCTTGCGGGCGAGCAGCGAGGGCCGCTCGGGCATCCGCCGATCCGCGCCGAAACGGGCCGCGAACCGGACCAGGTCCTCCTTGTGGGTGAAGAATTCCAGCTCGTCCGGTCCTGGTCCCGGCGCGGAGTGCGCGCCGCCTTCCGGCCGGTTCATGGCGCACCGCCCTCCTCTCCCCTGACGGTGCGGACGGTCTCGGCGCGCAGCGGCACCAGCCGCAGTACGCCCGCGTGGCGGCCGGTGGCCGTCCACACCACGTCCTCGGCCGCGACGCGCCAGCTGTCCGGGGTCTCGTCCCCTTCCGCGCCACGGCGCATCGCCTCCGGGACGAACCGCACCTGGCGAACGGCCACCGGGTCCTTGGAGAGCATCCGCCGGTGTTCGGCGCCGCACAGGGGGACGGCCTGCTCGGCCACGCCGCCCGATCCGAGGAGCCACGCGACCCGCTCGGCCGAGACGCCGAGCAACTGGGGTGCGCCCGGGCGCCGTTCGGGATGGGCTGCGTACGGCGGCGGCGAGGCCGCTCCGTCCCGCCGCAGCCGGGTGTGCACTTCGTCGAGCAGCTCGCCCATCCGCCGCTCCAGCGGCATCCGGCCCGCGCTCGACGGGTCACGTTCGATTGCTCCCCAACAGGGTTTGACGATCAGGGCCACTCCGTCCATGAGGTCGGAGACGAGCGTGTCGACCAGCGCCGGGCCGCCGTCTCCCCGTTCCCGCTCCAGCCACGCGGGATCGGCGACGGGCTCGGCGTTCCAGAGGTCGGTGGACGGCTGGTCCTTCTCGGCGGGAGCCTGGACGGCCTCCTGAGCCCGGGCGGGCTCGAAGAGGTCGGTGTGCTCCGGAAAACCGGCGGGCTCCGGAGCGCCCGAGGGACCGGCGGCCGGCGTGGCATCGAGCCAGCCGTCCTCGGCCGCGCTGTCGCCCCAGCTGTCCCAGCTCCACGACGCGGACTGCGGCTCCGCTCCGGCCGTCGGCTGCTGCCCCCGCTCCTCCTGCCGCGCCGCCGCCGGCTGCGGCGAACCACCCGCCATGTGCTGCTCCGCCGTGTCCGCGAGGCCACGAAGGAGCAGGGAGACGGCTCGCGCGCCGTCCGAGCAGTGGTAGCGCGCATCGGCGAACAGCCAGTCGTGGACGGCCGTTTCGATGAGCAGCTGATCGATCTCGCCCACCATCTGGGCGGCGAACTCCGCGTCCGTCGCGCGCCACCAGCCGTCGACGGCCGCGGTCCAGTGGCGCAGGGCCAGCAGAACCACCATTCCCAGCGAGATCACCAGGGCGGGCGCGCAGGCCCAGGCGGGCAGCCCGAGCAGCTGACCGGTGAGCGCCCCGGCGAGGCCGCCCCCAAGACCGCCGAACAGGCGGGGCGCAGCCCCCGAACTGCCTCCGCCGTCGAGTCTGCCGTCCGGCGACCGATTGGGCCGGCGGCGCAGCATGAGGACGGCGAGTGCCGCCCCGGCAAGGGCGGTTGCCGGTCCCAGCGCCCAGCCGAGTCCGGGCCACAGCCCGGCGGCGAAGGCCAGCACGAAGGCCACAACGGCCGCGAGGCGCCGTGAACCGCCCGCGGCGAAGGGCACGGGAGAGGTGAGATGCGCCAGATAGCTCCGGTCGCAGATCTCGTCGAGCCGGGCGAGCCTGGCCGTACTGCCTGCCGGGGACGAGCGGTCCGAGAGCGCCGCCAGCCGTGCGGCGACCGAACGCAGCGGCATGCGCCTGGCGATCAGGCTCTCCGTGAAACCGCGAAGGCCTGGTCCGACACTGCTGCGGGAGACTTCGGGGATCTCCGGCAGATCGATGCCGCGTTCCACGAGCCTGCTGCGCTGTTCGGAGGTGAGCCGTACGCCACCGCCGTCGGACAGCGCCCCGGCGATCGTCTCCTGGTACCCGGCCAGGGCGAACGACAGCCGTTCGAGGCGGCCGGGCAGATCCGCCTCCCCCGCCCTCATGGTGAACAGCCCTTTCCAGCCGCGCACTTGCTCGTAGCCGTCCACGCTGTCGCGCAGCGCTGCGCCGCACTCCCGGTGCCGCGCCTCGGCCGGGCCGCCGGGCAGCAGCCAGGCCCGGTTCTCCAGATTGCGGGGGACACTGTCGCCGAGGAGGAGCGCCAGTTCGGCGGGGAGTGTGTCGCCGAGCGCGGGGGCGGGGCCCTCCTGGCCGACGAGGCTCTCCAGCGCCTGCCACCAGGACCTGGCCCTGGCGTCGTCCGTCAGATCGTGTTCCAGGATGCGCACGGCAGGCACCGCGACCCCGTGGACGACATCCCCGAGCGCGCTCAGTACGGCGTCGAACACGTCCGGCATGACGAGGAGTTCGACAAGCGGGCGCAGGGCCTCGTCCGCGGCGGGTGTCCCCGACCGCAGGACGTTTCCGGTGGCGCCCGCCCCAGCGGACACATCGAGGAGCCACAGCACCCCCGCGGCGGGCGGCCGCAGGGTGAGCGGCCGTCGCAGGGTCCGGTCGTCCCCCGGGCCCAGCGCAAGGCAGATCACCTGGGCCGGTCCGTAGGAGTAGAGCTGCTCGTAGAGGAGTTGATGGGCAATGAGGTCGCACGCGTCGTCGAGGACGACGAAGCGCCGTGCGTCGCCCTGCTGGGGCTCGTCCAGGGCGTCGGCCACCGCTCGCTCCAGCGGCGGGCCGCCGTCGAAGGACCGCAGGTCGAGGCAGACCGCGTGGGACGGAGTGTGGTGTTCGGGTGTCACGGCCGGCTTCACTCCTCCCCGCCGTCCCGGTCCCAGGGGTACCTCGCCGAGGACGTGCCGCCTTCCGGCGCCGTGTGCTCCGGAGACTGCCGCGGCCTCGGGGGCTCACGCCGTTCCGGTTCACGCTCCGGGGCCTCGGGCTCCAGCCACCCGTGCGCCGCTGCCCCGGCGCTGCGTCCGCCGTTGGACCGCGCGTCCGGCTGCTGGTCCGCCTCCCGCGCATACCGCTCGTCCAGTGCCCGGAGCGAGGGGCGGGTGGGCCGCGACGCCCCCGGGAAGCGCAGCTCCAGGGCTCCCTTGAGGGTCTGCTCCCAGAAGTGCCGCAGAGGTACGAGCCACTCCTCGTCCTCCTTCCCGTACTGCCCGGTGAGCTCGTCCAGGAGCGCGATCTGCCGCGGCGCCACCTCGTGCACCAGCGTCTTGAACAGCGGCGACGGAGCCACCGGCGTGGTGGCGAGCCCGGTGGGCTGGGTGCGCATCAGCCGGTCGCAGAAGTCTTCGATGATCTGCCCCTCGTCCAGCAGCGCCCACCGCTCGTACGCAGGCAGCAGCCCGGCCCAGCTGGAGACGGATCCGTCGAAGGCCTCCAGGCGCAGGGTCATGGTCGCCGACTCGCCCTCCTGGAGCCGGATCCTGAGCAACTCGGGCGATGTGGGCGGTCCTTCGACGTCGACGCGGCCGTTCCACATCGCGCAGAGAATGCGGTGCAGAATGCGCTGCCGGTCGTCCTCCGTGCTGGCCAGCCAGTCGTCGCGGTAGCCGAGCCGCTGCCGCCAGTGCAGGAAGTCGTCCACCCCGGCGGTGTCGCGCGCCTCCGCCCAGAGCCTGAGCACATGACGTACCTCGGAGACATCGGTCAGGCTCATGCCGCTGCGGAACAGGACCACCGTGATGGACTCGGTGTCCACGGCCCGGTACTCCTGGGTCGCCTGGGGGTCGCGCGGCAGGTTCAGCTCCTGCTGCAGGTACTGCGCGGCGCGTCCGTCGGCCTCGCTCTGCGGGTGTACGACCAGGACCTTCAGCGGACCGCTGCCGTCGGGGGTGAAGCCGACCGGCAGCAGGCCCGCCAGCTGGGAGCGGAACTGCTCCAGCCAGCGGCTGTCCACAGTGGCCTCGGCGTCCTCGTCCCCGGCCGCGGCCCGCAGGAGCACCGCCATCGAGGGCAGCAGGGGGCGATCGTTGAGCACGCTCGCCTCCCCGAAGAGGCCCTTCACCCGCTGCTCGACGACCTGCTTGAGCTCCTTGACGGCAGCGCGCGGGGAGCGGCGCACGGCGTCCAGCGCGCGCTGCCAGTCCTCGGGCTGGATCAGCCTGGCCAGCAGCCCGGCGGGATCGGTGTTCTCCGGCAGACCCTCGTGCTGGACGAGACGGTCGAAGACATCGTCGTAGAAGGCCCTGAGGTTGTTCTGCGGCGGCAGCAGATACGAGACACCGGTGCGGTCGTCCCGGTAGAGCTCCTTGCGGCGCTCCATGAACAGCTTGCGCTCACCCTCCTCGTGGGCGCGCAGCGCCCTGGCGAGTTCGCCGAGCTCCTTGCTCGTGCGGGCGAGCGGGGGCCGCCACCGTGACTCCTGTTCCTTCCAGGCCCGGTGCCACAGCCGGTTGGACCGCCAGCGGTACCAGGCGTCCTGCTCGTCGATCGCCTCCTGGACGTCCGGGTCGCCCCAGCGGGCGGGGACGAGCCCGCCCACCGCGCCCTTGATCCGCGGGATCTTGGGAGCGGAGGGTTGGATGCCGTCGGGCCGTTCCGGGTCGTTCTTGCGGTTCTCAAGCATCCCGGCGAACCCGGCCTCGGCGGGCCGCTGAGGGTGGCCGGGCAGTCCGGCCAGGGTTCGTTCCAGGTGGAACGGACCGATCAGGCCCAGGAGTTCACGCGCGCCGATCTGCGGCTTGAAGTCCTCGACCAGGCGCGGCACCTCCCGGTCGAGGTCGCGGCCGAGCCGGCCGAGGCGGTCCTCCATGTCACCGATCCGGTCGCGGAGGGCCTGGGCGATCTGCCTGGATCCCTTGGGCAGCGGATCGGGGACCGGGATCTCGGGTGCCTCCCGGGTCCACAGCCTGCCGATTCCGGAGCGTTCGAAGAGCTCCTGGACCCGCTCGGTGCCGTCGTCGCGCGGCCGCCGGGCGTCCTCGGCCATCCCGCGGACCGCCTGGGCGAGCATCCGGCCCGCCACTATTTCGGCGAGATCATCGACGGGGACGGTCAGGGAGGCGGCCAGACTGGTCGACATACCGCGGTAGCCGATGCCGGAGCGTGCCGGAGTCGAGCGCTCCACGCTCTTGTTGACGAAACTGGCCGCGAACGACTGGTATTCGTCCTCGGAGCGCCCCTGGTTGCTCTCGTCCCCAAGCTCCGTGCCGATGAGCGACATCACCATCGCGGTGATGGAGCGGCGCAGGTCCTCCGGGCGGATGACGGCGGGCCTGCTGAAGAGGAAGGCCGTCTGCACGGTCGAGGGGCGCAGCGCGACGACCCCGTCCCCGGGATAGCGCACGCTGATCGAGCCCCGCTGTTCCACGTCCCCGAGCTCGCCGTGGGCGTCGGGGACGTTCTGGTCGTCGACAAGCCGGGAGAGATCCACCAGCGCGCGGGCGGAGTTGAGCTCGGCCTCACGCCCCCCGCCCGCCTCGGGCGGGAACGCCGACGGCATGACGACCAGCGGATAGATCTTCACCCCGGGCACCTTGGACTTGCGGAACTCGTGCCCGATGAGGTGGATGAAGTCGTAGTAGATCCCGGCTCCGGTGCCTCCCGCCACCGAGAACGCAACGAACACGTCGCAGCCGCGGATCTGCCGCCCGCCCAGGTCGCGGAGGTCTCCGGCGGAGTTGCTGATGGTGCTGATGGCCACGCGCAATTGGCGCAGTACCGGCTCCAGGCCGCTGCGGAGCGTGGCGAAGAGGGCCGCCCGGCCCACCGTGGGCAACTGCCCGGCGCCGTTGTGCAGGGGCGCCACGCGCGGCTGCCGCTCCTGGGGCGGCAGCCAGCCGTGGGTCTCGTCGTGCAGAGCGACCCGCAGCATGCGGGTCACCTCCGGGGAGCTGTCGTAGCCGGTGGGCAGCAGGTCATGGACGACGCGTGAGGTACGGGCGTACGCGGCGGCCTCGGCGCCCTTGGCGCTGAACTGCGGCAGCCGGTCGAGCTCCGACTCACTGAAGTCCGCGTAGACGAACTGCAGATAGTCCGGCAGCTGGAAGGGTGCGCGACGGCCGGCGGCCACCAGGTTGGTGCCGTCGGGGCCGCACAGCTCCCGGCGCAGGCCTCGCTCCAGCTCGGCGCCGATCCGACCGCCGGTTCCGCCCAGGCCGACGAAGAGCATGGGCTGGTAGATCTTCATCTCGTCTCCCGTTGGGGCTGTCCGCGACAGCCCGTCGTGACTCAGAAATTGGGGTCGAACCGGCGGGTACCGGCGGGCTGTTCCTCACTTCCGGCGTCGTCGGCGGCCGGGCGCGGGCGGTCCGGCGCATCACCGTCACGGGTGGGCCGTGACCAGCGGCCCCGCCGCTGTGCGCCGCCCTCCTCGCCCGCGGTACGTGCGCCGCGCCCGCCGCCCCGGCTGCCGCCGGGCCATGTGCGCCCGGCACGTGAAGGCCGCCCGGCCGGAGCGCGCCGGTCGCGTACGACGAGCTCCAGGCCGTCGGCGATACCGGTGGACTCACCCGCGCGCACGGCGCTTTCGCGCCCCTGGTGGGGGCGCAGCAGCAGCTCGCCCCCTCCGGTGCGCCGCAGCCGGTGGACCCCGGACGCTCCGGGGGTACTGCGCTGCAGCGAGGGCGCCGCGCCCCTCGCCCGGTCCACGGTGAAATGGAATTCGCCGCCGGTGCTCTGCCCGGACCGGATGGTGAGCTCATCGAGGGGCCGGCCCTCCGTGCTCAACTCCAGCTGTACGCCTGCGAGATCACGGCGTCGCCTGCGTGCCGCGAGACGTACGACCACGAAGGCCGCGAACAGCAGCGCCAGCGTCGCGCCGAGGGTCACCCAGCCCTTCCAGTGGTCCCACCAGGTGGGCCGGGCCTCGACGCGGACATCGAGGAACGAGCTGTCGAGCACCCGTCCCGCGTCTCCCGTGTCGACGACCGTGATGCTTCCGCCCACCTCACCGAGCGGGGTGCCGGGGCCCAGCGAGAGGGCGAACCTGGCGCGGGTGCGCTCGCCGGGGGCCGCTGTGACGGTGGCCGGGCTGATACGCACCGCGGAGCCCGGCGACTGGTCGGCGAGGGCGAGGCGCAGGACGTGCGGGCCGGTGTCGTTGTTGGTGACGTCGAGGGTGCCCTCGACGGTGTCGCCGGGGTGGACGCTCTTGCGCTCGACCGTCAGTCCCGCGGTGACCTTTTCGGTGCCCGATGTGACGCGGGCGTGCAGGGGGCGGTGGTCGGCACTGACCCCGGGAGCGGCCATCTGCGTGGTGAGTTCAAGATCGCCCGAGGCGCCGGCAGGCACGGTGAGCGTCCCGGTGAAGCGCACGTCCCCGGCCTGGCGGTCCGGCTCCCGGCCGTCGTCCACCAGCCTCACGGTGACCGGAGTGAATCCGGTTCCGGACAGCCGCGCGGAGACCTTGACGCCCGCCAGCTGGCGCGCGTCGGTGACCACGACACCGCGCCTGGTCTGCATCCGTACCTCGACGACGGCACGCTCCCCGGCCCTCGGGGATGCCGGGTCCAGGGTCACCGCAGAACGCAGTTTGCCCTGCCAGATGGCACGGACGGCGACCTCCCGGTCCCGGTGCCCTTCGGGCGCTTCGACGTGGACGCGCCAGCGGCCCGGCAGCGGATTCTTCACCCGCAGGGCCTCGACCGGTCCGTCCTGCCCGCTCGCCTCGAAGGTCGAGCCGTCGAAATCCCCCTGGGTGGGCACCTTCCGGCCGCTCGGGTCGTAGTACGTGACCGACACCTTGGGGTCGTGCTTGCTGACCGTGATCGAGCCGTCGGTGGCGATCGGCGGGATCGTCACCGTGAGATCGGCCGGGGGCTTTCCGACCGTTCCCTGAGCGATCCGGGCGCAGCGGGCCGCGGCGAACGTCTCCTGGAGCGCCTGGTCGATCTCCGCCGAGCTGTCCACCACGCGCATCCGGGGCGTGGCGCCGGGCAGATCGGCGCAGCCGTTGCGGTAGCCGCCCTCGGCCATCGCGGTCAGGGCCGCCTTGTCGATCTGGCTGCCGAAGCCGAGCGGCCAGATCTGGACGGACTCGCGGCGGGCGCGGGCGAGTTCCTCGGTCAGCCGCTTGGCTCCGTTGGCCTGGCGGCTGGCGGCGTCGGTGCCGTACTCCGGGCTGTCACTGACGTCGAGCTTGCCGTCGGTGAGCAGGAAGACGACCTTCGGGACGGCGGTGTCCGCGCCCTCGGACAGCCGGTCGACGGCCTGGCGCACCGCGGCCGGGAAGTCGGTTCCGGGGCCGGTGTGCTTGGGGTCCCGGCGGGACAGCTGCTGTACGCAGTCGCTCAGGCGCTGGCGTCCGGCGGCGTCGGCGACGGTCAGCCCGCACACCTCGCGCACCGGCGACTGTCCTGCCTTCTCGGAGCTGCCGAAGCCGATGACGGCGGCGCGGGAGCGCTCGGATATCTCGCCCTGACTGAGCAGTGCCGCCGCCTCCACCTCGCGTATCAGGTCTTTGTCGGCGAGCGACTTCGACTGGTCGACGACCACGGCGAAGTCGATGGGATCCGGACCTTCGGCCGCCGCGGCGGCTTTCGCCGCGCCGGGGGCATGCGTGCGGGCGGGCTCCGTCGCAGTCGCGGTCGGCGGCCCGGACAGCACCAGCAGCACACCGGCCACCACCAGCGCGCCCGCCTTGCTTCTCAGCTGCATCGTCTTCTCACCACAGTTCACTGAAGAGGGCCAGCAGCGCGCCGAGCGCGAGCGAACACACACCCAGGCGCAGCCACCGGTATTTCGCGGCGAGCACGGCTCCGTGCACGCTCGCCTGGTCGAGCAGCCAGCCGGTGACGTCCTCGCCCGACACGGCGAGGCGGGCCAGCAGTTGTTCGGAGGTGGCGCGGGTCGCCAGGTCACGCAGCAGAGTGCGGTCGGCTCCGATGCGGGTGCGCGGCAGGATCACCGCGACGAGCATCAGCACGCCCGCACTCCAGAACAGTCCGCCCACGACGAGAAGCGGCGGCACCAGGTCCGCGGCAGGCAGCGGGGTCTCTCCCTTGGAGGCCACGACGGCGAGGAAGGCGACCGCGCCGGAGAGCAGGATCGCCGCCTTCGTGTCGGCTCTGCCGATGTCCTCGCGGACCGAGGTCAGCAGACTTTCCGCCATGAAGCGGACATCCTCGGGTGCGGAGGACCCGGGCCGGCCGGGCCCCGGGGCGCCGGAGCTCATTCGTCGTCCCAGTCGTCGAATGCCTCGCTGGGCCTGCTGGGGCTGCGCCGGGACCGGCGACGCTCGTCGAGGTCCCGTTCCGCGGCCGACTCCACCCGGGTCGGTTCGTACACATACGGATCGCCGGAGCCCACGCCGGAACCGTCGGGCGAGCCGTCCGGCGAACCGGAGCCCGAACCGTCGCGCGAGCCGAAACCGTCGCGCGAGCCGTAGCCCGGACCGATCCCGGACGGTTCCTCCTCGTCCCAGAAGGGCCGCTGCGGCTCGGGCCGCACCGCCCGTTCCTCCAGCGCGGGGCGCTGCACGCCGGACCGGGGCAGCACATGGTCGACGACTCCGCCCAGTACGCCGCCGGTGCTTTCCCGCAGGAACTGCAGCACCTCGTACATCGGCTCCCCGATGTCGTGACGCTCCAGTACGCCGCTGTCGATGAGCCGGTTGAACACCGCGAGGAAGTCGGCCTGCCCATCACGCTTCTCCTGACGGATCGCGCGCCGGATCTCCCACTGCTTGTCCGGGTTCTGCGCCATGTGATGCGCGATCTCGGCCTCCTCGCCGCGGCGCAGCAGGATCTCCACCTCACGGGCGCGTTCGGCGACCAGCCGGCGTTCGGCCGCGTCCTCGTACTGCTTCTGGACGTTCTGCTGGACCAGCGTGTTGAGATCGATGAAGACATGGACCCAGGTGCGCAGGCCGAGGTCGTGGCCCAGGGCCAGCCGACCGGCCCGCAGTTCCTCCCGTACCGCCTCGTCCGCGCGCTGGGCGTCGGTGAGTGCGAACCGCCGGGACACGGCGCGCAGCCCGTCGAGGAGTTCGTCGTGCAGCAACTCGGCGACGTCCCAGACCCGTTGGGTGACGACCACATAGGGGTCCGTGACCTCC
This sequence comes from Streptomyces sp. SLBN-118, assembly GCF_006715635.1. NCBI lineage: Bacteria > Bacillati > Actinomycetota > Actinomycetes > Kitasatosporales > Streptomycetaceae > Streptomyces > Streptomyces sp. SLBN-118. The sequence continues at coordinate 1,891,666 of NZ_VFNP01000001.1, forward strand.
CAGTGCACCTTCGCCGACGCGTCGAAGAAGATCCCGTCTCCACAGGCGGGCAGCCGGAGGTCGAACTCGGTGACGTTGCGGCCGAGAAGGACTTCGAACACGGTGTACGCGCGGCTGAGGAGCCACGTCCTCTGGTGGTTCTCGCGGCGTCCCGGCCACACGACACTGTGCCCGCCGTTTCCGTACAGCACGACGGCCGCGATCTGGCCGCTGCGACGCCGGTACGGCGGCGAGCACTCGCGTACGAGAGGTCCCTTGGGACGCTCCCGGTGCTGCTCCCGGTCCTTGTCCCGGTCCATGTCCGTGTCCCTGCTCCCGTCCCTGTTCCCTTCCTGCTCCGGGCGCTGCCACGGTCGCGGTTCCCGGTTCCGCTCAGGGTTCTGCGCCCGGTTCGGTTCCGGCGGCGGCGCGGGCTGCCCCTGGCGCTGCTCGCGCTGCGGGCCCTGGTTCTGTTTCCACTCCCAGCCCTGGTTCTGCTTTGCGGCGCCCGGCTCCTCGTCCGCCCCTCGCGCGGTCACCGCTCAGCTCCTTCAGCCACGGCATCCCACATCCGCCCCGCCGCCGCCTTGTTCAGCGGCCGGTCGCGGTCCCTGACGAGGTCCGCCAGCAGGCTCCTCAGCCGGTCGCGGTCCCTGCGCGTGGCTGCGAGCAGCGGCAGGAAGCCACAGACCAGCCCGAGTGCTTCCTCATTGCGGGCGGCCCGGCGCAGCATGCTGCTCAGCTCGTCGAGCGCCGTCGCTCCGGCGCGGCCGGTGGAGACGGCGCGCCGCACCAGGGCCGCGAGGTCCGGCGCGAGATCGGGCCGGGTCGCCAGCAGCGCGACGATCAGCGGCTGGGTGTCGTACGGCTCGAGTTCGGGGACCTCGTCAAGGCCCCAGAGGTAGGTGGTCCGCATGGTGAGCGTCCCGATCATGGAGATCAGCACGAGATCGGCGAGCTTCCTGCGCCCGTCCTCCAGCCAGTCGAAGAGCCGTTCCACGACTGTCTCGGGCTCGCCGGAGGCGAGGAGCCGCATGATGCTGAACGACGCCGTGCCGATCACGCCGGCGTCCTCGTCGCCGAGCCTGCGCACCACATCGGCCAGGGCATCGAGCGAGGACCTGACCGATCCGGCCGGCAGGACATAGCCATGGGCGAGCACGGCGGTGTCACGCAGCGAGTCGTCCTCGCTCTTTCCCCACTCCTTCACCAGCGCCTTGACGGCAGGCTGCACCTTCGGCTCGCGCGCCGCCTCGGCGAGCGCCGTGGCCGCGGCCATCTGCGGGACGACGCCGTCCAGCGTGGCCATGGGGCGCACCAGTTCACCGAATCCGTAGATCCAGTCCCAGGAGCACAGGACACCGGCCGCGATGGAGGCACGCACCCACACCTCGGGGCGCGGATCGTCGCACAGGACCCGCAGCCACCGGGCCATGGGGCCGCGCACATTGTGGTAGCCGTGCCACACCTCGCGGAGCACCGCGGTCGCCAGCGCCTCGCCCTGGAAGCGGATGGCGCGCATGGGGACCTTGGCGTCTCCGAGGTCGAGTTCGCCGTCCTCCAGCACGGAGCGGGCGACCATCGGGCGAATCTCGGCATGGGTGCCGAAGAGGCGGCGCCCCATGGGCTCTTCGGGATCGAGGGTCACCGCAAGCTCCCACGCCAGCAGTTCGGCGGCCTCCGCCGCGAGGCTGTAGGGAGAGCCGTTGAACACGGCCACGGCGATACGGAAGGCGGCCGCGCTCAGCGTCGGCCGCGCCTCGGGAAGGGTGCCCGGCCGGTCGGCCCCAGCGAACCACGCGCGTGCCTGTGCCCGGACGAACGAGGCACAGTCGTCGAGCAGTTGCTCGTCCGTCAGCTCGCCCTTCTGACGGCGGGCAAGATGATCGGCGAGCCGGGCAGCCTCCCGGGGCCGCAGCTCGTCGAGGCCGAGTGCCTCGGTCACATCGGCACGAACGGCCAGCGCCCGCGCGCTTTCCAGTGCGCCTTCCGGCTCCCCCTTGAGCAGCACCCGCAGATGGCGGTGGAGCACCTCCTCGGCGGGGGCGGGCGGGCAGTACATGCCGTAGCGGCCGCGGAGCACCCGGTCGGCCAGGTCTCCGCTCTCGATCAGCACCACTCCGTACGCGTCCGACGTGCGCAGCAGTTCGGCGAAGCCGTCGAGGTGGAGCTCGGAGAGCCGACTGGGCCCGCGGGTCTCCGGGCGGCGCTCGCCGCGGCGGCGCTCGGGTTCCGGCCGCCCGTCGTCCTGCGGCAGCTCCAGCAGATGTCCGGCTCCCGCCTCGATCATCTGCTCGTTGATCTCGTGCACGGCGTGCGTCGGGTCGAGACGGGTGACCTGGTTGCCCGTCAGCTCGGAGAGCAGGGCGAGGGCGGTGGCCTTGCGGCCGCTGCCGGGCTCGCCGCACAGCACCAGAAGGCCGTCGGTGCGAAGGAGTTGCTTCATCCGGTGGTAGCCGGAGGCCTCGCAGTAGACGTCGGCGAGCTGGTTCAGCGTCTCCTGCGGGACCCTGCCCTGGACGACGGGCCGGCTGTCGGGGCCGAACTGGCCGATGAAGAGATTGCCCTCATACACCTGGCCGTCGCCGCGGATGTCGTACGTGCGCTCGGCACGGCCGGGTGCGAAGGTGCGCCGGGCCGCGTGCGCGGTGCCTGCGCCTCCGGTGCCGCCCGCGCCGCCGAGGGAGTTGCGTCCGACCTTCTCGAAGGGATTGGCCTCGGTCTGCTGCTGCTCGCCCGAGTCGCCGCCGCTGTTCTCGGAGGCGGGGGACTGCGGCTGCGGCTCCTCGCTCTTGTCGTCCTGGGGCGGAGCGTCGTCCTGGTCGCTCATGCGGCATCGCCTCCCGTGCCCGGGCCGTCTTTGCGGATGCCGGTGAATCCGCCGTGGATCTCATTGCCCTTGAAGATCTGCAAGTCCCCCTGGGCGTTGTACGTCCGCTGCTCCTCGTACGTCCGCTGCTCCTCGGGTGGGGAGAAAGGCGGTGGGCCGTCCCCCTTCGGCCCACCGCCGGTCCGATGCCCGGCCGGGCCGTCGAGCGGCGGCTCCGGCCGGCGGGGAATGAGGAACCATGCCGCCTCGTCGGTCTCCTTGTTCCTGACCGCCGCCTGGCGGTAGTGGCCCGGCTCGACATAGCGCCCGCCCTCGGCGACCACATTGGTGTACAGCCAGTCGGAGACCACGATCAGAAGGTCGGCGTCGGGGGCGTTGGCCATGACCCGCTTCGCGGCGGCGCTGTCGCACAGCCGGCAGGCGAGGTCCACCGCGCGTCCCACAAGGCCCTTGCCGTCGCTCAGGACGAGGCCCGCGTTCATGCCGACGCGTAACCGTAAGCGCTGGGCGCTGCCGTCGTTGAGCTCGCGCAGGCTCTCGTAGAGGGTGTCGACCCACCGGCCGACCATGAGGGTCGGCGGTACCTCGGGCTGCAGGGCCGCGAGTATGCCGTCCCCCCTGTCCTCCTGGTGAACCCGGCCCGGCTCCATGCCGACGGATGCGTAGGCCTCCGCGAACGCCTCGTACATCGCGGCGCGCATGCGCTTCTTGGCTTCCAGGCCCAACTCCCCCGAACCACAGGCGTCTGCGAAAACGACCAGTCTGTGGACGGCTCCCGCACTGCTCACTGGGACTCCCTGCGTGTGCTGTGGCGCTTGGTGACAGGTCAACTCTTGCCGCGCTCGGCGACCGGCGATGTAGCCGTTTACACAGCCGGCGGAGATTTCTCCGAGGGCCGTGTCCCCGGTGGCTGCACCCGGCCCTGGGCCAGCAGCAGGAGCACCTGAAGATCGGTGACGATCACTCTGCGGTTGGCTGTACGAACGACGTCCTGCTCCCTGAGCAGGCGTAGTGCCTTGGCGACCGCCTCCCGGGTCGCTCCTATGGCTGCCGCCAGGTCGTGCTGCGGCAAGGGAAGTTCGAGCACGGTGCCTTCGTCGGCACGGCGGCCGGCCCGCTCGGCGAGTTCGACGAGGCGGGCGGCCAGCCGCTGCAGGACGGTCCCGGAGGCCAGGGAGCGGCGCTCGATGTCGGAGCTGCGCAGCCTGGTGCTGAGCTGACGCATGATCAGTGATGTGGCGTGCGGCCGGGCGGCGAGGAAGCCCCGGAAGCGGACGCCGGACACGGCCACCGCCTCCACCCGGCCGAGTGCGGTGACGGTGGCGCTGCGGGGCCCCTGGTCGACGGCAGCCTGATCACCCACGACCTCGCCCGCGCCGCGCAGCGCGAGAATGAGCCGGGCGCTGCGCTCCGTCTCGACCGAAACAACGGCCCAACCGGAGAGCAGGGCCAGCACATAGGTCGTGGTGTCCCGTTCGCGGATCATCACGTCGCCGGGTTGGTAGTTGCGGGACGCACCCTCGGCAAGCAGCGCCCGGCGGTCCTGGACGCTGAGTGCGTCGAGGAACGAGCGGTCCTGGCCGAACAGACTCATCGCTCCCCCACAACGATCCATCTGGCCCTTTTCCGGGGGACCACGGCATCTCTCGGTGTGTGCTTCCTCCCACGTCAAGTGGCGTCGTCGGCCTCAGAGTTGATGTCACGTCACACGGCGGGGTGAAAAAACGCTAGGTGTCACGGCACTTGAGCGTCAACGCGAAACCGGCGTGCGCCCCTCCCCCGCACCCATGCGCCCCTCTTGGCGTCGATCAGGCGTCCGATTAGGGGATCCGGCGGATCGGGCCTGATCCGCCGGACACCCGCTGGAGCCGGGGGGCGACCGGCCTAGAGCCGGGGGTCGACCGGCCTAGAGCCGGGGGTCGACCGGCTCCGACTCCAGTGCCAGCACCGCGAACACCGCTTCGTGAACCCGCCACAGCGGCTCCCCGTCCGCAAGCCGGTCGAGGGCTTCGAGCCCCAGCGCGTACTCCCGCAGGGCCAGCGAGCGCTTGTGGTTCAGGAACCGGTTGCGCAGCCGCTCCAGGTTCTCCGGGCGGGTGTACTCGGGGCCGTAGATGATCCGCAGGTACTCACGGCCGCGGACCTTGATGCCCGGCTGCACGAGCCGGCCCTTGCCGTTCCGCGCGAGGGCCTGGAGCGGCTTGACGACCATGCCTTCGCCGCCCCTGCCGGTCATCTCGAGCCACCAGTCGACACCGGCGCACACCGAGGCCTCGTCGGCTGTCTCGACGAGGAGCCGACGGGTGACCTGGAGCAGACCCGTCGGGTCGTGCTCCACCAGCCGGTCCAGCCAGGCCAGTTGCTCGTCGTGCGGTACGGAGGCGAGCGAACGCCCCTGCACGGCGAGAATCTGGAACGGCGCGAGACGTACCCCGTCCAGTCCCTCGGTCGTCCAGCAGTAGCGCCGGTAGGCCTCGGTGAAGGCCGCGGCGTCGGCGGCCCGGTCGCGCTGCTCGGCGAGCAGCGCGTCGACCGCCAGGCCGCGCGCGACGGCCGCTTCGAGGGCAGCCGTGGCGCCCGGGAAGACGGCGCGGGAGGCGGCTCCCACCGCCGCGTACTGCGAGCGCAGCAGCCCGGACGCCTTGAGCGACCAGGGCATCAGCTCAGCGTCCAACAGCAGCCAGTCAGTGTCCAGTTCCTGCCAGAGCCCGGCCTCGGTGACGGCCATGCGCAGCCGGCCGAGAATCTCCTCGGTGACCGAGGGGTCGTCGAAGAACGGCCGTCCGGTACGCGTGTGCAGCGCTCCCGTCGGGCCTCCCCCAGAGCCTGCGGCATGGGAGCTACCCCCGACCCCGAACCTCTCGCGAGCGGCCGCGGCGTCACGGCAGACCAGCGCCACCGCCCGCGAGCCCATGTGCTTCTCCTCGCACACGACCGTGCCGATGCCGTCCGCCCGGTACTGGGCGAATGCCTCGGCCGGGTGCTCCAGATAGCCCTCCTCCTTCGAGGTCGCCGTCGGTGACATCGTCGGCGGCAGGTAGGTGAGCAGCCGCGGGTCGACCGCAAAACGGCTCATGACTTCGAGCGCCGCCGCGGCGTTCTCCTCGCGCACGCCGATGCGGGCCATGTGCCGGGTCTCCACCACCCGGCGCCCCTGCACATCGGCGAGGTCGAGCGGCCTGCCGTCGCGGCCGCCCGGCGCCTCGGTACCGAGCGGCTTGACCGGCTCGTACCAGACCTTCTCGGCCGGTACGTCGACGAGTTCGCGCTCGGGCCAGCGCAGCGCCGTCATCCGGCCGCCGAAGACCGCTCCGGTGTCCAGGCAGATGGTGTTGTTGATCCATGAGGTGCTGGGCACCGGCGTGTGGCCATAGACCACGGCGGCCCGGCCCCGGTAGTCCTCCGCCCACGGGTAGCGCACGGGCAGGCCGAACTCGTCCGTCTCGCCGGTGGTGTCGCCGTACAGCGCGTGCGAGCGGACCCGGCCCGAGGTGCGCCCGTGGTACTTCTCGGGCAGTCCTGCGTGACAGACGACGAGCCTGCCCTCGTCGAGGACGTAGTGGCTGACGAGTCCGTCGATGAACTCCCGCACCTGCTCGCGGAAGGCGCCGTCCTCCTTCTCCAACTGCTCGATGGTCTCGGCCAGTCCATGGGTGTGCTGGACGTTTCTCCCTTTGAGCCAGCGTCCGAGCTTGTTCTCGTGGTTGCCCGGCACGCACAGGGCGTGGCCGGAGGCGACCATGGCCATGACGCGGCGCAGAACGCCGGGGCTGTCGGGTCCCCGGTCGACCAGGTCACCCACGAACACCGCCGTACGGCTTTCGGGGTGTGCTCCGTCCACATAGCCGAGCTTGGCGAGCAGCGTCTCCAGCTCGGAGCTGCAGCCGTGGATGTCGCCGATGATGTCGAAGGGGCCGGTGAGGTGGGTGAGGTCGTTGTAGCGGCGTTCCAGGACGACCTCGGCGGCCTCGACCTCCTCAACCCTGCGCAGGACGTGCACCTTGCGGAAGCCCTCGCGTTCGAGGCCGCGCAGTGAACGGCGCAGTTCGCGGCGGTGGCGCTGGATGACATGGCGCGGCATCCCGGCCCGGTCGGGGCGGGAGGCATTGCGCTCGGCGCAGACCTCCTCCGGCAGATCGAGGACGATCGCGATCGGCAGCACGTCGTACTCGCGCGCCAGCCGCACCAGCTGCTTGCGGCTCTCCGGCTGGACGTTGGTGGCGTCGACGACGGTCAGCCGCCCGGCCGCGAGCCGCTTGCCCGCGATGTAGTGCAGTACGTCGAAGGCGTCGCCGCTCGCGCTCTGGTCGTTCTCGTCGTCGGCGACGAGGCCGCGGCAGAAGTCCGAGGAGATGACCTCGGTGGGCTTGAAGTGCTTGCGGGCGAAGGTGGACTTGCCCGACCCGGTGGCGCCGACAAGGACGACGAGGGACAGGTCGGTCACCGGGAGCCGACGCTTCACGGGCGCGGTGGTCGTGGTGGACATGGTCATGCGGCCTTCGCCTCCTTCTCGATCTCGGTGGTGTCTTTTCTGCTGAACACAGCCATCTGAGTGGGCGGCCCGACCTCGGGGTCGTCCGGCCCCACGGCTACGAACTCGACGCCGTAACCGTCGCGTTCGGCCACCTCACCGGCCCACGCGCGAAACTCCGCACGCGTCCACTCGAAGCGGTGGTCGCCATGGCGCACATGCCCGGCGGGGAGCGTCTCCCAGCGGACGTTGTACTCGACGTTCGGCGTGGTCACGATCACCGTCTGCGGGCGCGCGGATCCGAACACCGCGTACTCCAGCGCGGGCAGCCGCGGCAGATCCAGGTGCTCGATGACCTCACTCAGTACGGCCGCGTCATAGCCCGCGAGCCGCTTGTCGGTGTAGGTGAGCGAGCCCTGGAGCAGCTTGACCCGTGCGGCCTGCCGCTCGCCCATCCGGTCCAGCTTCAGCCGACGCCCGGCGATGGTGAGCGCCCGCACCGAGACGTCCACTCCGACGATCTCGGTGAAGCGAACGTCCTTGAGCAGCGCCTGCACCAACTGGCCCTGTCCGCAGCCCAGGTCGAGCACCCGGCTCGCCCCGGCACCGCGCAGCGCCTCGAGGATCGCGTCCCGCCGCTGCTCGGCGAGCGGCACGGGCTTGTCTTCCGTGTCGGTCGTCTCGTCCACGGCATTGTCGACGGACTCGACCTCCAGGTCGTCGGCCTCGGCGAGCCGTACCAGCTCAAGACGCTCCATCGCCTGACGCGTCAGCCCCCAGCGCCGGGAGAGGTAGCGGCTGGTGATCAGCTTCTGCTCGGGGTGCTCGGCCAGCCAGCCCTCGCCCGCCCGCAGCAGCTTGTCCACCTCGTCGGGCGCGACCCAGTAGTGCTTGGCGTCGTCGAGGACCGGCAGCAGGACATACAGCTGCCGCAGCGCGTCGGCGAGCCGCAACTCCCCCTCCAGCACCAGCCGTACGTAGCGCGAGTCGCCCCACTGCGGGAACTGCTCGTCCAGCGCGACCGGCTCCACCTCGACCGAGGTCCAGCCCAGCGGCCCGAAGAGCTTGCGGACCAGCTCGGCTCCACCGCGCGCGGGCAGCGCCGGCACCTCGACGCGCAGCGGCAGCGGTGCCTCGGCCCGTCCGGGCAGCGCGGCGCACACGCCCCGAAGGGCGCTCTTGAACACGCTGCTCAGCGCGACTGCCAGTAGCGAGGACGCGGCGTAGGGCCGGTCGTTCACATACTGCGCGAGCGCCGAATCGGGTGCTCCGCCGCGGCCCTTCCCCTTGCCGCGCCGAACCAGTGCCACCGGATCCACCTCCAGCAGCAGCGCGGCCGTACAGCGCTCGGCGGATGCCTCGGGATAGAAGACATGCGCCGCGCCGTGCGAGGTGGAGAACGTCTGCGCCTTGTCGGGATGCTTGTGCAACAGAAAACCGAGGTCGGTCGCGGAACGTTCTGGGGTGCCGGTCGTACTGATCGTCAGGAACACGCGTACGAGTATGGCCGGATTCACCCGTCCCCGACCAGGGAATTCCCGCCGCGTGCGGGCCCCGGGACGCCCTGTCCGACACGTCCCGCGCCCCACCTTCCCTACCGGCCGGCCTGCCTGACGGCACTCACAAGCTCCGCGATCTGCCGTGGCCCCACCCGGCAGCAACCACCCACCAGCCGGGCCCCGGACGCCAGCCAGTCCCCGACCCTGCCCGGGTCGTACGTCGCCCCGCCCCGCCACCCCCGTTCCCCGGCATCCCACCGCTCCCCGCTGTTGGGATAGACGACGACCGGCTTGGAGCTGACCGCGGCCGCCAGCTCCACCGCGCGCTCCGCGTCGCTCGGCTCGCAGCAGTTCACCCCGACCGCGATCACCTGGTCGCGGCCTGCGGCCAGGGCGAAGGCCGCCGCCAGTTCCTGCCCGGCCCGGGTGCGCTCGCCGGTGATCGTGTACGAGAGCCAGACCGGCAGCCGATAGGCGTCCACCGCCCTCAGCAGGGCCTCCGCCTCGTCCATGTCCGGCACCGTCTCCAGCGCGAGCACATCGGGTCCGGCCGCGACGAGGGCCTCGATCCTCGGCCGGTGGAAACGCTCCAGCTCCCGCACGGACAGCCCGTACCGCCCCCGGTACTCGCTGCCGTCCGCCAGCATCGCCCCATACGGACCGACCGATGCCGCCACCCACACCTCACCCGCAGCCAACTCGCTGGCAGCGCGGGCCAGTTCAACACTGCGGGCGAGCAGCCCCGCCGCCTCCTCCTCTGCGACTCCACGCCGCGCGAAGCCCTCGAAGGTGGCCTGGTAGCTGGAGGTGATGAGCACCTGCGCGCCCGCCCGCACATAGGCCGTGTGCGCCGCCTCGATCTCGCGGGGATCGTCGGCGAGCAGCCGTGCCGACCAGAGCTCGTCGGACAGATCGCAGCCCTGTGCCTCGAGCTGGTTGGAGAGGCCACCGTCGAGGACGACGACACCCTCGGCCAGGGCGGCGGCAAGGGGGCGGGCGGGGCGCACAGGGATCAGCTCAGCTGGGACTGAACCTGGGCCGAGATCAGCTCCAGGTGCTCCAGGTCGTCCAGGTCCAGGAGCTGGAGGTAGATCCGGGACGCACCGATCGCGCCGTACCGCCCGATTTTGTCGACCACTTCGTCGGGCGAGCCGGCCAGGCCGTTCGCCTTCAGTTCCTCCACCTCCCGTCCGATGGCGGCGGCGCGGCGCGCCACCTCTGCGTCGTCCTTGCCCACGCAGACGACCAGGGCGTTGGAATACACCAGGTCGTCCGCGCCACGCCCGGCCGCCTCGGCGGCGGCCCGGACCCGGCCGAACTGCTGCTCGCTGGCCTCGATCGAGGCGAACGGAATGTTGAACTCGTCGGCGTACTGCGCGGCCAGTCTCGGGGTGCGGATCGCCCCGTGCCCACCGATCAGCACCGGCACCTTCCGCTGGAACGGCTTGGGCAGCGCCGGCGAGTCGGCGAGCTGGTAGTACCTGCCCTCGTGCGAGAACTTCTCGCCGATCTCCGTGCCCCACAGCCCAGTGACAATCGCCAGCTGCTCCTCCAGGCGCGCGGACTTCTCCTTGGGGAACGGAATGCCGTACGCCTTGTGCTCGTCCTCGAACCAGCCCGCGCCGAGGCCCAGCTCAATCCGGCCGCCCGACATCTGGTCGACCTGGGCGACCTGGATGGCCAGCACGCCCGGCAGCCTGAACGTGCCCGCGGTCATCAGCGTGCCGAGGCGGATCCGCTTGGTCTCCCGAGCCAGCCCGGCCAGGGTGATCCAGGCGTCGGTCGGTCCGGGCAGCCCGTCGGCGGACCCCATGGCGAGGTAGTGGTCGGAGCGGAAGAAGGCGTCGAATCCGAGGTCCTCGGCGGCCTTGGCAACGGTCAGCAGGATGTCGTAGCTCGCCCCTTGCTGGGGCTCGGTGAAGATTCGAAGATCCATGGATCCATCCTGCACCTTCGATGGCCGTCAGCCCCACGGTCCCGGCCAGGCACGCACCGGCCCGGTCGGGTCGGAGCCGTCAGCCCGGCGACGCCGCCGGCCCGAGCCGGTCAGTGTCCGGCGTCATGACGACCCCGCCGTCGAGTCCACCGCATCCACGGGTGCGTCCGCGCCGTCCGCCGATCCGGACGAACCCGCAATTCCGTCGGAGCCCGGCGGGCCGGAGCGCCGCCCGGAGGACCCCGGCGCTCGGGACACGGCAGGCGGGCCGGACGCCTCCCGCGCCCCGGACGCTCTGGGCGCTTTCGACACGGCGGGAGCGTCCCGCGCGTCCGGCGCAGCCGCCGGACCCGCTCTGCCCAGGACCGCTTCGGGAGGTCTGTCGCCCTCCCGCACCGTGAGCCGCCGCAGCATCCCCCGTACCCGGTCGCTCGACTCGTCGGCAGCGTCTATCGCCTCGATGCACTGCCAGTACAGCCCCTCCTCGTCGGTGGAACAGGCGACTGCGACCAGGGCGATGCCCACATCCGCCAACAGGGTGCCCAGGGCGATCAACGTCCCCCGTGCATCCCCCACTTCGGAAAGCTGCGCGGCTCTGACCCCGCCGCTGCGCACCATCGGATGGTCGAGCACCCCGCACGCCCGTCCACCGATCTCTGTGAGTCCCCGTGCCTCACCTCTCAACTCCGGCGGCCCGTACGCCGCCAGTCTGCTTCCGATCGCCTGGGCGAGAGCCTGTGCCTGCCACGCCTCCGCCACGATGTCGGGCACTTCACGGCTCCGCGCCAAGGCGTGCCGACTGAGCCCGATGAGCCGCTCCGCGTCCATGTGTACGCCGCCCCCGTTCGTACGACTTACTGCCCACTCAGTTCATTACCCAGAGTGAAGGCGATTGAGCCCGAACGCCAGGGGAATTCGGAAATCTGTGGACACCAAGGCCGATGTGGATAACTCGCTAACTCCATAGAGTGACGAAGCCCTGATCGGCGAAGCATCGGACCCGCGCAGAATCACTCCGCCGGGAAGCGAATCTCGTTCCGGTCGATCTTGTCGGAGAGCGCTGCCAGCACGTCGATGCCGAGGACCTCGCAGAACTGCAGCAGATACGCGAGCACATCGGCGACCTCGTCCCGCACCCGGTGCGCCGAGCCGTCCGAGTCCATCACCCGGGCCGACTGCTCGGGCGTCAGCCACTGGAAGATCTCGACCAGTTCGGACGCCTCGACGCTCAGCGCCACCGCGAGATTCTTCGGGGTGTGGTACGGCTCCCAGCCCCGCGCCGCCGCGAACTCCGCGAGCCGGCGCTGCAACCCCGCCACATCCAGTCCGTCGTCTTCTCTCGTCACGGCACCAGGTCTACCACCGTCACACCGTCCACTCCGCGCGCGTACGACGCGTCGGCCACGGCTCCGACCAGCCGGACATGCCCCCTCGTCGCCATCTCAGCACCCAGCGCCACCAGTTGGCGGACCTGCCGCGGATCCATGCAGCGGTCGAGTCCGTCGGCGAGCACCGTGAGCGCCTGGTATGCCGACGGGACCTCGTCAGCCTGTTCCATGGCCAGCACTCCCGGCCCGGTGAGCAGCACCAGCGCGAGGGCCAGATATCGCAACTCGCCCTCGCCGAGCCGCCCCACGGGGGTCCCGGCGCGCGCTCCGCCCCGGCCCAGCAGCGCCCGCACCGTCCCGTCGCCCAACTCCTCGACGGCCAGCTCCTCCACCGTGCCCCCGCAGCCCACCCGGGCCGCCGCGACCAGCCGGGCGTGCCGGATGGCGCACTCGCTCCGCGTCCGGTGCAGCACCGCGGCGAGGTTGCCGCAGTCGCGCCGCAGCCGCCCCTCCCCCACCTCGACCGGCTCGCGCATCCGGTGCGGCTGCGGATCGCAGGCGAAGACCGACCTCAGCGCGACGACCACCTGCTCGGCGGCCGCCAGCACCTGCAACTGGCCCTGGGTCTTACCGGCCACGCGCAGCGGCAGCAGCGCGGTGCCGAGCCGGTCGTCCGGAAGCGGTGCGCGCGTGACCGTCGCCGCACCGGCCGTATGCCATGCCGCCTGCACCGTGGACCGTGCGGGATCGCGCAGCGCGCTCGTCAGCAGGATCCGTCCGCCGCCCGCCAACCGTTCGCCGACGACGCGCAGTTCGGGCTCGGCCTGCACGGCGAGGTCGAGCTGTACGGGACCGGCCGGACCGTCGACCGTGCAGCCGATCCTGAATCCCCGCCGACCCTGCCCGTCGGCATCGGCCCGCTCCGGCACGCATGCCGAGGGATCGGGGAAGACGCTGTCGAGTTCCTCGCCCGCGCCGAGTCGCGCCAGTGCCTCGTACGCCTGCAGGGCACTCGATTTGCCGCTGCCGCTGGCGCCCGCGAAGAGCGTCAGCGGGCCGAGGGGGAAGTTCGCGCCCCGGTGGGCCCTGAAGGCGGAGAGCCGCAGTTCGGTGACGGTGGGGCGGGCGCTGTTCGCGCCGGTGGGCTGCGTGCGTTCGGGCGTGAGCGGGGGCCCGGCGGGGGAGGTGGCGTTCATGATCGGGACGCTACGCAGCGCGCCTCGCGCGGAACCGTTCCTCTGGATGACCTTCCTACGAACGGGGGACCGCGGCCGCCGCGATCCCTTCGACCTCCGTGCCGATCGGGGCCAGCAGAAAGACGTTCCGGTCGACCCGGTGCATCCCGCTGCCGAGTCCGAAGACGACTCCGCTGCTGAAGTCCAGGATGCGCTTGGCGACTTCGGTGTCGGCGCCGGTGAGGTCGAGCAGCACCGGGATCTGGGCGACGAGGTATTCGGCGACCTCGCGCGCGTCGGCGAAGACCTGCACCCGCAGCACGACGAAACGCCGCTGCTCGGCCGCCGCATAATCCTGCGGGACGGTGCGGTGGTCGACTCGCGAGGGCCACTCGTTACGGCTGCGCAGTGGGACGACCTGGGCCAGGCCCTCCCACTGCTCGTCGGTGACGTCGTACCTCTCGTACCTACTCATGCGCCCATCCTCGCGCTCCTCACCCGTTCGGCCCAACAGCGACACGGGCGAGTCGGCCATGGGTCGATGCGCGGGGGCCCGCCGTCCGGTCCATGCGGACGTCCGGTCAGCCCGTGGTGGGGTCGGGGACGAGGCCGGCGGCGATCAGGCCCGCGAAGACCGCGTCCCTCATGACCTCGACCGCGGAGAAGGGGCGGATCATCACGGTGAACTCCTTGATCAGGCCCGCCTCGTCGAACTGCAGGAGATCGATGCCGTGGACCTCCTTGCCGTTCACCACGGCCCGGAAGACAAGGATCTCCGAGGGGGTCTCGTCGCCGTCGGTGCTGGTCCGGGCCGTGCCCTGGAGCTGCCCGACGTAGCGGAAGTCCTCGAAGGTACGCAGCAGGACACCGAGGAGACCGAGCACCATCGGCCGCCCTTCGAAGGGGGTGAATTTCACCGGGCTGTAGAAGCGGATGTCCTCGGTGAACAGGTCTTCCAATGCGCTGAGATCCCGCTTCTCCACGGCGGCGCGGAAGCGTCCGACAGTCTCCATGATTCCTCCTGTTGCCCCGATTCCGGCGGGGCCTGCTTACTCAAATATCTGACTAGTCACTTTCTTGGGTATCATGGGAACAGAGACCGAGGGAAGGGGCTGCCGCGATGGCTTTGCGACATGCCGTACTGGCGGCGCTGCTGGACGGCGAACACAGCGGCTACCAGCTGGCCAAGGCGTTCGATGTCGGCGTGGCGAACTTCTGGCACGCCCTGCCCCAGCAGCTCTACGCCGAGCTGGCCCGGCTGGAGAAGGACGGGCTGGTCACGGGTCGGCAGGTGGTGCAGGAAACGCGGCCCAACAAGCGCCTGTTCAAGGTCACCGACGCGGGTCTCGCCGAGCTGGAGAAGTTCGCCGCGACCGCGTCCAAGCCCTCCTTCGTCCGCGACGACCTCCTCGTCAAGGTCCAGGCCTCCGACCGCATCGGGACCGGGCCGGTGATCGAACAGCTCGAAGAGCGCGCGTCCGTCGCAGCCGCCAAGATCGAGCTCTTCGGCAAGCTTCTGCGCAAGATGCGGGGCGACATGGACGAGGACGAATTCCTGCGCGGGGGCGAGCGGATCGGGCCGTATCTGACCTGTCTGCGCGGTCTGGCCTTCGAGGAGGACAACCGCACCTGGTGCCTGCGGATCGCGGCCGTTCTGCGCGAACGGCAGCCGGACCGCGCGCAGTTGTAGGTCGTAGGGGCTTGCCTAAATCGCGCGGCGTTCGAAGTCCAGGTCCCGCGCCGCACCCAGCGCCGTGGCCACCGCCCCCAGCAGCACCGCGTCCTCCCCGAGTGTGCTCGGCGCGACCTTCGGAGCAGTGGCGTAAGGGACTTGAGAGTGTCCTGCACGGTCCGCAGCAGCAGGTCCGCGCTGTGGCCGACACCTCCGCCGAGCACGACGAGATCGGGATCGAGGACCGCGGCCACCGCGGCGACGGTGTGGGCGAGCCGTTCGCCCTCCTGACGGACCACCTTGACCACCGCGGGGTTGTCGCGGCGTGCCGCCTCGAAGACGTCCTTCGCGGTCAGCGGTCCCGTCATGCCGAGCGCGCGGGCGGCCTCGACGACGGCCTCGCCCGAGACGGCGTCCCGGACTACCGCGCCCGGCAGGACAGCGGTACCGGTCCGCGCGACAGCGGCACGGAACCGGTCACGGCCTGAGGCCCGACGGCCTGGGCAGGAACGTGTCGGCACCGCGGGACGGAACCTCGCCCCGCGGTGCCGCCCGCGTTGCCTGTCAGGCGGTGTTGACCGTGACGTCGTCGACGATGAAGTCGGTTCGCAGGGAGGCGTCCTCGTTGCAGAGCAGCTTGATCGTCACTGTGTGTCCCCGGTAGGCGGAGAGGTCGTAGGAGCGGTAGACGTAGCTGCTGTTGGCGTTCACGTTGGACAGGGTTCCCAGCGTGGTGGTGGTGGTGCCGTCGACGACCTGCACCTTGAGCGTGTCATACGCCACCTGGTCGGTCTCGAGGGTGCCGATGCGGCTGTAGTACCCCAACCACGCCTGGTTCACGTTGCTCGGGATGGTGACCTGCTGGGACATCGTCTCCGTTTCGGTCGCTCCATAGCCGCCGAACCAGGCGTAGTTGGAACCGGTGTTGGCCGGGTACGTCGACCAGTTGCCGACGAACGACCCACCCATCGTGGCTGTCCAGTTCCAACCGGCCGTGCCGGTCTGGCCGCCAGACGTGTTGGCCTCGAAGCTGGAGTTGAGTAGGCTGGCCCGGTAATCGATGGTGTGCCAGTAGACCCAGTTGCGGGTATTGTTCGACGTGTCCAGCCCGGCGCTGGGGCGGTCGTTCTTGAAGTACCCGCCGAAGCTCGACTCCCTGTGATTCAGTAGCAGGTTGATCGTGCTCGCCTTTCCACCGTCGACCTGGTTCCACAGGTCGATCAGGGAGCCGGCCACGCGGCCTTCCACCGCGTCGCCGTTCTGCCAGTTGGTGATGGAGACCGGCTGGCCGGAGTCGAACCAGGTGGAGTTCATCATGTTGACCGAGGAGCCGCTGGGCCAGACGAACTGGTTGTCGCCCTTGACGTTGCCGGCGGCAGCGTTGGCGAACCCCTCGGTCCAGGCGCACGAGGTGTTCAGAGCCCCCCAGATCAGGTGACCGGCGCAATTTGCGTTGGGCCACCACCAGGTGTACAGGTGGTGCATCAGAGCGTGAGCGGATTCGTGGACCACGAGGTGCTCTGAGTCGGGGTCATTGTCCCGCAGTCTTATGTAACTGGCGGCTGCGTTGGCCCCGGGGAAGTAGTAGCCGCCGTCAGCGTTGCCGGCCCACCATTGGGCTGTGATCTTGCTGCAGTTGCTGGTCTCGTGGGAGGTCCAGCAACTGGTGTTGGAGCCGCGCCACCACCAGGTCAGGTTGAGGGTGTCGAAGGTGTGCCAGGCGCGCATCTGGGCTGCCGTCGGCGCCGTCCAGCCGAGATTCCGGTTGGTGGTGACGTTGTAGACCGCAGGCGTGGTGGTCGAGTACACCGACCCGCTGCCGTTGGTCACCTGCCAGAGCGCACTCTCCGACCGGAACTCCACGAAGAGCAGGTACATCGAGTCGACCGGCAGGGTGAAGCAGAGGTTGTAGGCGCCGGAGTTGTCGGTCAGGCCACTGGCGTAGACCTGCTGCGCGGCATTCGCGGTGGTCTTCCCCCACAGCTTCACGGTGAGGTTGCGGCCGCCCAGCCACGTCCCCGCCTGGTTGGTGAAGTTGAAGCCGCCGCTCACGCAGACCTGCTGGCCGGCGACCTGGGCAACCACGCCGGTGCCTCCGCCGGTCCGCGGAACCTTCGCGAACTTCTTGCTCACCGAGGCCGCCGTCGAGCGCCGCTCGCCCGAACGCCCCGGGAGCGAGGTGATGTCCACCCCTGAGCGGGACACCTCCTCGCCCGGTTTGTTCGTGCCGACGGTGAGCAGCACCGAACCGTGGGCTTCCCGCTCCGGCGACGGCGAGTCGGCGTCGGTGAGGTTGGCCTCGATCTGGGCGGGCCCCTCCGCCGTGGCGCGGACATGCAGGGTGAAGGTGCGCTTGTTGGTGTCGAGGGCCACCACGCCCTTGGCGTCCAGCCACGGGCCTACCTGCTTGGGCGCGCTCAGAGGGGAACCCTCGGTGATGAGCTGGAGGGTGTCGGGCACCCGGACGGTCAGTCGGGCGTGTGCGACGTGGACCTGGGAACGGAGGCTGACCCGGAGGGCCACCGTCTCACCCTTGACTGGGAGCTTGTCCAGCTTCACATCGACCGCGACACAACTGGACGGGGTCTCCGACCGAGGGCTGCTCGGGACGGTAAGCGTACATTTCGGGCTCGTGGCCTGAGGGACGGCTGCCGCCGTCGACGCGAGCCCACCGGATATGAGGACGGCCGCCGCGCCGATAGCGACGGCCCATCGTCTGGGTCTGAACTTGGGGATCATTGTGGTCCTCCGCTGCGAGGGGAGTTCCTGGCAGGGCTGGCCAGGAGGTTGGCACAGCATGGAGGCAACATAATCGAGTGTGCAATATCACATCACACGTAATTTTGGGTGGGTAATCCAGCACACACTGTGAACACGAGCCTCGCCGGCCACCGGCGGGATGGAGGGGCCGGTCGGGCCACGCCGGATCCGGATCCGGGCCAGCGACATGTGGCGAGCCCATGCCGTGCACACACAGTTGGCCTCGTCGGCGTACACGATGAACGCCTGGGACATCGTCGACGAGGTGTTCAGCGGTGCGGTTCAGGGCGCACGGAGGGGCCGAGCCGGCCGCTCCGCAGGGCGAGCATGGCCGTCCCCTGACGGCCGCCCCGCTACCACCAGCCCCGCAAAGTCACCACCGCCTGGCGCAGTCGAGGTGAAGGCGCCCTGAAAGCCAAGCGCATAGAGGGCTCAGGCGAGCCCAAGTGGCCTGCTCTACAGCATCCCTGACGAGACGTCAGTTTTAATATCGCCCACGAGGCTTCCATTGCCATGTGAACTGTGAAATTGTACCTTCGCAGTTTCCGTGGGCATGACAGCTATGGGAATGCCCAACTCCCGCTGTCACCACGGTCCGCGGACCCCCACACCGCCGACCGGCCTGGAGGCCACACCCTCATGCGCAGTTCCCCCACAACACGACAGTTCGCTCGCCTACTGATAGGCGCGCTGATCGCCTGCCTGGGTCTCACCCTGCTCACCCCCACCGGGCAGGCCACCCCGGCCGGGGCCAAGGACCTCAAACCGAGGTCGGCCCCCGCCCCGCAGCCGGCCACCCCCACCTCGGATGCCACCGCGCTCGCCCCCGACACCGCGCGAGCGATGAAGCCGACCATGCCCGTGGCCGACCGTCCACCGCTCCGCAGTATCAAGGATGCTGTCCGGCGCACCAAGAAGGCACCGAAGGCCGCGGCGGACTGCCGGGTCAGCGACTTCACCTCGAAGACCGGCAGCGCCCTGATCGAGCAGATCAAGGACGCGGAAACCACCTGCATCAACACGTTCTTCAACGTGACCGGTTCGAACGCCAAAGATCTCTTCCGTGAGGAACAGATGGTCACGGTGGCGGACGCGCTGCGCGATACAGCGGCCAACTACCCTGGCAACAACAGCACTTCGGCCGCCCAGGTGGTGCTCTACCTGCGTGCCGGGTACTACGTGCAGTGGAATCAGCCGGAAACCGTCGGCGACTACGGCCCGGCGCTGAAGAGCGCCATCCAGGGCGGCCTGGATGCCTTCTACGCCTCACCCCGCGCCTTCGACGTCAACGACGGCAACGGCGCCGTCCTGTCCGAGACGGTCACCCTGGTCGACAGCTCCGGGGAGAACGCCCGCTTCCTCAGCGTGGTCAAGCGCCTGCTCACCGGCTACGACTCCTCGTACGACAGCTCCTGGTCGATGGTCGCGGCGGTCAACAACACCTACACCATCCTGTTCCGCGGCCACCAGCTTCCGGACTTCGTGTCCGCCGTGCAGGCCGATCCGACCATCCTCACCGTGCTGCGCGACTTCGCCGTCGCCCACGACGCCCTGCTCGGCACCGACAAGGCCTACCTGACCAGCAACGCCGGGCGTGAGCTGGGACGCTTCCTGCAGCACGCGGCGCTCCAGCCCACCGTCAGCCCGCTGGCCAGGCAACTGCTCGACCGCAGCGAGATCACCGGGCGCACCGCCCCGCTCTGGATCGGCGTGGCCGAGATGACGGACGAGTACGACAAGGCCAACTGCTCGTCCTACGGCACCTGCGACCTGCAGGACCGGGTGCGCGAAGCCGTCCTGAAGGTCAAGCACACCTGCGGTCCGAGCCTGACGATCCTCGCCCAGCAGATGACCGACACCGAGCTGTCGGCCAGCTGCGACAGCCTCCTCAAGCAGGACGCCTACTTCCACGGCATCGTCAAGGACAACGGGCCGGTCAAGGACGACAACAACACCACCCTCGAAGTGGTCGCCTTCGACTCCAGCACCGACTACAAGACCTACGCCGGGGTCCTCTACGGCATCTCCACGGACAACGGCGGCATGTACCTCGAGGGCGACCCGGCCAAGGCCGGGAACCAGCCGCGCTTCATCGCCTACGAGGCGGAGTGGCTGCGCCCCGACTTCCAGATCTGGAACCTCAACCACGAGTACACCCACTACCTCGACGGCCGCTTCGACATGTACGGCGACTTCGCAGCGGGGACGACCACCCCGACCGTGGTGTGGGTGGAGGGCTTCGCCGAGTACATCTCCTACTCGTACCGAAACGTCACCTACGACAAGGCGATCACCGAGGCGGGCAAGAACACCTACAAACTCAGCCAGCTCGTCGACACCACGTACGACAACTCCGACACCACCCGGATCTACCAGTGGGGCTACCTGGCCATCCGCTACCTGATCCAGTCCCACCCCCAGGACGTGACCACCCTGCTCGGCCACTACCGCACCGGCGACTGGAACGCCGCCCGCACCCTGCTCACCAGCACCATCGGCACCAACTACGACGCCGACTTCGCAAGCTGGCTGAGCAAGTGCGCCGCCGGCGACTGCGACGCTGCCAAGAAAGCGGTAACAGTGGTGACGGTCAGCAACGAGTACTGACACAGGCGATCCCGGTGCCCCATCCGCAACAGGCGGGTGGGGCACCGGTCCGCTCAGCCGCCGCAAAAGGCCGTCTCTGCCCTGCCCACACCCGTCGCAGCCGTTCTAGCCACACATCGCAGGCGTCGGGGCGCATCCGTGTCCGGCCCGGCAGACCAGAGCAGACCTGATTGCCGCCCGATCACACAGCAGGACGCCCCGCGCGGTGCAATTGCCCGTTCCTCCAATGGCACAGCACCTGCCATGGAGAATCGACTGATCTATTGCAAATGAGAGGAGAATCGCCATACCGTATTGCACATGCAGTCCTACACCATCGGACAGGCGGCACGTCTGCTCGGCGTCAGTCCCGACACCGCGCGCCGCTGGGCGGATGCCGGCCGGATCGCGACCCACCGCGACGACGGCGGCCGCCGCCTCATCGACGGCCGCGATCTGGCCGCCTTCTCCGTCGAGGTCGCCCAAGGCGGCATCGGCGAGGAGGACTCCTGCTACACCTCCGCCCGCAACGCCTTCCCCGGCATCGTCACCGCCGTAAAGCTCGGCGACGTAGCCGCGCAGGTCGAGATCCAGGCAGGCCCGCACAGGCTCGTCTCACTCCTGACCCGCGAGGCCGTGGAGGAACTGGGGCTGGAGGTCGGCATGCAAGCCACCGCCCGCGTGAAGTCGACCAGCGTGCACATCGACCGCACCTGAACCCTCGGGCACCCAAGCGGCGTCGCCCGTCACCGGCGCGGCTCACCACCATCCGCTCGGACGGCACCAGCCGACCGCATCCCCAGGGAGTTCCACCCTCCATGTCCCTCACGTTCACCAGACGCCGCGCCGCCGCTGCGGTCCTGACTGCTGCGCTCCTCGTTCCGCTCTCGGCATGCGGCAACGACGACTCCGAGAAGGACACCGGCAGCGCGAAGGCCAGCGGGGCGGCCACCGGTGCTCCCCAGGCCAACTTGACGGTGCTGGCAGCAGTTTCGCTGACCGACGTGTTCAAGAAGGCCGGCGCGGCGTACGAGAAGAAGAACCCGGGCACGAAGATCACGTTCGCCTTCGCCGGCTCCCAGGAACTTGTCGCCCAGGTCAAGCAGGGTGCCCCGGCCGACGCCCTGGTCACCGCCGACACCAAGAGCATGAACGGCGTGAAGGCGGACGCCGCCACCTCGACCGTCATCGCCAGGAACCGCCTCGTCATCGCGACCGTCCAGGGCAACCCGCACAAGGTCGACGAACTGAAGGACCTCGCGGATTCGAAGCTGAAGGTTGTGCTCGCCGCCCCCGAGGTGCCGGCCGGCAAGTACAGCAAGAAGGTCCTCGACGCCCAGAAGATCGCCGTAAAGCCCGTCTCGCAGGAGCCGAACGTCCGGGCGGTACTGAGCAAGGTCGAGCTCGGCGAGGCCGACGCGGGTCTCGTCTACAAGACGGACGCCGAAGCGGCCCCCGACAAGGTCGACGCCGTCGAGATCCCCGACGCGCAGAACGCCATCGCCGAATACCCGGCCGCCGCGCTGAAGCAGTCCAAGAACGCCGAGGCCGCCGCCGCGTTCGTTGCGTGGCTGTCCACGCCCGAGGCGCAGAAGATCCTCCAGGACGCGGGATTCCAGAAGCCGTAGTCTCGGCGACTGGCGTGAGGGGGCTGTCCGTTCCGGGGGAGACGGACAGCCCCTTCCCTCATCCATCACCACGAAGCCCAGGGATCCCCGATGAAACGAATCCGCAGTCGCGCACCGGGCCCCGGCACGCCGATCGCCCTGGCGATCCCCGCGCTGCTCGCCATCGCGTTTCTGATGCTGCCCCTCATCGGGATCCTCGTCCGCACCCAGTGGGGCGAACTCGCGGACCATCTCACCACTCCGGGCACCACCGAGGCGCTGCGGCTGTCGCTGCTCGTCTCCCTCTGGGCTCTCGGGCTGTCCGTGGTCCTCGGCGTGCCGCTGGCGTGGCTGCTGGCACGTGTGCCGTTCCCGGGGAAGTCGCTCGTCCGGTCCCTCGTCCTGCTGCCCATGGTGCTGCCGCCCACGGTCGGCGGTGTCGCCCTGCTGCTCGCCTTCGGCCGCCGTGGACTGCTCGGCCCCTGGCTGGAGAGCACCTTCGGCATCACCCTGCCCTTCCACACATCCGGCGCGGTTGTCGCCGCTACGTTCGTGGCAATGCCGTTCCTCGTCATCAGCCTCGAAGGGGCACTGGGCGGGCTGCGTCCGAGGTACGAGGAGACTGCCGCGTCCCTCGGGGCCTCGCCGGTGCGGGTGTTCTTCACGGTCACGATGCCCATGGTCGCCCCCGGTCTCATCGCGGGAGCCGCCCTCACCTGGGCTCGGGCGCTGGGCGAGTTCGGCGCCACCATCACCTTCGCCGGCAACCTCCCCGGCACCACGCAGACGTTGCCTCTGAAGGTGTACCTGCTGCTCCAGGACGAGCCGGAGGCAGCGACATCGGTCTCTCTGCTGCTGCTAGCCATCGCGATGCTCGTACTCGTCGCGCTGCGCGGCCGCTGGGCCGGAACGCCCGCCGCCCGCAGGCACGTACCCGGACCCCCGGTGGACGAAGCCGAACCGGGTGTGGCCCCGGTCCCCGAGCCCGCCGACGAACAGCGCGCGGCTCCGCAGGAACTCTGGCCCCTGCACACCGAGGTCACCGGCTTCAACCGGCTCACCCTGGACGCCGAACCCGGCACCACCATCGCCGTCGTCGGCCCCAACGGCGCCGGAAAGACCACCCTGCTGCGCGCCCTCCTCGGCCTCACCCCACGCGCCCACGCCGAACTCCGGCTCGGCGGCACCGACGTCACCGCACTCCCCCCGCACCGCAGGGGCGTGGCCTGGGTCCCGCAGGACGGTGCCCTGTTCCCGCACATGAGCGCGCTGGCCAACACCGCCTACGGACTGCGCGCTCACGACGTCCCGTGCGCCGAGGCACGTCGCAGCGCCCAGGAGTGGCTCGACCGGCTCGGTGTCGGCCATCTCGCCCATCGCAAGCCGGCTCAGCTCTCCGGTGGTCAGGCCCAGCGTGTCGCGCTCGCCCGGGCCCTGGCCGCACGCCCCAGACTCCTCCTGCTCGACGAGCCGCTTGCCGCCCTCGACCAGACCACGCGCGCCCACGTCCGGCACACCCTGCGCCGTCATCTCGACGGTTTCGGCGGCGTCTGCCTGATCGTCACCCACGACCCCGTCGAAGCCGTCGCGCTCGCCGACCGGGTCCTCGTCCTCGACGACGGACGTGCCCTGCAGGACGCACCGCCCACCGAGGTCACTCGCCACCCCCGCTCCCCCTGGGTCGCCCGCATGCTCGGCCGCAACGCCTGGCCCGGCACCGCAACCGCCGAAGGCATCCAACTCACCGGCGGCGGCACGCTCGTCGTGGCGGACCCGCTCCCGGCCGGCATCGGCGCCCTCGCGATCATCGCTCCCGAAGCCGTCGCGGTGCACCGTGACAAGCCCAGCGGCAGCCCTCGCAACGTGTGGCCCGGCACCGTACGGGAGATCACCACCAGCGGGAGCCGGCTACGTGTCCTCATCACGTCGCAGCAGGCGCCGGACCTCGTCGCCGAGATCACCCCGCAGGCCGCCGCCGAACTCGGCCTCGCCGAGGGCACGCCCGTCTGGACCAGCGTCAAAGCGACTGAAGCAACCGTCGTGGCGCTCTGAGCCGATCACGCCGCACGCGAACCGGGCGGACGACGGCCAGATGCCCCGGCGGGAACCGGCGCCCGCTCCTGCTCGACCGGCGCGGATCAGTACACGTCGCGGACATACCGCTTGTCGGCGGCGAGCTGCTTGACGTACAGAGCCGCCGCGTCCGGATCGAGACCACCGTGGGCGACGGCGATGTCGCGCAGCGCCTGGTCGACGTCCTTGGCCATCCTCGCGGCATCGCCGCAGACGTAGAAGTGTGCGCCGCCCTGGAGCCATGACCAGAGCTGCGGACCGTGTTCGCGCATCCGGTCCTGGACGTAGATCTTGGCGCGCTGATCGCGCGAGAAAGCGGTGTCGAGGCGGGTGAGTATGCCGTCGGCGAGGAAGGCGGTCAGCTCGTCCTCGTAGTAGAAGTCGGTGGCGCGGTGCTGTTCGCCGAAGAAGAGCCAGTTGGGGCCTCGGTGGCCACGGGCCCGGCGTTCCTCGAGGAAGCCGATGAAGGGAGCCACTCCGGTCCCGGGGCCGACCATCACCGTGGGGGTGTCGGCATCGGCGGGAGGCCGGAAGTGCGGGGAGCGCTGGACGAAGACCGGCACCGGGGTGTCAGCGGCGGCGTCGGCGAGGAACGGCGAGCACACGCCCTTGCGGGGGCGGCCGTTCAGGCTCTCGTACCGGACCACGGAGACGGTCAGCGACACCTGGTGGGGGTCGGTGAGCGGGCTGGACGATATGGAATACAGGCGGGGTAGCAGGCGGGTGAGGACGCCGGTCCACTCCTGCGGGGTGGCACGGACGGGGTGTTCGGTGATGACGTCGACGGCTTGGCGGCCCCAGGACCACTGGGCGAGTTCGCCTCTGTTGTCGGGGCGCAGCAGCTTCTTCAGCTCACGGTCGCCGGTGCGCTCGGTGACGAAGCCCAGCAGGGCGGGGCTGAGCTTGGTGATGTCCAGGTGCCGGCGCAAGGCGTCGGTCAGGGAGACTTCGCCGATACCGGCGATGTCGACGGCGGCGGCAGGGTCAAGACCGGTGACGGCCAGCCATTCGGTGACGAGATCAGGGCAGTTGACGGGGTGCACGCCGAGAGCGTCACCGGCCTCGTAGGCGAGCGGAGTCCCGCTTTCCGAGATGTCGAAGGTGAACCGGCGGACCTCCTTGCCCGCTCCGGGGAGGCTGAGGAGCCGATTGCCGGTCAGCCGGGCAGCGACGGGGGCCGGCTTGGCGCTGCGGACGGGTGCGGCAGGCGGGGCGGCAGCGGGGCCGGTCCCCGGCTGTGCGGTGAGGTTGGTGAGGATCCGGTCGAGCCATGCCTGGGCCGAGGGCTCGTAGTCGGGTTCGCAGTCGGTGCGCGGGAGCAGGCGTACGGCCCCCAGCTCGTCCAGCCGCTGGTCCAGGCGGCGTCCGTGACCGCAGAAGTCGTCGTACGAGGAGTCTCCGAAGGCCAGGATCGCGTACCGCCTGCCGTCCATGCGCGGTGTGTCGGCAGCTGTCAGGGCGTCCCAGAACCCGGATCCGTTGTCGGGTGCGTCGCCGTCACCGAAGGTGCTGGTGATCAACAGCAGGTCGGCGGCGGGAGGGAGGGACCCGGGGTCCGTGTCGTCCATGCCGATGAGCGCGGCACGGTGTCCGGTTGCGGTCAGCCGGTCGGCGGTGGCCGCCGCGAACTCCTCGGCATTGCCGGTCTGCGAGGCCCACAGCACGATCACCTCACGGCCCTGGGAAGTGGCTTGCCCCGTCGGCTCTTCGGTCTGCGGGGCACGCGAGTACATGCCGGCGAGAACGCCGTTCACCCACCGCGCGTGCTCCTTGCTGAACGGCGAACCGGCCGGCAGCACGGGAACGCCGGGCGCGCCTGATCCCAGTCCGGCCAGGAAGCCGACCAGGTACTGGCGTTCGTGCTCGGCGAGCACAGGCGGTGGCGTGCTCTCAAGCCCGAAGACCGAGGCCGCGCCGGGCTGGACGGTGGTCGGCACGATCACCGCCGGCTCCGCGACCGGGATGTCGGGGGTCGACGGAGTCACGGCTGCCGGTGCGGCCACCTTCGCCAGTGTCACCGCGCACACCTTGAACTCGGGCTGGAAGGAGATCGGATCGAAGGCGTCGCTGGTCACCGCATTGATACTCAGGTACTCCCCGAAGAGGTCATTCCAGTGGAACGGCGCGAAGCAGCACCCCGGCCGCACCCGGTCGGTCACCACGGCCGGCAGCACGGCCCGGCCGCGCCGGGACGCGATCTCGACCGAGTCGCCCTCCACGATCCCCAGCCGTCCGGCGTCCTCGGGGTGGAGCTCGACGAACGGCGTCGGGTTGAGCTTGTTGAGCTTGGCGACCTTTCCGGTCTTGGTGAGGGTGTGCCATTGGTGCTGGAGCCGCCCGGTGTTGAGGACGAACGGGTAGTCGTCGTCGGGCATTTCGGCGGCCGGAATGTGCGGGCGGGCGAAGAAGACCGCGCGGCCGCTCGCCGTCGGGAACACGGGACCGCCGTCCTTTGCCAGGTAGCGGATGGGGTTGCGGTCGGGGCCTTCGGCACTCGCGGCGGGCCACTGCACCGATGTGGTGCGCAGCCGTTGGTAGGTCACTCCCCGCAGGTCGTACCCGGTCTTCGGGTTCGCGGCGCGCTTGATCTCCTCGAAGATCTCCTCGGCACTGTCGTAGGAGAAGGCACGTTCGTAACCCATGGCGCAGGCGATACGCGCGATGATCCGCCAGTCCGCCATCGCCTCCCCCGGCGGGTCCAGGGCCGGCTGTGCAAGGGTGAGGTTGCGTTCGCTGTTGATCAGCACGCCCTCGGTCTCGGCCCACAGAGCCCCGGGCAGCACGACGTCGGCGTAGGCGTTGGTCTCGGTCTCGGCGAACACGTCCTGAGTGATGACGAGTTCGGCCCGCTCCAGCCCTTCGATGACGGTCCTGCGGTTGGCGACCGAGGCGACGGGATTGGTGCAGATGATCCAGCAGGCTCTGATGTCGCCGTCGGCCATTCGCTGGAACATTTCGACGGTGCCCTTGCCGGATCCGTCCTTGCGCAGCGTGCCGGGCTCGATGTTCCACAGCTCCTCGACGAAGGCACGGTCCTCGTCGACCAGCACCGACCGCTGTCCGGGCAGCCCGGGGCCCATGTAGCCCATCTCGCGACCGCCCATGGCGTTGGGCTGGCCGGTGAGCGAGAACGGGCCGCTGCCCGGGCGGCATATCGCGCCGGTCGCCAGGTGCAGATTGATCAGGGCGTTGGTGTTCCAGGTGCCATGGGTGGACTGGTTGAGCCCCATGGTCCAGCAGCTCGTCCACTCCCCCGCGGTGCCGATCCACTCCGCCGCCGAGCGGATGTCGGCCTCTGGGATGCCGGTGATCTCGGCGACGGTCGCGGGCGGGTAGTCGGCGAGGAATTCCGGCATCGCCTCCCAGCCTTCGGTGCGCTCCGCGATGAAGCCGGCGTCCGTGTGCCCGTTCTCGTGCAGGAGGTGCAGGAGGCCGTTGAGCAGAGCCAGGTCGGTTCCCGGTTTGATCTGCAGGAAGAGGTCCGCCTTGTCGGCGGTGGCGGTGCGCCGGGGGTCGACGACGATCAGCTTGGCTCCCGCCTTCACCCGCTCCATCAGCCGCAGGAAGAGGACCGGGTGGCAGTCGGCCATGTTCGAGCCGATGACGAAGAAGACATCCGCAAGCTCGAAGTCCTGATAGGAGCCGGGCGGGCCGTCGGCGCCGAGGGAGAGCTTGTAGCCGCTGCCGGCACTGGCCATGCACAGTCGGGAGTTGGACTCGATCTGGTTGGTGCGGACAAAGCCCTTGGCCAGCTTGTTCGCCAGGTACTGGGCCTCCAGGCTCATCTGCCCGGACACATAAAGAGCGAAGGCGTCGGGCCCGTGCTCGTCGATGATGGTCCGCAGCCTCTGCGCCGTGCTGGTGATCGCCTCGTCCACACCGGCGGGTATCGGCTCGGCCCCGCGCTCGGTGCGCACGAGTGCGGTGGTCAGCCGGCCGGGGGCAGCGAGCATGTCGGCCGTTGTCGCGCCCTTGGTGCACAGCCGGCCGAACCCGGCCGGGTGTGCCTTGTCGCCCGACGCCTTGAGCACCTTGCGGCGGCCGTCCGGGCCCGACCCAATGTCGAGAACCATCCCGCAGCCCACACCGCAGTACGAGCAGACCGTCCGAACCTGGGCGCAACCGGTCTGCGACTCCTGTGTGGTCACCGGGTGGCCTCTCTGTGGATCGGATCGTGCCCCGACGGTACGAAACGCCCATTACGCCGGTGTGACCTCGGCCGATCATGGACGGTAACGCCCGTCACACACGCGCAGGGCCAGCACTGTGAGATCGAGCAGAATCCCGCATGTGCCGCGCCGCGTACCACCGTGGCGGCCCGTCGTCGAGTGCGGGCGGCGCATGGCTCAAACGGCGGCGCCGATGGCCACCGGCAGATGGGCCAGGCGCCACTCGAGCATCCCGTCAGCCAGCCGTACCGCTTGCCGGCCGCGGGCGCTGAGCATCCGTACGGCGTCGTGGGCAAGGACGCAGTACTCGCCGCGGCAATAGGCGACGACCTCGATGTCGGTGGGCAACTCCGCAATCCGGTCGGCGAGTTCTCCCACCGGGATGGAGAGGGCGCCGGGAATGTGGCCGGCCGCGTACTCCTCGGCCGGGCGGACGTCGAGGACGACGATCTCGCCCGCCCGGGCGCGCTCCAGCAGTTCCTCGCGTCCCACCCCTTCTGCCTCGCCGGTGCCGAGGTAGGCGGCGCGGGCAGTCTCGACGCCCGCCTGATGGGTGTGGGCGACCTGGCGCAGCAGGGCACAGAGGGCGGCGACGTCCTCCCCGGCCAGTCGGTAGTGGATGCGTACGCCTTCGCGGCGGGTGGCGACCAGTCCGGCCTGCTTGAGGGTCTGCAGATGCGCGGACGCGGTGGTCAGGTTCAGACCGGCCGCCTTCGCCAGGGCGTCGACGGTGCGCTCGCCCTGCGCCAGCAGATCGAGCAGTTCCAGACGCTTTCCGCTGGCCAGAGCCTTACCGGTGTGAGCGAAGGCGTCGTACAGCGCCGACTTGCGGGTGGCATCTCCCATGGCATCCTCCATAAATCCATGGAATATTGTATCTGTGTGCGAGTGCTGTGACCACTCAGCCACTGCCGCGACACCTGGAGGACCTCATGGCTTTCGCCGACGACCACCTGACACCCCTGGTCGATGAAGGCCTGGGCAACAGCAGCTATCTCCTCGACCTGGGCGACGGGCGGGCCCTGGCCGTGGATGCGAGCCGGGACCTGCGCGCCCTGCGTCGGGCCGCCGAGCGGCGAGGCCTGACGATCGCGTACGCCGCCGACACCCATCTGCACGCCGACTTCCTCACCGGCGCGCTCCAGCTCGCCGCCGATGACGGCGCGAGGGTGCTGGCCTCCGCATCAGGCCGTCGCGCCTTCCCGCACACTCCGCTCGCCGACGGCGACGAGACCGACCTGGGCGGCCTGACACTGCGGGCGCTGGCCACGCCCGGGCACACCGACGAGCATCTGTCCTTCCTGCTGCTGGACGGTGCCCGTGAGTTGGGTGTGTTCACCGGCGGATCGCTGATCGTCGGCTCGGTCGCCCGCACCGATCTGCTCGGCGCCGGCCGTGCCGAGGAGCTGGCCCATGCGCAGTACCGCTCCCTCAAGCGCCTGGCCGAGCTGCCGGATGCGACAGCGGTGTGGCCGACTCATGGTGCGGGTTCCTTCTGCTCCGCCCCGCCCGGTGCCGATCGCACCACCACCATCGGCGCCCAGAAGCGAACCAACGCGTTGCTCGTCGCGTCGGACGAGGACGATTTCGTACGGGAGCTGCTCGGAAGTCTCGGCTCCTATCCGGCGTACTTCGACCGCCTGGGCGAGATCAACCGTCGCGGGCCCACGGTCATCGGCTCCCCCACGCTCGCGACGCTCCCCGTGGCCGAGGTCCGCACGCTGCTCGGCCAGGGCGCCCAACTCATCGACGTGCGCCCCGCCGCGGACTTCGCCGACGGCCACATCCCCGGCGCGATCTCCATCCCGCTGAGGGCTCAGTTCGCCACCTGGCTGGGCTGGCTCCTGCCCGACGACACCCCACTCGTCTTCGTCGCGGGGCCGGAGCAGAACCTGGCCGACATCGCCTGGCAGGCCCTCAAGATCGGATACGAGCGCCTGGCCGGGCATCTCGACGGCGGCATGGCTGCCTGGACGGCCGAGGGCGGCCGGCAGGAAAGCATCGAACTGGTCACCGCCGACCGCATCGCGGACCGGCCGGTGCTGGACGTCCGGCAGACGGCCGAACACACCTCAGGTCATATCGCGGGCTCAGTCCACATCGAACTCGGCCGACTGATGGAATTCAGTGACCAGGCGCCTCGGAGCGCTGTCGTGGCATGCGGGCACGGCGAGCGCGCCATGACCGCTGCCAGCCTGCTGCAGCGCGCCGGCCACCAGGATCTCGCCGTCCTCGACGGCGGTCCTGCCGACTGGTCCAAGGCCACCGGACGCCCGCTGGAGAAGACCGCGTGACGAGCCGGACCACCACCGACGGCATACGTCTTGGACTGCGTGCCAATCTGGCCCAGTTCAGCCTGCTCGTCGTGGTCAACGCCCTGGTCGGCGGCATGCTCGGCCAGGAGCGCACGGTCCTGCCGCTGCTGGCCGACGATGTCTTCCACCTGTCCGCCTACACCTCCGCGCTGACCTACATCCTTGCCTTCGGCGCCACCAAGGCCGTCACCAACTTCTTCGCCGGCACCTGGTCCGACCGCTACGGCCGCAAGCCCGTACTGATCGCCGGGTGGCTGATCGCCATGCCGATACCCGCGATGCTCGCCTGGGGGCCAACCTGGAGCTGGATCATCGCCGCCAACATCCTGCTGGGCATCAGTCAGGGCCTGACCTGGTCCACCACGGTCATCATGAAGATCGACCTCGTCGGCCCGGAACGACGCGGCCTGGCCATGGGACTCAACGAAGCCGCCGGGTATGGCGCCGTCGCCGCAACCGCCATGGCCACCGGCGCCATCGCCGAACACGCAGGACTGCGACCGGAGCCGTTCCTGCTCGGCGCCTCCTACGTCGTCCTGGGAGTGGGCCTTTCCGCCTTCGTGGTACGCGAGACCCGCGGCCATGCCCGCTTCGAAGCCGCCCGCCACGTCACCCCTGTCGGCAGCGAGCACGACGGGGAACTGACCACGGGCCAGATCGCCCGCCTCACGAGCCTCAGCGACAAGGCGCTGTCCGCCGCCAGCCAGGCCGGCCTGGTCAACAACCTGAACGACGCCCTGGCCTGGGGCATCTTCCCCCTGCTCTTCGCCGCCAACGGCCTGTCCGTCGCCCAGATCGGTGTCCTCGCCGCCCTCTATCCCGCCGTGTGGGGCGCGGGGCAGATGCTCACCGGCTGGTGGTCCGACCACATCGGCCGCAAACACCTGATCACCGCCGGGATGCTGCTGCAGGCCGCCGCCATCGGGCTCGTGGCCGCCGGGACAACGTTCGGCGTCTGGGCCACCGCCCAAGTCCTCCTCGGCATCGGCACCGCTCTGGTCTACCCCACGCTGCTCGCCGTCATCGGCGACGTCGCCCACCCCGCCTGGCGCGCACGTGCCGTCGGCGTGTACCGCCTGTGGCGCGACGGAGGTTTCGCCGTCGGAGCCCTCCTCGCCGGAGTTCTCGCCGACGCTTACGGCCTGACCACCGCGATCTGGGCCATCGCCGCTCTCACCGCAGCCTCCGGCCTCCTCGTCGCGGTGCGTATGTACGAGACACACCCCCGCACGTGATCACCGCCTGCCCAGCAGTGGGCCGGTGTGTGCTGGAAGGTCAAGGCGTACTCACCGGCGGACGGCTGGAGATCCACCATGTCCAGGATGGCCTGGAAGGACTCCTTGCAGCGGCCGAGCGGGGTCAGCGCGTCCCCCAGCACTCCGTGTGCGGCCGCACTGTACGGGTTGGCGGCGAGTGCTACGACTCACGAGACACGGCGGACCTCACCACCACCAAGGGCACGGACCTTGACCGGAAGTGATCACTCGTCTGCACAGCGGTCCGCCAGGATCCCCCGCCTGCACGCCATGGCGCCGCCACGGTCTCTCGCCGCCAGCGTCAAGTGAGATGACGATCCATCAGGGCGTGCGTCAGGTGTGCCGAATTTACGTCAGGGCGTCGCCCATTACGTCCACGACTCGTGTCGCGCACAGCGACCTCGCCGCACCGACCGGCCAGCCGAAGCGTGTCCGCCCGCGCTTCCGATCCAGTTGAATGAGACGCATGGGGACCACACTTGGATTCGCCGAGGACGAGCTGCGACGACTTGCGGGATCGAAGTCGTTCGAGCGGGGTCTTGGTTATCTTTCCTCCGTGTCCACGCTGGAGATCGGAGAGTCGGAAATCACGGCGACCGTCGACGGCACCGACGCTTACGAGGTCGAACTGACGGAGCACGAGGACGGCCTCACCGGATGGTGCTCCTGCCCATACGGGCAGGAGGGCAACTTCTGCAAGCACTGCGTGGCGGTGGGCCTGACCGTCCTGCGACAAGCGGAGTCGGTGCCCCGGCAACGGGCTGCCGCCGCGTCCCGCGGTCGACAGCTCGACGCCTGGCTGGAATCGCTTACCCGGGACGAACTCCTTTCCCTGGTACGGGAGCACCTCGCAGGCGACCGCTGCGTGCGCCGCCGCCTCGAACTGCGGGCGGCGACCGCCGGGGGCGATCCCGGCGCGGTACGCGAGCGCGTCCTGGGCCTGCTCGACACCCGGCCCTTCGCCCGGTACGGCTACGTCGAATATGCGGACGCCCGTGCGTACGGGCTCCAGGCCGCGGAGGCCGTCGCCGCGCTGCGCACCTGGATGGGGACGGGCCGGGCGGCGGAGGCCGTGGAGGTGGCCCGGGAGGCCATCGCGGCCTTGGGCCGGACCTACGGCGAGATCGACGACTCGGACGGCGTCATCGGCGATGTGGCGACCGGACTGGCCGAGGTGCACCTGGACGCCTGCCGGGCGGCCCGCCCCGACGTGGCGCGGACAGCCGAGTGGCTGGTGGACCACCTCCTGGGCGACCTGAACGACGCCACCGACATCGCCCTGTCGGACTACGAGGAGGTACTGGGCGAGGCGGGCATGACTCGGGCGCACGAACTGGTGGTCGCAGCCTGGCGCGCCAACCCGAAGGGCTGGGCGGAGAAGTACCTCATGGAGCAGCTGATGACGGCAGAAGGCAGCGTCGACGCGCTGATCGCCGTCCACGCGGCCGACCTCTCCCCGACCGGCGCCACGCACCTGCTGATCGCCCAGGAACTGGAGCGGGCTGACCGCCGGGCCGATGCCCTGGAATGGGCGGAGCGCGGTTTGCGAGAGGCCGATCTTGACCAAGGCCCGGACAGCCGCCTGGTGGATTTCGTCTGCGAGCGCTACACCCGGGCCGGCCGCCCGGCCGAAGTGGTCGCGGTCCGCCGCGACGTACTCCTGCGGCGCCGTTCCCTCGCCGCGTACCAGGATCTGCGTACGGCGGCCCGCGCGGCCAACTGCTGGGACGAGACCGAGCGGGTCCGCGCCCTGGACACGCTGCGAGCCGACGCCCGCCGAAAGAGCCTCGTCCATTCGGGCTCGGCCTTGGTCGACGCCCTGCTGGACGATGACGACCACGACGCGGCATGGGAGGCGGCGGCCGAAGGTTACGCCGACGGCCACCAGTGGCTCACCCTCGCCGACCGCGTCCGCGACGGCCGCCCCGCCGACGCCCTGGCCGTGTACCTGCGCCGGATCGGCCCGCTGCTCACGCAGACCGGCGACGCCGCGTACGAGCACTTGACCGAGCTTCTGCTCAGTGCCCGCGCCTGCCACCGCACCCTGGGCACACAGGACGCGTTCGCTGCCTACATGGCCGCCCTGCGCACCGACCAGAAACGCAAGCGCAAGCTGATGGCGCTGCTCGACCGGCACGGGTTGTAGCCCGCGATCTCCCCCAGAGCTGCACACCGCCGGACGGCCTGGCCGGGCAGCTCTCCAGTGGTCCGCGCCCCACCGCTCCGCCGAGGAGGGGATGTCCGCACCGTTCCTAATCAGTGAGCAGGAGTGAGTCTTGGACCCATGACTGGTCACTGCGGCCATCCCGAACGGTTTTGGATGTCCTGCTCGCCCGCGTACTCGCCGCGTCCGGCAGCACGGATCGTGTCCGTGGTCCGGGGATGCGGGGGCGGGGTCCCTCACGCCCGGGGGCACGCCGGTCGGCCTGGACGGTCCGATGCCCGTGCACATCGCTCTGGTATGCACGGGGCGGTGTCGTCCGTCGCCGGATCGGGTGCCCCTGGGCGCGTCGTCCGATCGCGATGCTCGCCGCATCGTGCCGGGTGGTCTTACGGGTGGGGCCGGCCATCGGCTTTTGCCAGTGCTGGGCGCCCCACTTGCTGGTGTAGGCGGGGTCCACGGTGGTGATCGCGATACCTGTGGCGTCGGCCATGGAGGTCAGCCGGGCGCGGAGCCTGCCGGTCGGCATGCCGGAGATGAGCTGCCGGAATCGGCGCTTGCGTCCGTGCTTCTCTCTGGTTTTCTCGGCCTGGAAGTCGAGGTCTTCGACCGCGATGGCCTTGACGCCGCAGCTCTTGGCCCAGTTCAGCAGCCGGGTGAGGGCGTGCCGTACTTGGGCGTCGCGGTGCTGGGCGTTGCCGGACAGGTCGTAGGAGAAGCGGCGCGGCCGGCCCATCGGGTTGCCGTGAGTGTCCAAGCGCCATGCGGCGAGGTGGTCGGCGTTGGTGTCCACGCCGATCACGCCATCGGCGAGGGCGGCTTGGAGTGGGATGGTCTTGGCGGGTGGGATCTGCCAGGAGGCGTCCATGTACCAGCGCCCGCGCCCCGTGTCGTAGTGGATGCGGTAGGCCACGGCCCGGTTGGCCTCCACGCGGTCGGCCCACTCCTGCCCCCGGTGAGGGAAGCGTACCTGCGCAGTGAGTACGTACCGGCCGTGCTTGGCGTTCGCCAGGTCGGCGAGCGGGGCCGGGATCTTGATCGATACTTCGCCGTGGGGCGTGATGCGGATCGTCTCGTTGCCGAACCTTTTCCCCGACTCGCCGTCCGCCTGGAGGAACCAGCGCTCGGCTTCCCACCGCCGGCGCCACTGGGTCTCGGTGAGCTGCGCCGTGTCGAGGTTGTGGCGGGTTCCCAGCAGACGTTTACCGCCACGCACGACATGCACCCGGCCCGCTTCCCGGTCGGCCCGAACCTGTTCGAGGCGGTCCTCCAGTACATGCAGGCGGCGTGTTTTGTGGAACCACTCGTGCGCGGAGCGGTAGCCGCCCGGAGCCCGCTTGGTGCCTTTCTGTCCGACCGGCAGCGACAGCCGGTGACGGATCGTCGTGATACCGGCTTCGAGGGACTGCACGTGTGCGGCCTGGCCGCGCAGGGCGAGCGCCCACTGGTCATGCGTGGCCTTCGTGATCGACCCGGCCCACCTGGACGACGACTCGGCCGTCAGGTCCCTCTTACGGGCCGCCCATGACTCGGTGGAGTGCTCCGGGCCGTCCATGCAACGCGCTTTGAGGTCCTTCGAGGCGAGCGAGCCCAGGTGCACCCCCACCAAGCGCAGAACCTTCTCATCCTCGGGCGTGAGGTCCTTCAGCCGGGTACGTACCGCCACACCGGACGGGCCGAGAGCGACGAACGGCGCGGCGATCGGGCGGAGGTCAGCCACGCCTGGCGGCCTCCAGTGCCTTGCGGGCGCGGTTCTTCGCCGACCTGCGCCCGTACAGGCGGGCGCAGAACGAGGTCAGTACCTCCACCATGTCCCGCACCAGGTCGTCTTCGACCTCGCCGTCGTCCAGGACCAGCAGGCGACGGCCCGTCGCGGACAAAGCGGCCTCGACAAGCTCGACGTTCATCCGGCCGAGCCTGTCCTTGTGCTCCACCACCACGCAGGTCACGTGCGGGTCGGCCA
Source organism: Streptomyces sp. SLBN-118 (assembly GCF_006715635.1). Classification (NCBI taxonomy): domain Bacteria; kingdom Bacillati; phylum Actinomycetota; class Actinomycetes; order Kitasatosporales; family Streptomycetaceae; genus Streptomyces; species Streptomyces sp. SLBN-118. Next base: position 1,927,446 of record NZ_VFNP01000001.1, read on the forward strand.
GCAGACGCCGGGCCTTGGAACGGCAGCCGTTCATCCCGGAAGCGATCTCCGCCTCGACACGAACAACTCGGTGACCGGCCTTCGCTGCCCACGCGCAGAGCCGAGCGACCTGGCGTTCCAGATCGGTCTTCTGATCGTGCGAGGACACACGGGCATACAGGCCCAGCCCGCCGATGGCCTCGGACGTGGTGTTCGCGTCGATGTTCACCAGGACCGTGCGTGGCCCGACCCGCTGAGCCGGTACCGGCAACGTCCCCTCACGGAACCAGCGATACGCGGTCTGCGGATGCACGCCCTGCGTCTTCGCCCATTCCGTCAGATTCACGCTCCGACAACGACACTCACCCATACATGGTTTACGCTCACCTACCCGACTTCGAGGACCAGCAGGTAGAGACCCCTGCCCCCCGGACCCGACTGAGCGGCCTCGCCCGACCACGAGCCGGACATCATCCGACTACGCCGTCCTGGACCAAGATTGTGCACTGTGGTGAATTCAGTCGCTGCTCCTGCTGGTCGTAGTGATGGTGGCGATCGCCTTGATATCCGTCAGGACGGCGGCCGGGCCGCGCACAACCGCGCTCGCGGAGCCGAATACAAATGGTGAGGTCCACAACTGGCCTACGGGTCGAGGCTGTTCCTGGACCACCGCCCTTCACTCTTTTCTTGGATTTCAGAGCATGATGAGAAGACGTGTCTGCGGCTTGAGCTTCCTGTTCACCGAACGACTCTGCACGTAAACCTCCAACTTGGGATTGTTCCCCGCCTTCACGGAGACGGTCCCCCGGATACCCGTACCGAACAGAAGGCTGCGTGCCGCGTCGCCCGTATAGGCGCGATCGGTGTCCTTCTCGACCACGATGACTTCCTTGTTGGGCTGAACTTGAGCCCGGGAGCCCAACTGGTAGTAACACGAACCGCGTTCGTACGTAACGCCCGGGTGCGAATCGACGAAGGGTCGAATCTCGATCTCCTTGTCGACCTTCAGGAGTCGATACTTGTCGGCCGCAATCGGTTCGAGGTTCGCCCGCACCTCGTCGACCGATATGTCCTGGCCGACGGCGAACAGGTTCTTCGTACCGCGCACGCCCTGCTCGCGGCCCCGGAGGAAACTGGTGGCGGCAGCGCGCACGGTGCCGATCGCCTCCTCGACACCCTCCCGGGAATCCGCGTCCCAGATGGCGATGTTTCCGGCCGGGAAGCCGTAATTCTGGGCGGTGCGCTTCGCCAGGGAGTTCGGGACGAGGATCGCAGACGTCCAGTGGCCGGGAAGCCCGCCCATCTTCGCCGCGATTTTGTCGAGCCAGTGGCCGAGGATGGCCATGTCGCCGTCGTGCCGCCTGTCGCCACCGGAGGCGTTCTCCTCGCCGTCCGTCACCACGATCTGAAGAAAGCTGTGCTCGCCGTATTCCTCCCAGATATGACCGAGGTCGTCCAGGGACTTCAGAGAGGCCTCGATAAGGGCCGTAGCGCCATTGTTGACCTTGTACAGACCCCGCATGGACGGCAGATGCTTCACGTCCATGTCCCAGACCAGGTTCTCCACCTTGTGGTCGAAGGAGTAGAGGCTGATCCGGGTCTCATGGCCGAGGCTGTCCGACTCGGCCTTCAGACCCGCGACGAACTCGTCCACGACGCGGATGAGTTGACTCTGGTGCTGACGCATGGAACCCGAACAGTCCACTACCAGCGCGACGTGATTCACCTTGTGCTGGATCTTGTTGGCGGACACGTTTCTGCTCCTTCTCCGAGGCTCCCCAAGTGATGCTTGAACTCTATGTGCAGGCACTGACAACGGCGTTTGACGCACGATCACCCGCCTGCGCCCGGCGACGTGTTCGGCACCCAGGAGACGCCTGCCGACCGGGGGTCGGATCAGCGTGGTGAGGCCCGTCAACGCAGCAGCTGAGGGTCGTCGCACGGCTACGAACTGTCTTCGAGACTTCTTCGCCATGGCCATTGACGCGACGGCCGGTTGGCGCTTCATTGGTCACGGCAGCACGTCGACGGCCGGAGCAACACTCCGCACCCGTGAGCATCGTCGCGGAGTCCATCGAGTCGCCGCTTCCGGTCGATGTCAGCGCGCAAATGGGAGCGCTCCCACGTTCGAAGAGTAAAGGTCAGGCGCACAAAACACTCAATGGGAGCGCTCCCATTCGACTCGGAAGGGGAAGATTCATGACATTCATCAGAAATAGCAGCACGCCTGCGGCAGCACTCGCTGCCGTAGCCGCCACGGGTGCGCTGCTGGTGACTTCAGTGGCGGTGCCCTCGGCACCGCCAGCCGCCGCGGCCGAGGCCCATGTGGACAATCCGTTCGCCGGAGCCTCGGCGTACGTGAACCCGGACTATGCCGACCTGGTCGCTGCTTCGATCAGCAAGACGGCCGACGCATCCGTCAAGGCGAAGATGGAGACCGTCAAGACGTATCCCACCGCGGTGTGGCTGGACCGGATCGCCGCGATCAACGGCGGCGAGGCCAACGCCGGCCGCAAGAGTCTGCGGGACCACCTCGACCTCGCCCTGGCACAGAAGAAGGACGGCCGGCCTCTCACCGCCACGTTCGTCGTCTACGACTTACCCGGCCGTGACTGTGCCGCGCTTGCCTCCAACGGCGAGCTGCCGCTGACACAGGCCGGCCTGGACCGGTACAAGAGCGACTACATCGACGCGATCTCGGACGTCTTCAAGGACCCGAAGTACGCGGACATCCGCATCACCACCGTGATCGAACCCGACGGTCTGCCGAACCTGGTGACCAATGTGGCCGGCGACCCCGAATGCCAGCAGGCGAAGTCCAGCGGTATCCAGGTCAAGGCGGTCCAGCACGCCCTGGACAAGCTGCACGCCATCCCGAACGTCTACACCTACATGGACTTCGCCCACTCGGGCTGGCTCGGGTGGGACAACAACCTCAAGCAGTCCGTCCAGCTCTACACCGACGTCGCCAGGGGTACGTCGGCGGGTCTGAGCAGTGTGGACGGATTGATCACCAACGTCGCGAACTACACGCCCCTGGCGGAGCCGTTCATCACGGACCCGGACAAGACGGTCGGCGGGCAGCAGGTCAAGGGAAGCAAGTACTACGAGTGGAACCCGAACTTCGACGAGTCGGACTTCACGAAGGACGTTCACAAGGAGCTGGTGACGCAGGGATGGCCCACCTCGACGGGCATGGTCATCGACACCTCTCGCAACGGATGGGGCGGATCCGGCCGCCCGTCGGCCGCTAGCACCAGCACCACGCTCGACACCTGGGTGAGTGAGTCCAAGGTCGACAGGAGAGCCCACCGCGGACTGTGGTGCAACGTCGCCGGCGCGGGTATCGGCGCGCCTCCCCAGCCGAGTCCCGAGGGCAGCCCCGACTCGCATCTGGACGCCTACCTGTGGGTGAAGCCGCCGGGTGAGTCCGACGGAGCGAGCAAGGACATCCCGAACGAGGAGGGCAAGAAGCAGGACCCGATGTGCGATCCCGCGTATACGGCTCCGAACGCCGGCAACAACAAGACGGGCGCGCTCGCGGACGCCCCTCTCGCGGGTCACTGGTTCCATGACCAGTTCGAGATGCTGGTGAAGAACGCCTACCCGGCAATCCGGGAGGCCGGAGCGGGTGACAGGGAGGCCCCCTCGGCGCCCGCAGATCTGAAATCCACCGGCAAGACCGCCACCAGCGTGTCCCTCGCGTGGAACGCGGCCACCGACAACGTCGGCGTGACCGGATACGACGTCTTCCGTAACGGCGTCAAGGTCAACTCGGCCTCGATCAGCGGCACGGTGTACACCGACAGCGGGCTGAAGGCATCGACAAAGTACGCCTACACGGTCAAGGCACTCGACGCCGCGGGCAATGTCTCCGACGCCTCCTCACAGATCACCGCTCGGACCGGGAAAGTCGCTACCGGCACCGGTAAGGACTGGCTGCACACCCAGGGCAACCAGATCGTCGACGAGAACGGCAACAAGGTCTGGATGACCGGCGCCAACTGGTTCGGTTTCAACACCGGCGAGCGGGTCTTCCACGGCCTGTGGTCCGCGAACATGGAGACCGTCACCAAGGAGATGTCCCAGCGCGGCATCAACACCCTGCGCGTGCCGATCTCAACGCAGCTGCTGCTGGAATGGAAGAACGGCCAGGCCGCCGTTCCCGGGGTCAACTACTACGAGAACCCCGAACTGAAGGACAAGACGAGCCTGCAGATCTTCGACGCCTTCCTCGGCATGGCAGAGACGTACGGCATCAAGGTCATGCTCGACGTCCACAGCGCCGACGCGGACAACTCGGGTCACCTCTACCCCGTCTGGTGGAAGGGCTCCATCACCACCGAGCAGTTCCACACAGCCTGGGAATGGGTCACCGACCGCTACAAGAGCAACGACACCATCGTGGCGATGGACATCAAGAACGAGCCGCACGGCAAGCACAGCGAGATCCCACGGGCGAAGTGGGACGACTCCACCGACCAGGACAACTTCAAGTACGCCTGCCAGACCGCGGGCCGGCGGATCCTCGCCATCAACCCGAACGTCCTCGTCCTGTGCGAGGGCATTGAGATCTACCCCAAGGACGGGGCCAATTGGACCTCCACGACGGAGGGTGACTACCACTTCGACTGGTGGGGCGGGAATCTCCGCGGCGCCAAGGACCACCCGGTCGGCCTCGGTAACCAGCAGGACCAGCTCGTGTACTCCCCCCACGACTACGGCCCCCTCGTCTACCAGCAGCCCTGGTTCAAGGGCGAATGGAATCGCACGACGCTGGAGCGGGACGTCTGGGACCCCAACTGGCTCTACCTGCACAAGTCGAACACGGCGCCGCTACTGATCGGTGAGTGGGGCGGCCTGCTCGACAACGGCCCCAACCAGAAGTGGATGACGGCCCTGCGGGACCTCATCGTGGAGAACAAGATCCACCAGACGTTCTGGTGCATCAACCCCAACTCCGGTGACACCGGTGGCCTCCTCAACAACGACTGGAAGACCTGGGACGAGGCCAAGTACACCCTGCTCAAGCCCGCTCTGTGGCAGGAGAGCGGAAAGTTCGTGAGCCTCGATCACCAGGTCAGGCTCGGTGGTTTCTCCAGCACCACCGGGATCAGCCTGGCCGATCTCTACGGCGACGGGGTCCGGGGGACGACACTCAGCCTCCGAGCGTCCCGTCGGATGTGAAGGTGTCGGCGAAGACCTCTACGACTGTGAGCCTGAGCTGGACGGCTTCGACCGCCGACACTGGTGTGACCGGCTACGACGTCTACCGCGACGGTGCGAAGGCGGGCTCCTCTGGGGCGCTGCTCGCCGATGAAGCGGGTCACCTCCGCGGCGAGCCGCGGCACGGGGACAGGGGCGAGAGCTCCGTCCGGGTGTCCGGTCAGCTCCACGCGATCGACGCCCAGTTCCCGTGCGGCGCAGGCGAGTTCGTCCGCCCGCACGGTGTGCAGGTCGCCGGGCCTGCCGTGCAGGGTGGACGACTCGCCATGGGTGAAGCAGAGGACGCCCGTGGGCACATCGGAGCCGGACTGCAGGGCGAGCAGGCCGCCCAGACCGAACGACTCGTCTCGGGGTGGGCGACCACCGCCGGCACTCGCCCTATCCTGTCCGGCAGGCCGTGCCCGGCACCTGTGCCGGTCATCTCAGGTGTAGATGATCTGACCGCCGGCCGCGTGCTCGTAGAACTCGCCGACCGTGATGACGCCCTGCACCTGCTCGACGAGGTCGTCCTTGTCGAGTTCGAAAAGGTCCACCGACGCCTTGCAGGCGTAGATGCCCGCGCCGGTGTCGACGATCATCTCGATGAACTCGGGGATCGGCGGGATGTCGAGCTTGTCCATCTTGCGTTCCATGTAGCGGGTGACCAGGTCGGGGACTCCCGGCATACCGCCCAGCAGGGTCGGCAGGTGCAGACCGGGGTTGCCGACCGTGGCCAGCTTGATGTGCTCCCAGCGCTTCTTCGTGATCGCGTCCAGGCCGAAGAAGGTGAAGAACAGATCGGCCTCGATGCCTTCGGCGCGAGCGCCGTTGGCCATGATCAAGGCTGGGTAGATCCCTTCCAGGGAACCCTTGGAAACGATGATCGAGACCTTCTCGATCGTGGTGGTGTCGGCCATCACTGATCCCTTCTCAGATGCAGCCGCGCGGCGCGGGAATGCCGGCGACCTTCGCCGCGGTCTTCGCCGGGCCCTTGGGGAAGAGCTGGTACAGCTCCTTGACGCTCACTCCGGAGGTCTTGCCGAGCACGCGCACGGTCGGCCCAGTGCCCTTGGCGGCGTACTGCTCGCGCATGAAGCGGATGACGGTCCAGTGCCGGTCGGTCAGCGTGTCGATGCCGGCTTCCTTGGCGATCTGCTCGGCCATCTGCTCGGTCCAGCGGGCGGGGTCGGTGAAGAAACCCTCGTCGTCGACGGGGATGTCGGTGTTGTCATAGGTGGCAGTGGGCATGACGGGGTCCTCTCCCCTTGGACCACGTGGCCGCAGACGGACACGCGGTTCTCAGTCGGATGCGCGGTGCTTGCCGTGCTCGGGCATCGCCGAGCCGATGCCGGGCAGCTCCCGGCCGGGCAGCAGGCTGTGCCAGTACAGCCATTCGAAGGCGAGCTTGCCGAGATGGGCGGCGTGCGACTCCTTCAGCAGCGGCAGGCCGACCGGACCCGGGAAGTGGCCGGGCAGCGGTTCGGTGTCGTAGTTGAAGTCGATCAGCAGCGCCTTGTGGAAGCCGGTCTCGACGAAACAGTTGGCGTGCCCGTCGAAGGAGGCGTCCAGCGGCTGTCCGGCAAGGAAGCGGCCGATGTTGTGCACCAGCACCTCGCCTTCGAAGTGAGCCACCGAACCGGCCCTGGAGGCGGGCAGTCCGGCCGCATCCCCGATCGCGAACACCTCCGTACGATCCGGGTGTTGGAGGGTGTGCGGGTCGACCGGCACGAAGCCCAGTTCGTCGCCCAGGCCCTCGGAACGCTCCACGTACTCGGCGCCGCCGTGCAGGGGCACCACGACCGCCAGGTCGAAGGCCACCTCCCGCTCGTCGTACGACACCAGCCGGCCACCCGCGCCGTCGACCTCGCCGAGCGTGAACTCCGTGACCAGCTCGACCTCCTTCTCCTTCAGCAGCCCGCTGAGCGCCTTGGCCGCGACCGGCTTGGTGAAGGCCGCGTCCAGCGGGGTGGCGTACGTCAGCTCGACCCGGTCGCGGATGCCTCGGTTCCGGAAGTACCAGTCGGCCAGAAAAGCGAACTCCAAAGGCGCTACGGGGCACTTGAGGGGCAGGTCGGCGACGTCGACCACCAGGCGGCCGCCGTCGAAGCGTTCCAGCGCTTCGTGCAGACCCACGGCTCCGGTCAGGTCGTAGAAGGTGAAGACCTTCTCGCCCCAGCCGGGGCCGGTGAGTCCCTCGGTCTCCTCCGGCAGCAGCCTGGCCCCGGTGGCGACCACGAGGACGTCGTAGCCGAGGCGGATGCCGCCGCCGAGGTGCACGGTCCGCGCGTCCAGGTCGACCCGCTCGATCAGTGCCTGCTTGTAGTCGACCGCCGGGTTCAGCTGCCGCGGGCGGGGGCGCACGAGGTGGTCGGGCGGAGCGAGCCCGAAGGACACGAACAGCAGGCCGGGCTGGTAGAGGTGGTCGTCGTTCTGGTCGACGACCGTGATCCGGCACTCACGTTGGTCGTACGTGCGGCACAGGCGGTTGGCCGTCATGGTGCCGGCGGTGCCGCCGCCAAGAATCACGATGTGTTTGCCCATGTCCCCACTGTCGTGCGGGAAACGGGAGCGGGGCATGGGCCGCTGGTCCCCACCCGAGTACCCACCCGGGTATGTCTTCGGCCGGGCCCACCGGCCCCAGGACCCCACACGTCCGGCACGAACGCCCTGATAAAATACCCAGCAGGGTATACCGGGGGCGAAATCAGGCACGAGGGCCGAACGGTCCCCGGCGCACCCCGTCGGCCCCTCGCCCCGCCCCCGCACTCAGTTGTCGACTGGAATCCGGAACAGTCGACACGGCGAGAAGGGCTCGGCCATGACCGGCAGCACACCGCAGACCCTCGGCACGAACCGCACCCAGTCCGTGGACGTGCATCGTCTGGAGGTCATCCACGTCGACGGCGACACCTACAACGTGGACGTCCGCGAACACCGCCTCCAGGTCGACCAGCCCCTGGAGGCGGGCGGCACGGACACCGCGCCCACCCCCACCGAGCTGTTCGCGGCCTCGCTGGCCACCTGCGTGGCGTTCTACGCGGGCCGCTACCTGCACCGGCACGGCCTGCCCCGCGCCGGCCTGCGCGTCCGCACGGAGTTCACCATGGCCACCGACCGCCCGGCGCGTGTCACCGCCCTGCGCCTCGTGGTCGTCCCGCCGCCGGAGCTGCCCGAGGAGCGGCGGGCGGCCCTGTTGGCGGTGGTCTCGCACTGCCCGGTCCACAACACCCTCCACCAGCCTCCTGAGATCGACATCGAGCTGGAGCCATGAGTACGGCGCCGACCGTGTCGGCACTGCTGGACAGCATCCGGAGCGGCCTCATCGGCGACGACGAGGTAGTGGACGGGCCGTACGGCCCGAAGCGGATCGTCTACGCCGACTACACCGCATCCGGCCGCTCCCTCGACTTCGTCGAGGACTTCGTCCGCGAACACGTGCTCCCGCATTACGGCAACACCCACACCGAGAGCTCCAGCACCGGGGCGCAGACGACCCGACTGCGCGAGGACGCCCGCCGAATCATCCGGGACGCGGTCGGCGGCACCGGGGACGATCTGGTGATCTTCTGCGGCTCCGGGGCCACGGCCGCTGTCAACAAGCTGGTCGGCATCCTTCAGCTGCGCCGCCCGGACCCGCCGCCTCCGGACGAACGGCCCCTGGTGTTCGTGGGCCCCTACGAGCACCACTCCAACGAGCTGCCCTGGCGCGAGTCCATCGCCGACGTCGTAGTCGTCGACGAGGACGCCGACGGCCACATCGATCTCGCCGCACTCGAAGCGGGGCTACGGCGGCACGCCGACCGTCCGCTGCTGATCGGCAGCTTCTCCGCCGCCTCCAACGTCACCGGCATCCTCACCGACACCGACCGCATCGCCCGGCTGCTGCACGCGCACGGCGCCCTGTCCTTCTGGGACTACGCGGCCGCCGCCCCGTACATCCCGATCCGGATGACCGAGAGCGCTCCGGGCGCCGGGGACCACAAGGACGCGCTGTTCCTGTCCCCGCACAAGTTCGTCGGCGGACCACAGACCCCGGGCGTGCTCGTCGCACGGCGCGACCTGGTCCGCAACCGAGTGCCGACCGCTCCGGGCGGCGGCACGGTAGCCTTCGTCGACCCGACCGGCCACCGCTATCTCGACGACCCGGTCGCCCGGGAGGAGGGCGGCACCCCGGCGATCGTCGAGTCCATCCGCGCCGGTCTGGTCTTCGCCCTCAAGCAGGCCGTCGGCACCGGCACCATCCAGGCCGCCGAGGAGCGGCACTGGAAACGTGCGCTCGCCCGGTGGGCCCGCGACTCCGGCATCGAGATCCTCGGCAACCACCACGCCCGGCGGCTGTCCATCGTCTCCTTCCGCATCCGCCACGGCGAGCACGCCTACCTGCACCACAACTACGTCGTCGCCCTGCTCAACGACCTCTTCGGCATCCAGGCCCGCGGCGGCTGCTCCTGCGCCGGGCCCTACGGGCACCGACTGCTCGCCATCGACGCCGCCACCTCCCACGCCCTGCTCGACGAGGTCACCCGCGGCTGTGACGGCATCAAACCCGGCTGGATCCGCATCAACTTCAACTACTTCATCAGCGACACCGTCCGCGACTACCTCATCGACGCCGTCGGCCTGATCGCCGCGTACGGCCACCGGCTCCTGTCCGACTACCGCTTCGACCCGCACACCGGCCTGTGGCGCCACCGCACCGGCCCGGCCGATCCCCCGCTGCGGCTGACCGACGTACGTTTTGCCGCCGACGGACGGATCACCGCCCCGGCCGTGCGCCACCGCCGGCTTGGCGAGGAGGCACTGACCGGCCAACTCGACCGCGCCCGCGAGGTACTGGCCGCTCGTCCCGAGCGATTCGACGACGGCCCCACCGGACTGCCGGCCGACTTCGAGCGCATGCGCTGGTTCCCGCTGCCGCCCGTCTGCCTGGAACAAACCCGGCCCGGCGCCGGTTGAACCGGACAGCAAAATACCCCACCGGGTATAGCAGAGGAGAGGGAACCCATGCCTACCGTGGAATTGACCAAAGACAACTTCGAGCAGACCGTCACCGGCTCCGAGATCCTGCTGATCGACTTCTGGGCCGCCTGGTGCGGACCGTGCCGCATGTTCGGCCCCGTCTACGAGAAGGCCGCCGAGCGTCACCCGGACATCGCCTTCGGCAAGGTCGACACCGAGGCGCAGCCCGAACTCGCCGGCGCCTTCCAGATCTCCTCCATCCCCACCCTGATGGCCGTCCGCGACCGGACTGTCCTGTACTCGCAGCCCGGCGCACTGCCACCGCAGGCACTGGAGGAACTCATCGGGAAGATCCGCGCCGTCGACATGGACGACGTGCGCCGGAAGGCCGCCGCGGGATCGACGAAAGCGAACTGACGCCCAGGGCGCCCACGAAGCGTGAAGGGCGCCCCGGAACGTCGGGTTCAGCGGCCGCGAAGAGCGGCCTGGGGTGGCGTCGCGGTCGGCCGCGCGCGGGCGTCGACCTCAGCAGGCGCGGAAAAGTCCAGGTCAGGAACAGTTCCTCGGCTCGCTGCCCCGCGTGCGGGCGCCCAGAGCTTCAAACCCGGGGATCCGCCCCTGCTCGCTCCCGACGCCAGCTCGCACATCATGACGTTCGCAACGTCTCCGGCGGCCATAATGGAGTCATGCCCTCCAGCCCACAGCACCCCGCATCCACCCCGAGGGACGTCTCGGGCGCCTACGCCGAGGACTTCGCGCTGTACCGGGAAAAGTTCCGCCGCCGTCTACCGGAATCGCTGGACGAGCTGCAAGGGCCGACCTACGGTGTCGTGGAGCTGCTGCTCCACATGGCCTGGTCCGGGATGACCTCATACGACCTGGGCAAGCCGCGCCAGCGTATGGGCCTGTACCGCACCGTCCTGCACGAGGGCCTGCACGACGACCTGCCCCGCTACCTCAACCAGGACCTGCTCCTCCAGCTGTGGCCGGTGCTGCGCACCCTCGTCGGCCGCACCGTGCGCGCCGTATGGGAAGACGCTTTCCCTCAGCTCGCCTCCCGCACCCGGGCAGCCGCGTGACATACATGCCGGAGCTGCACACGCGGCTCCTGGCGGATGTGATCGCGCTCGGTTCCCCGTATCCACTGGTTCTCACCGGTGGATACGCCGTGCGGGCACACCGCCTCGTGAGCCGCCCCAGCCAGGACCTCGATGTCGCCACCGAGAACCCGGCGCCCATGGCCGACATCGCCGCCACGCTCCACGTCGGCCTGGAAGCCCGCGGCTGGAAGGTGCACGCGCTGGAGACCGCCCCACTGTCCGCCCGATTCGCCGTGACCGACCCGGCCACCGGGCAGGAATGCGAAATCGACATCCTCAAGGAGATCTTCTGGCGGCCGGTCGCCCAGAGCCCGTACGGCCCCGTCCTCGCGGAGGAGGACGTTCGGCGCTGTCGAAGACATCGCTCAGTGCGGTCAGCGGAGCCAGGTCCTCGTCCTGCGGAGGGCGGCCGTCCACGACAGCAGCGGTCACCTTCTCTGCGGCTTGCCGGGCCTCCGCGACGGCCGACGCCAGCTGCTGGCAGACCACCTCCGGATGCGTCATTTTCTCCGCCCGGGAGTCTTCGGGCATCGTCACGGGCATGTCGTTCGAGGTGGCAGGGTCCGATAAGGGCCCAGTCGCAGGCGCGCCCGCCAGACGATCTCGTTCGCGTCGGTCACCAGAAGCTCGCTGGGGCCGAGTGCGGCATCGTCGGCGAGGGGCAGGTCGACCGGCTCCACCTCGCTTTCCGGCTCCGGCCCCGGATCCGACGGTGCGCATATCATGGATGTCCAGCCGCATCCGGACGGGGCCAGAGGATCTCCGATGGTTTCCGCGTTACCGGGATGGTGGGATCGCCAGACGCCTCCGCCCTCGAAGGCGTCGTCAAGCGTGATCCGGGAGCCGTTCTCGAACAGGCCCTGGTCGCTGTCCCGTCGGACGACGTCGGCGAGCGCCACATTCGCCCGGCACACCACCGCGGCGTATCCCACTCCCTTGAGTAGTTCCGTCGCCCCGGGGAACCCGCGAAGCCGCGGGCCGACCGCTGTGTACGCGGTGCCGGGAGAGGTCAGGCCGTAGCGCCGCCTCGCTGGGGTGGCTGCGTGTTCCACCGCTGCCGCGAGGGACCTGAGGTCGTCGCCGCCAAGCGGTCCGGTGTCGCGCCGGCCGTCCGCGAGGGAGGTCCGGGTCATCGCGTAGTGACCCCATGTGCGCAGCGTGTCGCTAGAGTTGAGGGTCCCCCGCACGGTGTCGAGGAGTCCGAGCAGACCCGCCCGCAGGTCGTCGTCGCGTGTGCCGCCCACCAGTTCGGCGAGGGAAACGGGAACGAAGGGACTGAGCAGCTGCTCCCGCGCTGTCGTAAGGAGATAGTCCGCATAGGCCGTCAGGTCGTCGCGCCGTGCCGCTTCCGGGGCGGGTAGCAAACGTCGACGACGACATGGCCGTCCTCGTTGATCCAGCGTCGGCGCGTGCGTAAGCGGTGGAGCTGGGCCGGTGACAGGGCCGGGCCGAAGGCGTAGACGTCGGGGACCAGTAGCTCCCTTCGCCGTGGAGCGGCGCCGTTCCCCGGTCTGCCCGGCCCCTCGGCGCCCGCGGGCGCCCCCGACACCCATGCAGGTACGTCACCGAGGGCGCCCACCTCCGGGTGGGCACCCTCGCGGTAGACGATCTCGGCGTAGAGAGGGTCCGAGCCGGTGGCGACGCATACCATGGCACCGACCGGGAGCACGGGGGCGCACTCGCCGAAGGTGATCACGGGGAAGTCGTCGAGGCTCAGCGGGCTGCCGCCGTAGCCGTCGCCACCAAGGTCGTAACCGAAGTACACAGCGTTGAAGGCGACGGTGGTGTGCACCGGCGCCGGGCGGGCCGTGATCACCGCTTCGAGATAACGCAGCAGCCGATCCCGTTCCTGGCCGGGTACGGCGTCGTAGCCCCGTGTCATGGCTGAGGTCAGAAGAGCCAAGTCTCCGTACGGGTCAGGCACCTCCGTCCCGTCGCTACGCGCCGATGACGCCTCCGGTCGTTCGCCGACCGCTCCTGACGCATACGTGTCCCCACCCATGGCACCTCCGCCGCAACTCCAGGCCGCCCAGCCTGGCGTGCGGTTATTCCCGCAGAATATGTCTGCGCATGGCACTCTGGGGGCACTTTCGTCACTTTGCGGTGGTTGGCAGCGGCTCGCGCCGAACACACCCCCGCGCCGAGGTCAGACGGCGCTCGCATGGCACGGGTCTGAGCAGGCGAGGGCATCGGATTATGGGTCACCGTCGGCTGGCGCTGTCCAGGCAGACCGGCTACACCTAGCGCTGCGGAAGCCGAGTTAGCCAGACCGGTGGCAAGCGAAGCGCTGCAACCAGACCCGGCAACTCACAGAGCGCAGCCATCGCCTCAGCGCCAAGGACAAAATGGCCTCGTGATTCTCAACGCGCACGGCACCGATACAGGGAGTGATGAATCAACCGCTGTGCCGATGCAGTCTCACCTGACGGCCCACAGAAGCAGCGTCGAACAAGTGTCACGAATGACCAGCTCCTCGCCCGAAATCAAAACAACGGACGCATGCTTGCGTTACCCCTTGGCAAAGCCACAGATCAGCAACTCCAAGTAGCAGGCATAGGAGAGCACAGCTCGCTCGACCCCACGATGACTCGGAAACAAGTGGAACGAGGTGCCACCTCGAAGAACTGCAGGTCAGCGACCCTCCTTGGCAGGCTCCAGAATTGCCACGCACTCAACGTGGTGCGTCATCGGAAACAGGTCGAACGCCCGCAGCGTCCGCGGCTTGTAGCCCGTGTCCCGGAAGTACGCCAAGTCCCGTGCCAGTGCCGCCGGGTCGCACGCCACGTACGCGATTCGCCGCGCGCCCAGGCCCGCCAGGTGGTGCACCGTCTGCTTGCCCGCCCCCGCGCGAGGCGGGTCGAGCACGATCAGGTCCACCTCGGTGATCTTGGTGCGTGGGAGGACCTGGTCGACCTTGCCGTGTTCGATGCGTACGCGCTCGAAGTCCTGGAGGTTGTGGCGGGCGTCCTCGACGGCGCGCTTGGTCGACTCGATGCCCAGTACCGCGCCCTTCTCGCCCACCCGGTCGGCGATCGCGCCCGCGAACAGGCCCACGCCGCAGTACAGATCGAGCGCCATGTCGCCCTTGCGCGGCAGCAGGCCCTGCATCACGGCCTTGACCAGGATGTCCGCGGCCTGCGGGTGGACCTGCCAGAAGCCGCCCATGCCGACTCGGTACGTCCGGTCGTCGGCCCGTTCCCTCACGAAGGCTCGGCCGTGCACCCGGTGCACTCCGCCGTCGTGCTCGTCGACCCGCAACACCGATACCGGCTTGTCCAGTTCGACGAGCGGCAGCCGGCCGCCCGGGCGTGGAGTGAGGATGACCTGGCGGTCGTTCGACCCACTCGCCGCGATCGCCTCGACCGTGGCCATCTGTGGCCAGTCCTGCTTCTCGATACCGAGCTCGGTGACGCCGGGCGCGGCAATCATGCAGTGGTCGATCGGCTGGACGTCGTGCGAGCGGTGCTTGCGCAGTCCCGCCCGGCCCTCCGTGTCGATCGCGTACTGCACGCGCGTGCGCCACGCGGGCACTTCGCCCGGGGGCACCTTGTCCCCCGGCGCCGGCATGACCGTGCCGTCCCAGCCGACCTCCTCGGGCGTGAGACCCGCGAGGCGCTGCAGTTGCTCGGCGATCACCTCGCCCTTGAACCGCCGCTGCGCGCCCGGCTTGGCGTGCTGCCAGTCGCAGCCACCGCAGTTGCCCGGACCCGAGTAGGGGCAGGGGGCCTCGACGCGGTCCTTGGATGCCTCGATGATCCGTACGGCGTCGGCGCGCAGGAAGCGGGAGTCCTCTTCGCCTTCGGTGATGCGGGCGACGACCTTCTCACCGGGAAGCGTGTGCCGTACGAACAGCACCCGCCCCTCCTCGGTGCGGGCGATGCAGTGGCCGCCGTGTGCGACGGGGCCCACCTCGACCTCGTACTCCTCCCCGACCAGCGACGAATCGGATGCGTTCTGCATGACGGGGTGACTCCAGGGATATGAGGGGGCCGCCGTCCGTGTGCGGACGACAGCCCCCCAGTCTACGTGGGTGCATGGACCCCTCAGGACTCCCTGGGGCGCTCGTCCACGGGGCCGCGCCGCACCGAGCCGGGCGCGTTCCATTCCTGGCGCTTCCTCGCCCGGAGCTTCGCGGCCTCGGAGGACTGCAGCTGGTAGGGCACCGACGTGACCATCACTCCGGGCGTGAACAGCAGCCGTCCCTTGAGCCGCAGGGCGCTCTGGTTGTGCAGCAGATGCTCGTACCAGCGCCCCACCACGTACTCGGGGATGATGACGCTGACCACGTCCCGCGGGCTTTCGCGGCGCAGCCCCTTGACGTACTCGATGACCGGCCGGGTGATCTCGCGGTACGGGGAGTCGAGGATCTTCAGCGGCACATTGATGCCACGGCGCTCCCACTCGTCCTTGAGCGCCTTGGTCTCGGCCGCGTCGACGCTGATACTGAGCGCTTCGAGCCGGTCGGAGCGCATCAGCTTGGCGTATGCGAGGGCGCGCAGCGTCGGCTTGTGGATCTTGGAAACCAGCACGATGGAGTGCACGCGCGAGGGCCGCACATAGTCGTCGGGACGCTCTTCTTCGGCAGCGATCTCTTCGGAGACCCCGTCGTAGTGCCTGCGGATCGCGGTCATGGTCCCGTAGAAGATCACCATGCCGAGCAGCGCCACCCACGCGCCGTGCGTGAACTTGGTGGCGAGGACGACGACCAGCACCAGGCCCGTGAAGAAGGCACCGAAGGTGTTGATCGCCCTGGAGCGGATCATGTGCCGGCGTTTGGCCTGGTCCTTCTCGGTCCTCAGATGGCGGTTCCAGTGCCGCACCATGCCCGTCTGGCTGAGCGTGAAGGAGACGAACACGCCGACGATGTAGAGCTGGATCAGCTTCGTCGAGTCCGCCCCGTAGATCCAGACCAGCAGGATGGCCGCACCTGCCAGCAGCACGATGCCGTTGGAGAAGGCGAGCCGGTCGCCTCGCGTGTGCAGCTGGCGTGGCAGATAGCGGTCCTGCGCGAGGATCGAGCCGAGGAGCGGGAATCCGTTGTACGCGGTGTTGGCGGCCAGGAAGAGAACCAGCGCGGTGGCTGCGGCGAGCAGCACGAAGAAGAAGGTGCCGTCACCGAAGACGGCGGCCGCGACCTGGGAGATCACAGGGTTCTGGACATAGTCGCTGCCGACCGGCGTGCCATTGTGCAGCAGGTCGTCGGCGGGCGACTCGGCCATCTTCACGTCGGTGGCCATGGCCAGGCCGATGATGCCGCAGAACATGGTGACGGCCAGGCCGCCCATGAGGGCCAGGGTGGTCGCGGCGTTCTTGCTCTTCGGCTTGCGGAAGGCGGGGACGCCATTGCTGATCGCTTCGACGCCGGTGAGCGCGGCACAGCCGGAGGAGAAGGCCCGCAGCAGCAGGAAGACCAGCGCGAAGCCGGCAAGGCCCTGGTGCTCGGCCTTGATCTCGAAGCCTGCGGTCGGGGCCTCCATGGTGTCGTCGAGGACGAAGCCCCTGAAGGCACCCCACGCGATCATGATGAAGACGCCTGCGACGAAGACATACGTCGGGATGGCGAAGAGCTTGCCCGATTCCTTCACGCCACGCAGATTCATCAGCGTGAGGAGGATGATGATCGCGATGGCGCAGAGGACCTTGTTCTCGACCACGAAGGGGATCGCGGAGCCGAGGTTCTCCACGCCGGAGGCGATCGACACGGCCACGGTGAGGACGTAGTCGACGAGCAGGGCGCTGGCGACGGTGAGCCCGGCCCTGGGGCCGAGGTTGGTGTTGGCGACCTCGTAGTCACCGCCGCCACTCGGATACGCATGGACGTTCTGGCGGTAGGAGGCCACCACCGTGAACATCAGGACCACGACGGCCACGGCGATCCACGGGCTGAAGTGATACGCCGACACGCCCGCGATGGAGAGCACCAGAAGGACTTCTCCCGGTGCGTACGCCACCGAGGACAGCGGGTCGGAGGCGAAGACGGGAAGTGCGATGCGCTTGGGCAGGAGCGTTTCTCCCAGCCTGTCGCTGCGCAGCGCCCTTCCGATCAGGATCCGTTTGGGGAGGTCGGTCAGTTTGGACACGCAGAGGATCGTATGGCTTCCGCATGAACGAGGCCCACCCAGTACCCCCCCCAGCGTCTCCCTCTGCTCGGAATCTCCCCCTCCCATCTCACAGAGGGACCCTGGGCGGACCGCGCGTGTGTAGGTTGAGCCGCGGTCTGAGACCCTGTTAAGCCTGAGCCAAGAACAGCTGGGCCCATTGACAGCCGGAAGGACGGTCGTGCACATCGTCATCATGGGATGCGGGCGAGTGGGAGCCGCACTCGCGCAGACCCTGGAGCAGCGGGGGCACACGGTCGCCATCGTCGACCAGGACCCCACGGCCTTCCGCCGCTTGGGCTCCGGGTTCGGCGGCCGCCGCGTCACCGGAGTCGGGTTCGACCAGGACACCCTGCGTGAAGCGGGTATCGAGGAAGCCGGCGCCTTCGCAGCCGTCAGCAGCGGCGACAACTCCAACATCATCGCCGCGCGGGTCGCCCGCGAGATGTTCGGCATCGAGAACGTCGCGGCCCGTATCTACGACCCCCGGCGCGCCGAGGTCTACCAGCGGCTCGGCATCCCCACGGTCGCCACGGTCCGCTGGACGGCCGACCAGATGCTGCGGCGGCTGCTGCCGTCGGGCGCGGAGCCGCTGTGGCGTGACCCGAGCGGCGGAGTGCAGCTCGCCGAGGTGCACACGTCGGCCTCCTGGGTGGGCCACAAGGTCAGCAAACTGCAGGAGGAGACCGGGGTACGGGTCGCCTTCCTCACTCGGCTGGGCGAGGCGGTCCTGCCGACCGCGCAGACGGTTCTGCAGGAGGGCGATCTCGTCCACGTGATGATGCGTACGGACGAGGTCGAGAAGGTCGAGGCGGCGTTCGCCGAGGGCCCTGAGGAGGGCGGTCACTGATGCGGGTCGCTATTGCGGGCGCCGGAGCGGTGGGCCGTTCCATCGCCGGTGAGCTGCTGGAGAACGGGCACGAAGTGCTCCTGATCGACAAGGCGCCGACCGCCATCTCCGTGGAGCGGGTGCCCCAGGCGGAGTGGTTGCTGGCCGACGCCTGCGAGATCACGTCGCTGGACGAGGCGGCGCTGCAGCGGTGCAACGTCGCGATCGCGGCGACCGGCGACGACAAGGTGAATCTGGTCATCTCGCTGCTCGCGAAGACGGAGTACGGCGTGCCGAGGGTGGTCGCGCGTGTCAACAACCCCAAGAACGAGTGGCTCTTCAACGAGTCCTGGGGCGTCGATGTCGCGGTCTCCACGCCGCGTCTGATGTCGGCACTGGTGGAGGAAGCGGTGAGCGTCGGCGACCTCGTCCGGCTGCTGCGCTTCAGCCACGGCGACGCGAACCTGGTCGAACTGACGCTGCCGCCGGAGTCGGCGCTGGCCGGTACGCAGGTCAGCGATGTGGCCTGGCCCGAGGACACCTCGCTGGTCACGATCATCCGCGGCTCGCGGGTGCTCACTCCGGGTGCAGAGGAAACGCTGGAGGCGGGCGACGAGCTGCTGTTCGTGGCCGCGCAGGCGCGCGAGGAACAGCTGGAGGACCTGCTGTCGGTACGTCGCGCCTCGTGACCCTTTCCGGGGCGGGCACCGCCCCGGACCCCGGTCGTCACGACGCCGGACGGGCTCGGAATCCGAGCCCGTCCGGCGTTTGCGTTCGAGGCCCGCGGACTACAGCTCGGGCGAGGCCGCGGCGCGGTTGCGCTCCTTCTCGGCCTGCTCCTCCGCCTCCATCTCCGCGAAGACGTCGATGGGCGGCGGTGCCTTCGCCAGGAAGACCCAGGTCAGATACACGGCCAGCAGGAACGGCGGAATCTTCAGGGCGACCAGAACCCAGCCGAGCTGGGCGGTGTCCGCCCACCAGTACAGCGGGAAGAGAATCGCGCACTTGGCCAGCAGGATCAGGCCCCACGCCCAGCTCGCCTTGGCGTACGCCGTCTTGCGGCCCGGGTTACGCGTCCGCCAGGAGAGGTTCTCCTTGAAGACCGGTCCCAGGATCAGACCGATCAGCGGGACGCCCGCGATGGTCGTGACGATGTACGCGACGGCCAGGCCCAGGGTGTAGAGCATGCCCGGCAGATAGAAGTCCTTGGCATTGCCGGTCATCATCGCGAAGACGACGCCGAAGGCCACCCCGAAGACGCCGCTGAAGGCGTGCTTGACGGTGTCCCTGCGGATCAGCCGGACCACGACGAGCATCAGCGAGAGGGCGAGTGCCGCGATCGCCGAGACGTGCAGGTTCTTGTTGACCGTGAAGATCGTGACGAACAGCAGTCCGGGCAGGACCGTCTCCACCATGCCGCGCACGCCGCCGAAGGCCTCGAACAGCGCCGCCTCCGTGACTGCTTTGGCGTCGCTGTCCTGCTGCTGGTCGTTCGTCTTGGTGGTCGGCTTGTCGAGAGACGTCACCGGCTACTCCTGTCCGAGTGGTCGGAGTTCGTATTTGGGATTGAACAGCACCCGGCGGCCGTGGCTCATGGAGATCCGCCCCGAGGCGATGAGCCTGCGGCCCGGTTCGATGCCCACGATGGACCTGCGGCCGAGCCAGACGACGTCCAGCGGGGCCGTACCGTCGAAGAGCTCCGCCTCCAGCGCGGGCACGCCGGCCCGCGGACGCAGGGTGACGGTGCGCAAGGTACCAGTCACCCGGACTATCTGGCGGTCGTGGCACTCAGCGATACGGGTACACCCCGATGCCTGGGCATCCTCCTGAAGCTCCTCGGACTCGAGGTCCTGCTGAGAGCTGGACAGCCGGTCGAGCATGCGGCGGAAGCGGCCGGCCGGCTTCTCGGCCTTGTCGGAACGGGGTACGGCGCTCATGCATCAAGCCTACCGGCCGGCCCCGACACCGAATCAGCGCTCGAAGCGGTATCCCATGCCCGGCTCGGTGACGAAGTGTTCGGGGTGCGAGGGGTCCCTCTCCAGCTTGCGCCGCAGCTGCGCCATGTAGACCCGGAGATAGTTCGTCTCGGTGCCGTAGGAGGGGCCCCAGACCTCCTGGAGCAGCTGCCTCTGGCTGACCAGTCGGCCGGTGTTGCGTACGAGGACCTCCAACAGATGCCACTCGGTCGGCGTGAGCCGCACATCGCGCCCGTCCCGGTGGACCTTCTTCGCCGCGAGATCGACGGTGAAGCCGTCCGTCTCGACGATCACCAGCTCGTCGTCCCCGCCGCCGACCGGCTCGGCCCTGCGGACCGCGGCCCGCAGCCGGGCCAGCAGCTCGTCCATGCCGAACGGCTTGGTGACATAGTCGTCGGCCCCGGCGTCCAGCGCCTCGACCTTCTCGTCGGAGGTGTGACGGGCCGAGAGGACCAGGATCGGGACGCGCGTCCAGCCGCGCAGGCCCTTGATCACCTCGACGCCGTCCATGTCGGGCAGCCCGAGGTCGAGTACGACGACATCGGGGTGGCGGGCCGCGGCCAGCTCAAGGGCTGTCGCACCGTCGGGAGCCGCGTCCACCTCGTACGTGCGCGCCTTCAGGTTGATCACGAGGGCGCGTACGATCTGCGGCTCGTCTTCGACCACGAGCACCCGGGTCATCAAGGCCTGCCTTTCTGCACTGTCACTGGCGTCTGCACGGCTGTCCCCCTCATGAGGCGACCCCGGCGGGAAGATCGGGGGCGACCGGGGCGGATCCCGGCGCCGCCCGGAGGGTGAGGACCATCGTCATTCCGCCGCCGGGTGTGTCCTCGGCGGTGAGGGTGCCGCCCATGGACTCGACGAAGCCCCGTGCGACCGCGAGGCCGAGGCCCACTCCCGTTCCGCGCGGCGCGTCACCGTGACGCTGGAACGGCTCGAAGATCCGGTCCTTCGCGTCATCGGGGACGCCGGGGCCGCGGTCGGCGACGCGCACCTCGACCCGGTCGCCGAGGGCGCTCGCCGCCACAGAGACGGGCACCGCGTCGGGGCTGTACTTGACGGCGTTCTCGACGATGTTGGCGACGGCGCGCTCCAGGAGTCCGCGGTCGACGGCCACCATCGGCAGCGTCTCGGTTATGTCCAGCTCCACGCTCTGGACGGGCACCCCCACGAGCGCCATCGGAACGACCTCGTCGAGATCGGTCTCCCGGATCAGCGGGGTGACGGTGCCGGTCCTCAGGCGCGACATGTCGAGGAGATTGTCCACGAGATGGTCGAGCCGGTCGGCGCCGTCCTCGATGCCTTCGAGCAGCGCCGCCTCGTCCTCCTCGGACCAGGCGACGTCGTCGGACCTGAGCGAGGAGACGGCGGCCTTGATGGCGGCGAGCGGTGTGCGCAGATCGTGGCTTACCGCGGCGAGCAAGGCGGTGCGGATGCGGTTGCCCTCGGCCAGCCGGCGGGCCTCCTCCGTCTGTCCGACCAGGCGCTGGCGCTCCAGTACGACGGCCGCCTGCGCGGCGAACGCGGCAAGCACCCTGCGGTCCTCGGCGGGCAGCACCCGGCCCGAGAGCGCGAGCGCCATGTGGTCGCCGACCGGGATGTCCACGTCCGCGTCCTCGGGGCGTACGACTGAGCTTTTGCCGACGCTGCCCGCGCAGGTCCACGGATCGACGTCGCTGTGCCGCTCCAGCAGCGCCACGGACTCCATGGAGAAGGTCTCGCGGACCCGTTCGAGCAGGGCGTCGAGCGTGGTCTCGCCCCGGAGCACGCTTCCGGCGAGAAAGGAGAGGATCTCGGACTCGGCGCGCAGCCGGGCGGCCTGCTGGGTGCGGCGGGCGGCCAGGTCCACCACGGAGGCCACCGCGACGGCCACCGCGAAGAAGATCGCGATGGCGACGATGTTCTTCGGGTCGCTGATGGTCAGGGTGTGGGTGGGCGGCGTGAAGTAGTAGTTCAGCAGCAGCGAGCCCACGGCCGCCGAGGCGAGCGCCGGGAGCAGCCCGCCGAGGAGCGCGGACACGACGGTCAGGAAGAGGAAGAGCAGGACGTCATTGGCGAGGCCGAGGCTGTCGTCGAGGCTGGTGAGCAGCAGCGACAGCAGAACGGGACCGGCGACGCCGGCAAGCCAGCCGGCGATGATCCGGGAGCGGCCGAGGCGGGCGCCGCGGGCCATCGGCAGTCCTTGGCCCTTGCCCGCCTCGTCGTGCGTGACGATGTGGACGTCGAGGTCGGGACCGGAGTCGCGGGCGACGGTCGCACTGACGCCGGGGCCGAACATGTACTGCCACACCCGGCGGCGGCTGGCGCCGAGCACGATCTGGGTGGCGTTCACCCCGCGCGCGAACTCCAGCAGGCCGGAGGGGACATCGTCGCCAATGACGTGGTGGAAGGTGCCGCCGAGGTCCTCGACGAGGGTGCGCTGGACGGCGAGGTTCTTGGGCGATGCGGAGGTCAGTCCGTCGCTGCGGGCTATGCAGACCGCCAGCACTTCGCCGCCGGCGCCCTTCTCGGCCAGCCGGGCGGCGCGGCGGATGAGGGTGCTTCCCTCGGGGCCGCCGGTGAGGCCGACGACGATGCGCTCGCGGGCCTGCCATGTCGTACGGATGTTGTGCTCGCCGCGGTACTGCTGGAGGTATGCGTCAACGCGGTCGGCGACCCAGAGCAGGGCCAGTTCGCGCAGTGCGGTCAGATTGCCGGGGCGGAAGTAGTTCGACAGAGCCGCGTCGACCTTGTCCGACGTGTAGATGTTGCCGTGGGCCATGCGGCGGCGCAGCGCCTGGGGTGACATGTCGACCAGTTCGAGCTGGTCGGCCCGGCGCACCACCTCGTCGGGGACGGTCTCCCGCTGCCGTACGCCGGTTATCGACTCGACGACATCGCCCAGCGACTCGAAGTGCTGGATGTTGACGGTCGATATGACGTCGATACCGGCCGCGAGCAGTTCCTCGACGTCCTGCCAGCGCTTGGCGTTGCGCGAGCCCGGCACATTGGTGTGCGCCAGCTCGTCCACCAGGGCCACGGCGGGACGGCGTTCCAGGACCGCGTCGACGTCCATCTCGGTGAAGACCGTGCCGCGGTACTCGATCTCACGCCGCCGCACCTGTTCCAGGCCGTGCAGCATCATGTCGGTGCGGGCGCGTCCGTGGTGCTCGGCGAAGGCCACGACGCAGTCGGTGCCGCGCTCCAGGCGCCGGTGCGCCTCGGACAGCATGGCGTGCGTCTTGCCTACGCCCGGCGCCGCGCCGAGGTAGATCCGTAGCCTGCCGCGTCCCATGGCCCCATTGTCTTTCAGTCTCAGCTGCGTACGCCTGCGTCGAGCCTACGGCCGGAGATTCGGACATCCGGGGCATGAGACAGCCCTCACGTGCGAATTTGACGCGATTCTGACGCGCCGGGCAGCACGACGGCCCGCGGCGGTCCGGAAGGCCGGAACCACCGCGGGCCACGGGCGGATTGCCAGTGAGTCCCCGGTAAGGGGTCAGCGCACCTCGGTGATCTCGGGGCCGCGCTGCAGTTGCCCCATACCACCGGAGAAGCGGGAGCTCTCCTGGTCCTCCTGCTGGACACCCTCGGGCACCATCTGGGCGTCGTCCGGCAGCTTGAGGACGATCGGGTCGCGAGGCGCCATGGGGCCCTCGCCCCGTACGACCACGGTGTCCCGGAAGATCTGCTCCAGCAGACCGGCGGCCTCGGGCTGCACCGCGCCCTGCCCGGAGATTACTCCGCGCAGGAACCAGCGCGGCCCGTCGACGCCGACGAAGCGCACCAGCTGCACACCGCCGGTGCCGTCGGGCAGCTGTACGGGCACCTGCGCGCGCAGCTCCCAGCCGAGCGGGCCCTCGACCTCGTCGATGATGCCGCCCTGCTGCGTGATGCCGGAGGCGATCTCCTCGCGGACCTCGCCCCAGATGCCTTCCTTCTTGGGCGCCGCGAAGGCCTGCAGCTGTACGGCGCTGTCGCGCAGCACGACGGTGGCGGCGACGATTGCGTCGCCCGCGACCTCGACGCGCAGTTCCATTCCCTCGACTCCGGGCACGAACAGACCGCCCAGATCGACCCGGCCCTCGCCGGGCCTGGATACCTCGGACACGTCCCAGGGGCCGTCGGGCCGGGGCGCCGGCGGAAGGTTCACCCGGCGGGGCGCCCCTTCTTCGTCGGAGTACTCCGTGTCGCGCTCGTCGACGACCTGCTCGGCCTCGGCCGCTGCGTCCGCCGCGTCCCCGGCGGAACCACTCTTCTTGCGACGTCCGAACACGTCACTGTCCTTCCCGGTCG
Organism: Streptomyces sp. SLBN-118; assembly: GCF_006715635.1. Taxonomy (NCBI): domain Bacteria; kingdom Bacillati; phylum Actinomycetota; class Actinomycetes; order Kitasatosporales; family Streptomycetaceae; genus Streptomyces; species Streptomyces sp. SLBN-118. Next base: position 1,951,867 of record NZ_VFNP01000001.1, read on the forward strand.
GATACGACCGAAGCGTATCGATTCCCACCCGTTGAGCCGTCCACGGCGGCGTGACCGCCGGTGGACCCGAAGCCCCCCTCGGCCCGCGCCGAGCCGGGAAGCTCCGCCACCTCGTGGAAGCGCACCTTCTCGACCTGCTGGACAACCAATTGAGCAATCCGGTCGAACCGATCGAACCGCACACTCTCGCGCGGGTCGAGATTGACCACGATCACCTTGATCTCCCCACGGTACCCGGCATCCACCGTCCCCGGGGCATTCACGAGGGCGACTCCGCAGCGGGCGGCGAGACCCGAGCGCGGGTGCACGAACGCGGCGTATCCGTCGGGCAGCGCGATGGACACTCCGGTGGGCAGAACGACCCGCTCGCCGGGCGCGATCTCGACGGCCTCACAGGTCACCAGATCGGCGCCGGCGTCGCCCGGGTGCGCGTACGACGGGAGCGGCACCTCCGGATCCACACGGCGGATCAGCACATCGACAGGGTTACGCATCAGGGGTTCACCTCGAAGGCGCGGGCGCGCCTGATCTGGTCGGGGTCCGCCATGGCTGCCTGGATCTCCTCCGGGCGGCCGTTGTCGATGAAGTGGTCGACCTGGACCTCGATGAAGAGAGCGTTGGCGCGCACGGCGACGGGTCCTTCGGGGCCACCGATCCGGCCCACGGCGGTGGAGTAGATCTTCCGCCGGGCGACGGCGGTGACCTCGGCCTGCAGATGCAGCACGGTGTCCACGGGCACGGGGCGTACGAAGTCGGTCTCGAGCCGACCGGTGACCGCGATCGTCCGCAGCAGCCAGTTGAGCGAGCCGAGCGTCTCGTCCAGCGCCGTGGCCAGCACGCCGCCGTGCGCGAGGCCCGGTGCGCCCTGGTGGGCGGGCTTGACGGTGAACTCCGCCGTGATGCTCACACCTTCACCGGCCCGCGCCTGGAGGTGCAGTCCGTGGGGCTGTCCCCCGCCGCAGCCGAAGCAGTGTTCGTAGTGCGCGCCGAGGAGTTCACCGGGGGCCGGGGCGTCAGGATGCCGAACAGGCTTTGTGGCGTCGGCCGGAGGGGTCAGAGCCGAGGGCCGCGCCGAGGGTCCGGGGGTCGCCCCCCGGGAGTTCGCAGTACTCACGGGCCCAGACCTTACCCGCGCGGATACCGCCAGGTCGCACCGTGCCAAGCTTGGTTTCATGCAGCCTTCCGCCCCGCACTACGAAGAACGTCTGACCGCGCCCCGTTCGTGGTGGGCCATCGCCGCCCTGATGGGCGTCGCGGGCGGCCTCGTCCTGCTGCCGCTCGGCACACTGCCGATGCTCGGCGGGCTGATCGGCGCCGCCGCGGTGGCCGCTGTAGTGGTGAGTTCCTACGGCTCGGTCCGTATCCGGGTGGTGGCCGGCTCGCTGGTCGCGGGCGAGGCCCGGATTCCGCTCACGGCTCTCGGTGAGGCCGAGATCCTGGATGCGGAAGAAGCGCGCGCCTGGCGCTCGTACAAGGCCGACCCCCAGGCCTTCATGCTGCTGCGCAGCTACGTGCCGACGGCCCTGAGGATCGAGGTCACGGACCCGGCCGACCCGACTCCGTACGTCTATCTGTCGACCCGGAACCCGAAGGAACTCGCCGCCGCGCTGGCGGCTGTGCGCGCGGACTGAGAGGCGCGCCGAGCCGGTCAGCGGTCCAGTTCGGGCGGGGCCGAGACGTCCAGCGGGTCCTTGGGCTGTTCCAGTGGCGGGAGCGCGGGCAGCGCGTCCCAGGGGATCTGTCTCCTGCGCAGGTCCTTGCGGATGTGGCCGGCGAGCTTCATGGTGTCCCGGCGGTTGATCGCCGCACCGAGGGCCGCGCCGACCATGAACGGAATCAGGTTCGGCAGATTGCGGACAGTGCGCTTCATGACCTGCTGCCGCAGCTCGCGCTTGAACCGGCCGCCCAGCGCGGCGTTGATCGTCACCGGTTTGGTGACGTCGATCCCGCGCTCCTCCGTCCACGAGGTCAGATACGCGACGCTGCGCTCCTTGAGGCCGCCCCGCGGCCGCACGCCGTAGACCTCATGGAGCTCGGCGATGAGCTTCAGCTCGATGGCGGCGACTGAGATGATCTCCGTGGCCAGCTCGGCCGGCATCGCCGGAGGGACCGGCAGCATCGCGGCCGCGCCGATACCCGCACCCACAGTGGAGGTGCCGTTCGCCGCGCCCGCGACCAGTTTGTCCGCGAGCTCTTCCGGACCGAGCCCGGGGAACTGTTTGCGCAGGGTCGCCAGATCGCGCACCGGCACGCGTGGTGCGTTCTCGATGATCCGGTCGGCCACGAACGCGAGCGCCGCACCGACGCCCGCACGGCCCCTCCGCATCCCCTGCCGCACGGCGGCCAGGCGTGGTGCCCTTGGTGTGGGCCCCGCCTGACCGGCTGCTTCGAGCGAGGCCCCGCGGCCCCGCCCGTCGACCTCTGCTGCGCCGTGGGGCAGCAGGGCGGCCGAGTGCTCGGCAGACGCCTTGGCGTCCTGCGCCGGGCCTGGACCGCCCGAGTGCGTCTCCGGCGGCTTCTGGCGCCGGAGACGCAGCTTCCTGGACGGTTTCTCGCCTGCCACGGCCGACCGGACCTCAGTCGCAGTCGCGGCAGATCGGCTGACCGTTCTTCTCGCGGGCGAGCTGGCTCCTGTGGTGCACCAGGAAGCAGCTCATGCAGGTGAACTCGTCCGCCTGCCGGGGCAGCACGCGAACGGACAGTTCCTCGTTGGAAAGGTCCGCTCCGGGCAGCTCCAGGCCCTCAGCCTGCTCGAATTCGTCTACGTCGACGGACGACGTCGTCTTGTCGTTCCGGCGGGCCTTCAATTCCTCAAGGCTGTCCGAATCGACGTCGTCGTCGGTCTTGCGTGGGGTGTCGTAGTCCGTTGCCATGTCGCTCTCCCCCTCTGGGTGTCTGCGGTGTCTCCAGCGCACGTAACGCGTGAGAGGCCGGACTTGTGCCCGACCCGAGGCGGAGATTTTGCCTCACATCAAGGTCTGTTACTCAATCGACACCCAACCGGATCCCCCGAGAGTGATCGGGTTGGATGGCGATCGGGACCGTACACGGTCCGAATGTCGCACTTCACGGGCGCCACCCCGTGTACTTCCCGTGATCTCGACCCCCGGAAACCAGGACTTTTCCCGGCTTTCCGGCAAGAGTCTTGATCACTGAGAGTAGATGGCCTGAAATTCGCCTTTGTGATCGATCCCACACGGTCGCACACGGTGTTCTCGGTCACGGATCCCGAAAATTCCGCGTAAAGCGAACGAAGCGATTCGCGTCGGTCAGCATCTCAGACCGGGAAGGTGACTCGCATCACGAGGCCACCGCCCTCACGAGGCTCCGCGATGATACGGCCTCCGTGGGCCCGGGCGACCGACCGGGCGATCGAAAGCCCCAGGCCGACGCCCTTGTCGCTGCCCGTGCGCTCCTGACGCAGCCGTCTGAAGGGCTCGAAGAGGTTGTCGATCTCGTAGGCGGGAACCACCGGCCCCGTGTTCGAGACCACCAGAACCGCCTGGCCGTGCTGGACGTCCGTCGTGACCTCCACCCAGCCCCCTTCCAGGACGTTGTAGCGCACGCCGTTCTGCACGAGGTTCAGGGCGATCCGCTCCAGCAGGACGCCATTGCCCTGGACGACGGCGGGCGCGCACTCCGCGCGGATCTCCACGTCCTTGGCATCGGCCTCGGCACGGGCCTGGTCCACCGCGCGCGTGGCCACCTCGGCCAGGTCCACCGGCTTACGCTCGACGATCTGGTTGTCGCTGCGGGCGAGCAGCAGCAGACCCTCCACGAGCTGCTCGCTGCGCTCGTTGGTGGCCAGCAGCGTCTTGCCGAGCTGGTGGAGCTCCGTGGGCACTTCCGGGTCGGAGAGGTGGACCTCCAGCAGCGTGCGGTTGATCGCGAGGGGTGTACGCAGTTCGTGCGAGGCGTTCGCGACGAAGCGCTGCTGGGCGCTGAACGCGCGCTCCAGGCGGTCCAGCATCTCGTCGAAGGTGTCCGCGAGCTCCTTCAGCTCGTCGTCCGGCCCGTCCAGCTCGATCCGCCGCGAGAGGTCGGAGCCGGCCACCTGGCGCGCGGTGCGGGTGATCTTGCCGAGCGGCGAGAGGACCCGGCCGGCCATGGCGTAGCCGAAGGCGAAGGCGATGACGCTGAGGCCGAGCAGGGCGAAGAGCGAGCGGCGCAGCAGGTCGTCCAGGGCCATCTCGCGCTGGTGCTGCAGACAGCTGGCGACGGCCTGGTTGAACTGCTCGCCGGTCCCCGTCTCGGGCAGCTGGCACCACGAGGTGGTGGGCTGCACCCGGCCCGTCTCGATCTTGAACGGCAGGTCACCGACGCTCACGTGCAGTGCCTGAGCGGTGAGCAGATAGATGATCGAAAGCAGCAGAATGCCCGCGATCAGGAACATGCCGCCGTACAGCAGCGTGAGGCGTATCCGGATCGTGGGACGCAGCAGCGGGCGGACCGGGTCGCGGGGGTCCCAGGTCGGTTTAGGAGGCGCCTCGGGAGGTGCGGGGGTCGCGGTCACCTGGATCAGATCCGGTAACCGGAGCCGGGCACGGTGACGATCACGGGAGGCTCGCCGAGCTTGCGGCGCAAGGTCATCACCGTCACCCGGACGACATTGGTGAAGGGGTCGGTGTTCTCGTCCCACGCCTTCTCCAGCAGCTGCTCGGCCGAGACCACCGCGCCCTCGCTGCGCATCAGAACCTCCAGGACCGCGAACTCCTTGGGCGCGAGCTGGATCTCCTTGCCGTCGCGGAAGACCTCGCGGCGGTTCGGGTCGAGCTTGATCCCGGCGCGCTCCAGGACGGGCGGCAGCGGCACGGTCGTACGCCGGCCGAGGGCGCGCACGCGCGCGGTGAGCTCGCTGAAGGCGAAGGGCTTGGGGAGATAGTCGTCCGCGCCCAGTTCGAGGCCTTCGACGCGGTCGCTGACGTCCCCGGACGCGGTCAGCATGAGCACGCGGGTGGGCATGCCCAGCTCGACGATCTTGCGGCATACGTCGTCCCCGTGGACCAGCGGGAGGTCGCGGTCCAGGACGACCACGTCGTAGTCGTTGACCCCGATGCGCTCCAGGGCAGCGGCGCCGTCGTACACGACGTCGACGGCCATGGCCTCCCGGCGCAGTCCGGTGGCCACCGCATCGGCGAGCAGCTGCTCGTCCTCGACGACGAGTACGCGCACGTCGTGATCCTTCCTCTGGGCCCGTCACCCATGATCGGGGCAGGTGTGTGAGCACTGGCTGTGCGCATCCATCCTGCCCGTTACGCGCGTAAACCGGATGTAAGGCGGAGCAGGCCGCCCGCGGCCGACCTGGGCGGAAAGGAATTCATCGGATTCCCGGGCCAGTTGAGGTTTCCTTGAGGAAGGGCCGGGGGAGGACGACTAAACACCCGCGATCACGCCCTGTATGTGGCACACCACGACCTGTTCCAGGGTTGATCACCCCGTCCTCTGCCTGCGGCAGGGGAAACCCCAGGCACACCCCCGTGCCACCGACCCACGACGAGGGGGCGCACATGGACGCATTCACCGCAGGACTGTTGCAGCGCATAAAAGCCGCCGAGACCGACCTCACCCTGGCACGCGAGACGGGTGACGACTTCCTTGCGGATGTTGAGCAGGCTGAGCTTGACGACCTGCGCCGGCTTGCCGCGGAGCACGGCGTGGAGGTCAGCGCCGCGTAGCGCCGGGCCGCGCAGGTACCGGACATGAGAGGGCCCCGACGCCGAAAGACGGCGCCGGGGCCCCTGTGTGTCCTCGTCGCCGGACGGGCTGAATGCCCCCGACACCTCCTAGTCGTGCCAGGCGCCGAAATCCTCCAGCAGGGACTGCAGCGGGCCGAATACGCCCGGGCTCGCAGCCACCGCCAGGTCGCCGTCCGGGGGACCGCCGGGGCGGCCGCCCGTCAGGGCTCCTGCCTCCCGGGCGATCAGGTCGCCCGCCGCGAGGTCCCACGGGTTGAGCCCTCGCTCGTAGAAGCCGTCCAGGCGCCCCGCGGCCACGTCGCAGAGGTCCACCGCCGCCGAGCCGCTGCGGCGGATGTCACGAAGGCGCGGGATCAGTCGCTGGGCCACGTCCGCCTGGTGGCTCCGTACGGCCGCGACGTAGTTGAAGCCGGTGGAGACCAGCGCCTGGTCCAGCGGCGGCGCAGGGCGGCAGCGCAGCGGCTTGTCACCGGCGTACGCGCCGCCCCCCAGGACCGCCCGGTACGTCTCGCGGCGCATCGGGGCCTCCACGACGCCCACGACCCGCTCGCCGTCCCGTTCCGCGGCGATCGAGACCGCCCAGGTCGGCAGTCCGTAGAGGTAGTTGACGGTGCCGTCGAGCGGGTCGATGACCCAGCGGACGCCGCTCGTGCCGGTCGTGGAGGCGCCCTCCTCGCCGAGGAAGCCGTCGTCGGGTCGGCGCTCGGCCAGGAAGCCGGTGATCAGCTTCTCGGCCGCGATGTCCATCTCCGTGACGACGTCGATCGGGCTGGACTTGGTCGCCGCGACACCGAGGTCGGCGGGGCGGCCGTCGCGCAGCAGCTCCCCCGCCCGGCGGGCGGCCTCCAGGGCGAGGTCGAGCAGTTCGGACAGGAGAGGGTCGCTCACAGGGCTTCCTTAGGGCGTACGGGTGGCGTACGGGCTGTCGGCACCGGCGGCCGCGGGCTTGGGTGCCCGGGCCGGACAGCAGCCGACCGGGCAGAGGTCGTGCGAGGGGCCGAGCGAGCCGAGCGCGCACCGCTCCGCTTTCGCGCCCCGCTCGCTCGCGGCGCGCTCCAGGACGAGATCCCGTACGGCCGCGGCGAACCGCGCGTCGGCGCCCACCGTCGCTGAGCGCCGCACCGGCAGCCCGAGCTCGGCGGCCTTCGCGGTTGCCTCCGTGTCGAGGTCGTAGAGCACTTCCATGTGGTCGGAGACAAAGCCGATGGGGATCATCACGGCCGCGGGGACGCCGGAGCCGTGCAGCTCCTCCAGGTGGTCGCAGATGTCGGGCTCCAGCCACGGGATGTGCGGGGCTCCGCTGCGTGACTGGTAGACGAGCTGCCAGGGGTGCTCGATGCCCGTCTCCTCGCGTACGGCGTCGGCGATCAGCCGGGCCACGTCCAGGTGCTGGCCTACATAGGCGCCGCCCTCGCCGTGCTCGCCGGCCGGGCCCGACGTATCGGCCGCGGCGACCGGGATCGAATGGGTGGTGAAGGCGAGATGGGCCCCCGCCCGTACGTCCTCGGGGAGGTCCGCCAGGGACTGCAGGACGCCGTCGATCATGGGGCGTACGAAACCGGGGTGGTTGAAGTAGTGCCGCAGCTTGTCGACGCGCGGCAGCTCAAGTCCCTCGCCCTCGAGCGTGGCCAGCGCGTCCGCGAGGTTCTCGCGATACTGGCGGCAGCCCGAGTACGAGGCGTACGCGCTGGTGGCGAGGACGGCGATACGGCGGTGGCCGTCGGCGGCCATCTCGCGCAGCGTGTCGGTCAGATACGGCGCCCAGTTGCGGTTGCCCCAGTGGACGGGCAGGTCCAGCCCGTGCTCGGCGAAGTCCTTGCGCAGGGCGTCCAGCAGGGCGCGGTTCTGGTCGTTGATCGGGCTGACCCCGCCGAACAGGAAGTAGTGCTGACCCACCTCCTTGAGCCGTTCCTTGGGGATACCGCGGCCGCGCGTCACGTTCTCCAGGAACGGGACGACATCGTCCGGGCCCTCCGGGCCGCCGAAGGAGAGCAGCAGCAGGGCGTCGTAGGGGGCTGGGTCACGCTGATCCGACATGGCAACGATCCTGCCACCAGCCTTGGACGGCGGGAAAACCGCGGTGCGCCGCAGGGCCCCAGGGCGTAAGCTGCCACCGCCTTCATGTGCCTTACTTGGCGCACACCACGTCCACGACGGCCCCGGTGCGCCTTACGGAGCTCTCCTTGCCCAGTCCGTACCGCGCCATATTCGCCGCCCCCGGCGCCAAGGCGTTCTCCGCCGCCGGCTTCATCGGCCGGCTTCCCCTGTCGATGATGGGCATCGGCATCGTCACGATGATCTCCCAGCTCACCGGGCGCTACGGCCTCGCGGGCGCGCTGTCGGCCACCGTGGCGCTCTCCGCCGCGGCACTGGGCCCGCAGATATCCCGGCTGGTGGACCGGCACGGGCAGCGCCGGGTTCTGCGTCCCGCCACCCTGGTCTCCGCCGCGGCGGCATCCGGACTGCTGCTCTGCGCACATCAAGGCTGGCCGGACTGGACCCTGTTCGTCTTCTCGGCCGGAATCGGCTGTGTGCCGAGCGTCGGCTCGATGGTCCGGGCCCGCTGGGCGGAGATCTACCGGGGCTCGGCCCGCGAACTGCACACCGCGTACGCCTTCGAGTCCGTCGTCGACGAGGCCTGCTTCATCTTCGGGCCGATCGCCGCGATCGGTCTCTCCACGGTCTGGTTTCCCGAGGCGGGCCCGTCGGTCGCCGGCCTCTTTCTGCTGACCGGCGTCTTCCTTCTGACCGCGCAGCGGTCCACCGAGCCGGTGCCGCAGCCGAAGGAAGACCACACGGGGGGCTCGGCTCTGCGCTCCGGCGGCCTTCAGGTCCTTGTGGGCACGTTCGTCGCGACCGGCGCGATCTTCGGCTCCGTCGACGTGGTGACGGTTGCCTTCGCTGAGGAGCAGGGTCACAAGGCGGCGGCAAGCGTGGTGCTGGCCGTGTACGCACTGGGCTCGTGCCTCGCCGGAGTGGTCTTCGGCCTGTTGCATCTCAAGAGTCCGGGCGAGCGGACCTGGCTGGTGGGCATCTGTGCGATGGCCGTGAGTATGATCCCCCTCCAACTGGCCGGGAGCCTGCCGTTCCTGGCCGTGGCGCTCTTTGTCGCGGGCCTTGCCATCGCACCGACGATGGTGACCACCATGGCCCTGATCGAGCAGCACGTACCACGCGCGAATCTGACCGAGGGCATGACCTGGGTGGGCACCGGGCTCGCGGTCGGGATCGCGCTCGGCTCGTCGGTCGCCGGCTGGGTGATCGACGCCGCCGGGGCGGACGCCGGGTACCTGGTCTCGAACGCGGCGGGAGCGATCGCGGCCGCGGTGGCGTTCTTGGGGTACCGCCGGCTACGGAAGCCGGTGCCGACGCGGGAGGGGCAGCGTGAGCAGCACGACCGGGAGCACCACGTGGCGTAACTGGGCGGGCAATGTCACCGCCCGTCCCGTACGGGAGATATCACCCGCCTCCACCGAGGAACTGGCCGAGGCCGTCCGCAAGGCGGCCGAGGACGGCCTGAAGGTGAAGGCCGTCGGCACAGGCCACTCGTTCACAGCCGCCGCGGCCACCGACGGAGTGCTGATCAGGCCCGAACTGCTCACCGGGATCCGGGAGATCGATCGTGCGGCCATGACCGTGACTGTCGAGGCGGGCACCCCGCTCAAACGACTGAACGCCGCGCTCGCCCGTGAGGGCCTTTCGCTCACGAACATGGGCGACATCATGGATCAGACGGTCGCCGGTGCAGCCTCCACCGGCACCCATGGCACGGGCCGCGACTCGGCATCGATCGCCGCGCAGATCAAGGCACTTGAGCTGGTCACCGCGGACAGCTCGGTGCTGACCTGCTCCGAGAAGGAGAATCCGGACGTCTTCGCGGCGGCACGGATCGGCCTCGGCGCGCTCGGTGTCGTCACCGCGATCACCTTCGCCGTGGAGCCGGTCTTCCTGCTGACGGCCCGCGAGGAGCCGATGGCTTTCGACAAGGTCACGGCCGAGTTCGACGAACTCTTCGCCGAGAACGAGCACTTCGAGTTCTACTGGTTCCCGCACACGGGCAACTGCAACACCAAGCGCAACAACCGCAGTGCGGGCCCTGCCGCCCCTCCCGGGCGGATCAGTGGCTGGATCGAGGACGAACTGCTGTCCAACGGCGTTTTCCAGCTGATGGTTTCGCTCGGCCGGGCCGTCCCCGCGACCATCCCGGCGATCGCCAAGATCTCCAGCCGCGCCCTCTCGGCCCGCACCTACACGGACATCCCCTACAAGGTCTTCACATCTCCGCGCCGGGTGCGGTTCGTGGAGATGGAGTACGCCCTTGAGCGGGAGGCGGCGGTCGGCGCACTGCGCGAAGTGAAGGCCATGATCGACCGCTCGCCGCTGCGGGTCAGCTTCCCGGTGGAAGTGCGTACGGCCCCGGCGGACGACATCGCCCTCTCCACGGCATCGGGCCGTGAGAGCGCGTACATCGCCGTGCATCTCTACCGGGGCACTCCGTACCAGTCGTACTTCACCGCGGTGGAGCGGATCATGACCGCGCACGGCGGGCGGCCGCACTGGGGCAAGGTGCACACGCGGGACGCGGAGTACTTCGCCGAGGTGTATCCACGTTTCGGTGAATTCACCGCGCTGCGCGACCGGCTGGACCCGCAGCGGCTGTTCGGCAACGACTATCTGCGGCGGGTCCTGGGCGACTGAGCGCTGCCGCCCTTCTTCTCCCCACTCTTCTGCCTCCGCCGGTCCGCACCGAATAGGGACATGCGAACGAAGCGAATAGTTCCCTTTGAGAAGATTCTGTAAATCTGGACGCCTGGTCACCCATGTCACGGACGCCCAACTCCCCTACCCTGCGAGAAGTTCGGCGGCGCGGCGGTCCACCCCCGTGGCCCGAATGGAGTACTGTGGCGAGCCCTGGGTCCGGCCTCCCTCATGGGCGTTCGGACCCCAGGTAGGGGGCCGAAAGCGGCGCTCGATCCGGCGGCGCCGCGGCACCGCACGGGCACCTGATGCGGAGAGTGACAGGCCAGTCACTCAGAGTGGCAAACAGGTAACCGTGCCATAACGGCGATCCAGGGCCTGTGCCCGACACGCCGGGCAACTCGGCAAGGTTGTGGCAGGCTGCACCCGGGCAGGCCACACTCGACTAGCGGAAGCAGCGACGCACGTGACGTCGGCAGGCACCACCCGGGAGGTCCCCATGCCCGAACTGCGTGTCGTGGCCGTCTCCAACGACGGCACACGACTGGTGCTCAAGGCTGCGGACAGCACGGAATACACGCTTCCGATTGATGAGCGGCTGCGCGCAGCCGTGCGCAATGACCGCGCTCGCCTCGGCCAGATCGAGATCGAGGTGGAGAGCCACCTCCGTCCCCGCGACATCCAGGCACGTATACGCGCCGGAGCCTCCGCGGAAGAGGTCGCACAGCTCGCCGGAATTCCGGTCGACCGTGTGCGGCGCTTCGAGGGACCCGTGCTCGCCGAGCGCGCCTTCATGGCGGAGCGGGCCCGTAAGACTCCCGTACGCCGTCCCGGGGAGAACACCGGACCGCAGCTCGGCGAGGCGGTGCAGGAGCGGCTGACGCTGCGCGGCGCCGAGAAGGACACCGTGCTGTGGGACTCCTGGCGCCGCGACGACGGCACTTGGGAGGTCCTGCTGGTCTACCGGGTCGCGGGCGAGCCACACTCGGCGAGCTGGACGTACGATCCGCCCCGGCGGCTCGTACAGGCCGTCGACGACGAGGCGCGCGCGCTGATCGGCGAGACGGACGACACGATCGCCTCCTCGCAGGAGCCGAGCTTTCCGTTCGTACCGCGCATCGCGCGGCTGCCACGGGACCGGCCGCTCGACCGGGCACTCGACCGCCAGATGGACCGCACGGCCGCGCCGTCGGCCGAGCCGGAGGAGAACGGCGGGGAGAGGGACTCCCTGACGAGTCTCCTGGAGGCGGTACCCAACTTCCGTGGCGACATGGTCGTGCCGGAGCGGCCCGCTCCGCCCGAGCCCGCATCCACGGAGCCGGCCGAGGAGCCCGAGGCCGAGGAACCGGTGGCTCCGGCCGCATCGGCCGGCGCCGGCTCGGCGTACGCGGACGTGCTGATGCCCCGCTCGGTTGCGGGTCACCGCGACCGCCTGACGGGGACGACGGACCGCCAGGCGGAGGCGGACGGGGTGCGCCCCGGCCGCAGGGCCGCGGTGCCGAGCTGGGACGAGATCGTTTTCGGCACACGCCGCAAGAAGCAGGAGTAGCGGTACGCGAAGGGCCCGGCGCGAGCGGTTGGCGCCGGGCCCTTCGCGTATCCGCGCGCGTCAGCCCGGAAGGGGGCCCGTTGCCACCGGGCGGTTCACGTCGCGCGACCACTCCGACCAGGAACCCGCGTACAGCGCGGGTTCGAAACCCGCGATCTCCAGGGCGATGACCTCTTGCGCGGCCGAGACGCCCGAACCGCAGTAGACGCCGACGGCCGTGGAGGCGTCCTTCGCGCCGAGGGCGGCGAAGCGGGAAGCGAGTTGACCGGCCGCAAGGAAGCGGCCGTCCTTGTCGAGGTTCTCCGAAGTCGGGGCCGAGACCGCGCCGGGGACATGGCCGGCCACCGGGTCGAAGGGCTCGACCTCGCCGCGATAGCGCTCCCCGGCGCGGGCGTCCAGCAGCAGGCCGGAGCGGGCCAGAGCGGCCGCACCGTCGGCGTCCAGAACCGCGAACGCGCCCGGTGCGGGCGTGAAGGTGCCCTCGGCGGGCGCGGGGATCTTGGTCTCCAACGGGCCCGTCCACGCGGCGAGGCCGCCGTCCAAGACCCGTACGTCCCGGTGCCCCGTCCAGCGCAGCAGCCACCACGCGCGCGCCGCTCCCCAGCCCTTGTCGGCGTCGTAGGCGACTACCGGAGTGTCCGGTGAGACGCCCGCCCGGCGCATCGCCGCGCCGAAGGCCTCCGGGTCCGGCAACGGGTGACGGCCGCCCGCGCCGGGCGGCCCGGCCAGTTCCGCATCGAGGTCGACGAAGACCGCTCCGGGGATGTGCCCGGCCTCGTAGTCGGGCCGCCCGTGCTGCCCACCCAGTTGATAGCGGATGTCCAGAAGCACTGGAGGCCGGGTCGAGGACAGCTCGCCGGCGAGTTCGGTCGCGGAGATGATGGGGTTCATAAGGGCCATCCTTGCGCAGTGCCCGGCCGCACTGTAACGGCGGGGATACGGATGGGAAATGCCAAAGCGGGCATCCTCCATCGGGAACCCGCCAAATCCGGCGCGGCCGGGGCGCGCCGGATGCCCGGTGGTGGAACCATCTGCACGGGGCGCCACCGTTCCGCACAACGGCGCGTACCCGGTCCCCCCGCACGGCCACCACGATGGTCCGAGGAGAGAGTGACGATGACCGAGGCAACTCGGCACACACCCGGCACACCCTGCTGGGTGAGCTTGATGGTGCACGGCCTTGACACGACCCAGACGTTCTACGGCGACCTGTTCGGCTGGGAATTCTCCCCCGGCCCGCAACAGCTCGGCCCGTATGTCAGGGCGCTGCTCGACGGCAAGGAGGTGGCCGGTATCGGCATCCTCCCTGCGGAGCGGCAGCTGCCGATCGCCTGGACGCCCTATCTGGCAACCGACGACGCGGACACGACCGCGGAGACGATCAGGAGTTGTGGAGGCACCGTCGGAGTCGGCCCGCTGGACGCCGAGGACGCAGGCCGGATGGCCGTGGTGACCGACCCGGCGGGCGCGGTCTTCGGCATCTGGCAGGCGAGCAACCACGGCGGCACCGCGGTGTACGGCACACATGGAACACCTGTCTGGAACGAACTGCTGACCGCGGAGACCTCGTCGGTCGGCAAGTTCTACCAAGCGGTGTTCGGCTACGAGTTGGAGGCGGTCGTCCCGGCGGACCTGGACTACGTGACGCTGCTCCTGGACGGGCGCCCGGTGGCTTCGCTGCACGGCGTGGGCCATGCCCTTCCCCGCGACCGGGGCACCCACTGGATGACGTACTTCGAGGTGGAGGACCCCGACGAGGCCGCGGGACGGGTGGTGGAACTCGGCGGGCACGTGGTGCAGCCGCCTCGCGAGGCGTCCAGCGGACGGCTCGCGGTTGTCGCGGACCCGGAGGGCGCGGTGTTCACGATCGTACGGTCGAAGACCGCTAGCTGACTTCCACCGGCAGGACGTCCGGCGAGAGGGCGGCGGCACGAGCGGTTGCCGCCGTCATCCGCCGCCGGTGGTGGCGTCGGCACAGCACCTCGTAACCGATCTCGTCCGGTGACTGGTTGACGTCCCCCACCACGACCTGGGCGCCTTCGACGACCATCACCCCGCCGGCCGTACGGGCGTTGTGCGTGGCCCGTGCGCCGCACCAGCACAGCGCCTCGACCTGGAGCACTTCGACCCGGTCGGCGAGCTCGACGAGCCGCTGCGAGCCGGGAAAGAGTTTGGAGCGGAAGTCGGTGGTGATACCGAACGCGAAGACGTCCAGTTCGAGGTCGTCGACGACGCGGGCGAGCTGGTCGATCTGCTCGGGCGCGAGGAACTGCGCCTCGTCGGCGATCACATAGTCGCAGCGGCCGCCCTGCGAGAGATGGGCGACGAGATACGCGTAGAAGTCGAACCCCTCCGCGGCCTCGACCGCGTCGGTGACCAGGCCGAGCCGGGAGGAGAGCTTGCCCTCGCCCGCGCGGTCGTCGCGCGTGAAGATCATGCCCTGGAGTCCGCGCGTGGACCGGTTGTGCTCGATCTGAAGAGCGAGGGTGCTCTTCCCGCAGTCCATCGTTCCGGAGAAGAACACCAGCTCGGGCATGGGGAGTTGAGGACCTTTCGGGTCTGTGCCAGGGGGTGGGGCGGTCAGGAGCGTACTTCGATGAGCGGTACGAGCTGCTCGACGGGGGTCAGGGAGCCGTGCATCCCGACCATCGCCGACTCGTGGGGCTCGTTGACGGATGCGGTGATCACCACGTCGTCGTGGGCCGCCGCGACGACGTCGCCGATCCGCCCGTACACCCGCTCGTCGATCGTGGCGCCGAACCAGCCTGCCGCGATCGCCTCGTCCCGGCTCGCCACCCAGAACTGCTCGCCGAGCACCTCGCGCCAGACGGCGAGCACGTCGGACTCGGCACCGGGGACGGCGTAGACATGGCGGGCCCGGCCCTCGCCGCCCAGCAGGGCGACTCCGGCGCGCAGCTCCCAGTCCTCGTCGAAGTCGATGCGCGACTGCTCGTCGAAGGGGATGTCGATCATGCCGTGGTCGGCGGTGACATACAGGGCGGCGCGGGGCGGCAGTTGCTCGACGAGGCGCTCCACCAGGCGGTCGACGCACATCAGCTGGCCGCGCCAGGCGTCGGAGTCGACACCGAAGCGATGGCCCTTGCCGTCGACTTCGCTGTAGTACGTGTAGACCAACGAGCGGTCCCCCATGGCCAGTTGCTCGGCCGCGAGGTCCATGCGCTCCTCGCCGGTGAGCCGGCCGAGAAAGCTGCCGCCGCTGAGCGCGATCTTGGTGAGCGGGGTGTGCTCGAAGGTCGGCGAGGACACCTGGGCGGTGTGGACACCCGCTTCGTCGGCGAGTTGGAAGACGGTGGGGTACGGCTGCCAGACCCGCGGCTGCGTCCACGGCTTCCAGCGCAGCTGGTTCATCAGCTCGCCGGTCTCCGGATTGCGCGCGGTGTAGCCGGGCAGGCCGTGCGATCCCGGCGGCAGACCGGTGCCGACGGAGGCCAGCGAGGTGGCGGTGGTGGCGGGGAAGCCGACGGTGATGGGCCGTCCCGTGCCGCCGCGCGAGGTGCCGAGCAGCGAGGTGAGGTAGGGGGCCTCGTCAGGGTGGTTCTTGATCTGCTGCCAGCCGAGTCCGTCGATCAGGAAGACGCAATTCCGGTCGGCGGGGGTGAGCTCGGAGATCCTGTGGGCGAGTCCCGGTACGCCCTGGCCCGCCGCGAGCGTCGGCAGCAGATCGGCGAGGGAGCCGGTGCCGTACTCGGGCACGGGTGCGGTGTCGATGGCCAGCCGTACCGGGTCGTCGGGCCAGATCGCGGACTGGGCTGCGGACTGGGGCATCAGCGCGTGGCTGCCGTGGCTTCGGAGAGCGCCTGGGCGAAGGCGAGCGTCTGGCGGACCGCGTCCGGGCCGTCGCCGGCCTCGCTGACGCGCAGGCTCAGGTCGTCGGCGGTGGAGTTGCCGGTGTAGCCGTGGTCCGCGTCGCAGTTCGGGTCGCCGCAGGCGGCGGGCTCCAGGTCGATCCGGGAAACGGCGCCCCAGCCGATGGTGAGGACGACCTCGCGGGGCAGGGTGCCCGCGGTGTACGACTCGGGATTGGCGACGACGCGGCTCACCACGACCGACGAGATCCGGCCGAGCTTGACCGATTCGGTCGAGGTCGTGGCGTAGGGCGTCGGAGAGCTGGAGTCGGCGGCCTGCTCGTCGGTATGGCTGACGATGAAGCGGTTGGCCGTCAGGACCAGGACGGTGACATGGCGACGCACCTCGTTGGCGTCGAACGTCGTCTCCTGGTGCACCAGGTACGACGCGATCTGCTCGCCACCGACAGCGGCCTCCACCGCCTCGGCCACGAGGGCCGGGTAATAGCCGCTGCGCTCGATCGCCGCGCGCAGCCCCTGGGTCGTCGTACCGGTCTTCGCCATGCGGTCCATCCTACGGGCCCGTGGGGGAGGTGAGCGCTCAGTAGCTGGGGAGTCGCCGGGGGCCCAGGTCGGTGCGGGCGGGGGGTGGCGCGAGGCGTACGGAGGCGTCGAGCACGGAGAGGCCGCGCTGAGCGACGACGACCGGTTCAAGGCTGATTCCGACCACTTCCGGGTGGTCGTCGACCAGCCGTGACACCCGGAGCAG
Organism: Streptomyces sp. SLBN-118; assembly: GCF_006715635.1. Classification (NCBI taxonomy): domain Bacteria; kingdom Bacillati; phylum Actinomycetota; class Actinomycetes; order Kitasatosporales; family Streptomycetaceae; genus Streptomyces; species Streptomyces sp. SLBN-118. The sequence goes on from NZ_VFNP01000001.1 coordinate 1,968,385, forward strand.
CAGCTCTTCCAAGACGGGCGTGTCGACGGGCGCGGAGCCGCGCCAGCCGAAGAGGACGGGCGCGGTCCGGATGGTCCTGATCAACTCGGCCGCGTCGCGGTCGGTGGCGGGAACGAGCCGGTGCGCGGTGTCACCGAGGAGCTCGGAAGCCGCGCCGGCGAGCCCGAAGGAGAGGACGGCGCCGACGGCGGGGTCGATGGCGGCACGGACGACGGTGTCCACCCCTCGGGGTGCCATCGCCTGGACGACGGGCCGCAGCTCTTCCGGCTTACCGAAAGCCTCGGTCAACTCCGCGTATGCCTGGCGCAGTTGGTCCTCATTGGCCAGATCGAGCCGTACGCCGCCGAGGTCGGCGCGGTGGCGCAGGTGCGGGGCGGTGGTCTTGAGGGCCACGGGATAGCCGAGCTGCCCGGCGGCGTGGACGGCGGGGTCCGGTCCCGGCGCCGGGAAGGTGGGCCGGACGTCGATGCCGTACCGGCCCAGCAGCGCGCGGGCGTCGTCCGGGGCGAGCGTGAGACCGCGGGGGTCCTCGCTACCCCCGAGGAGCGCCTCGATCCGGCGGGCCGCACCGGGCTCGTCGATGTCCTCGAACACGGGGACCTTGCCGGGGTCGGCGGCGTTGCGGCGCCACTGGGCGTACTTCACGGCCTCGGAGAGCGCGCGGACGGCACGTTCGGCGGCCGGGTAGGCGGGGATGCGGTAGTCGTGCGGGGCGGTCGCGGGGGCGGGGGCCCCGTAGCGGGCGGCCGCGGACACGGGTGGCGCGGGCGCCGGGGGCCGGGCGGGAGGGGGCGGCGCGGTGGGCGGCACGGGGGCGGACGGCACCGGCGCTTCCCTCGTACGTGTGCTCGACGCCACCGCCAGTGCGTCCGCCAGGCCGCCCATCTCCACATGGACCACCGCCACCGGCTTGGCCGGGGACGATGCCGCTGCCTCGCGCAAGGCAGCGGCCAGTACCTCGCCGTCGCCCGATTCCGTGATGCCGTTCTCGCCGACCCACGGGATCGCGGTCACCACCACCGCGTCGCACGCGTCGTCCTTCAGCGCCTCGGCCAGGGCCGCGCGGAAGTCGGCGGGCGTCGCCGCCGTCGTCAGGTCGAGCGGCGACTGCGGGCGCAGGCCGTCGGTCAGGCAGGCGTCGTACGTGAGGAGCCCCAGGGACTCGGAGTTGCCGAGGATCGCCACGCGCGGCCCCGCGGGCAGCGGCTGCCCGGCCAGCAGCAGGCCCACGTCGACGAGCTCGGTGACGGTGTCGACGCGGATCACGCCCGCCTGGCTCATCAGCGCACCGACCGTGGCATCCGGGATCCGGGTCACCGGCACCGCGTGCCCCGGCGGCTCGCTGCCGCTGTGACGGGCGCCCTTGACCACGACCACCGGTTTCACCGCCGCCGTACGCCGTGCGAGCCGGGTGAACTTGCGGGGGTTGCCGATCGATTCGAGGTACAGCAGGACGACATCGGTCTCCGCGTCCTCGTACCAGTACTGGAGAAAGTCGTTGCCCGACACATCCGCGCGGTTGCCCGAGGAGATGAAGGAGGAGAGCCCCGCGCCGCGCCGGTGGAGGCCGGCCAGCAGCGCGATGCCGATGGCGCCCGACTGGGTGAACAGGCCGATCCGCCCGGGAGCCGGAGACTCCGGCGCCAGCGAGGCATTGAGCCGGACGGCGTCCGCGGTGCTGATGATGCCGAAGGAGTTCGGGCCGATGATGCGCATGCCGTACGAGCGGGCCTGCCGGACCAGCTCGAATTGCCGCTCACGTCCGGCCACACCGCTCTCGGCATATCCGGCGGTGAGGACGACCAGACCCTGGACACCGTGCTCTCCGCAGTCGGCGACCACATCCGGCACGCGCTCGGCGGGGACCGCGACGACCGCCAGGTCGACCGGTTCGCCGATCTCGCCCACGGACCGGAAGGCCGGGACGCCGTCGATCTCCCGCTGGTCCTCGGCGAACGCGCGGTTCACGGCGTACGTACGGCCCGTGAACCCGGCCTCCAGGAGGTTGCGCAGCACGGTGCGCCCCACGCCACCCGGCGCGCGGCCGGTGCCGACGACGGCAACCGACCCGGGCGCGAGCAGACGCTGCACGGAGCGCGCCTCGGCGCGCTGCTCGCGGCCGCGCTGGACGGCGAGGGACTCGGCGGTCGGTTCGAGGTCGAGGGTCAGATGGACGGAGCCGTCCTCGAAGCTGCGCTTCTGCGTGTACCCGGCGTCCCGGAAGACCTTGATCATTTTGTTGTTCGCAGGCAGCACCTCGGCGGCGAACCGGCGGATGCCCCTCTCACGGGCGACCGCCGCGATGTGCTCGAGGAGGGCGGAGGCGACACCGCGCCCCTGGTGCGCGTCCTGTACGAGGAAGGCGACCTCCGCCTCGTCGGCCGGGGCACTCGCGGGGCGGCCCTCCTCGTCGATGCGGTCGTAGCGGACGGTGGCGATGAACTCGCCGCCGACCGTGACCGCCAGACCCACCCGGTCCACATAGTCGTGATGGGTGAAGCGGTGGACGTCCTTGGCGGACAGCCGCGGGTACGGCGCGAAGAACCGGTAGTACTTCGACTCGTCGGAGACCTGCTCGTAGAAGCTGACCAGACGCTCGGCGTCCTCGGTGGTGATGGGCCTGATGCGCGCGGTACCGCCGTCACGCAGCACCACGTCCGCCTCCCAGTGATCGGGATAGTCGTGGTCCGGCTGGGTCTGCATGAGTGAAAGCGTACGGCTCACCCACCGGTCGCGGGGCGATGCGAGAGCCCGCCACGACACATGAGAGACTGGTCTAGACAACCGCTAAGACTTGAAGGGCAACACCATGGCTGAGCGCCGCGTCAATGTCGGCTGGGCCGAGGGCCTTCACGCCCGCCCCGCTTCCATCTTCGTCCGTGCCGCCACGGCTGCCGGCGTCCCCATCACGATCGCCAAGGCCGACGGCAACCCGGTCAACGCCGGCTCCATGCTCGCCGTGCTCGGCCTGGGCGCGCAGGGCGGCGAGGAGATCGTCCTCGCTTCCGAGGCGGACGGCGCCGAGGCGGCACTGGACCGGCTGGCCAAGCTGGTCACCGAAGGGCTCGAGGAGCTTCCCGAGACGGTCTGAGCGGCTGAGCGGCTGAGCGAATTCTGTCCGACGGCACCCAGCCGCGTTCTCCCGAATAAGACAGAACGCGGCTGTGTGCATTCCCGGGCCCGGCGTGGATTTCCGCACCCGGCTCCATGAATTAGGGCAGCAGAAAAGAAGCCCCGCAAATGTCTTCCCTTTGTATACGGCGCGCCTGTTAATGGCGGACGCTTGTGGTGTTTACGGCATGTTGCGAAGTCCTCACCCGCTCGGGGCGCCGCAGCCGGTGCGCCGCTGCGGCCCGCTCCGCGTGCAGGGCGGTCAGCGCGCGGGCCCTCTCCCCGTCGCCGCGCGCCACCGCGTCCACGATCGCGCCGTGCTCCGCCCAGGAGTCCATGGGCTTGGCGGGCTGTTCGACGGCGTACATCCAGGCGATCTTGTGCCGCAGCTGGGTGAGCAGGGCGATCAGTCCCGGGCTGCCGGAGGCCTGCGCGAGGGTCTCGTGGAACCAGCCGCCCAGCGAGCGCAGGTCCTCGCCCTGGCCGCGGCGCGCGCGCTCCTGACCCAGCCTCACCAGGCCGCGCAGGACCTTCAGGTGCGCATCCGTACGCCGCTGGGCCGCGCGGGCCGCACCGAGGGGCTCCAGAAGCATCCGGACCTCCAGCAGGTCGGCCGCCTCCTGCTCGGTGGGTTCGGCGACACAGGCACCCGCGTGCCGCCGCGTGGTGACGAAGCCCTCGGACTCCAGGGTGCGCAGGGCTTCGCGCACCGGGACCCGGGAGACGCCGTAGCGGCGCGCCAACTGCTCCTCGGTGAGCCGGCTGCCGCGCTCGAATACACCGGAGACGATGTCGTCGCGGATCGCCGTGCATACCGAGTGCGCGGGAATGCGCATACCGAACCTCCGCTTAATCCGCACGAAACGCAGCCGATTGACGTCTGTTCAGTGACTCTATTGCAGCGGGCCGGGATTTCCGACGGCACTCGGGATTCCAGGGATATCTTTTGGCCAGGGATCCAAACGCCGAAGGCCCCGGCAGGAAGCCGGGGCCTTCTCGCGGTACGCGCTCGGGCGCGCGTGCTCAGACGGCGACGCCGTGCGCACGCAGGTACGCGACCGGGTCGATGTCGGAGCCGTACTCGGAGCCGGTGCGCGCCTCGAAGTGGAGGTGGGGCCCGGTGGTGTTGCCGGTCGCGCCGGAGAGACCTATCTGGGCGCCCGGGGTGACGCTCTGGCCCACCGAGACCGTGATCGAGGAGAGGTGGCCGTACTGCGTGTACGAGCCGTCCCTCATCTTGATCACGACGTTGTTGCCGTAGGCGCCGCCCCAGCCGGCCTCGACGACGGTGCCGGATCCGACCGCGTGCACGGTGGTGCCGGAGGCGGCGTGGAAGTCGATGCCGGTGTGGCTGCCGGAGGACCAGACGGCGCCGCCGGTCTTGTAGCCCGTGGAGATGTACGAGCCGCTGATCGGCGCGACGAAGGAGTTGAGGCGCTTGCGCTCGGCCTCCCGTGCGGCGCGCTCCTTGGCTTCGCGGGCGGCCTTGACGCGGGCCTCGGCCTTGCGCTTCGCCGCCGCCTCGGCCTTCGCCTCGGCGGCCTCCTGCTTCTGGGCGGCAGCCTGGTCGGCGATCTGGTCCGCGAGGGTGTCGTCGGTGACCAGCTGGGTCATCCCGGTGTCCTCGACAGGAGTCATGCCCGGGGTGGCGGCGAGCGCCGGGGAAGCGAGGGTTCCGATGACGCCGGTCGTGGCAAGGGCCGCTGCGCCCGCCATGCTCGCGCTCTTGCGCGAAAGGCGGCTCGGGGCACGGTGCTTCCCGGTGGCACGGGTGAACGCCATGAAGTGGCTGGTCCTTTCCTTCCTTCTCGCCTACCGGGTTAGCTGACGGGTTCGGAGCAGGAAGGTCTCCTACGGGCCCCTCCGTACGGATACGAAGGCGTCCGATTCACCCCAGGGACTGAGTGGGTCCCCGGCTCCCCAGGCTCGCGCCTGACGGGGACTCGGCGATGGCTGTCCGATGCCGCGGCTGCGGCGGGCTACTGGCGAACAGCCGGACCGACGCTAGGCGGGCCGACTTTCAATCGCCAAACAGACAGGCCCTTTTGTAGTGCATGCCACAGGGCAGAGCGGCAGCCTCCACAACAAAGCGGACAAGACGCGGAACCCCGACATCGCTTGGATGCCGGGGTTCCGCTTGCCTGTTGCGCCGGGTTCGGCCGGAGTTGTCCGGACCGTGCTCCGGCACCCCGAGAGCTGGTCAGCCGGTGACCACGGTCACGTCGCCGATGCCCAGCGCCCTGACCGGCTCCTCGATCTCCGAAGCGTCCCCGACGAGCACCGTGACCAGACGGTCCACCGGGAAGGCGCTGACGGCCGCTGCCGTCGCCTCCACGGTGCCGGTCTCGGCCAGCCGCACGTACAACTGCGCCTGGTAGTCGTCCGGGAGGAACTGCTCGACCTGGTCGGCGAGCGTGCCCGCGACGGACGCGGCCGTCTCGAACTTCAGCGGAGCGACACCCACCAGGTTCTGCACCGCCACGTCACGCTCGGCGTCGGTGAGCCCCTCGGCGGCGAGCGTCCGCAGCACCTTCCACAGGTCGTCCAGCGCCGGTCCCGTGTTGGGGGTGTCCACCGAGCCGCTGATCGCCAGCATCGAGGCGCCCGAGCCGTCGGGGGCGGACCTCAGCACCTGGCCGAAGGCCCGTACGCCGTAGGTGTAGCCCTTCTCCTCGCGCAGCACACGGTCCAGACGCGAGGTGAGAGTGCCGCCGAGGCAGTACGTCCCGAGCACCTGCGCGGGCCAGACGCGGTCGTGCCGGTCAGCGCCGATCCGGCCGATCAGCAGCTGCGTCTGCACGGCGCCCGGCCGGTCCACGATGACCACGCGGCCAGTGTCGTCGGCGGTGACCGGCGGGACGGGACGGGGCTTGGCGCTGTCGCCCGTCCAGGTGCCGAAGGTCTCGGCGAGCACGGCATCCAGGTCGACTCCGGTGAGGTCGCCGACGATCACCGCGGTGGCGGTGGCGGGCCGGACATGCGCCTCGTAGAAGGCGCGCACGGCGGCGGAATCGATCCGGGCCACGGTCTCCTCGGTGCCCTGGCGGGGGCGTGACATACGGGCGACGGCCGGGAAAAGCTCCTTGGAGAGCTCCTTGGCCGCGCGGCGGGCCGGGTTGGCCGTCTCGTGCGGGATCTCGTCGAGACGGTTGCGTACCAGCCGCTCCACCTCGCTGTCGGCGAAGGCGGGCGCACGCAGCGCCTCGGCCAGCAGGCCCAGCGCCTTGGGGAGCCGGGAGACCGGGACCTCCAGGGAGACGCGGACCCCGGCGTGGTCGGCGTGCGCGTCGAGGGTCGCGCCGCAGCGCTCCAGCTCGGCTGCGAACTCCTCGGCCGTGTGCTTGTCGGTGCCCTCCGACAGGGCGCGCGCCATGATCGTGGCGACACCGTCGATACCCTCGGGCTCGGCGTCCAGCGGGGCGTCGAGGGAGAGCTCGACGGCCACCACCTGCTGGCCGGGACGGTGGCAGCGCAGCACGGTCAGACCGTTGTCCAGCGTGCCGCGCTCGGGGGCGGGAAAGGCCCAGGGCCGGGCGACGCCCGCCGTCGGCTGCGGGTGGTACGTCATCGTCACGGCAGCGTCGCTCACTGGTCCGCCTCTTCCTCTTCGTTGCTTCCCTCGGGCGCCGAGACGGGTTCGTACACCAGCACCGCCCGGTTGTCGGGGCGCAGCCGGGCCTTGGCGACCGCCTGCACCTCCTCGGCGGTGACATCGAGCACCCTCTGCACCGCGGTCAGCGCCAGCTGCGGGTCGCCGAACAGCACGGCGTACCTGCACAGTTCGTCGGCGCGGCCCGCGACCGTGCCGAGCCGGTCCAGCCACTCACGCTCCAACTGGGCCTGCGCGCGCTCCATCTCCTCCGCCGTGGGACCCTCGGCGGCGAACCGCGCCAGCTCCTCGTCGACCGCGGCCTCGATCTCCGGGACCTCGACGCCGCCGGACGTCTTGACGTCCAGCCAGCCGAGGGAGGGAGCGCCGGCGAGACGCAGCAGACCGAACCCGGCGGCGACGGCCGTCTGGTCGCGACGTACCAGACGGTTGTGCAGCCGGGACGACTCGCCGCCGCCGAGGACGGTGAGCGCGAGATCGGCGGCGTCGCACTCGCGCGTGCCGTCGTGCGGCACCCGGTAGGCGGCCATCAGCGCGCGCGCCGGGACCTCCTCGCGGATCTCCTCGCGCAGCTGCCGGCCGATGACCTCGGGGAGCGAGCCGTCGCGCGGCGGCTGCTTGCCGTCGTGGGAGGGGATGGAGCCGAAATACCTCTCGACCCAGGCGAGCGTCTGTGCCGGGTCGATGTCGCCGACGACCGACAGCACGGCGTTGTTCGGCGCGTAGTACGTACGGAAGAAGGCGCGGGCGTCCTCGAGCGTCGCCGCGTCCAGGTCGGCCATCGAGCCGATCGGGGTGTGGTGGTACGGGTGGCCCTCGGGGTAGGCGAGAGCGGTCAGCCTCTCGAATGCCGTGCCGTAGGGGACGTTGTCGTAGCGCTGGCGGCGCTCGTTCTTGACGACGTCGCGCTGGTTCTCCATCGACTCGTCGTCGAGCGCGGCGAGCAGCGAGCCCATCCGGTCGGCCTCCAGCCAGAGCGCCAGCTCCAGCTGGTGGGTGGGCATGGTCTCGAAGTAGTTGGTGCGCTCGAAGCTGGTGGTGCCGTTCAGCGAGCCGCCGGCCCCCTGCACCAGCTCGAAGTGACCGTTGCCCCTGACCTGCCCCGAGCCCTGGAACATCAGGTGCTCGAAGAGGTGGGCCAGGCCGGTACGGCCCGAGACCTCGTGGCGCGAACCGACGTCGTACCAGAGGCAGACCGCGGCGACCGGGGTCAGATGGTCCTCGGAGAGCACCACGCGCAGGCCGTTGGCCAGCCGGTGCTCTGTCGCTGTCAGGCCGCCGGATTCGGCCTGCGCTGTGGCCGTGTGACCCATGGGCATGTACGTCCCTTCGATCGCGATGCTGCTTGTCTTTGTCAGCTCTGCCACTGTATGCAAGCGCGCTCACACCTGGCGAAGTTCCCGGGTCGCGGTCGGCGTTGTCAGTGGGACGGTCCACAATGGTCGGCGTCAGTTCCAGACCTGGTACGTGAAGGAGCAGCAGCCGCGATGGCCCGCCGCAGCACGAAGACCCCGCCTCCGGACGATTTCGAGGAGAAGATCCTCGACATCGACGTCGTGGACGAAATGCAGGGCTCCTTCCTCGAGTACGCCTACTCGGTGATCTACTCCCGGGCCCTGCCGGACGCACGTGACGGCATGAAGCCGGTACACCGCCGGATCGTGTACCAGATGAACGAAATGGGCCTGCGCCCCGACCGCGGCTATGTGAAGTGCGCCCGTGTCGTGGGCGAGGTCATGGGCAAGCTGCATCCGCACGGCGACGCGTCGATCTACGACGCCCTCGTACGGATGGCACAGCCGTTCTCCATGCGCCTGCCGCTCGTCGACGGGCACGGCAACTTCGGCTCGCTCGGCAATGACGACCCGCCCGCCGCGATGCGGTACACCGAGTGCCGGATGGCCGATGCCACCAGCTTGATGACCGAGTCGATCGACGAGGACACCGTCGCTTTCGAGTCGAACTACGACGGCCAGGAGCGCGAGCCCGCCGTCCTCCCCGCCGCCTACCCGAACTTGCTGGTCAACGGCGCGTCCGGGATCGCGGTCGGCATGGCGACGAACATGCCGCCGCACAATCTGGGCGAGGTCATCGCAGCGGCGCGCCATCTCATCAGGCACCCCGGCGCCGACCTCGAGACGCTCATGCGCTTCGTTCCCGGTCCCGACCTGCCGACCGGCGGCCGGATCGTGGGCCTGAGCGGCATCAAGGACGCGTACGAGTCGGGCCGCGGCACGTTCAAGATCCGCGCGACGGCCTCCGTGGAGGACGTCACGGCCCGCCGCAAGGGCCTGGTCGTCACCGAGCTGCCCTTCACAGTCGGCCCCGAGAAGGTCATCGCGAAGATCAAGGACCTGGTCTCGTCGAAGAAGCTCCAGGGCATCGCCGACGTCAAGGACCTCACCGACCGCTCGCACGGACTGCGCCTGGTCATCGAGGTCAAGAACGGCTTCGTGCCCGAGGCCGTCCTCGAACAGCTCTACAAGCTGACACCGATGGAGGAGTCCTTCGGCATCAACAATGTGGCGCTGGTGGACGGCCAGCCTCTGACGCTGGGGCTCAAGGAACTGCTCGAGGTCTATCTCGACCACCGCTTCGACGTCGTACGCCGCCGCAGCGAGTTCCGGCGCACCAAGCGGCGCGACCGGCTGCATCTGGTCGAGGGCCTGCTCGTCGCCCTGCTCGACATCGACGAGGTCATCCGTCTCATCCGCTCCAGCGAGAACTCCGCGCAGGCGAAGCAGCGCCTGATCGAGCACTTCTCGCTCAGCGAGGTCCAGACGCAGTACATCCTGGACACTCCGCTGCGCCGCCTCACCAAGTTCGACCGGATCGAGCTGGAGAGCGAGCGCGACCGGCTGAACGCCGAGATCGAGGAGCTCACCGGGATCCTGGAGTCGGACAACGAGCTGCGCAAGCTGGTCTCTTCCGAACTGGCCGCGGTGGCCAAGAAGTTCGGCACGGAGCGGCGGACCGTGCTGCTGGAGTCGGCGGGCACGCCCGTCGCCGCGGTGGCGCTGGAGGTCGCGGACGACCCGTGCCGGGTGCTGCTGTCCTCGACAGGTCTGCTGGCGCGCACGGCCACCGGAGAGCCGCTCGCCGACGACGGCGGCAAGCGCACCAAGCACGACGTGATCGTCTCTGCGGTCCCGGCGACCGCGCGCGGCGATGTGGGAGCGGTGACCTCGGCAGGGCGGCTGCTGCGTCTTGCGGTGATCGATCTGCCACAGCTGCCGCACACGGCGTCCGCGCCGAATCTCTCGGGCGGCGCGCCGCTCGCGGAGTTCCTGTCCCTGGAGGCGGACGAGCAGATCGTCTGCCTCACCACGCTCGACGAGTCCTCGCCGGGCCTGGCGCTCGGCACCCTGCAGGGTGTCGTCAAGCGCGTGGTGCCCGACTACCCCGCCAACAAGGACGAGTTGGAGGTCATCACGCTCAAGGACGGCGACCGGATCGTCGGCGGCGCCGAGCTGCGCACGGGCGAGGAGGACCTGGTCTTCATCACCTCCGACGCCCAGCTGCTGCGCTACCAGGCAGGGCAGGTCCGGCCGCAGGGGCGGGCAGCGGGCGGCATGGCCGGAATCAAGCTGTCGGAGGGCGCCGAGGTGATCTCGTTCACGGCGGTGGACCCGGCCGGGGACGCGGTGGTGTTCACGGTCGCGGGCTCGCACGGCACGCTGGACGACTCGGTGATGACGGCGAAGCTCACGCCGTTCGACCAGTACCCCCGCAAGGGGCGGGCCACGGGCGGTGTGCGCTGCCAGCGCTTCCTCAAGGGCGAGGACGTACTCGTACTGGCGTGGGCCGGAGCGGCCCCGGCCCGGGCGGCACAGAAGAACGGCGCGCCGGCCGTGCTCCCGGACCTGGATCCGCGCCGCGACGGCTCGGGCACACCGCTGACCTCGCCGGTGGCGGTGCTGGCGGGCCCGGCCAGCTAGCGGTCCACCTCTTCTGCCTGTTCTGCCTGGACGAACCGCAGGACGCCCCACATGCTGTGCTCGTCGGGGGCGTCCTGCGGTCCTGCCGTGCGGCACTCGTCCAGTGCTTCGCGCAGCTTGTCCGCGTCGACGCCTGAGCCGATGAGCACCAGCTGAGTGAGGCGTTCCGTCCCGCGCGGCCAGGGCTCGGGGTAGAAGCGCAGAAACCGGCCGACCGCGTGCACGGCGTACCGATTGCGCAGGTCGGCCTCACCGAAGTCGACGAAACCCTTGATCCTGTACAGCCCTTCGGGCCGGGAATCGAGGAAGTCCATCAGCCGGCGCGGGTGCATGGGCTCCTGCGCGGTGAAGCCGACGCTCTCGTACGCGGCGTGCAGATGCCCAGCATGATCGCCCTCGCACTCGTCGTCGTCCGCGTACAGGTCCTCGAAGGAGAGCTGGCGTGCCTTCTCCTCGCGCTCGGGCCTGGCGGCCGGGTCGAAAAGGACTTCGTGGCCGACCCGGCCGTGGACGACGGGGATGACGGGCGCGGCGCCGCTGAGCTCGCCGAGCGTCCCGCGCACCCGGTCGAGACCCGTCTGCCCCACCCGGTCCGTCTTGTTCAGGACCACCAGATCGGCGATGGCGAGATGCCGGTCGATCTCCGGGTGCCGCGAGCGCGTCGCATCGAACTCGGCGGCGTCGACGACCTCGACCAGTCCCCCGTACACGATCCGCGGATTGTCGCTTGCCAGCAGCATCCGCATCAGTTCCTGCGGCTCCGCGAGCCCGCTCGCCTCGATGACGATGATGTCGATGCGGGCGGCGGGCCGGGTGAGCAGCTCCAGGTAGTCGTCCAGTTCGGTTGCGTCGACGGCGCAGCACAGACAGCCGTTGCCCAGCGAAACGGAGGAGCCCACCTGTCCGGCGACGGTCATGGCGTCGATCTCGATGGAGCCGAAGTCATTGACGATCACGCCGATGCGGTTGCCACCGTTGCGCCGCAGCAGATGGTTGAGCACGGTGGTTTTGCCGGATCCCAGAAAGCCCGCGAGGACGACAACAGGGATCTGCGGCGTGGTCACCGGGCTCAAGAGGCGGCCTTTCTTCACATGTGCGGCACGGGCTGGGGCGGCGGCTGTCCGATGTAGCGGGCCGCCGGGCGGATGATCTTGGAGTCTTCCGCCTGCTCCAGGATATTGGCGCTCCAGCCGACGACCCTGGCCGCGCAGAACGTCGGCGTGAACATCTCGCGCGGCAGGCCGCACAGTTCCATGACCACCCCGGCGTAGAACTCCACGTTGGTGTGCAGCTCACGGCCCGGCTTGAGTTCGGCGAGAATCGCCTCGACGCGCGCCTCCACCTGGACCGCGAAGTCCACCAGCGGTCCGCCGAAGCTCTCGGCGATCCCCCGCAGCATCCGCGAGCGCGGGTCCTCGGTGCGGTAGACGGGGTGGCCAAAGCCCATGATGCGGTCGCCCGCCAGGACCCGTTCCCTGATCCAGGGGTCGATCCGCTCCGGCGTGCCGATCGCGTCGAGGGTGTCGAGGGCCCGGCTCGGAGCGCCGCCGTGCAGCGGACCCGAGAGAGCCCCGATCGCTCCGACCAGGCAGGCGGCCACATCGGCTCCGGTGGAGGTGATCACGCGGGCGGTGAAGGTCGAGGCGTTGAAGCCGTGGTCGACGGTGGAGACGAGGTACTGCTCGATCGCCCGGGCCCGCGCCGGCTCGGGTTCGCAACCGGTCAGCATGTAGAGGTAGTTGGCGGCATACGGCAGGTCGTCGCGCGGTTCGACGGGCTCCAGCCCCTGACCCAGCCGGTGCAGCGCGGTGAGCAGTGTCGGCACGGCCGCGCACGCGGCGAGCGCGTCCGTGCGGCGGCGGTCGGTGTCGAGGTCGTACACCGGGCGCAGCCCAGCGGATGCTCCCAGCAGGGAGAGCGCGGTGCGCAGTCCGGCGAGCGGCCCCGACAGCGCGCACGAGCGGGCTATCGAGGGCAGCGCGGCGCGGACGTCGTCGGGCAGGCGGCGCAGGGACGCGGTGTGCTCGACGAAGGCCGCACGCTGTGTCGCGTCCGGCAGTTCGCCGTGGAACATCAGATGCCAGACGTCCTCGAATCCACGCCGCTGGGCGAGTTCGACGGCCGAGTACTGGCGGTAGTGGTAGAAGCCCTCCCGCCCTCTGACGTCGCCCAGCGCGGTGTCGGTGACGACGACGCCCGCCAGTCCGCGCGGTACGTCGACGGGTGCGGTGGTCCCGGTGCTCTGCATGAGTGTCCTCCCTGAACTTGATTCGACTGTCCATGCTTGATGGGATCACTGTCAATATTGATTGAATCAATATGTGTACGGTGACTGGCATGACGCACCATGCAGCGGACGGCGAGCGGCTGACCACCAGGGAGGCGGCCGCACGGCTCGGTGTGAAACCCGAGACGGTGTACGCGTATGTCAGCCGCGGCCAGCTCTCCAGCAGGCGCGACCCCACCGGCCGAGGCAGCACCTTCGACGCCAAGGAGGTCGACGCGCTCGTCCGCAGGGGCCGGCGCGAGCCCTCCGCCGGCAGCGACGTCACCCAGCGGATCCGCACCCGCATCACCCTGATCGACAAGGACCGCTACTACTTCCGGGGCGTCGACGCGACCGAACTCGCCCACCGCTACGGCTACGAGGAGATCGCCGACTGGCTCTGGACCGGCACTCTGCGGCCCGGCGTACGGTTCACGTCTCCCGCCGAGACGCTCGCCGCGGCCCGTTGCGCGGTCGATGCGCTGCCCGCGCACAGCGGCTCCACGGACCGGCTGCGGGTGGCCGCCATTGCGGCCGCCGTCGCGGATCCGCTGCGCTTCGACCTCGACCGGGACGCCGTGCTCGGCAGCGCACGGACGCTGATCCCCACCCTGGTCGATGCCCTGCCGACGGTCGGCAGGCCGCACCGGGGCGAGGGCCGGGTCGCCTGGCGGCTCTGGTCACGGCTCACCGCCGAGCGCCCGGACGAGAAGTCCGTACGAGCCCTGGACATGGCGCTCTCGCTGCTCATCGACCACGATCTCGCCGCATCGACGCTCGCCGTGCGCGTTGCGGCCTCGGCGCGTGCCCATCCGTACGCCGCTGTCTCCGCGGGTCTCGGCGCCCTGGAGGGTCCGCTGCACGGGGCGGCCAGCGGTCTCGCGCACCGGATGCTCGCCGAGGTCCTGGAACGGGGAAGCGCCGCGCCGGTGGTGGCGGACCATCTGCGGGCGGGCCGTCGTGTGCCGGGGCTCGGCCACCGGCTCTACCCGGGCAAGGACCCGCGCGCCGAGGCGCTGTTCGGCGTACTGGTAGAGCTGCCCGCGGCCCGTCCCGCGCTGGAGGCGGCGCGAGAGGTGGAGGTGACGACGGCGCGCCATGTGGAGCTGCACGCCAATGTCGATCTGGCGCTGGCGGTCCTCTCGGTGGCGTCCGGGATGGCGGCCGAGGCGGGCGAGACGGTCTTCGCCGTGGCACGTACGGCAGGCTGGATCGCGCACGCGCTGGAGGAGTACGAGGAGCGCCCGCTGCGGATGCGTCCGAGCGGGCAGTACGACGGCCCCCGCCCGCCCAGGCCGCTGCCGTGACCGGGCCGACGGCTACCTGTGTCACGGGCGTCGGGACCGCAGCGGCCGCCGTGTCCCGCGGCAGCAGGCCCTCGTCCAGACGGCTTCACCGCCAGTGATGTCGGGCTCGTCCAGGTGCTGTTGGCCCCGCAGCCAGTGCACCGATCTGCGCCGATGCCTCCTTGGTGCCGCCGAGCCGGCGGGCCACCGCACTTGCCGGCCCATGCGAGAGGACGCTGTTGCGCACGGTGACCGACGGGGATTCCGGAAAGGGCCGCACGCCCCTTACCGTTCCTGGGCATGCGCCCCGTACCGACTCGCTGCGCCGCACCCTGGACTGCGGCGGCGAGGACCACCGCCGAGGTGATCCGCCAGGCGCTGCCGGGCGCCCCCGGATTCACACCGCTCCCGCGCCCGTCAGCGCCCGTACCTCTGTCTCCGCGTGCTTCGCCTCATCCGGCCGCTCCGTCGACGTCTTCGTACCGATCCAGCCCGCCAGGAAGCCCAGTGGAATGGAGACCAGGCCCGGGTTCTGCAGCGGGAAGACATGGAAGTCCACCCCCGGGAACAGCGCTTCCGGGCTGCCCGAGACGACCGGCGAAAACACCACGAGCAGCACCGCCGGAATGAGTCCTCCGTACATCGCCCAGACCGCCCCGCGCGTGGTGAAGTTCCGCCAGAACAGCGAGTAGAGCAGCACGGGCAGATTGGCCGATGCGGCGACGGCAAAGGCCAGGCCCACCAGGAACGCGACATTCAGGTCGCGGGCGAGCAGGCCCAGCGCGATCGCGGCCACGCCGATCCCTGCCGCCGCGACCCGCGCCACGGCCACCTCGCTGTGCTGCTTGGCACGGCGGCGCCTGAGCGAGGCGTACAGATCGTGCGCGACAGAGGCCGACGAGGCGAGCGTGATCCCGGCGACGACGGCGAGGATGGTCGCGAAGGCCACCGCCGCGACCACCGCGAAGAGGACCGTACCGCCCGTGGATCCCGCACCTCCACCGAGGTCCAGAGCCAGTAGCGGGACCGCGGTGTTCCCGGCCGCGTTCGACTTGCGTACCTCGTCCGAGCCGAGCACGGCGGCTGCACCGAAGCCGAGCACGATCGTCATCAGATAGAAGCTGCCGATGAGGCCGATCGACCAGACGACCGAGCGGCGGGCGGCCCGCGCGGTCGGCACGGTGTAGAAGCGCGACAGGATGTGCGGCAGACCCGCCGTGCCCAGTACGAGCGCCAGGCCGAGGCTGATGAAGTCGAAGCGCGCGGTCCAGCCTCCGCCGTACTTGAGGCCCGGTGCGAGGAAGTCTTTGCCGTGACCGCTTCGTTCGGCTGCGGAGGTGAGCAACTGGTTGAAGTCGCAGTGGAAGCGTGCGAGGACGAGGACGGTCATCGCGATGGCGCCCGCCATCAGCAGCACAGCCTTCACGATCTGGATCCAGGTGGTGGCTCGCATCCCTCCCAACGACACATAGATGACCATCAGTGCACCCACGCCGACGACGGTCCACGAGCGTGCGGCTTCGCTCGTACCGCCCAGCAGCAGCGCGACCAGGCTGCCGGCCCCCACCATCTGCGCCACCAGATAGAGAACGGACACGGTGACCGAAGAAGTTCCCGCGGCGATACGCACGGGGCGTTCGCTCATCCTGGAGGCAAGGACGTCCGCGAGCGTGAACCGGCCGCAGTTGCGGACGAGTTCGGCCACCAGCAGCAGGACGACCAGCCAGGCGACCAGGAAGCCGACGGAGTAGAGCATTCCGTCGTAGCCGTAGAGGGCGATGAGCCCGGAGATACCAAGGAAAGAGGCGGCGGACATGTAGTCGCCTGCAATGGCGAACCCGTTCTCCAGGGGGGAGAACAGCCGCCCGCCCGCGTAGAACTCCTCAGCCGAGCCACGCCTGTTCCGGCTCACCCAGGTGGTGATACCGAGCGTGACCGCGATGAACGCGCTGAACAGCAGCAGCGCCAGAGTCTGGTGGTGGCCGCTCAACGCCCGGCCCCCCGCGTCAACTCCTGTGTGTCCCAGCGCAGATCGAGGGCCGCCCGGTCCCGGTGCAGGCGCGCATGCCGTGCGTACGCCCAGGTCAACAGGAAGGTGGTGAGGAACTGACCGAGCCCGGCGACCATCGCCGTATTCACCGCTCCCGCCACCGGCCTTGCCATCAGCTCCGGCGCGGTCGTCGCTGCGACGACATACGCCAAGTACCAGGCGACAAAGGCGAGGACGGCTGGAATCACGAACCTGCGGTAGCGGCGGCGCACCTCCTGGAAGGCGGCGCTGCGCTGCACGTCCAGATAGATGTCGGCGGCGCTCGGTCCACGCTCGGGGAGTGCGGGTCCGGCCGACGCGACGGGGGCTGGGGCGCCCGTGCCGTCCAACTCCCCCCAGCCGGAAGCCAGGGCGTCGTACCACGGGTCCTCAAGCCGTACCGTCGCGGCGTCCCGCCGTTCGGGCTTCTCCACCTGTCAGCTCTCCTTACACACAGCGAACCGTTTCGGCCGCATGCACAAGGATGGACAGAGCGGGAAGATCCCGGACTCTTCTCCCGCCGGTCTTCACCCCATCAGGTGATGCCCGACCCGGGTGGCTGCGCAAGACCTTCCCGGTAGGCGTACCGCACCGCCTGAGCGCGGTCGTGGATACCGGTCTTCGAGAAGAGATTGTTGATGTGGGTCTTCACGGTGGCCGTGGAAATGTGCAGCTTGCGCGCGATGTCGGCGTTGGTGAGCCCCTCCGCGATCAGGGTCAGCACCTCGCCCTCCCTCGCGGTCAGTCCGTCGGGCAGCCTCGGCCCGGCCGGTTCGGGCGCGGATGTGACCTGCTCGAGCAGCCGCTGCTGGACGACCGGTGAGAGCCCGGCGCGACCTGCCATGACGTCCTGGATGGCCCGGACGATCTCGTCACCGCCGGCGTCCTTGGTGAGATAGCCGCGCGCTCCCGCCCGCAGCGCGGGGAACAGCGAGTCGTCGTCGGCATAGGTGGTGAGCACGACGATCTGGGTGCCCGGGTGTTCGCTGCGGATGCGGCGGGTCGCCTCGACGCCGTCGCAACGGGGCATCCGAAGATCCATCAGAGCGACGTCGGGGGCGAGTTCGGCGACGAGGGCGACCGCCTCCTCGCCATCCTTGGCCGAGCCGACGACCTCGATGCCGGGCAGCAGCCCGAGGAGCATCACAATCCCCTCGCGCACGACCGCCTGGTCGTCGACGACGATCACTCTGGCGTTCTGCGCCGTCACGCCGGCACCCGCAGCCGCACTACGAAGCCCTCTCTCTCGGGTCGTGCTTCCAGGGTGCCGCCGAGCAGTTCGGCCCGTTCGCGCATCCCCAGCAGACCGTACCCGCCACCGGATGCCGCGAGTTCACCGCCGTGCGTGCCGGCGCCCGAGTCCCGTACTTCCAGGGCCACTTCATCCTTCTCGTAGGCGAGCAGGATGCGCACCTTGGCGCCGGGCGCGTGCTTGCGCACGTTCGTCAGCGCCTCCTGCGCCACGCGCCGTACCGCCTGCGAGGCCTCGGCTGTCAGCTGCCGCCGCTCCCCCGTCACCTGCGTCTCCGCTCCGTCCGCGGCGGCGAGCTCGCGCAAGTAGTCCTCTACGGGAGCCATCTCGCCGCGCAGCGCGGAGAGCGCCTGCCGGGTCTCGGCGAGCCCCTCGCGGGCCATCACCCGGGCCGCCACCACCCGTTCCAGAATCTGTTCCCGAAACGGCCCCTGCGGTCCGCGCTCGATCTGGAGCCGGGCCGCCTCCAGGTGAACGAGCTGCGCCGAGAGGCTGTGCGCGAGGACGTCGTGGATCTCCCGTGCGATACGTGCCCGTTCGGCGAGGGCCGCGGATGTCGCCTCGGCCTCGCGGGCGGCCCGTTCCTGGGCCAGCAGCCGGAATCCGGCACCCCGCGCCTGGGCATCGATCCGCAGTGAGTACCCGCCCAGCAGCACCGCGGCGATGGTGAAGTAGGCCCCGAACTCACTGTCGTCGGCGAGCACGAAGCCGATGGACATCACCGCCACGCTGCCCAGCCCTGCGAAGAGCGGGAGGCGTTCCACCGCCATGACGGAGGCCGAGATCCACAGCACCGTCGCGGGAGCCCCTGCCCCGGCGATGTACGCCCCCGCTCCGAAGGCCGCGACGGCGGCGACCAGTCCGAGCGACGGTCCCAGCCTGTTGGCGAGGGTCGTTCGGTGGAAGCCGAGGATTGCCGCGGCGCAGCAGAGCAGACCCAGCGGCGGGAGCATCGTGCCCCAGCCGTGGAAGACCTTCGAGTCGTACGCGCTGTACACCGCCAAGGCCGCAAGGCCGGCGAACACCGCGATGTCGAGGGCGATGCGGACGCGCGGTACGCCGAGGCGGGACAGTGCTTCCCGCGTCGGCCACACCGTCAACTTGCTGCTTCGCACGTCAGATCCCCCTCCGTCACCCCCGATGCTACGGAGGAGGAGCCGGACCCGGGATCGGACCGGGGGTGGAGCCACGGGCTCCACCCCCGGGTGGGGCCGTCGTCAGGCGTCGATCCGCGAGCGGTCCAGCGTCGCCGCGGAGCTGGTGATGAACTCCTTGCGGGGCGCGACCTCATTGCCCATGAGCAGGTCGAAGATCTGCTCGGAGGACTCCAGGTCGCCGATGTTGATCCGGCGCAGGGTGCGGTGACGCGGATCCATGGTGGTCTCCGCGAGCTGATCGGCGTCCATCTCGCCAAGGCCCTTGTAGCGCTGGATGGAGTCCTTGAAGCGGACCCCCTTGCGCTGGAACTCCAGCAGGGTCTGGCGCAGTTCGCTGTCGGAGTAGGTGTACACGTACTTGTCCTGGCCCTTCTTGGGCTGGACCAGCTCGATACGGTGCAGCGGCGGCACCGCGGCGAACACCCGGCCCGCCTCCACCATCGGCCGCATATAGCGCTGGAAGAGCGTGAGCAGCAGACAGCGGATATGGGCGCCGTCGACATCGGCGTCGACAAGCAGGACGATCTTGCCGTAGCGCGCGGCGTCGATGTCGAAGGTACGGCCGGACCCGGCTCCTATGACCTGGATGATCGCGCCGCACTCCGCGTTCTTGAGCATGTCCGAAACGGACGACTTCTGTACGTTGAGGATCTTGCCGCGGATCGGAAGCAGCGCCTGGAACTCGCTGTTCCGGGCGAGCTTGGCGGTGCCGAGCGCGGAGTCTCCCTCGACGATGAAGAGCTCACTGCGCTCCACGTCGTCGCTGCGACAGTCGGCGAGCTTGGCCGGCAGCGAGGAGGTCTCCAGCGCCGTCTTCCGGCGCTGCGCCTCCTTGTGCTGGCGGGCCGCGATGCGGGTGCGGGCCGCGGCGACGGCCTTCTCCAGCACCGCTCGAGCCTGCGCCTTGGCGTCCCGCTTGGTGGAGGTCAGAAAGGCCTTGAGTTCCTTGGCTACGACATTGGCCACGATCCTGTTGGCCGCCGAGGTGCCGAGGACCTCCTTGGTCTGGCCCTCGAACTGCGGCTCGGCCAGCCGGACCGTGACCACGGCGGTGAGGCCCTCCAGGGCGTCGTCCTTGACGATGTCGTCCTCGGCGACGCGCAGCAGCTTGGTGGAGCGCAGCACCTCGTTCATCGTCTTGGTGACGGAGCGCTCGAAGCCGGTCACATGGGTGCCGCCCTTGGGGGTGGCGATGATGTTCACGAACGACTTCAGGGTGGTGTCGTAGCCCGTGCCCCAGCGCAGGGCGATGTCGACGCCGAGCTCCCGGGTGACCTCGGTGGGGGTCATGTGGCCGCGGTCGTCGAGGACCGGGACGGTCTCCTTGAAGTGGCCCTGTCCGGTCAGCCGCAGCACGTCACACACGGCCTTGTCCTGGGCCAGGTACTCACAGAACTCGCTGATGCCGCCGTCGAAGCGGAAGGTCTCCTCACTCTTGCCCTCTCCCTCCAGGTCCCGCTCGTCACGGACGACGATGGTCAGGCCGGGTACCAGAAAGGCGGTCTGGCGGGCACGCTGGTGGAGGTGGTCCAGGGAGAGCCTGGCGTCCTTGAGGAAGATCTGCCGGTCCGCCCAGTACCGCACGCGCGTGCCGGTACGGGTCTTCGGGACGCGCTTGCCCTTGAGCAGCCCGTTCGCGGGGTCGAAGGGGGCGTCCGGGCCCGACTCGGTGAAGATGCCGGGGACCCCGCGCCGGAAGCTGATCATATGCGTCGCGCTGCTGCGGTCGACCTCTACGTCCAGGCGGGCCGAGAGGGCGTTGACGACGGACGCGCCCACCCCGTGCAGACCGCCGGACGCCGCGTACGAACCGCCGCCGAACTTGCCGCCGGCGTGCAGCTTCGTCATCACGACCTCGACACCGGACAGGCCGGTCTTGGGCTCCTTGTCGATGGGGATGCCCCGGCCGTTGTCCTTGACCTCGACGGATCCGTCCTCGTGGAGGATCACCTCGATGTGGTCGCAGTGGCCCCCCAGTGCCTCGTCGACGGAATTGTCGATGATTTCCCAGAGGCAGTGCATCAGGCCGCGGCTGTCGGTGGACCCGATGTACATTCCGGGGCGCTTGCGGACCGCCTCGAGCCCCTCGAGTACGAGCAGGTGCCGCGCGGTGTAATTGGACCCGTCACGGTCTGCGGTCAGTACCGCACTGGACGGCACGGACGTTTCGGCGGTCACGCGGTTCGCTCCTCGCTGAATTTGAGATGTGGCCCGGTGGGGTAAAGGCTCGGCGTCGGTCGCCGGTCAGAGGGTACCGAGGCCTGGTAGAGCCGATGTAACGCCACCCTCGTGATTTCTCATGCTAGTCCAGTGTCGTATAGGTGTTCGATCCCTCGATGGAGTGACGTGCACATCACGTTCCCTTCCAGGCATGAACCATTTAGGCTCCGGGCACGTCCTCATGAACAACCGGCAACCCAGCCGGGAGGGCCAAACGAGACAAGCAACGCGAAATCCGTAGAGCGAAGCAATACGGCTCATTCGCCGCCAACCGGCAGCAGACAGCCACCTTGACAAGAAGTTTCGAGGAAATGCCACGAGCGGGAACGTTTTCGGCCTGGTTGGATGTTGACCCTGGTACGACAGCTCGTCGAGCTAGAGAAGAGGCGACGTGACTACTGTTCTGACCCCCGCGAGCCCCCTGACGGCCGCAGACCGCTGCGACCGCTGCGGCGCCCAGGCGTACCTGCGCGTCGTCCTGACAAGCGGCGGTGAACTGCTCTTCTGTGCCCACCACGGGCGCAAGTTCGAGCCGGAACTCAAGAAGATCGCCGCGGAAATACAGGATGAGACCGACCGACTCACGGCCGTCCCGGCCGCTGCCGGTGAAGAGGAACACTGACACCTCGCATCCCACGACGAGCCAAGGGCCGGTCCCGGACCGGTCGACGGGCGGCCGCCCCTGAACACCAGGGGCGGCCGCCCGCTCTCATACCGTGACCGCGGCGGCGGTCCTTTGCCGGCCTCAGTCCGACGGCAGGGCCACCGCCGAGATCCGGGTGTACACCCCGGGGCTGCCCGCCCGCCCGCAGCCGCTGCCCCAGGAGACCAGGCCGATGAGCATCCCGCGGGCCACCAGCGGCCCTCCGCTGTCCCCCTGACAGGCGTCCTTGCCACCGCCGGTGTCTCCTGCGCAGAGCATCGTGGCGGCCACGTAGCGCCCGCCGAGACCGCCTGGGTAGGCCTGTCCGCAGGCCTGGTCCGGGAGCACGCTCACCTGCGCGGCCCGGAGCGATGAGGCATAGCTGCCATCGCCTCTCGTATCGCCCCAGCCGTAGACGGTGGCGCTCGTGCCCGGTTCGTACGCCGGATCACCGGCGCCCGCCCGAGGGATCACCTGCGATGCGGGCAGCGCCTCGGCCAGCGTCAGCACCGCCATGTCCGAACTGTTGGTGAGCGGGTTGTACCCCGGAGCGACCCAGCTGTCGCTGATCGCGATCTCCCGGCCCTCGGTGCCGAGCAGCTCCGAGCGACCCGAGATGACCCGCAGATCCCGGACCTCTTTCACCTCCTGGCCGAGCACGGTCCGGCTCAGACAGTGGGCGGCGGTCATCACCTTTGTCGGCGCCACCACCACACCACCGCAGAACTGACCGGCGCGCGTTCCCCCGAACCGGTCACGGCTGGCGAGTGCGACGACCCATGGAGCCTGGGTGGCGATGATCGGATAGCCGCCGATGACCACACTGTCGGCACCGGCGGGGACGGGCGATGTCAAGGGCGCCACTGCCGCCGCGGTGACAAGCGACAGCGCCCCGGTCAGGGCTCGGGCGAGGGAACGACGCATGCGGCCTCCTGACTCTGCGTTGTAGGAATTCCACTCAGAGTCAGCCACCTCGCGCCCACCCGCACCCGCGAACACGACGAAGGGCCCGGTTCCTGGACGGGATCCGGGCCCTTTGCCGGCGTACTTCTACGGCTTCTTGCGCAGCGCCGCGACCTAGTCGAGGTAGTCGCGCAGCACCTGCGAACGCGACGGGTGGCGCAGCTTCGACATGGTCTTCGACTCGATCTGACGGATGCGCTCACGCGTCACGCCGTAGACCTTGCCGATCTCGTCGAGGGTCTTCGGCTGACCGTCGGTGAGACCGAAGCGCATGGACACCACGCCCGCCTCGCGCTCGGACAGGGTGTCGAGCACCGAGTGCAGCTGCTCCTGCAGAAGCGTGAAGCTGACCGCGTCGGCCGGCACGACCGCCTCGGAGTCCTCGATCAGGTCACCGAACTCGCTGTCGCCGTCCTCGCCGAGGGGGGTGTGGAGCGAAATCGGCTCGCGGCCGTACTTCTGGACCTCGATGACCTTCTCGGGGGTCATGTCGAGTTCCTTGGCCAGCTCCTCCGGGGTGGGCTCGCGGCCCAGGTCTTGGAGCATCTGGCGCTGCACACGCGCGAGCTTGTTGATGACCTCGACCATGTGCACCGGGATACGGATGGTGCGGGCCTGGTCGGCCATGGCGCGGGTGATCGCCTGACGGATCCACCAGGTGGCGTACGTGGAGAACTTGTAGCCCTTGGTGTAGTCGAACTTCTCGACCGCGCGGATCAGACCGAGGTTGCCCTCCTGGATCAGGTCCAGGAAGAGCATGCCGCGGCCGGTGTAGCGCTTGGCCAGCGAGACGACCAGGCGGAGGTTGGCCTCCAGCAGGTGGTTCTTGGCGCGGCGGCCGTCCTCGGCGATGATCTCCAGCTCGCGCTTCAGCTTCGGCGCGAGCTTGTCGGAGTTCCCGAGCTTGTCCTCGGCGAACAGACCGGCCTCGATGCGCTTGGCGAGCTCGACCTCCTGCTCGGCGTTGAGGAGGGGAACCTTGCCGATCTGCTTGAGGTAGTCCTTGACCGGGTCGGCGGTGGCACCGGCGACGGCGACCTGCTGGGCGGGCGCGTCGTCCTCGTCGTCGTCGGAGAGGACGAAGCCCTTGCTCTCGCCCTCGGCCTCTTCCTCTTCGCCCTTGCCACCGGGCTGGACCTCGTCGAGCGGCTCTTCGCCCTCGGCGGCCTCGTCGGCGTCCTTCTTGCCCGTGGTCTTCTTGGCCACGGTCTTCTTGGCGGCGGTCTTCTTCGCCGCCGTCTTCTTGGCCGCCGTCTTCTTGGCGGCCGTCTTCTTGGCAGGCGCGGTTGCCGTGACCTCTTCGTCGGCCTGGACGTCGACGGTCTCGGCCGTCGGCGCCGCGGTGGCCGCGACGGTCTTGGCCGTGGCGGTCTTGGCCGCGACGGTCTTGGTGGCGGTGCGCTTTGCCGGGCTCTTCGCTGCGACGCTCTTGCGGGCGCGCTTTGGCGACTCCGCGGCACTGACCATCAGCGTCACACCCTCTTCCTCGAGGATCTGGTTGAGGCTGCGCAGAACATTCTTCCACTGGGTTGGCGGAATCTGGTCAGCCTCGAAGGCCCGACGCACGTCATCGCCGGCGATCTGCCCATCAGCCTTTCCCCGCTCGATGAGCGCCATCACAGACTCGGACTCGGCGATCTCCGGCGGGAGCGTACGGGATGTGCTGGCCGACACGAACAACCTCTCGGAACGATGGAAACGGCTTCCGGCCCCGCCCATGATCGGGCCGGAACCGACGACCAACCGGCTGCGGATGTGCCGGCGGCGCGGGCTGAACCTCGGATTTGCACAGCGCGCTGAATGGCGGCTGTATTCCCTCCTCGGCTGTCACCTCTTAGGTCATCGCGCTGTTTCGAGGAGTGTTACGCCCAATCCACGTGGCCCGAGTCACACCTCATTCGCGACGAAACGGCCAGATGGGGTGTTCACCACACAATCGTGCCGCCGGATCCCGTGGAATCCGGCGACATGCGATGCGTACGCCTCCGTGCTTCCTGGCCGCGTCCCGCCCCCGCGCTCAGTGCTCGCGCGGCGCGGGAACGACTCGCTCCACTTCCGGGTGGACGGTGAGCAGTTGACGCATGGCCGATTCCGCGGCGTGCGCGTCGCCACTCGCGAGAGCGTCGGCGATCCGTGCGTGATGAGCGAGGGATGCCTCGGTGGGGCGGTCACAGCCGGTGACCGGGCCGCCGGAGACCTGGAGGGCCGCGGAGACGATCCCGGAGAGGTGCTCCAGCATGCGGTTGCCCGCGAGCTGGATGAGGAGGGAATGGAACTCGGCGTCCGCCCGCGAGAAGGTGATTCCGTCACCCTGAGTGAGGGCGTGGTTCATGATCTCGACCATGTCGACGAGCCGCTGCTGGACATCCTCACGGCCGTGACCCGCGGCGAGGCGGGCGGCAAGCGGCTCGATGGTCCAGCGCAGCTCGCTCAGCTCCCGGCGCTGGTCGTCGCGCTGGGGGCCGAACGCGCGCCACTCGATGATGTCGGGGTCCAGCAGGTTCCAGTCGCTGACCGGACGGACCCGGGTGCCGACATTGGGGCGGGCGCTGACCAGGCCCTTGGCCTCGAGGACCCGCAGCGACTCCCGCACGACGGTGCGAGAGACCTCGAAGCGCTGGCCGATCTCCTCCGGGACGAGCGGGCGGTCGGCTCCCAAGTCGCCCGAAACGATCATCTGGCCGAGCTGCTGGACGAGTTGGCCGTGCAGTCCGCGGCCCCGGCTGCCTGCCGCGCGGCGGCCGACCCGGCCCAACTCGGCGTCGGCGCCTTCCCAGGACGGGGGGCCGACGCGGTCGGCGACAGGTGCCTCCGCGTAGGGGTATCGGTCGAGTTCGCCCGGGCCGGCGAGGCCGGACTCGGCGGGGCGGGCGGCGGTCATCATGGTGTGCGCAAGGGTACTCACGCATCCTTTGTCGGCGTGGCTCCGGCGGCCCTTGAGGTCTTTGGTGAAAAGCACACGAAAGGGTGATCGGCGCTGGCCTCGCAATTGACGCCTTATCGGAAGGAAACGGGCGACCTCAAGGGAGTTGTGGACAGATCGCCGAGTCCCGGTCGATCATGATCACCAACGGGCGCTGCGACGAAGGCCCGTGAACAGATATGCGCAGATCAAGGCCGACAACGACAACGCCAGTGCCGCCCCGACGGGTTGGACGAGC